>JASHOD010000112.1 GCA_030041295.1 Nitrososphaerales archaeon
CGAAAATACGAGGGTCGAAAGAAACGGCGAAAACTGTGGCTCGAGGCACTATAGTGTACGAGAAGATGAGGAACTCATGGAAAATAGTGCACGAGCATTGGTCCGCGACTGAAGGCGAGCGAAGCGAAACTGACCATAGAAACAGTTCTGCGCTAGTCTCTTCTGCCAAAGAGGTTTCGATTCGTGTCTGAAATCAGCTAGCATTCTTAGAACCAAATCCCAAGGCACGAAGAGCTAGCCAAAGATCTGGAGGTGTTATCGGTGTTTTGTTGATTTTCAACCCGTACATTTTGAAAGCATCACAAATTGCATTAGTAATCGCAGAAGGAGGCCCTACTATTCCATCCTCACCGGCACCTTTGAGTCCCATCTCGTTGTAAGGCGAAGGAGTCTCGACGTGTAACAACTCAAATTTCGGAATTTCCATTGAAGACGGGACTAGATAGTCCATGAAGCTCCCTGTAAGGAGCTGACCGTTTTCATCATACCGAATTTCTTCTAACATTGCCGCCCCCACTCCCTGTGCTAATCCTCCATGTAACTGCCCTTCTACAATCATGGGGTTGATCATCTTTCCGCAATCATGAACCATTACATAACGCAAAATCTTGATTTCACATGTTTTTGGATCCACTTCGACAATAGCGACATGCAACCCGGCAGAGATAGCAAGCTCCTTCGGTTCATACGTTGCAGTAGCTTCCAACCCAGGCTCCATGTGAGCTGGGAGTGAGGTAGGGGCGTAAGAGATTCTTGAGATTTCGCCCAAACTGATCCTGTGTTCTTTATCTCCAATCAACTGGACACCCCCATTTCGATACTCTAATTTGTCAACTGGAAGGTTCATCTTGTAGCTTGCAAGAGCTAGAGCTTTCGCTCGTAATTTCTCGATACAAATTCTTGCAGCGTTAGCCCCTATCACGAGACTCCTGCTCCCCCAAGTTCCGAAACCGAAAGGAGAAGTCATCGAGTCGCCGTGGACGACCATGATGTCCTTCACGTCCACCCCCAGCTCATCGGCACACACTTGTGATAACGTCGTTTCGAGGCCCGTGCCGTGGGGCGACAGACCAGTCCTCACAATGATTCCGCCATCTTGCTCGACGCTTATGCTAACTGTATCATATCCTTTGTATTTGGCTCCGAATCCTTCGAGAATCCTAGACGGTCCCCATCCCCCACCGAGAAGACCCATTCCAAAACCTAGCCCGACGAACCTGCTCCTTTGCGCCAGTTCCTTCTGTCTTTTTCTAAACGAGTCATAATCTATTGCTTCGAGCGCCTTATCAAGCATCTCTGAGTAATTTCCGCTGTCGAGCAAAGCTCCAGCGGATGTATTGTATGGAAATTCTGAAACGAAGTTTCTCTTCCTGATTTCAGCAGGATCGATTCCTAGTGTTGAGGCCGCTATGTCTAGAAGACGCTCGATAACGAAAGTGGATTCCGGATAGCCAAACCCCCTGAACGCGCCAGTCTGCACCTTGTTTGTTACAACACATTTCAAATCTAGAGCGACATTGTCAATCTTGTATGCGCCCGTCATAGTTACGGTAGTAACAATCGGAGGACCTACGCTCATCGGCCCAAATGCGCCTATGTCAGCTATGAATCTATCTCTGAGAGCCAAGATGCGTCCGCTCTTATCGAATGACATTTCCGCGTCGTGTATCTGTTCCCTGCAATGAGAAGTTGATGAAATATCATCACTACGAGTGGCAACCCACTTCACAGATCGCTTAAGCTTCTTAGCAATAAAAGGAAGGAGAATTTCCTCACGATACAAATCTTGTTTGTTACCGAAACCACCGCCGATGTCCGGCGCAATGACATGAATTTTATTTTCAGGATGGTCAAGAATCTCAGCGAGTAGACTCCGCAAAAGATGGGGCCACTGCGATGTCGACCACACAGTGAGCATTTCGTCGGCAGGATCGTAGCTTGCCACTGTTCCTCTCGTATCCATCGCGGCTCCGTATTGTCGATTTATTGAAAATCTTCCTGCCACCTTGAGAAAAGCCTCGTCGAAAGATTTGTCCACATTCCCGTTGTGTACTGCAAATGACCACGCAACGTTGTCTGCCCAATCTTCATAGATCTTATTTTTCTCACTTTGCTTGTCGGCGGCGTCTTCTGCATTTACTATCGGTGGTAATGGTTCGAAATCAATCTGGACTTTGTCCAACACTTCACTAGAGTCATAAAGATCTGATACTACGACGGCCAATATGGGCTCCCCGACAAATCTTACTTTGCCCACCGCGAGAGGATACACCTTCGCGGACTTGGAATCAGATGGAGAAATAAGAAACGGCATTGGGTTCATTGAATTCACGAGATCTTCGCCTGTAAAGCATGCCAGAACTCTCGAATCCTCTAACAACCCGGAAGTATCTATTTTCTTGATTCTCGCATGGGCGTATTGGCTACGCACGATTGCTACGTAGACTAGATCCGGCGGATTTAGATCATCAATGAATTTCATTGATGAAAGGACCACACGCCTGTCCTCCTTACGCTGGATGGGCTTACCCACGAAAGTGTCCATCGATGAAGTTAGCCTCTCTGTTTTGACGGCAACGAATTGATGTTTCTCGAGGTGATGCCGGGCACGTAACTCCCTGAGCCTTTCCTTCCAGTGAACTGGTCGTCCCGATAAACCACTTTGCCTCTAGACAGCGTGATTGAGGGAAAGCCTGTGACGATCATGTCCTCGTATATCGAGTTGTCAAGGCGGCTGTGAAGATTTTCCTTCGTGAGTTTCTTTTTCTTTTTTGGATCTAGTATTACAATGTCAGCATCGCTGCCTATCCTGATAGCCCCTTTTCTCGGATATAGTCCGAACTGTTTGGCTGGGTTATGTGACGCAACACGCACGATGTCATGTAGAGTTATCAATCCTCTTCTAACTCCTTCCGAATATAGCAACGCGAGGATGATTTCTGTCCCGGGAACGCCGTTTGGTATTTTTGAGAAATCTCCTTTACCCAGATCTTTTTGTTGTGACGTAAAACAGCAGTGATCACTCGCCACCGTATGAATATCACCAGAGCTGATTCCAGCCCATAGTGATTTCAGATCCTCTATCTTACGAAGAGGTGGAGACATTACGTAATTCTTTGCGTTTTTGCTTTCGTATTTGACATCAGTAAACGCAAGATAGTGCGGGCAAGTTTCTGAATAAATCTTTGTACCGCGTGCCTTTGCTTCCTTGACCGCTTGGACGGCCTGCCCGGTGGATGTGTGGACAATATACGCGGACGCTCGCGCAAATTCTGTTAGAGAAATGATCCTGCGAACCGCTTCAACTTCCGACTCTGGAGGTCTTGATTTCGCATGGTACTTCGGTGCAGTATGGCCTTCGTCCAAAAACTGGGAAACAAGACACTCGATAAAATCGTTATTTTCGCAATGGATTCCCACCATGCCTCCTCGCGAAGTGACTTCTTTCAACACTCTAAATATGTCGTAATCGCCTAACATTAGTCCTCCTTTTCTGTAGGTGGTAAAGACTTTGAAACTCTGTACGCCCTTATTCATAACTTCTTTGATCTGGCTAAAGTTCTCGTTGTTCAACTCGTGAATGACTAGGTGTAATCCATAATCGACTGAGACTTTTTGATCTGCTTTCTTACGCCATTGCCCGTATGTCTGGATCAGAGATGTACCCTTTTGAGGCATTGCGAAATCTACAACGGTAGTTACCCCGCCGCATGCGGCAGCTACAGTTCCACTTTCAAAGTCGTC
>JASHOD010000113.1 GCA_030041295.1 Nitrososphaerales archaeon
GCGACGCTGTAGCCGGGGTAGAGCGTTTCTGCGACAAGCTCGAAAACAAAAAACTGAAAGACCGCGATAACGTACAAAGCGCCGGCGATCTTCAATGAATCATAGCGCATGAGGATTACCCCGTATACGAGCGGGTTTCTTCGCAGGCAAGTGCTACTTCAAGAACATATTTACATCAATTGGCGCTCGACTCAGGCGGGGCATTACCAGAGATTTAGAAAACAAGAGCGACGAGTATCAATAGAATTTAGCGAGCAGGAACCGTAATTTCTAGCTTCGATCCGACGGTCTCCTTGTTCACTTGCGCAATAGCATCTTCGATCACTTCCAGCGCTTCATCAACTAGTTCTCTTGTAATTGTAAGAGGCGGAGCAATCCTGAGAGTAGATCTCCCGCACGTTATCAAGAGAACTCCTTTCTTCCAAGCAAGGTCAGTTATTTTCGTTGCTTCTTCTGAACCAAACTTCTTCGATTTTTTGTCCTTTACAATTTCGACTCCGATCATGAGACCCTTGCCCCGCACATCACCGATAATCTCGTACTTTTCACGCCATTCTTTGAATACGTTCATAATGTACGCACCCTGCTTTCTTGCGTTTCCCATCAAGTCTCTTTCTTCAATTTCCGAGATTACCGCCAGAGCGGCGGCTGCGGCGACGGGGTTCCCTCCGAATGTGCTCGCGTGAGACCCTGGTTGCCATGTCATCAAATCGGCTCGGGTAATCAAAGCGCCGATAGGCAATCCCCCTCCAAGAGCTTTTGCGACGGATATCATATCAGGGATAACGCCAAAATGCTCGATTGCGAACCATTTTCCCGTTCTGCCCATTCCGCTTTGAACTTCATCGTCCGCAAACAAGATGCCGTACTTGCCAAATCTCTTGAAAAGTTCCTTGAAGTAATCATCTGGCGGGACAACGTATCCTCCCTCCCCCTGAATTGGTTCTATGAAGAAAGCCGCGACTTCTTCGGGAGGAACGTACTTGTCAAAGTAATTTTCCTGGATATAGTCTACGCAGGCAAATCCGCAGTTAGGGTACTCCATTTTCAGCGGGCAGCGATAGCAGTACGGATAGGGCACGTGCTCGACTCCACTCAAGAGGGGGGAAAATCCGCGAACCTGTCGTAACTTGCTCGCAGTGAGAGACATAGTTCCCATCGTTCTTCCATGGAAAGCACTCATGTACGCCATAAGCCGCGGCCGTCTCGTCGAATATCTCGCCAGCTTTATCGCAGCTTCATTGGCTTCAGTCCCAGAGTTCCCGTAGTATACTTGCTTGTCTTCCTTCTTCTTTCCGTTGCTAGGAAAGATCTTGATCAATTTCTCTGCAAGCTCGTTAATGTTTTCATAGTAGAAATCCGTGTAAGAATAATGCGTGAATTTCTTCAGCTGCTCAGTGGCGGCCTTGACAACCCTATCATTTGTAGAACCAACTCCTAGAACTGCAATTCCCGAATTGAAATCGATGTAGCGATTTCCATCCACGTCGCTGACGAGACAGTCATGGGCATGGTCCATTACCAGCGGATAAAATCTCGCTATCGAAGGCGAAAGTACCTTGTTCGTCTCTGCAACGATCTTCTTAGCTTTCGGACCCGGCGGAGTGGTTACAATCTTGATGGCTTTCATCTTGGAGGAAGGACTTCCCGATAAAAGCTATGTTCGAAAACCGTTATTAGCTTTTATTTTTTATAATATTTTCAAAGATTTTGTCTGAGATTTGCAAAACTCGTCTAGAAAGCGGCCTTCCGGCTTCCACAGTTCACAGATATTAGTTCCGAAGTCTGAACATCGAAATTCTATATCGGCAAGATTTTTGAGCAATGGAGCCTCAATAATTTTCCACTCTATCAGTCAGATTTTGGATTGTGAACGTAAACAGCTTGGCTCAAGTGTCTACAAATGCCAGAAAGCCTGATTGGCTAAAGGTGAGGCCTCCTTCTGGCGAGAATTACAAGAGAATCAAAAGCCTCTCGGGAGACTTGGGTCTTCACACGGTATGCGAAGAAGCTCATTGCCCTAATATTGGCGAATGCTGGGGAGGTGGAACCGCAACTTTCATGCTTCTCGGCGACGTATGCACAAGAGGTTGCAGGTTCTGCGCTGTCAAGAGTGGGAATCCAAAACAGGTCGTGGACGAATTTGAACCGCAGAAGATTGGCTATGCCCTAAGAGAGATGGCACTGAACTACGTTGTCCTTACCTCTGTGGACAGGGATGATCTTCCCGACGGAGGAGCCGAACATTTTGCAAGGACAATCCTCGAAACTAGAAAGAACTGTCCGGACATGCTGATTGAGGTTCTAACTCCAGATTTTCAAGGAGAGCGGACAGCGATACGCAAAGTTGCCGAAGCTCACCCTGACGTGTTTGCGCACAACATAGAGACGGTCGAAAGACTCCAGCAGGTCGCTAGGGACAGGAGAGCAAATTACGCGCAGTCATTGAGTGTTTTGAAGACTGTCAAGGAATTGGACGACTCTATCTATACAAAGTCCTCGATAATGCTCGGTCTCGGTGAGAAAGAGGGAGAAGTAATTGCATCGATGAAAGATCTGCGCGCGATCGACGTCGATATTCTTGCTATTGGACAGTATCTCCGCCCCTCGAATTGGCATTTACGGGTAGAAGAATATGTTCCACCATCTAGATTTGAAGAGTTCAGGGAGATCGGCGAATCGCTGGGTTTCAAATTTGTAGCCTCTGGGCCACTAGTTCGAACCTCATATCGTGCGGGAGAGTTCTTTATCGAGAACTTGATCCGGCGTGAAAAGAAGCGCATCTGAGTTTCGTAATTACTTCATTAATCGTACTTGATATAGGAGTTAGACAAGCTATTGAAGAGCGAAACAATCACTGAAGTAAAATCTGGCCTCTATCAGATAAGGCTCCCAATTCCGATTAGATCTCTTGGCTACGTCTTTGTTTACTTTGCCAAAAATGGAGACCATAGTCTTTTGATCGACACGGGATGGCCGAGTGAAGAATGCTTCAACACGCTCAAAGAATCTCTGAGCGAAATTGGCTCTCAGCCGAATCAAATCGAACAGATCGTTGTCTCGCACTTACATCCAGATCATTTTGGTCTCGCGGAGCAAATCAAGGAGATGAACCGCGACTCCAAGTTGATCATGCACCAAGCAGACGCATCCTTGATTCTAGATAGGTACGGAGACTATCGGGGATTCACGAAAGAACTCCATGACTGGCTCGCTGAACATGGGGCACCGAGTGACGAGTTGAAGGCGATGATTGAAGCTTCTTCGGAGATGCTCAATTTTTTCCGACCTCCAAAGCCTAATTTGATCGTTTCCGGAGGCGAGAGTGTTAAAGTCGGTGAAGAGTGGAGCTTCGAAGTTGTGCCAACTCCGGGCCACACGATTGGAACGGTTTCCCTGTACGATAGAAACGGGTCAAAGATTCTATTCTCTGGAGACCACATTCTTCCCACAATAACTCCGAACGTGTCGCTTGGCCCATTTTACAGAGGCGACCCGTTAGACGACTATCTAGATTCATTAGATACGGTTGACCGATTGGATGCAGAAACGGTTCTTCCCAGTCATGAGTATATCTTTTCGGACCTTCACAAAAGGGTGCAAGAAATAAAGAACCATCATCGTGAGAGGTTGAACGAATGCCTTTCGGTGTTAGAAAATTATAACCAGGGAAAGGTCTCGATGTCGGGTTACCAAATCGCTTCGAAATTGCACTGGTACAGTGGAATGTGGGAAAAGCTCGGAGCGTGGGAGAGAAGAGCAGCATTGATGGAGACCCTCGCTCATTTGGAGTACCTCAAGCGAAAGGGGAAGGTTA
Source organism: Nitrososphaerales archaeon (assembly GCA_030041295.1). GTDB lineage: Archaea > Thermoproteota > Nitrososphaeria > Nitrososphaerales > CADDZS01 > JASHOD01. Next base: position 3,818 of record JASHOD010000113.1, read on the forward strand.
CAGAGATTTCTGAACTGAACGAAGACGGAAAACCTCGTGTTGAATATGCCCTAGTTGGAGCTTCGTGTTAGAAACTGCGCAGCTGCTCTATCTTCTTTCGATTGCTCCCTAAATACAAGACCGGTTTATAGCTTCGAAATTTCCAGTACTTTTCAAAGTCAAAGGAACCCCTCGCCTCAAGAACGGTCGCGACGAAGAGATCGTGATCCCCGTGCCGAGATTTCCTTTCCACTTTGCATAGTTCAAAAGCTTCACTTTCTTCGACGACAGGTATGCCCTCTCGCAGTCTATATTCTACACCGACAGCACGCAGCTTGTCAGGTGCTCGCTTTTTAGAAATCAACCCAGATCCGAGTTCAATGATCGCCCTCTGGAGTTTCTTTTCATCATAGTTAATCCAGTTTATTGAAAATCGCCTTGATCTTGATACGATCGAGTTTGTCCTGGTGTTGCAGGAAATCGAGAGTGCTACCATCGGCGGATCCGTCGAGATCGGCATGCAGCTGTTTGCAGGCATTGCCGCAATTTTATCTTCGAATTTTGCGCAGACTAACAGCGGAACTTGAGGATAAAACAGTCGGTACGCGATTGAAAGATTCACTTTCGAAAGTGTGTTCTCTTTCTTCAAGTTAGCTTTCTATCTTTGGAGAAATAAACGCGCTCGATGAGTTTATCATATACATCACATCTTCATTTTTCATGCTGATCGGCTGGAGGATCGGCAGATTCAAACCAGATCTTCTATACTCCGCAATTCGCTCTTCGACCTCGCCCGAAGTACCACATAGAGTGAACGCGTCGAGCATCTCGTCAGAAACGTGACTAGAGGATTCGTCCAGTCGCCCCTTGAAATAGTTCTCAGCGATTGGTTTCTTCATTGAGGCAGGAATGCCACTTTCCTCGAAAAGATAATCGTCTTGCACCGAGAGCATATAGTTGACGAACGGGTCTCTCCTCGCTTTGTCGTGCGCTGTTTTCTTATCATCAGATACGAGCGTCAGAAGATATGCACAAATCCGAATCTCGCTCAAATTTCGATTCTTGCACTCGGCCGAAGTCTTTATCCCTTCAACCAGTCTAGCTAGCGATTTAGTCGATTCTCCTCCCTTTGCGACGTAACCGTCCGCGTATCGCCCTGTTAGAGTCAGCATCTGCTTCTTCCATCCTGCTATGTATATCGGAATTTTCTTCTCCGGTTTTGGGGCGATCGACTTTACATTCTTCAAACTGAATGAACCTCCATTGTAAGTGAGGTTCTCTCCGCTCCACATTCGGCGGCATATCTCGATAGTGTCCTTCAGCGCTCCTATCGGCTTGTCGTGTTTTATCCCGAGTGAATCTAGTCTCATCGGGAATCCTGTCCCTATGCCGAGTACGGCCCTTCCTCCACTAGTTTCCTGCAAAGTGGCCATCGACATCGCTAGCAGAACAGGATAATGGGTATAAGGGCTCAAGCAAGCAACGCCGAGTTTCATTCGCTTCGTAATCTGAGCGGCCGAGTCAAGATACGAAAGCGCATCGCGACCGAAAGAGTGTTCGTGCATCCAAAAACTTTCGAGACCTGAATCCTCTGCTGACTTGACAAACGCCATCATCTGCTGAACAGGAACATCGGCGTTGAAGCCTATCCCAATCTCTTCCATAGGTGCTCGCAACTGCCCTGCTAAATTATGAGGTGTTGTTAGAGCCAAACTTTGGTAATATAATGCTTCTTCGTGTTAGAGGATAGATTATCTGAGAAAGTATACATGGAGCGTGGGTCCTACGTGCTGCTTTTCCAGATATCCATTGCTTACGCATATATCCAACCCCTTGCCTTGATTCATTCCTAGTCGGGAGATTTCCATTGAAAGGTGAGAGCTTTACGATCGCGGAAAGCCAGGTCACTAGGGAACCTCCCCAAGTTGCGACTGTGCCCGACAAGAAAATCAGCTACGTTAGGCGCCTTTTCTCCGAGGGACCCGGAGAGTACGATTTCCTCCTGAAAGTCTTGAGTCTTGGGCGAGACAATTACTGGAGAGACTGCATGCGCGAGAAAGCAAACTTGAAACCGAATTCCTCAGTCTTGGATATAGCGTGCGGAACTGGGCTTGTGACCTACACTTTTGCTCGGAAGGAAAAGGCATACGTGGTTGGAGTGGATGTGACTAGTGAAATGCTTCAGCAGGCAATCAGCCTCGGCTCTTACAAAAACTCAGATGTCGATTTCGTTCTCGCTCGGGCAGAGGATTTACCGTTCAGGGACGAATGCTTTGATGCGTCAACGATCAGCTTGGCTCTTAGGAACGTGAGCAGTCAGGTCGAAACATTGTCGGAAATGAAAAGGTGCACGAAACGAGGAAGTGAGGTGATGACTCTAGATTTCGCTAGACCAAAAGGCAAGTTGTTCAGTCCCTTCTATAACTTTTACATCTTCAAGCTACTTCCATCGATTGGAAGATTGATCTCGAGGCACTGGAAGACCATATTTCTCTATCTTGCAAATTCCATTCAAAAATCGAGAGACCCTGAAAGGATCAAAGAGACAATGGACTCGATCGGGCTAGCAGATACCGAAATTAAAAGACTCACCCATGGAACAACCGCGCTTGTATCAGGAAGGAAATGAAAAAACAGGCTAGTCGGATGCTATGACGACGCTAAAACCCGCTTGGTATTCGAGGAACGGCAACAACATACTATCTGACTTCATCAACCTGCTCCACCCGCCCTACACGTTGTGGCACCTCTCCTACGTGCTGATCGGTATCGCAATCTCCCCGATAATCAATGTCGATCGCTCGGTGGCAGTGATCGTTGCCTTTTTCTTCGGACTGGGGATAGGGGCGCACGCATTGGATGAAACGATGGGAAACCCGCTTCGGACGAGGGTCTCGAAAAACCTTCTCTACGCGGTTGGATTTACTTCGCTAGGCATCGCAATTTTAATCGGGCTGTATTACACCCTTACAGTTTCCTTCCTCATTTTGCCTTTCGTAATCGCCGAGTCTTTTTTCGCAGTAGCATACAATTTGGAGATGTTCAAAAGAAAATTTCACACGGACTTGGTGTTTGCCCTTTCTTGGGGGGCGATTCCTTTTCTAACGGCTTACTTCGTTAACGCGCTTTCAATCAGCCCCGCGGCTGTCCTAATGGCTTGTGGGATAGGAATCCTGACTTATGTTCAGAGAACATTGAGCACGCAGGCACGGCTTTTCAGAAGGAAAATGAAACCAGTATCGTCGCTGAATTTGGAAAACGGAGAGAGCATTCCCGTGACTTCGCAGGAGCTCATATCTCCCGTTGAAAGATCGCTCAAAGCCCTGACAATCATGATCTTCGTAATTTCGTTGGCTCTGATTCTATCTAGAATTTAGAAGATAGAAATCTAACTCTTTCCTCCTCCTGCGAGGGAAGTCCCTTCCATTGCTTTTTCACGCGCCAGTTTGAAAGGCTCCTTCGAAATCAACAAGGCAATGCAGAATGGGAGGACAAATAATCCGATGCCTAACCAAGCCAAAGTGTATGATTTTGTAGCCAAATAGGAAAACAGAATCGGTGCGAAGAAGGAGCTCGATATCTGCACTGCATTCATCAAGGCAATTGAAATTATCTTTTGGTCAACTTTTAGCTCAGGCATTTGGTATACACTTGCATAGAGGGCGGTGAAGGCGAACGCGTCTGTGACTCCGGCTCCGAATAAGATGAGCCAAGACTCATTGAGATTCGCTACGCCGATGGTCGCCGTTAGTACGCCCAAAGCGATACTTGGGAACAGCATGAAGTATCTCCTGTTTCGAAATCTGTCGGAGAGATACCCTCCGACCACAGAGGCTGGGATTGACCAGAGGAAAATCTGAGCCCCGAGTAGCGAAGCAGTTGTAGCCGAGACACCGTTCACGGTCTGCTCAAAATAGGGCAGGAATTGCGCGATAACGTAGACTGCGCCCCATACTCCTAAAATTCCAACGCCCAAGAGCCATATCTGGCCGTTTTTCAAGACGGTCTTGCCGGATTGCACAGGAGACGGACTTCCCGCGATCCTCGCATCTGCTTCTGTTTCAGAGTGCCTTATCACAATGTGATTTTCAATTCCCAAAGCGACGGCTAAGAGTGCGCCTATGATCAGCCCGGCTCGCCAACCGAAAAATGAAATTACATACGACCAGCCGAAAAGAGCGACCAACCCTCCGACGTTGAACGCGGAGTTGTATAGTCCGATAGCTAGTCCTTGTTTTTCATTTTGGAATAACCGCCCTACAACCCCGATTGCTGGTGCAAAGAACATCGATGCGCCGATTCCTAGCGTGAAACGCGCTACGACCAACTCGCTGAATGTTCCTGCAAGGCCCCCCAATACATTCGATAAGCCGATTAACAGCAAGCCTCCAACCACGAATGATTTGAATCCAAATTTCGACGAACCAATCGTTGAGGGGATTTGAAACAAGCCGGCTCCAACGACAAAAGAAGATTCAAGTATACCCAGGTTGCCGGTCGAAACATCGAAAGTCTTGGCGACTAGAGACAATGCTGGGGAGAGTGTATACCAGTTCAGGGCGTATACCGCACGGGCAATTGTCACCGAGATCAAGACGAGCATTTTGTAATTTTTTGACAAAATTCTGTCCTTATTTTGAAAATTTTTCAAACTCGGAAAAGCAGTTCCTTTCTCTTCTGTGTAGTGATATTCAGGGACTTGAGATTGTATTCTTATCTGAATGACTCTGAAACTTGATTTTGGAAATTTGCACTTGAGATTTGACTCAACAGGCAAGAATCCTCTCAAATCAATCCCAATTGTCAATGGTTTTTGACCCCCATCTACATCTCAAATGAGATAGTTCTTGCTTCTCGATAAGAAAATGGACGTAACCACAACACTCCTCTTGCTGGCAGGAGCTGTCGCAGCGGCCGTTCCTGTGACAATCGCAGTGGCAGCTTACAAAGGAGTTTTTGGAACAGGAAAATCACAATCCACCGCGAACTCCAGTGTGGTTTTTCAGATACCAACTCCAGCACCATCAAGCACTCCTACAATTGTAACCCAAACGACAGTCTCGGAACCCATGAAGGAGGAGACTGAGGTCACACTTCAGCCAATTCAAGAAGCCCCTGCACCATTCCCAGAAGACTCGATTCCGTCAAGTCCAGTACCGACGACGAGCACTACATCTGTTCCTACGGACATTACTGCAATCGCAGGAATTTCCAGTGCTTCTACTGCAGGATCTCCCGTACTAGTAATAGCAACACCCAAGCGCCGCAGGTCTGCAGCGACGAAAAGGCTCCCTTCAACTGCAACAGGGACTAGCCCGACTCCAAGAAAAAGACGATCATCGACAAAAAAACAACTTCAACCAGAAACCGTGATCGCAACGACAACAGCTGCTGCAACGATCCCGGAAGCTCCCGCTGAAAGTGCATCTGCGTCCGAAACAAGCGCAGCGATAACTACGACTGCACCTCAACCTTCTCAGCAAGAGGTCTAATCAGAAATTAGGAGAGGGAAGGCCAAGTACGAGAGTTTGTGCAAACTCTTGTTTCGAGCCTTCTTTCTCTAAAATTCAGTTACTCACTTGGCTAAGATCAGATTCTTGCGTAACGCGTCTTGAAACTCCGCGTGGGGTTCAAGCATGTAGCGTTGAATTGGCTTTGTAAGATGTCTATGTGCTTTGAGATCTGGAAGATAGAGCTGGTCTTTAGATATTACACGTTCAACCTCATATTTGGATTTCACCAAAGAAAATGACTTGAAGCCACAGACCTTGCAAGCAAATCCCTGTCCTTTGCCCTTAGACGACATCGAAGAAGAACACTTAGGACATCTTGGGTTAAGAATGCGATAGACGGGTTGAAGCATCTTTGGAAGAAGGTATTCCAGGTTTAGAATCATCGGATGAATACTTGTTCCCTTTCTGACTCCGCCCCCAACTTCGATTTCGTCCCCAATAGAGAGTGATAGGACATGCATTCTGAATTCGCCAGTGGGTTCGTAAGCCGCGCAAGGGATTCTTCCGCTTTGATTCTTGAGTTCAAAATACACGTGCCCGCCCCTCAAAATCGTGGGTTTTGAATTTACCTTGCCCGTGACTATTCCAGATGTGTAGGCTTTCGGATTTGACAGGTTCAGTTCGTTGCGTAAATGTTCGCCGGTTCCTTGATTTGATCTGAAAATCATGAAACCAAGCAAGTTCTTCAGAGGTAGGAGCATGTCAAAAGCACTTCTGACAGCTGAAGGCGTCTCGCCTCGAATCCCGAGAAGCACGGGGTCGGGTCCGTGCGGCATTATGAGCACATGGTCGTTTTTTTCATCGTACGAGTTAAAGATCAGAGGACTCATCCTGCGATCCATCTCGATCACCCTCGATTTGTCGATTGAACGACGAAGGGCGCAATTCTTTCTGTAAGCAAGGAGCTCAAACGTGTAATCGTTCTTGAGTTCGTTACCTATTCCGGCTAGTGCCCCAACTAGACCTTGTCTCGACCTCAGTCCAAAGTACGTAATTTGTTGTTCATCCATGATTTTTAGCGCAAGCGCAAGTCTTTGAACGTCGTATAGTGCCCTTTGTGAAAATTCCCTGATTTCTTCTGGAATTGTTTCTCCCTCAAAAACCACGAGACCAGCGTTAGCTCTCTTACTAGTGGCATATTTGCACACCATTCTCTTGCATATCGAAAAAACCTCCTCTTTGGATAATTTGCTCTCCATTCTTATCACAAGACTGGCGTTTCCCCTTGTTTTCCACGGAATGTTTGGATTCAGTCTGATGAGATTTGGATAATCGATTAGACGCGAATCACCCTTCTTCGTTAGCAAATTGATAATTTTGAATGTTAGGAATGTTGTGCACATGCCGTCGCTAGAGTCGGTGTCATCGAGGCCGACTTGATAAGTAGTAGAGGTCTTTCTTGGACCGCTCTTCATCATTTACTTACCCGGACTTTTGCACGGACACGGTCAAGGACTTTTTGTTCATGGGAGAGTGTGACTTATGACCTGCGGTATATCGTAATTGACCTTATCAGAGGAAAAAAGTGTGATAATTATGGCAGATAAGCTTCAAATAAATTCTGAGATTTTAGGTCTCCGACTCTACAACGATCATTGTAAGAGTCGACCTGACTTTCTCTAAGCGCCTAATTTTCCAGGTAATTGTTTCCTTTACTTTTTCCATCGTGTCCGCCTCGATCTTGGCAACAATGTCATAGACTCCATAAACGATGTATACTTCCTTTACATGCTCGGTATTTTTTATCTCCTTTACAAGCTCCTCTTCTGCGCCGAGATCAGCATTGATCAGAACAAAGGCGGTCGACATTATTCTACCAGTCACTGGATTTGTTGTTCTTGGTTCTTATGTTAAATACTTTGCTCGAATTTGATAGCTTAAATTGAAAGCAAGAATGAATTACGATTCCTCCGCATCCGATAGCTCTCCCAGGATATTCGTCTTGGAATTTCGCCAAGACGATCCTTCAAAGAATACCGCAGCAAAGATGCGAAAGTTCGGTTTAGCCATTCCGACCCGGAAGGAACGCATCAGTCCCAATTCTATTGTTCTAAACCCAACGGCTGAATCTACGATTACAAAATCAGACGCCGACTTGGCTCAAAGAAACGGCCTCGTTGTCATCGATTGCTCGTGGAATCTGTCGGAAGAAGTATTCAGTCGACATTTCAAAGGAATCCAGCGCAAACTGCCTTCATTACTCGCGGGCAATCCGACAAACTATGCTAAATTGGGAAAACTAAGCTCCATCGAGGCAGTTGCCGCAGCACTTTACATCATGAATTTCAAATCTTTCGCAGAGAAGATCTTGTCGCTTTACAAATGGGGTCCAACATTCCTTTCTTTAAATCACGAATCCCTCGAAGACTATTCAAACGCAGAAAGCGTCGAGCACATGCTTGAATTAGAAAGATTGTATTTTCCTTACTCATGATCCTTGGTTCGTGCGTTTGTTAGGTCACCTAAACCCTTATCTTCGATTCAACTCGAATTCTTCGTGTGGTACGAGCAAGCGAGCGGGTCTCGGAGAACTTCTGAGGAAACTCCTCTGTCCATGCGGCAATTCGCGGCGTCGAGAGACGCAACTAGAGATAGTTGGCAACAGAACAGAAACGATATCCAAGCCAGTGAATACGGTGAGGCAGCGATGCTGAGATTTCTGGTGCAGGAATGAAACGGCTGCCCCGCGAGGACCAAGGCCAAACAGGGAATCGATGAGAATTTTGCCGCAAGAGTCCCAGGTAGGCCGCAAAGCTGAATCCCGCCTAAAACAAAAAGAGGGTTATTACTTGGACGTACCATCTTTTCCTAAAGGTCAAGTCAATATTCAGCTTTTTTCGTAGCGTTCGAAAGCGCACTATACAGTGAATCAGGCGAACAACGGAAATAGCCTAACCGATTTTCTCTTCTTTATTTACGACTTCGAACCACTTGTGCCCGCAATGTTTGCATTCGTATGCATACTGGAACTCTTCTTCTTCGAGAACAACCGGAAATTTCCCTTGCTCGAGAGGAGTAAAACTCGAAGGCATGGACCCTACGGGCATTGGCATAGGAATGTCATCACTTACTGTTTCAGACTTGAGGAGAACTTTGCCCGTGAGATGGATCTCGAATCTCTTTCCACAATTCGGGCAGCTTCTGAACAGAGTTCGTATCTCAGACATGGGAATTTCGAAGCTAGTCGTCCTAAATATGTCTTTTTCGCTTCTTCTTCATGATCTAAGGATGTCTCTAATCCGAGATGGAGTCTGGATTAATTTTTATCAAGACTCGATCTCCGATTGGTCGATCAGGATCGTCTTTGGTTCCAAGATACTTGATCGACATCCGATTATTCTGATCCAGCGCTCCGTTTTTTGTCATCTCGATCACGTGACCACGAATCAGAACCTTATTGTAGGGATTTTGTTGGTCCATTATGCTTAGCATAACTTTCTGATTTGTCTTCAATAGTTGCACTTTCCTTCGAAATTCTACAGCATTGATTAGAATCGTGTCACCATCGCGATCTACCCACAATGGGGTGACGTGCGGATTTCCTTTGGGAGTTACGAATGCAAGGTTTCCAAAATTCTTTCCATCGATCAGCTCTGCGGCTTTCTTAGTCAGTTTCATATCTCACACACACCACGTCACGATTTTCATTTCTTAGTATCTGTTCGCTTCAGCGACTTCTAGCTTGCATCTTCCACTTTCTTCAGGACTCGAAGGGCAGTGAGGGTAACCCACTTGCTCGGCTTGCCTGCTTCCTCTAAGGCGAAGGGCTTGGGGCCGTTTTTCTCTACTCCAAACCCACTCTCTCCAAAGCCCGGCCCCACGTCGGGGTGAACTCTGTCTAGCAACCATGTCCCGTCAGCTTGGCGTTTTTCTTTGAGAATTTTTAAAGCGGGAGTTAGGCGTTTGTCGTCCGCATATCCGAGATTTGTAAGCAAGTCCAAGCCGATCAGGATATCGTAGTAATAGTGGTTTGGGTAATGAAACCTAAACCAGGGAGCATACTTTCTCTTTCCCTCCTCGAACAATTTTCTTTCTAGATAGAACTCCGCCCCCCTCGCGATGGATTGGCTGATCTTTCTCGTTCGTTTGGACCTGGGCAACGCGGCGTAAGCAGAGAGAGGTTCCCAGTTGTCCAGAGTTCCACGATCCGGCCTGAAACAATTCCAGCCCCCGTCTTCTCTTTGGTCTTCGAGCAACCTAGCATACAACTTCTGAACTCTGTAATCATCAACGTATCCAAAGCGAGTCATCATGCGTGCCGTATTCCCGACAATGCATGCTTCTTCCGTGAAGAAATTGAACGATGAACTCAGCCTGAGTTTGTAATCAAAAAAGAGATCGACAATCTTTCCGATACGTTTGTCATTTGATGTCAGTCCAAGATCAGCCAAAACAAGTGCACGCCAGTTAGTCGCGATGAATTTAGGCCGGTAGAGAAATTCGATCCATCCGAAAATGTCTTTCTGCCAGGAAGGTTCTCCTGATTCCCAAAATCCTTTGGGTTTCTGGAGTTGGAGTATGTCGTTAGCCCATCCCTTTTTGGGAATTTCAGAATACGCTTTCTGGACTTCTTCATCGTCTTCCTTCCGTCCCAAAATGTCGACCAATGTGTGATATCGAACGAACGGCTGGTTTTCCTCAAGCAACCAATCTAGAATATGCCCATCTGTTATTCTCGAATTACTGTTTCTCAATTTGCTCCAAAGGCGGCTTGCCCAAGATTAAAGAATTTGCATACAAAATGGGTCTGTCCCTATTGGTAACTTTGTTTTGTCTTCGGAAAGACAACGATGAAAAAGACTCATTCAATTCTTAGCATAAGTATGCTCGGTCTGAAAGGCCGCAATACGCTATTTGTCTAACTGATTTCTCATAAAAAAACATGTTGATTTTTAGACAAAAGACTCTTATTAATTTAGTTACCTTTTATGTTTCTTTTTGTATTGCGAGGTAAGTACCGGCACGATTCGCGTGTGACTCTCAAGGGAGCCAAGTACGCCTTAAAGTTTCTGACGTTTTTGGCCGGTAAGATCTATCCCGTGTAGTTTCAAATGATTCTGTTAAGGCCGCGACTGAGTCAGTGCTAGCTTATTCCGGCTTGACTTTCCTTTTTCAAAAGCTCCTGATATCTCGGATCTTCTCTTGCTTTAGCGAGAAGAGGCGAAAAGCGGAGCAACGTATCGGGCAGAGAGTGATTTTCAAGCGAGAGATTCATACATTTGAAGAACCCATCCATATCGCCTACCGCATACCAAACCAAACCGATTGTATTGATCGCCGTTGTTCCGTTCTCGGACATGTGTTCGATTTTCGCAACATATTCAAGCGCTTTTTTTGCGTCTCCTTGGAAAGCTGCGAGCATCCCTTCAGAACACAAAATCCACATAGAATCATTTCCATCGTAGACTTTCAGTTTCTCCAGCATTTCTTTTGCCTTTGGGTAATTTTGATGGATCAGATAGTACTCAAGCATCCCCCCATATGAACATCGAGGAAATTGATGTTCCGTGCGGCTCCAGATTTTCAGAGCTTCTTCTTCTCTTCCAGAATATAGATAGGCGAGACCCAGTGACTGGATGTTACTCTCCTTTGAGGGATCTAGTTTTTGCGATGTCTCGAATAGTTTGATTGCTTGTTCGATTTCTCCGTGAATCATCGCAATATTCCCCAATCCATTGTAAGAATCTCCATCACTTGGGTTTAGCTCGACAGCTTTTCTCGCTTCTTTCTCAGCGTTATGAAAATCATCCAACATGTAATATACGCGCGAAAGTATGGAGTGAGCTTCGGAAAGATCGGGATCGATTCTCAATGCCTCTCTAGCTTCTGCTTCTGCTTTTCTTGCGCCTTCGACGAAGGGAAGGTCCGCGGAATCGGCTAGAAAGTGGTAGCACTGTGCCCTTCCTACGTAGGCCTTTGCAAACTTGTGATCTCTCTCGATAACTCTGCCGAAAAACTCTAGGGCTTGCTTCACTGAATCCCGATTTTTGCTGTGCAAGAGGCGGCGCGCCTGCAAAAAGTATGTGTGAATTGGGCTCGAATGTCCATCATCGTCATCATCCGGTAGCGATTTACCGAGGTAAATGGATAGATAGGGCCCCACAGAATTGACCACCTTGCTTTCTGCTTTACGAACATGTTCCTCATAGGTTGTCCTTGGAATCTTGATAGCTCTCGATATGTCTTCAAATCTAGATTTCCGAGGGACTTGATAGTATCCGTGTTTTATCGCAACAAGGAGAGATTCCGCCTGTTTGGGTGTGAGGTTCGAAACAATCTCACTCATCGGGATCATGAAATTTTCTCGCAAGAGATCGAGATTCATCTTTGCTTGGCCATCTATTTTCAGATCACTCAATTTTCTAAGATGCGAAAACATTTGGGGTAGCCGATAATCATCAAGGGCGATAGCGTTGATCATAAGCCATCCTCGATGGAAAACGTATGGATAAATTGGTAAACAGCTGAACTTGTACAAAAGCCTAACAGAAGGGCCATCTTTCATAGGTTTGTGTTTCATCACCAAGATGGATGTGTCCGTCCCGAGGTCCAGCCTCTTGTGAAGCGTGAAACCGAGCTTCCTCCTATGCTGTAGGAAATTCGTGACTATGGGCGCGAAGCCCTCTGATTCACTCGTGAGAAGATCATAAAATTCGAAGTTAAAATTACACCAGTTGAGAATAGATAAAGATGAATTCTCCTCTGTGAATCTTACTAGATCCTCAGAGGGATTAATCCGAAATGTGACCTGTATCATGATAGATCTCTAACAGTTCAAATGTGAAACACGAAGTGTACCAAACCCAAATAGCAATCCGCAACTAATCTTTCCTTGCGAAAGAGCTTGAAAGATAAAACGCTTGTTACCAATCAAGTGATAAATCGAAGCCTTAGTACAAATTTGAAAGACTTTAGCCACCAAATGACGGCTAGTAGCAAAATGATTCAGCTCTAACCGTAGTCATTTGACAGGGAAATGGTAACAACGTCTTTTAAAATTGCAGCAAACTCGCAGGTCCATGAATTCTAAACTCGTCTTCCTGACAGGACTCCTGCTATTCTTGTTTCTTTTTTCCATTCCGTCGATCTCTGTGGCTTCGGCGACCTCAAGCGGATCCGAAGCAACACCAGCTGCTTCCCTTGCGATCTCTTACAATGGAGACGCTCGTCCACCGATTACAATGTTCAATTGCACTGATTGCTACGGCGGCTACGGCGATTTCGGTGCGAACTATAGTATAACCTCGGTTTCGACATTGCTGACAGTTCCATCGGTGAGCTGTTCAAAAAAGGCGGCATCAGAATATTCATTTTGGGGCGTTCAGGTAAATGGCGTTAACGCTAGCGATTTTGCCGGCGCTTCGGTCACTGCGGCTTGTTCCGGCGGGGTGGTAAATTACTATGCGGCGTGGTTTGATGCGAATGTCTACACTGGATGTACTCTCTGCCAAATCAACGCAACTTGGACTCCGTCAGCAGGAGATAATGTCTTTCTCGATATCGCGTACAACAACTACACAAGCAGATTCACCTTCGTATTGATCGACCTCTCGAGCCACCATTTTTACTTGAGGAGCAATTATCTGCCAGGAGTTTCCCTTGATTTTGGCGTATGCGCTTCCGACATGTACTTGAATTCATCATTGATTACTCAGCCGAGCGTGAAGTTCTCCCCTGTCACATTTACAAACTGCCTCGTTGACGGCAAGCCGGTTGGCTCCGCACCGAATAATACTACTGTGTTCGAGTTTTTCTGTACCAACGCTGCAGGTACGGGATATCTCGCGAGGCCGTCCGCTCTGACGAGAGGCGAAAGCTTCAGGGTCAGATTCGTAGCAAATGGACCTTGAGAAAGAGGGGAGGAGCTTCACCTCTCTTCTCTTTTCGACCATTCCAACATTCCACCTTCGCAATCCGCGCTCGGCTTATTTGTACTCTGGCCGGAAATCGCTTCAAATCTCCAATTCTTAACACGTCATTCTTGTAAGCAACCTATACTTTCTCAAGGAAAGGGATCCCGCTTCGTTTCACCCACTCTAATCCTAGAATAGAATCTGCGCCATTACTCCTACGCCAGAAAAAGTATTAGGATGAACCTGTGTAAGTAAGATCATCGGACACAGAGTTAGTTTTCTAATCTCACATATTTCTCCCGCTTTTCTTCTGGCTCAGGAAGCTATTGTCAATTTTCATTCCGTTTCTGAACGGCATTTACTTTTCTGTTAATCTCAACGAAAGCTTGTACAATCTACCGCAGGTTTTTTGACAAGTTTGCTAGCTCTTGAGTGATCTGTCAATGAGTTTCCTACTTGAATTTCCAATCGTATTCGAGGGCCCCCTCATCCGTTTCGCGCCGGCGCGGAATTCGGTATCTATCACTGCTTCGATTCCTAGTTATGAACGTCTGAAGAGATAACACATCGTCCTTCGTTTTTATATCGTGAATAGAGGCGCAGGTTTCACCTCCGAGCGGGTCATCATAAAGGATGGAATGTACAATAGTTTACAAGCGACAGAGCATCTTTCCGATGATAGTTAGTTGTTGATCTTTCAAAATTTCTCCGAACTCTAAAAAGCAGGCGATAAAAATTAGTCTAAAGAACGAAGAACCAGCGGAGTATCTGTCAAAAGCTTCTGTTCTCCTCTTTTAATTCACAAGGAATTTACAATAAATTAAAGTGTGGACAAGAATTGTACCTATGAAATCTCATTTATACTCTGTTTGCGTCGGAGGAGTATGAAAGAATCTCCGGGGAAAATTCGGTAGGGACCATCTTCTTGATAGACACTGAGAATCTGACCAAAGACTTTGGCCATTTGAGAGCCGTTGACAATGTCTCCTTACATGTGGATGAAGGAGAAGTCTTCGGATTTCTAGGACCAAACGGCGCGGGCAAGACCACCACCGTAAGGATGCTTGCATGTTTGATTTCAAAAACATCTGGGAAGGCAAGCATAGGTAATTTCGAAGTAGGAAACGGATCAGATCAAGAAAAGATTAGAGGTATGGTGGGGTTGCTTACGGAGAACGTTGGGTTATATGACGAACTGAGTGCATATGACAATCTCGACTTCTACGGCCGATTTTACAAATTGAGTTTACAAAAAAGACAGGAACAGATAAAGTACTTTCTGAAGCTCCTAGGTTTGTGGGAAAAAAGATTCCAGCCGGCAGGTACATTTTCGAAAGGTATGAAGCAGAAACTTGCGATTGCACGTGCGCTTATCCATGATCCAAAAGTTCTATTCCTGGACGAACCTACCGCGAATCTCGATCCCGAAGCTTCGAAGACGGTCAGAGATTTCATCCTCGAATTGAAAAAGGAAAAGAGAACGATATTTCTGAACACGCACCTTCTGGACGAGGCTGAAAAGATATGCGACCGGGTCGCGATTTTGAAAACAAAGTTAATCGCGGAGGGTAGCCCGCAGGACTTGCGTAGATCGGCTTCTGGCAGAAGGATAAAATTTCAAGTTCGACAAGTCGATGACGCGATTGTACTTATCGTGAAGAAACTAGGTTTTCAAGTGATAGAAAGCACGGGCAACACACTTCTCGTCAACGTAAACGATCCTGAAAAAGAAAACCCGATCATTCTGAAGGCAATCGAAGCCGTTGGCGCAGAGGTACAATTCATTACTGAAGTTAGTACTAGTCTCGAAGATGTCTACCTCAAGCTTGTAAGAGGGTGAGCGAAAATGGACATTCATAATGCGTGGGCAGTAGCTGCGAAAGACTTCAAAACATACAGAAGGAAGACCAACGTCATTTACGCGACTGTGATCTTTCCAATCGTAATCGGAATTGTATTTCCTCTTATTTTGAATTCGACGATCCATAAGAACAGTCACGTTTCTGTCTCGACGATAACTTCGTTAATGGATGCGTTCTCGGTATGGTTCCTTATAGGTGCCGTGATAATTCCCACGGCGATTGCGTCATACAGCCTAGTAGGCGAAAAGATCCAAAAGAGCCTTGAACCGTTACTCGCCACCCCGATGACGGACGGAGAAATTCTACTCGGAAAGGTGATATCGGCGCTCAGCATTCCGTTAGGAGCACTTTATGCTGGATCAATACTTTACATGGTCTTGATGGATGAAATTACGCATGGCGCGCTGGGATATTATTACTATCCGAATTGGTATATCGGCGTGATTTTGCTAGTAATGCCTCTGGTTTCGCTTATGAGCGTTGAATTGAATGTTATCATTTCTTCAAGATTGAATGACGTAAGGTCAGCTAACCAACTTGGAACTTTGCTAATACTTCCATTTATAGGATTGTTTCTTCTGTCCGAAATAGGCGACTTTAGTTTTACAAACACAAACCTACTGATTCTCGGCGGCATCGTATTGCTTGTCGATGTGGGAATATTCTTCGTAAGCAGGGCAACTTTTCAACGAGAGCAGATACTTACAAGATGGAAGTAGTTTGCTAACACTAAGAAGAACGAACTAGCGTTTGCGAGCAATGAAGGTTAGGTTGATTTTGATGGGACGTAAAATCTGAATTCCAAGTGCGATCTTGTTTAGCGGACAGGGATTCTCAGACTCTTTTTTCTTCTTTGATTACTCATAGGGCGAGTTGGACCACTCGTAGCGGGGGTGCTGTTAGTTCCATAAATGCAGTGGCGACCGTCACCAGAAACTCAAATCAACAACGTTGAACTTCTTCAATTGCCGAATTTCACAACAGTCGTGAATAGTTGTAAATAGCCGCATGACTCATTATACTCTTGAGTGACATATGACCGATGTCCTCTTCCACCTCGGCTCATCATCGTGATGCTCCGAGAGATTCTGAGACAGAGTTAGAAAGGATCGCAAGATACAAGAAAGAAATCTATTACGGCGTGTTTGCATTTCTCGCTTTGATCTTTTTGATCGCCACGGGCCAGCTTGTTGGTGATCCGACAGGCTATTTTTTAGATACGCTCGTCGTGGCTCTGCTTTTGATCGGGCTCTGTTTCTACTGGCTCATCTATCAGGATTCAGGAGAAGAAGAGACCGAACTAAGTTCCATTATCAGTAGATGAAAGATCTCCTTCGTTATTCATAGTTGACGAAAGCTCCGGATTGCGTCTCCGACGACGAATCCTGAACGGCCCGCGATTAAATGTGCTTGCTAGTACGTAGAAGACTAGTGCGGATATGTATAGTCCGACTGCAATTTCCGGCCCGTGTATTTTTGGAATTAATGAAATCAAAATTCCAGCTAGATATAACAAGGGGCCTCCGGTTAGTGTTCTGTTGACCGAAGTCATCACGTTCCGTTCGAGAAGGCGCTCGTCAGAGAGGAGCTTCTTGCTCGTTGAGTAGGACCAAATTCCTTGCATGCAGATTCCTGTAGCGAGTAGGTTCGCGCCGTATATCACCGTGGAAATCACATCGAATGGAAATCTGCCTATCAGCTCTGTTGAAAACGGGACAAATCCGATGGACAAGAGAAGGCCGATGTTGAGCCAGAGAAATCTATTATCGACGCGCTCAACGAAGTGGAACATGATATGGTGACGCACCCAGAATACCGCTAAAATTAGGAAACTCAGAATATAGCTTAGCACTGTAGGTGCGAGCTCGTGAAGATATGGCTCTAAAGTACTCGTGGTTACGATAGTCGGAATGCTGAGACTAAGAACAAGTACAGTCATGACTGTCGCGAAGATCCCATCCGTCAGCGACTCGATTCTTCCCTTGCCAAGCATCAATGGAATGGTTGGAGAATCCGAATCAGTCGTCATAGTTTCACAGAAGTGGAATATGGTGTTCATCTGAGAAAACGGTATTGTCTAAAGATATCGGAAAAGATGAACCCAACCCAAATTTTACATGTTATGTGCTGTTTTCCCACTAGCTTCCTCCGGAGAAGAAAGAACTGCCCCACTGTGTAACAATTCAATAAGGGGATGAGGGAGAAGGGGGGAACGACTGCATTCGATATTGGCTCTTCTTAGATCAACTCCTGCTTCATATCAAATGGATTTCAGATCCAGATCTCAAATCGACCCAGCTTTGACATCATGCAAATTTTCCTAAGGGTGAAAAAGACAACATTGCATCGCTTTTTGCGTTCTACCGGTTTCAGAATTCAAATCTGGATAAAATATAGACCGATGCGCGAAAAGTTAGGCGTTCTGTATACCGATATATTGGCAACTTTAGGAATTCTTTCGTTGCTAGAACGGAATGAATTCTTAACTAGAAATTCTGAATATAAATTAGTAGTTACTGAGTAACTATATATTTGGTAACAAAATCGCAAATAGTAGAAATTAGGGCAAGCGTGAAAGAAAAGAAATGAATCCAATGAAGATCATTCGTGGTCTATTCCATACAAGATTGGGGAAGCTTCTGCCAATTCTTTTGATGGTTGGCTTGATCGCTTCAGCAAGCGCAGCAGTGTTCGTAATGTACTACGGGACTGCTACTGCGACCGTCAAAAGTCCTGACGTAACACTCGTCAACGGCGGAGACATAAGCGCCTCATGTTCAAAGTATCCATGCGCAACTTCGACACTCTCAAGCACGAATGACTTTGCAACACTCGGAGTCAGCCTGTTTGCTTCTGCAACCGAGAGTCCGCAACCAGCAACATACTACACGGATCTTCTACATGTGCACAATGGCGCTACAACGGCAAGTCATGTGATCAACTCGATTACAATCTCAAATATCGCTCAATCCGGAACTGACTTGGGAAGCGTAACTGTATACTATTGCACTGCCCAAACTAATACTCCAGCCTCCTCATCGTCCTGCGCTTCGTTCACTATTACAACTACGACCGGAGGCTCACTGAGCGGCAACAGCATTCTCCCACAGACATTGGCTGCAGGAAGCAACGGTTACATTGAGGTCGTCGGTAACGCCGCAAGCGGCGCATCCGCCTCCGACACTATAACCTTCCAAATACAAATCAGCTGGACTTAGACAATCCAAAGGTGAATGAAAATGAGAAACATCGTTAGCTTTCTTTTCCACACAAAACTGGGTAAGCTTCTCCCAGTTTTGATCGTGGCTGCTCTCATTGCTTCAGCAAGCGCAGCAGTGTTCGTTATGTATTATGGGGCTGGCACGGCAACTGTGCAGAGCCCTGATGTTTCTCTAGTTGCTGGACCAGACGCAAGTTCATCTTGCTCGGTATATCCCTGCGCTACCGTATCAGTTTCAAGCAATAGTTTCGCTACAGTGGGCGTAAGTCTTTTTGCATCGGCAACTAACAGTCCGCAGCCTGCAACTTATTATACAAACTTGCTTCAAGTGCACAACAGTGCGTCGAGCGCCAGCCACACAATAAACTCGATATCTGTCTCAAACATCGCTCAATCTGGTTCTGACTTTGGTAGTATCACAGTGTACTATTGTTCGTCTCAAACAAATACTCCGGCTAGCTCCTCTAGCTGCGCGTCTCTCACATTTACGAGCGCCAGTGGAAGTGGAAGTCTGTCAGGAAACAGTATTTTACCTCAAACGCTGACCGCTGGATCCACGGGATACATTGAGATTGTGGGATACACCGCGACTACGGCAAGCGCTGGAGATACCATAACATTTCAGATCGCTATAAGCTGGACATAGAAAGACAAAATCTCTCAATGGAAAAACAAAAACAGCTCACTTCAAGAATTAGCTAAAGGTAAAGAAAAAATGATCTTGGGCCTAAATGGGCTCGGGCCCCTGAGATATGGCTAATCTTGAATGCTGGCTCATTTCGGAGAAAAAGATGATGAAATAGCAATTTGAATCCTCCAACAGCATTCGGAAATGTCTTTCGATCAAAACGTGCCAAACTTATCGCGGCTCTTTTTCTTGTAGGGCTTGTCGCTTCTGCATCCGCTTCGATTTTGGCCTTTTTCTACGCCTCCACGACTTCGACAGTCAGAGCGTCAAATCTTAATCTGGCTGCAGGTGCCGATTCGTCTTCGTCTTGTAGCGTGTATCCGTGCGCGACTGTAACGATTTCAGGAACCTCAAATACCGCGACAGTAAGTTTAAGCATGTTTAAGGCAGACGCTACTACTTACAATCCTCCTCCATCAAGTTACTATTCTAATTTAATTCAAATTGTGGATTCGACAAACGCTCATTCGATTCTGTCCGTACAAATATCAAGCATTAGTGCTACATCTTCGAATGATTTTGGAAAAATTACAGTTTATTATTGTACAACCCAAACCGAGTTTACCGCAAGTGGCAGTCTTGTAACTCCAAGCAATTGTGTTGGAAGTTATTCTATAACATCCACGACAGGTGGATCCTTCTCCGGATCCTTTCCAGTGAGCATTTCAGCTGGAAGTACACAATACATAGAATTGGCGGCATATGCTGGTAGCTCAGGAAGTACCTCTGATACTATTACGTTCAATATTGCAGTTGAGTGGGTATAATGCAAGATCTTAGCCTCAAACGAAGGAAAAAAATCATTATCCTCTCGATTATTCTAGTTGCTTTGATCACCGTTCCGGCTACAGTAGTTTGCGCAACCGTGTACGTTTTCGATTATTCTGGCGTAACATCTACAGTTCAATCTCCATCTGTAGCGCTTGAAGCTGGGACTGCTGGCTCGTCTACGATTTCATCGGTTGCGGCTGATGCGGCAACAATTACGGCAACAGCAGGAGTAAAATTCTACGAGTTTCAAAACGCTCCTGTTACGGGTTGTACCTCTCCTTGTCTTACAACAGACACTCAGCTTACGCAACCGAACACTGTCGGAACATTGGGGTTAGACGGAACTCCAGAGACCGGCACTTGGTCATCAGGTACTTCATTCACAATTTCCTCAATTACAACAACCGATTCTCAAGATGTGATAGTCCTCTGGATTGTAACCTACAAGTCGGGTTCTAGCATTACTGTAAGCTCGGTTTCTGACTCTGCTAGCGATGTGACCTGGCAGACGTCTGCAAGGCAGTCTATTGTAGCATGCTCAAGTACTACCGAGACGACGCAAACAGAATGGTACGGGATCACGACTACAGCGCTTTCTTCAGATACCATTACAGTGACGTTGAGCGGAACTCCAACTGCCGCATCGGGAGAAGACATCGCAATTTCTGGAGCAAACACTGCACAACCGTTCGATACTGCGTCTTTGCCGCAGACTGCTACCGCCGCATGCACATCCACGAAAGCGACTCCCGAAACCTCAAGCACCGCTGTTTCAACAAATAATGCTAACGATTTTGTCTTCGCCTCGTTTGGTTCCGATACCGCCGTGACAGAGACAGCCGGGAAGATAGGAAGTACTACTACAACTTTGGAAGGGACCATTTCTGGTAGTGGTGACTCGCTTGCCGTTGAGTATTTGATAACCTCATCAAAATTGTCTTCTACTTCGTGCGCGTTTGGCACTACTACTACTTATTGGGGCGTACTTTGTGACGCAATTGTACAAGCAAGCGGATCCTTTTCTCTTCCTGCAAGTTCCTCTATGTATCTTTGGAGCCCGGAATACTCGTCTACGACCTCTACATCGATCTACTCAAGCACTGGATCATTCACATTATACAATACTCTTCCAACACCCTCTGTTGACGGAAGTCCAGAAAGTGGGACTTGGTCTTCCGGTACCTCATTTACAATTACGAGCGTGACCACAAGCGGAACTTCGGACGTCATCATTCTCTCAATTCAGACTTACAAATCCGGCTCAAGCATTACTGTAAGTTCGGTCTCAGACTCTGCGAGTGAAGTGAGTTGGGCTAGTAGCGCAAGAAATTCATTCGCTTCTTGTTCTGGGGCAGATGAGACTACGCATACTGAGTGGTATGGGACAACTACCACCGCTCTCTCATCAGACACTATTACAATCGATTTGAGCGGCACCCCCACTGAGGCTTCTGGGATTGAAGTAACCGTCTCGGGAGTTAATATTGCTGCTCCGTTTGACACAAATAGCGGACTCCCGGATACCGCGGTGCAGGGTAGTGGGACCTGTTCAGGTACGTCGTCATCACCAACCGTCTCGAGTGTTTCAACCAGTCAGGCATCAGATTTGGTCGTCGCAATTTTTGGTTCTCATACGTCAGTAACTCAAACTGCCGGCTCCATAGGGGGCACTACAGGAACTTTAGCTAAAGCCGTTGCAGGAACAGGATACAGCAATGCCGTTGAATACAGGGCTGTTACGTCGACGCAATCCTCTATATCTTGTGCTTTTGGAACTTCGACGACGTATTGGGGAGTCTTATGCGATGCTATTGCGGCAGATCCTATTACCGTTACTGTTTCGCTCTATACAACCAATTCTGCGGGTACGGTTCAATCCACTCTCGCAAGTAGTGTTAACATGAATCTCGCCAACACAGGCAGCGCTACTTTAACAATCACAAGCTCGTCGGGATCTGTCCCCGCTTCGGGTTATGTAGAGCTTCAAGTTTCAACTCCGTCCTCTGCTGGAATTACCGTCCTCTGGGGAAGCGGTACACCTACCACATTCAATACTCCCGATACCTACAATTACATATTGGCAATCAATAATCCTACTTCGTCCTCGTATTCGATTAACTTTGGGGTCGCGAGTTCATCCAATCTCGGAAGATTGACCAGCGGTTCAATTTCTTTCCTAAATCCCTCTAGCACTCAGATCACGATTTCAAGTGGTTCGATCACTCAAAGCACCGGCCCTACGGCCACACTTTCTGCTTCTAGTACCGCAGATATTGAAATTGTCGTTGATTCAAATATCCTACCAACCTCAACAAACACCCCCTCAACTGTAGTTCTTTCGCTGAAACTTCAAGCCTCTTCTTCTTCGTCGTACGCCCAATATACACTCAGTTTAACGATAAATTAGCGAATTGATTGCGAGTATGAACAAGAAGGCAAAAACACTGTTCAAATGCCTTGAGTATGCTCTAACAGCTGGATTAACACTTTTGGTTGCATATTCAGGAATAGCCTTAGCTTCTGGATCCGCTCCATTTTATGTTGTGAGCGACTATCCGAGCAGCATGTCCCCAACAATGAATTATGCTACGGTTGGAGTAACTTATCATACTTCATTTCAAAGTCTGAAGGTTGGAGACATCATTGTCTTCCACGATCCTAATGATTATTCAAAGACAATTGTTCACAGAATCGTGGCCATTGTCGGTTGCAGTAATGGAGACGTTTGCTTGATGACAAAGGGAGATAACAATGCGACTAATCCGACCCGGGATCCTTGGAATGTGACGCAAACAGATTACATCGGTCAGGTAATATTAATCGTTCCAGATGTCGGCTATCTATCGCCTGCTCTTTGGGGATTCGAAGGAGTAACAGTTGTCCTGCCAATTGTCTTTGTGATGCTACTGATCGGCTTTATTTCCTATGCGAAGGAACAAAAGAAAAGCCCGCAATCCGAAAAGAAAATTGCGCCTAGGGTCCCAACCGCAGAAAACCACTGAATACTAACTACCTTGAGAGTTTCAGACTAACTATTAGACGCTGTGCTGGTATTATCTGACTGTTTCGAAGAAACCGGGACAACCTTCTTCACGTCGATTGCGCCAAGTAGTTTTGCATTAGTCACTAATGACGGATTATATTCAGAAGACATGGCATTGCTAACTGAAGCGGCGTCAGGGAGAGACGATTGACCAGATCCGCCAGAACCGTTATCGGAAGTTTTTTGATTTGACTTGTCGGTTTTACCGTCATCCTTCCTGACGTAAGGAGCTACTGGAGGAGATGGCTTGTTCATCATATTTGCTAGCCAACCTGTGAACATCAAACTTCCCACATCCTGCCCATTTCCACCGCCACCACCTACTACCACGGTCTCAGGAACAAGACGCGTACTCGAACTCTTGATCTCATCGAGAGATTTGATTAGCGCGATCTTATCTCCTCCGAGTACATCAGCTTGTGCATGATAGGCATCCGCTTGGGCCTCCCCAACCTTGCGTATCGCTGCCGCTTCACCGTCCGCCAAATTCTTTTGATAATCCCGCAGTCCTTCTGATTGTCGTCGAACTGCTTCTGCCTTGTTTCGCTCGATATCTATCTGCAAGATTGCGTTCACAACCTGGGGTTGCATGTTTGCTCTCGCCGTCTGTTCTTGGACTGCAATCCTTTGCTGTTCTGCTTTCGCCTGTTCTTGGAATTGACTTTGCTGCTGGAGTGCAATTTGTTTCAAGTTTTGAGTATTAAGGAGGGCCTCTCCTTGGGCGTCAGATGGACGAATGAATGATATCAAAAGTGCTTGAGCTTCAACATGATACAGTCCAAAGTTCTCTCTGGCGTTTTCAAAAACGTATTTCTGAAGATCTGTCCTAGTTTGGAAAAAGTTTAGGGCTTCCTTGTCGCCGGCATCGTTTCTGAAAGAGGAATCAATCAATGGGTGAACTATTTGCTGAATCAAGTTGAAGACCGTTCCAAATCTAGCTATTACAAACGCCGCGTTCTCCTGTCTGATTCTAATTACCATTCTGACTCCCACTTCGAGTTGAAAGCCGTCTTTAGTGATCACTTCCAGTTGACTGAAATTGAAATAAGAGACCCCCTTTGTACTAAGATCAGTTGTGTAGGGGTATTCGGAGACATTACCAGTAGTATCCGCGGCCGTTGTACGCGTCTTCGTTGTTGAAGCTGGTCCAGCTACGGTGGGCGCATTAATCCGACTAGAATCTGCCCAATCAATCATAATGGCACTTGTAGGAACGGCGTAGGCAGTGTATGCGACCGTATTCAGATTATAAGTCCCTGGTGCAAGTGGAGTCTCGTAAATTCCCCTCTCGGTCATATCACTTATGAGTACAGTTTCTACATCGGAACTGATCTTTTCGTCTGGATTTGGCCCGACCACTTGGACCTGAACACCTCCTGATTCAGACCCCACCAGTTTTCGTCCCGTTTTCTCGTTAAAAGAGGGAACTGGAACTGGAGTGATTCCGGATCTATGGAGCTCAGGTCCAACATTGGATCTCAGAACTGCGACAAACCCTGGCTCGACTTCATACTTTGGTACGACTGACACTTTGAAAAGTAGATCATTGATGAAATACTTGCCAGGTTGGAGAGTGTCAAGTTGCGGACCCCTGTAACCTCCGCTATCTATGAAAGCCTGAGCATCCTGAAAGTGCTTGTGGCCTTTGGCTTTAGGAAATTTGTCGTTGGGGGCATCGGTGCATTGAGGAGCGATGACGTAGTTAGGCGGCAGCGGGATTCCATCCTGGGCTGTAACAATACCTGTTGCGTTTGCATCAATGACCACTGCGGATTTAATTCCCACTCTAAAGAGAAGTGGGTTAATTCTGTAACTTCCAGGAGTAAGAACTGCTACCTGCTGCCCTTTCTTTCCGTGGTTTGCTAGAAAAGATTCACCATCTTGAAACCTGTTGCAATCCACTTCATCTCCCGTGAATCTTCCGGGTAGAAGGGGTTCACCATCTATTGCCTCGACTGTTCCAACCTGATCCGGGCCGATTTCGGTAATTGCAAATTTGTGAGCCGACCAAAACATAGGAAAACGCCAATAGAGACCTGGTTGTAGTGTTCCAGCTTGTATGCCTATTTGGGAATGCCTTGCGATAATCTGCCCCGGCGGCATTCTTTGCCCGCCGAATTTTTTTGTCAGGACGCCAACTTGATTTGCTTTAATTAAGAAGAGGCCGCGGCCAAGTACAACATAAATTATTATTAGAGCAATAATCACTACAGCAATAAGTTCCTCTGTACTTAGGGAGCTCAAAGCTAATCCTACATTTGCCGCATGAATGTTGATCATTATCTCATATTCTCCCGGATTGTTCTAGTCCAATCTCATGGGAGGGTCAGTTTAGATATTTAAGTCAGAGGAACAGAATTAAATGAGACTGTTCACTTGTTGAACGACTTTCGGCATTCAAGAATTTTCTGGTCGGTTCAACGATTGTAAAATTAATTGCGGATCCCAATGTGGGACACAGTTGTGCTCTTCTTTTGATTTCATCTTGGCACTGAGAGACCAATGCTCTTGAGCCTCCAGCATATTGGAGAGCCTCGGTCTAATTTTGTGAAATACCAGTGCTTTGGTTTGTTCCCGCAGCGTTCTGGTAAAAATCACTTGACTCTGCGGAACTAATAACGAGAAGTACGACAACAAAGATGCCTACGTACCTCGCTGATACTCTTTTCATATTCAATCCAAGCTCGATTATCCCACGGAATTTTACTGTTTCGATTCTCGGACTATCTCAAGAATCTTGAACTAAATTGCAAGAGTTATTCCCCCTAGTTTACTTGGATTCTTTTTTTCATCGACGAACCCTTTGCAAAAGGCATTGCAACAAGTTGCGTGGATGAATATCTATGCGGAAAGAACAGGCCATCGATGATTAGAAACTTGCCTATCCAGAATGACCTTAAGACAGCTAGGAATTGAATCGGAGACTCCCATATCGCACCAAACTGCGCTACATGCGGTAGTGTGATTCCAAGGAATCTGAGAGGCGAAGAAAAACCCCATACAATTACGAGAGCATTTACAATATCAAAGGCAAGAAACTCCGGATAGTATCTAACTATCGGCATCAAAACGAAAAAGGGGAGTAGTATCAGATTCATCTGAGGCGTGCACACATATGTGCTAAACAGGAACGCGAATGTGAACATCCAGCTCATAGTCAGGACAAAATGAGCCCGATCAAGATCAGAGGACACGGCAGCTCTGTATCTTCTGAGTCCAACAAACGAAATAAGACCGCATAGGGTGATGAACATGACCGGAAAAATGACATGCCTTAGCGGATTCAAATTCGTCATAAAGGCAAGCATCCAAGATCCTTCAATGTACCAATTGTAGTTATAACTCAAAAAATTGGAAATGAAGCTCGTATTTGGAAACATGAATGGATAGTTTATGATGATCCCATTAGAATCGTACTGGGTTGTTAGATAAGAATGAGGAAAGCTATTTAGTACTATCAGAATGCCGTAGATAGCACCAATGGATATAGCAATTCCTAGGAGAAACTGAAACACTTCGCGCCAACTCCTTGTACCAAAGAGTATTCCAAGAGCAGGAATTGCAGTAACCAAGTTTGCTGCGGCCGAAACCCCGATGAGGAGGCCGCTGGAGAATCTACCACCTTGCAAGAATTTTCTTATTGCAAAAGTCGCGAGCCAAACTCCTATGATGTACCAGTTAAGTAAAAGCATGAAAATAAAAGACGGCGTGGCAACTAGGAAGAGCGTAGTTCGCTTGTGCTTTTGTCTTACACCGAGGATATCAGCAATTTTTAGCGTATCCGAAATCAGTAGGGCGGTTGGGATAAGCAGCAGAATTGTTGTATAACCATAATAATTCGTGATGAAAGATTGGTAGGGCCAAAGGAAGAATACTTTTGTGAGTAAACCCATTGACCACATGAAAAACCCGGTTAGGACGGGATATTCAACAAAGACATTGACGTATGGAATGCCAAGATAACAATGCGGAATGGAATAAAGAGGCGATGGACAAAACCTACTTGGAAAAACGACGTCTAGGTCGCTATATATCATACCGCCTGCGTACGGGAGGTGCTCCCAGACTCCCCACAAGAAGAATATCGCAACCAATACGTCAAAGTAGGCGGCAGTGTGACGAATAACGTGTTCACGCAAAGTACTCGAAATAGTCAATAAAAGCCGCCTCGCTCTGCGTTTCGACTAACTTCTTGAACTGAGTATTTCAAGCATGTTAAGACTGGCTATTCTGTGGCTAGTGAGAAGGAATCCTTTCTTTAACAGCGAATTCGGGCTAATTTAGCGTCCGAAGACTTGCGCCAGGAATTTACAGAACACGAGCTATATCGGATACGATATAGATATATATTCTCTTTTCTAATTTCTCCCTAGGTTAACTTTACCGAGTTGGTTGCGTTGTCAAAGCAACGGGAGAATGTTCCTATCGCAAACAGGAAGTCAAAGGGCGCTTGGGATCATTTCCTTCAACGACCACAAGGTGCCCCAAGGGGTCTTTTGCAATTCTACATTCTGCACCGAATCTCGCTCGGCCCAACTTTCGGTTACGAAATTTCTCAGGATATCGAAGACAAGACAGAAGGAGCCTGGAGGCCAGCGCCCGGTTCAATCTATCCAATGCTGAAGAAACTACTTGATGAAGGCTTGATACGCGCAAGCTCAAAGACGAAGGCTACTTCCGAGACATCACAGAGAATCTATGAAATCACGTCTGAAGGCTTGCGGTGTCTGCAAAAGGGAAAGAAGATGTTCGCCAGTCTCGGTCAAAGATGGACTGCGATGCGCAGGATTTTCATGGATCTGATGGATCCATTACAGGTATCAAATTTCTTCGTGGAGGGCTCGAAGGATCAATTCAGAACGTCCCAGGAGCTAATTGATTCAAAGATATCAAAACTGTCCCGTGCAGACGCTGAGTACACTTTAAGAGAATACGCTCTCAATCTTGAAAGACAGTTGAGCTGGACCAAGAGCAGACTGGAGCAGTTTGATAAGAAGCTACCAACTTTAGATACTGTGAAACAAGTTCGATAGGTAAATTTTTGGTTAATTGATAGAAAAGAAGAATAAAGAAGAAGAGAGGAGATAAGAAATGGAAACAGAACAAGTAAGTGTAAGAAGAGACGACAGTCAACGCCCGACTATGGTAAAAGTAGAGAATCTTTCAAAATCCTTTGGAAATTTGAAGGCTGTCGACAGCATATCGTTTGAAATCAAAGAAGGTGAAATCTTTGGATTCCTTGGCCCAAATGGCGCAGGAAAGAGTACAACAATTAATGTCTTAACCACGCTGCTCACACCTTCGGGAGGCAAGGCCGAGATTGCTGGCATAGATATCCACAAACACCCCAACGAAGTGAGGAGAAATGTCGGTGTGGTGCCTCAAGAATATACCGCGGATGAGGACCTGACTGGATTACAAAATATCATACTCTGCGCTGATCTCTATGGCATACCGCGAAGCAATTCAAAGCCTCACGCACTTGAACTTTTGAAACTTGTCGAACTGGAAGATGCGGCAGACAGAAAGGTGAGCACATATTCCGGCGGAATGCGCAGAAGGCTCGAACTGGCGTGCGGTTTGATTAACTATCCTAAGCTGCTTTTCCTCGATGAGCCGACTCTGGGTCTTGACGTTCAAACACGTGCGGCCGTCTGGAAATACATCAGAATGTTAAAGGAAGAGTATCGGATGACACTGTTTCTGACGACTCACTACCTTGAAGAAGCGGACTCACTGTGTGATCGCATTGCTATCATCGACCATGGACACATTATCAAAATAGGAACTCCGGCTGAGCTCAAAGCAAGCATAGGCGGTGATGTTATCGTGGTGGGTGTGGTTGAAGCAGAGCCCGACATTTCCTCTGATATTTCCAAAATCAATCTTGTCAAGGATGTCAAGAAGAACGGCAACGAATACAGAATCAAATCCGAGATCGGTGAAGAAGCTTCAATTCAAATCATAGACATGATAAGGTCAAAGGGACTGCATGTAACGAAAATTTCTCTCACCAAGCCATCTCTCGACGAAGCATATCTAGAATTCACTGGAAGAACTTTAAGAGAAGAAGAAACGAACAGGATGCAAATGTTCGCCCAGCGCGTTACTATGAGGAGGGCTCGCAGTTAGCCTAGACTGTAGAAGTAGGAATGTGGTGGGGAAAGAAAATGGTTGAAGAAATTCCAGGAAGAGCGGTTGCAACGGCACAAGAGACTGCATTAGAGGAAGAACAGCAAAGAGAAAGAGAGGAAGAAAGAGAATTTAGAGCAGCACCGAGACTGAACAAGAGTCCACTTCATGGACTGTGGGCTTTGACTAACAGGGACTTGGTAAAGTGGTACAAAAATCCAATTCAGTTAATTATCTCTTTGAT
>JASHOD010000013.1 GCA_030041295.1 Nitrososphaerales archaeon
TTCGGTTCTGATTGAAAAGCTATTTAGAAGCTATTGTCCCACATCAAATCGCACCTTTTTTTATATTCGGGAAATCTCGTGAGGCTGCCTTTTCATGGCAAAAAAATCGCATCTATTCGAATTCCACAAAGAACACGGCAAGTTGACCGAATTCAGCGGTTTCGACATGCCACTTTGGTATCGTGGAATTATCGAAGAACATACCGCAGTCCGTAGCGCTGCGGGACTGTTCGACGTCTCCCATATGGGAAGGTTTTCGATCAAAGGCGGCGATTCGACCGCATTTCTAAACCATGTGTTGCCTTCTGATGCGGAGAAAGTAAAGCCCGCAAAGGCGTTTTACTCGACGATATTGAACTCAAACGGTGGGATAGTCGATGATACTGTCACGAACAAGCTCGAAGAATCAGATTATCTTATGGTAGTGAACGCCGGGAATCGCGAGAAAGATTGGGACTGGCTACAGAGTCACACGCAAAATTTCTCTGTGAGTTTGAATGATCTTTCCAATGAGATAGCTCTGATTGCATTTCAGGGACCTTTATCAGCGGCGCTTCTTCAAAAGATATCCGATATTGATCTCTCCAAGATTAAGAAGTTTGGTGTGGCTTATTGCGACGTTCTCGGAAAAAAATGTCTTCTTTCTAGAACAGGCTATACGGGAGAAGATGGATTTGAAATCGCCGTGCTGGACTGTCCAATCGACGATCCCGCAAACGCCCTAAGCATTTGGAACAAGCTGCTGGAGCTAGGCAAGAGTAGCGGAGTTCTTCCTTGCGGTTTAGGAGCGAGAGATTCGCTTCGGTTAGAAGCAGGCATGTGCCTATACGGCAATGATATTGATGACACGACAACACCTGTGGAAGCCGACTTGGCATATGTCATAAGGATGGACAAGCAAGAAAAATACGAGGGACGCGGTGTTATCGAGTCGCAGCTCAAAACAGGAACAAAGAGGAGACGGGTCGCATTCTCTATGCTAAACGGCGGAATCCCAAGACATGGTTACGAGTTGAAATTTTCGGGCTCGAAAATTGGTACGGTTACAAGCGGGACATTCTCCCCGACTGTGAAGAATGGAATAGGTATGGGATACGTCTCTCCTGAACTTTCGGAGAAGGGTGAGACTATATCTGTGCAGGTACGCGCGAACGAATTTGCTGCTTCCATCGTGTCAACTCCGTTTTACGATACAAGCTTGTATGGTTACAAACGAACTGAGAAGAAAGAGACATCATCTTGAGAAACAAGCCTGCTCTCCCGATTCAATTTTATAGCGACGCTGCTTCAGGGTCTAAAAGTGCCGAGTTGAAATTTAGATGAGCAACGATGGTAATCATTCCTACGATATCCCTGATGACTACTTTTACACCAAAGACCACGAATGGGCGCAACGAAAAGCCGATGGAAATGTCCTGATTGGAATTACAGATTATGCGGCAAAGATGTTGCACGACATTGTCTACGTTACTCTCCCCAAAGCCGGTGAAGACCTTTCGAAAGGATCGGTGTTGGGACAGGTCGAATCAGTGAAGACAGTCTCCGACATCTATGCTCCTCTCTCTGGGAAAGTTTTGAAGTCAAATGAGCGACTTACAAAAGAGCCGGAAATTGTTAGTTCTTCGCCATATAGCAACGGGTGGATGTTAGAAGTAGAGGCTTCAAATTATGAGAGCGAAAGCAAGGACTTGCTCGGGGCCGATGCCTATAGAAAATATATTCTTGAACTAGCGGAAAAAGAAATCTAGCAATTTATACTGGGAATAACGCTTATACATGCACGAGAGTATGCGGGTTCTCTGACTATGACTGCTCGGGACACGCTATCCGGGGTCAGGAAGATTTTCTACAGACCTACAGTCTCGCGTCGTAGTGCCATAGTCTTTCTTTCAATGGCGATTATTTTTGTCATTGCACTTTTCATGAGGATTTATCCAGCGTTTTACGGCTGGTATCTGAATGAATTTGACCCGTACTTTGACTATTATGCTTCCCTGCACGTTGTCACCCTTGCGCAACAACACGGCTTGTATTATGCGTTATTTAACAAAGTGAACTGCAGCGCGTTCGAGGGCAGTAATCTGAATTCAACGGCTTTGACGTCTGCTCTAAACTGTGAGTCTCAGCAGGGTTATTTCTACTGGCACACAAGCCAATTTTGGTATCCTTATGGAAGGAACGTCGCGGTGACAAGTCAGGTCGGACTGCAACTCACCGGTGCTTTCACGTATCTTTTGATCAACAGCGTTTTCAGAATCCCAGTCAGCTATTATGACTGGATTGTCTTCTTCCCGGTGCTTTTTGGATCCTTAACTTGTATAACTCTCTATTTCCTCGTGAAGAAGATTACGAACAGTGCCGGTGGGATCCTTGCAGCATTAATATTTGCCGTATCGCCGCCGATCCTTGAAAGAGGTAATCTGGGGTGGTTCAAGTCAGAACCGCTCTCGTTGTTCTTGGCAACAATCGGGGCATACTTCTTCCTCACAATCTACAATACAAAGACGACCGTCAAGGGTATGCTGATCAGAGGACTAATTGCCGGTGTCTTTTTTGGATGGGCCGATACTGCCTGGGGAGGCGGAGACGAGTTCATTCTTGTTTTCGCACTAATATTCTTGATTGCTCCTTTCATAAAACAGATCGACATGAAGCGTACGGCATACGGTGGCTCCTTGGTCGTCGCGGGTTTCCTTCTGATCGACGGGCTCGCACCAAGACCCGGGATATCTGAGATATCCGGTGTAACAGGTCTCGCCCTAATTTTCTCATGGATATTCACTTTCTTCGCATATTACCTGAGGAACTTCGGAGACCCGACGGTCTATATTAGAAACGTGATCAAAGTATTGCTGGTTATGATCTTTGCCGGTCTCGTCTTTCTCGCTTTTTCTAGTTCACTCTTGGCGAGTGTTTCGGGCAGGTATATCACTGTCATTGACACTTTCTACCGCTCGAGTAGTCCTCTGGAGCAATCCGTTGCTGAACAGCAGATACCGACGGGAGCAAACTTCTTCCAGTACTACGCGATACTAATCTTTGTAGCTGGGTTTGGAATATATGCCGCGATGAGGAGGAAGAACATCGAAGCTCTCTTTGCCCTAGTTCTTGGTATCACGGGCGTTTATATTGCTACGTCGTTCTCGAGATTGATGGTTTATTCGACTCTAGCCATGTGCGTACTCGCCGCCATCGGAGTTGTAGAGATCGCAGAGTCCATATTACGACCAACCACTGCTACGATCTCTAGAAAGAAAACGAGGATCTACGAAGCGCGTAGCGAGATTAAGGTCATATTTGTGGTCTTCATGATCATAATCCTAGCTCTTCCGATGTTTTATCCTACCTACGCGAGTGGGTACAACCTGGAACACACCGGGTGGTTTGAAACCGCAAACACGCCAGTGAGCGTCGCAAATGGCGCAACAACTTTCGCAGCAACCACTCCGGACTGGTTCGAGGCCTTCTCATATATTCAGCAAACTCCTGCAAATTCTACAATAATGGCTTGGTGGGATTACGGATACTGGGTCGCAGTCATGGGAAATAGAACGACGCTGGCAGATAATGCCACGAGCAATTCGACTCAAATAGCGTTGATTGGCAGGGCCCTTGTTTCTAGCCCCGCAACGACAATGGAGATTCTTAAAGACGATCTTCACGAGCCCACTTACATTTTGTTATTTGTTGCAGGATCTTATCTAGTAGAACCTGCTAATTCGCAAACTGGAGCTCCTCAGACCAATTACTTCTTCATTACGGTCAATACCCCGTATCCCAATCCACCAGGAGGCGATGAATCAAAGAAACAGTGGTTCATTCGGATTGGCAATACAAGTTGTAACATCCCACCACAGTGTGCGCCGGGAGGACTCGTCGAAGATAATGGAGCCTCAAACGCGCTGATGTATCCGGATGATTTTACTCCTACGCCATATTTCTGGGCGAACAGCACAATGGGTCAGCTGATGCCCTTCTCCAACACCGAAGAATATGTCTATACTCCATATCTTTACGGGTTGACCTCGAGCGGACCATGTAGTTTGCAGACGACTGCCCAAGGTTACAGCGGCACCGCGTGTTCTACGAACGGAGCTTCTGGGATATCAGACGGATATACTGAATTCCTGATTTATGATATGAAATATCCGGCTTCTAACTCTAGTGCTCCTTTCCAGCTGGCTTTCCAGTCTTCGAGTTTGTCAAATGCCGTGAGCGCTTCTAGTGGAAGCGGCACTTTCACGGCAGTATTGATTTACAAGGTCAACTACAATTCAGCGGTCTAGCCGCTTTGCATAGACTCAGTCGCCGCATAGTAGTCGCGAGCAATCCTTCGCGCCTCGTCCATATCGTTTAGTATGGTCTGCTGGAATCTGTAGTATTTCTCTCCAGGTTCGGTTACCTCTTGGGCGAAGCTCAGGAGTCCTAAGACTATCCTTACTTCCCCGGTATAGCTTAATTTTAGCGGCTGTTTCGTAACTGTATCTAGCTTTGAAGTAATCGGGTATTGATTTAGCTTCGTTTCCCTTTGCAATCAGTCCTTCCACATCTCCGAGCTGCTCGATCTGCTTCTTTGGGTCACCCAGCAGGAAATACTCGATCGCTTCGTACATTTCGTCTGATGAGACTAGGTCTCTTAGTCTTTGATTAGCGTACTTGAGGGCCTCTTCTTTTGCTTTAATCTTGTTATCTCAGTATTTCAATCGAGGAAGAAATTTAACAACCATAAAGTAAGGTTGCATGCTGCCAGTTTGCAGCGAGCTGTTCGATAATAAGTTGGGGTCCACATTCGTTTGATTTCCCGAAGAATCCCCATTGTAGGATATATTGGCAAAGGGTTGTGAGCAAACGGAGTGCGGTTCGGGCCAATTCCTCGATTGAAGCGAAACGCAAATCGCGCCAATCAACTGGTTAGCTGCTCCATCAATCACTTTCGCGACGCTGTTGCTCGGATCATCTAACACCGATCCGATCTGTGTCCAGTTAAGTCCGGAGAGATCCGTTGGATTAATCTGCCCGCCAGTGAGGACGTACTGGGCATCGATGTCAATGAAGGGGTAATTCCCCGAACCGTAGGAATCCCAGAGATTAAGCTGGTCGGTTGTAACGTCTTGGAGGATGTTATGATTTCTGTCCTCGTGTTCTACCGGCACAAACGAAACGTATGGACTGGCATACGTGACATTCAGAAAAGTAACAGTCGAGATGTCGCCATCACTCACCGCAGATTGCATATACTCTAGACTTCCTGTGAAATTCCCAAACTTGGATAGTGCTATCACAAGACTCCAACGTTCAGCTGCGCAATAAGGACACCATTCCGCTCCGATGAATAATACTTCTGGTCTTCCTCCGTATACTAGTTGCGAGCTTGGACTGGTTGAAACTGCAGACGGAGCAGTAACTCCACTTTGATTATTGCCTACGGCTTGCAAAGTTGAATCGCTGACGTTGGTCATTTCATTGAAAAGACTAGGAGAGATAGCTTTGTTGAGAAGACCAGAATTACTCCCATTTTGAACTGCCTGCGCATAAATCAGGTACGCGACTATACCGCTGACGGCAATCAGAACAATAATAATTGCTACAACAACGCCTCTCGTAACAACAGCGCGCGGCGGAACAAAACGCTGATTTGAATGCGTCGTGCTATGATGGTCTTTTAAACTGGAGAAGGAATCGAACTTTCTTCCACAGATTCGACACTTTAACAATTCTTACAGTTTCTCGATTTCTCGCAAGATTCTATAATAGATTATGACCACTCAGAGGAAGGGTCAAGCACAGTCTAGTGTTTTCGAGGATTCAGGGTTGTCCGGAGAAAGGTCCTAGCCTAGAAGAGATCAAATCAACTATGTAGTTGGGATTTGGAATGTCATCCAGTCTTTCAGCACTGCCACCGCCCATCATTTTTACGCTTCCTCTTCCCGTCTTCAATATAAGATAGACGGATCCGCATCCAAATCTTTTTGCAAGCATACCCTGCGAAACTGAAATATCGTAAATATCTGTGTAATTTATCGTACGAGATTTTCCTGTTTTCCTTTTGATCTGAATGTTATCTTCTCCCAAGGCGAAAGTAGCGTTGTGCTTGATCCACATGTAGACACCAAGGCAACCAAAAGCAAGCGCTAGAAAAATAAGGTAGTTCACAAATTCCGTCGCAACGTTAAGGAATATCGAGAAAATCCCTATGGCTACCGCTCCTTTGACTAAAGTCTTGTTAACTTTGGGCCTGAGAATCAGTCTACTCTCAGGCGGAGTTTCGTCAATAGAGCCAGCAGGCGACATTGACTTGTCCTACCCTTCGCATAGGAGGATCGTTTGTCTTGCACTTTTCCATTACAAAGGGACAACGGGTATTGAACCTGCAACCCTTGGGGAGGTTGATTAAGCTGGGAACTTCACCGTGAGGAGGCTCAACCCTCTTTGATTCAAGTGTCGGGACTGATTTGAGCAGCGCTTGAGTGTAAGGATGCTTTGGATTTTTTAGGATTTCATCGGTCGGTCCGATTTCGACTACTTGTCCAGCGTACATCGTAGCAGTCCTGTCGGATATGTATCTTGCGACAGCAATGTTATGGGTAATCACGATATAAGAAAAATTGTATTCATCTCTGAGTGCCACCAGTAGATTAAGAACTTGGGATTGAACGGAAGCATCCAATGCCGAGGTCGGCTCATCTAAAACAATCAATTTTGGATTGGAAATAATTGCACGCGCGACAGCAACCCTCTGCCTCTGTCCGCCCGAGAGATCCTTAGGGCGACGCTGAGCGAAATTCGCGTCCAAACTGACGGCTGACATAACTTGATCGAATTGTGCATTCTTTTCTGACTGCGAGAGACTGAGCCTGGCGAGAGGTTCAGTGACAATTCCCTTTATGCTCTGCCTGGGATCGAGGCTTTCGTAAGGGTTTTGAAACACCATCTGCACTTGTCTTCTGATTGTCTTTCTATTCTGCTTGATCACCTTGCGACCTTCAAAATAAATTTCTCCATCCGTCGGAGTCTCCAGAGTTGTGATTAATCTCCCAAGAGTCGTTTTACCTGATCCACTTTCTCCGACTAAGCTGAGGACTTCACCGCTGTTCACTTCGATATTAATGTCGTCGACCGCCTTTACAAGTGGCGGTTCCTGACGAAGAAGCTTGTTTAGAAAGCCAGACTTCATCGCTAGGAAGTACTTTTTGAGGCCCTTGGTTTCAACGACTGCTTCAGCCATAGAGAAAACATCTTACCTCGCTCCCATCCTGCGTGACCTGTTTTGGCGACCGGTTAGAACAGACTTGCATAACGTGGGGGCATCTAGGATGAAATCGGCATCCGTCAGGCGGCGAGAACATATTGGGTGCAGAACCGGCTATCGCGTTAAGCTTGCCCTGGGTCTTCGTAATAGTGGGAATGCTTGCAATCAAGGCTTGTGAATAAGGATGCAGAGCGTTCTTTACAATCTTTTCCGTGGGGGAAGACTCACTTATCTCCCCCGCATACATTACGACCATCCGCTCTGAAATGTTATGAGCTATATTGATGTCGTGAGTGATAAACATGATCGACATTTGATATTTGGTCTGAAGTTCGCGCATTAGATCAAGCACCTGAGCCTGAATCGTAACGTCCAGAGCAGAGGTAGGTTCATCCGCAATCAATAGTTTCGGACGCATTACTAGTCCCATTGCAATCACGACACGCTGAATTTGTCCGCCTGAAAGCATGTGAGGATATCTAGTTATGATAGATTCTGCATCTGGCATTCGCACGTCTTTCATTTTCTGTACGGCTTCTGCATACGCCTCTTCTTCATTGAAGGGCTTGCTTTCGTATTTGTTTCTTGAGCGAATGGCCTCGAGCATTTGCACGTCCACACGCTTTACTGGATTTAGGGTGTTAAGAGGGTCTTGAAAGATCATGAATGCGGTGCTCCCACGCATAGCGGCTATCTCGCGAGTGCTTAGTTTCGTCACATCTTTGCCATCCAAAATCAAGCTACCTGATACATACATTGCGTTCGGCGCAAGTAGTCTCACGATTGAGAGCCCTAAAGTGGATTTCCCGCTTCCACTCTCACCAACGATTGCAACGCTTTCGCCTTTCTTTATTTTGAAATCGATGGTGTTTAACGCTTTGAGATTTCCATAAACCGTTCGATATTCCACAGTAAGCCCTCGGACATCTACGATATACTGACCGTCTGAGCTTTCCAAAACTAGTAGCTCATCCGACCACTAATCAAATCCTGTAACCTGTCACCAACTAGCGTGAAAGCGATCACAATTACCGCAATAACTATCCCAGGAATTATGGCCCACCACCAATCTGTTGGGAAGAACTCCAACCCGAAGGAGGATTCTGCGCCCCATTCTGGGTAGACTATACTTACACCGATACCCAAGAATGCGAGTGACGACAAGTACAAAATAACTGAGCCTAGATCCAAAGTCATGTAAGCAATGATGGGATCAATCGAATTTGGAATGATATGCCTAATCAAAAGTCTGAATGAACCCGAACCGCTGAGCTTCGCAGAGTCGATAAATCCTCTTTCGCGCAATGTAAGAGCCTGTGCTCTGAAGAACCTAGCATAGGTGGGCCACCATACAACCATCAAAGCAATCAAAAGCGAGGGAAAACCTGAGAGCGATGTCCCTGTAAAAAGAAAGCCTACGGCGATAGCAAGAATCAGAGCGGGAAGGGACAGAAACGCATCCGTGACCCTCATTATGATCTCGTCCGTCCAACCTCCAAAATATCCCGAAGCGGTCCCCAGAAACATACCGATCAAGACCGCGCTCCCAACGACTACGATTGGCGCTACAACGTCATGTGGAGTGGCATAAAGCATCCGAGCAAGCTCGCTCTGACCATCAAAATTAGATCCAAAGAAAAAGTATGGAAAATTCTTCAATGAAGGAGGTTGCAATGCATATGCGGTTGCCGCCCTTTCTAAAAATGGGTCAGCTGGTAGCAAGGCCCAGCCCAAAGAAGCATGCCGTGTCAGACTCCCAATTTCCTGCAAGACTCCCTCGATGAATCCCCATAAGATGAACAAGCCGATTATTACTATGCCAGCAAATGCCGGCTTGTCACGCCGGAAGAAATGGAAATAGAAGCGAAGGCCTTCCTTGGGCGCTGCTTTAGTCTTAAGCGTAGTCTTCTCCGTTGAGACTTCAGTGGCGGAAGTCTGCGTAGTGGCTTGAATGGGCCGCCTCAACAAGTGATCCAATAGAGAACTAAATCCCAAGACTATGTCAACCTCACTCTAGGATCTGCAACGGCATATAGTAAGTCGGCTACTAAATTTGCTAGTATCACGGCGATCCCCACTATTAGTGTTACTGCAAGGACAGCTTCGTAATCAAAGTTGTAAATCGCCTGCACGGTAAAGTAACCCATGCCGTAGTACTGGAAAACGTCCTCGATGATTACAGCGCCTCCAACAGAAAAGGCAAACGTCAGCGCAATCAAAGTAATAATTGGTATCACTGCGTTCCTGAAAGCGGTTCCCCAGACGACTTGTCGCTTGCTTAACCCTTTCATGTACGCAAGTTTAACATAATCACGATCTAGGGCATCGATCATGCTTGCCCGAGTCAGACGCGTAACAATTCCAAAACCAGCAACAGCTATGGCAAGAGCAGGCAGAATAAGGTGCTGAATTGCACTGTATGCGTATGCCCAATCTCCATCAATTAGGGCGTCAATCACAGGAGCACCAGTAACCACCTTCGGAGTTCTTATGAAGGGATTCGCGATTAGCGTTGCGGGAAGCAATTTCAACCAGTAAGCAAAAATCAAAGCAAGAATGAATCCAACGAGAAAAACTGGAGTCGACCAAGTCGTCAGGTAGACAGCTTTTACAACGTAATCATGAATTCGATTTCGATTCGCCGCAGCGATGGAACCCGTGTATATTCCTATAAGTACTCCAATTATGCTCCCCGTCAGAACAAGCTCGAGTGTAACGGGCAGGAATCTTCCAAGTACCGTTATCTCTGGCTGGTTCTTGTAGATAGTATCTATTCCAAAGTTGCCGTGAAAGATATTGCTAACGTAGGCGATGAACTGGATGTAAAGAGGATTAGTTAGTCCGTTTGCTTTTATGATCTGCGAGATCGCAGCATTAGTGCAGTGGGGGTTACCGCATATGATTCTGGCGAGGCCCACGGGCGTCTTTACTATAGAGTGTAAAATTATGAATAACAACGCGATAAGTAACAGAAGGGTAATTACAGCATTGATTCCTCGCCGGATGAGATAGAGTACGATGCTCGAGACCATGTTCTGTTTAGAAGCCTAAATGGATTCTGGCTAATCAATATTGCTACCATTTGGTCCAGACCTTAATTTCCGGTTAGAACAAATACAGCTATCGCTACCATCAAGGATAAAAAAAAGAAAAGGAGGATCCTAGGCCTTTCGGTCTAGGAGATTGAGATCATGTTGTAGTAGATTGCGAACTGGAACGGCGAGTATACTATGTTGTTGACGTTAGTCTGGTGGAAGAAGTATGTTGCCGAATTCGGCATTTGAATTATTGTGGACAATTGAGTGAATATGTTGTAGGCTTCTGTAACCTGTTGCAGCTGTTCCGTTGAGTTTGTCTCGAATGGAATCACCGACAGCAAACTTGTCAGCGTCGCGTTGTTGACCCAGTTTGGTTGGTGGGTAATTGTTGTAGCCATGTCGTAGAATTGTTGGTATATGGGATCTGCGAAGTCAGCACACCAGCCCACACCAACAATAGACGGCGTAGTCGACGGAACCGTGGTATCTGCTTCATACGTGGATTCCGTGATTCCACTCGGAGCAACGGTCACACCAATATTGGCTAGTCCGTTTGTCAGTATACCGATTAGAGTTAGCTGCTCAGCTGTGGTCGGCAAGACATAGGCGTACTCAAGTGGCGGTAATGATGTACCACTAGTATCTCCAACGCTAGTGCCGTTTGGCAGCGTTACATAGAATCCGCCTTGGACACCCGCCTCGGCCACAAGTTGTACTGCAAGAGTGATGTTGTACGAGTACAATGGGATATTTTGTGGGTTGTCTAGTGTTCCCCAACCTGGTGGTACAGGCGGAAGGAACAGTTCGCTGACAGGCACGCTAGTACCGTTAGGCAAGGTGTACGAGTACAGATCTTGCTGAATTTCTGTGTAATTGACTGCATGCACCATTGCTTCCCTCAGCAATGTGTTGTTGGTATATGCGCCTTGTGTGTTGATACCATTAGCTAAATCGCAGAGAGGGTATCCCGCACTCAGGTATACGGTGTTGAATGTAGCGGATGCGTCTGATGTCGAGATGCTATGTGCAGAATCGTAGGAACTTATCGTTTGAGAGAACTGGGCAATAGGTGGAGCAGCTATCTGGGCTTTACCGCTGGCAAAGTCAGCGATTTCCGTATCGGGTAGACTGCCGAACACCATGCTGATTTGTTTAATTGTCGGAGGCATTAGTGCAGCGTTTAATGTCGCATTGATAGCAGGCGTAACCCAGTAGTTCGGATTTGCATCAAGCAATAGCTGTCCATTGCCTGCTACTGGAGCCGTGTCTGTAGCGACACTGTCGTACATGTAAGGTCCGCTACCTATCATTCCATCCGCACTGAAAACGGCTGGCGACGTGTTATTTGTTACACAGTTTGGTGCGCAGTTCTTTTGACCGGCGGTAGCTGTCGGATTGTCAACATAGGCAGGGTCTATCATCGCACCCCATTGTGGTGGAAGATCAATCATATAGAGTTTGTAAGGCTGGATAAGGTTGATCTGGAACTCTGTGCTGCTGACAACAACGTACGCTTGATCAGGATATGACATAACGGCTGCTTGAGTTGCGTTGCTTGGGTTAAAGTTTGACATCATGCTGTTTAGGAATGCAATGACGGAATTCTCGTTATTTGCGACGCCTCCTGCATTCACGACAGCGGCCCACAGTCCATCTGGCAATTGGTTACCTGAAGGAGTCTCATCGCATGGATTAGTCGTGTTCTCCGTGAGCTGAGCATAGTTCGAGATACCGACGCCGTCAGGATTGTTCGTGTATAGCAATCTCACGAAACTGAACCATGCGGTGTACGCGTTGATCGGATCCATATTAGAGAAGTGAGTACCCGACCTCATGGTAAAGTTGTACTGCTCATAGTTACTGCTAACGCTCCAGCTAGATGCAAGAGATGGCATGACGTGCAACGAGTCCACATGGACAGTTGATATACCAAACTCGGATTGACCCGCTGTTGTATTGTATGGGAACTGAACCAATCCCTGGAATACGTTCGCGAAATACCCGTCAGTTACGAAGAAACCGACGCCAGGATCTAGCGAGTCGTAGGCTGCTGTTGGAGATTCATCAGTCAGCGTTCCGGTTGGAGTGACCGATGTAGAAACTCCCGAAATTGGTCCCAACTCCAGATAGTTTTGAATAGGAGCCCCGCTTCCTCTTGGATACGAAGGCGCAGTACCGCTACATGTAGCTACTGGAGTGATTGATGTAGTACTAGTGGTTGATGATGATGATGATGAAGATACTCCTGTAGTGGAAGATGAAGTAGTAACAGATGTTGATGTTGTTGAAGTCGTTGATGGTTTGAATGTCAGCGCGACGTAGCCACCCACGGCAATTATGATCACGACGACCACGACAATGCCGATAGTAGCACCGCGGCTGATAGCATGTCTTAGTTTAGAAGTTCTGCTAGTAAACATGAAAATTCCAATCTTCGCGCCTTTAAAAAGCGTTATTACCAAGGTCAGGATTCGCTGGCGCGAGAATAGATAATTTCCAAGAACTTCACAGGTGAGATAGCATGTGATAAATCTTACAGAGACATTCCAGCGCCCCACATTCAAAACTTAACATACTACTGGCCGTGAATATTCCTTACGTCACAGGGTTAAATTCAATGAGTTCTCAACAAGGTGACGACCAAGGTTCGGAAGGAGGAAAGGATCAGATAAAGTGCCCCTACTGCAAGGGAACGTTTCCAAGGAATCTCCCACTTGTGAACGGTGAAACTCAGCTCGAGAGACACATCAAAGTTTTCCATAGGCAGTTTGCTGGTCGTTGAACTTCCCACTTTGTCTCACAAGATATGGTTCGGACTCCTTCTTCGTTGTCAATATACAAGGTAAAAATAGCGACGTTTGCGTCTTTATCTCTCATGTGCAGAATGTTTGGGGTCGAAGGATGTTCCTCTTTTGCAATTCGGTTACAGGACTCGCTGATTAGAGCCGCAAAATCTGACTGTTTTTCGAAGAACCAGATTTCACACGATGATGGTTGGGGCGGAGTTTGGTATTCTAAAGACCGTCAATTCTATTGGAGAACTACAATTCCTATCTTCAGGGACAATCTTGCCGGCCAATTTTTCCCCACTGAGTCACAGACTATCGCCGGGCTATCTCACGCAAGGAAAGCCGCGCCGGGTGAGCCAATTCGGGGCCCGTTTGATTCGCACCCGTTTTACACGCACGTAGGAGAAAATATGGTCTGTGTAACGCACAACGGCCACATTGACAAGAGCAAATTCAAGACTCGGCTAGGTCTCGATACGAATGATTTGAACGACACCGAGGCATTTACGTTTATGATCCAGGAAATGAAGGGAACGCTTGAATCGAGGCTTCGATCTTGTATTGATCTAGTCTACGAATCGCAGGCAATGCTGGGTGCATTAAATCTAATTGTGCTTTGCATAAAGAGGAGCGGAGATCATGATCTGTACTACTATTCTGATTTCCCCGAAGGAAAGAACGATTTGTATTATTCCCTGTACACTTACAGATATAATGGCAGCAAAGCGGTAATGTCTTCAACCGTCGCGTATTTCCAAGGGCTGATCGACCAAAATGGGAAATCCGTCAAATCGAAAGCAAC
The DNA here is from genome assembly GCA_030041295.1 of Nitrososphaerales archaeon. Classification (GTDB taxonomy): domain Archaea; phylum Thermoproteota; class Nitrososphaeria; order Nitrososphaerales; family CADDZS01; genus JASHOD01. The sequence goes on from JASHOD010000013.1 coordinate 13,879, forward strand.
CAAGGTTCCGCTGCGAAAATTGAAGAAACTAAACTGAGTTTTTGTTTTGGTCATAATAGTTTGGACGCACCCTGTCCGATTCTCATCTCTCGGAGACTAATTTGGTAATTTTAGACCTGCGTGTTTATCCCGACCCTCTCAATACCCGTCTACTACTTGATTCAAAAAAGCGTTCCCTAAGAGAAAATGATCTGCCAGAAGGTTCCTGCAAATTCGTCTCGAGAGATCTCAAAATAATATCGAACTAGACCCCGTCGTCCTTTTTTACGATTCAAGCGAAATCAGGCATCATCTTTTTCCTTAGACAATAGTTCTTTCAGGTAAGTAGGAGTAAATGGCATATACTTTAGTTTGACGCCGAAAGGAGCTAGGGCATCCGCGACTGCGTTCGCAAGCGTAGGCGTCGCAGCTATTGTACCAGCCTCCCCAACGCCTTTGATTCCGAGGGGATTGGATGTCGTCGGGGTCTCCGTTCTAAACGTCTTGTAGTTTGGAACGTCGCTTGCGAGAGGAATCTGGTAGTCGAGTAAACTCGCTGAGAGGAGCTGGCCCGATTCATTATATCTGACTTCTTCGAGGAGAGCCTGCCCTAGTCCTTGTGTTATTCCGCCGTGAACTTGGCCTTGTACCACAAGCGGATTCAGAACTTTTCCGACATCGTCCACGGCCGTATAATCAAGGACACTAACGAGACCGGTCTCTCTATCAATCTCGACAACGGCTACGTGCGTCCCGAAAGGAAATGTATAGTTCGGAGGTGCAAACGAGCTGAAAGCAAAGGGAACCGACTCAATTCCGGCGGGAATTTTTCCTGGATCGTACGCATCGCGGGCTACATTGGCGAATGGAACTTTCTTGCTAGGATCCTTGGTTGAAACGAGGTAACCGTTCTTGAATTCTATATCTTCTGCGAAGACCCCGAGAGACTTTGCGGCGATATGGGCGAGTTTGTCCTTTATTTTCTCGGTACACATTAGGACAGCGGAACCCCCTAGCGCAGCCGAGCGGCTTCCGGCTGTGAACGTACCCCATGGCAGCTGTGTAGTATCGCCGAAAATTATGTTGACATCATCAATAGGAATACCGAACTCGCCAGCGACGATCTGCGCGAATGGAGTCTCATGACCCTGCCCGTGAGGGGAAGTTCCGGAGATAACTGTAACTTTTCCCGACATTCCAACTGAGATTGCGGCTGTCTCTGGAAATGAAGGTCCGAACGCACAAACTTCGACGTAAGTGGCAAGCCCTATGCCAACGATGCGCCCGTTCTTTCTCGCGAGCCTTTGCTCTTCTTTCCAACGATCATATCCCGAAATTTCTAGCGCTTTTTTGAGATTCGTCGAATAGTCGCCGCTGTCATATTCAAGATCCCCTATGGTCTTGTATGGAAAGTCTTCCCGCGGCACAAAGTTTCGCAGTCGAACTTCGGCCGGGTCCAGACCCAGTTCTCGGGCCAGCTCATCTAACGCACGCTCTATCATGAATGATGCTTCAGGTCGCGAAGCGCCGCGGTACGCGTCATGGGGGACCTTGTTAGTTAGAGCAATCAATGCTTCTCCCATGTAAGCGGGAATGATGTAGCAACCGGACACCATCCTTAGCGTGAAAGTCGCGTCGCTAGAACCCTCGGTCAGGTAGGCACCGGCATCGCCGATTATTCTCACCTTCAGTCCTAGTATCCTGCCCTCGTCCGATGACGCCACTTCGACGTGCTGAATCTGACCGCGGCCGTGCGTCATCGTAAGGAAGTTCTCGGACCGGGTTTCGATCCACTTTACAGGTTGTCCCAGTTCCATCGCTGCTAGACTCGCTAGAACCTCTTCCGAGTAAAGAGATAATTTTGCTCCGAAACCTCCACCCACCTCGGGGGCGATTACGCGAACTTTGTATTCCGGCAGTCCCAGAACCGAGCAAATTTCCGATCTTGTTTGAAATGGCCCCTGAGTCGATATCCAAAGCGTGAGAGTTCCGCTTCCCTGATCGAACGAGGCAAGGCACGCCCTCGTCTCTAACGGAGTAGGGGCGACCCTTTGATTGATAAGGTCAACCTTTACGACCTTTGCGGCTTTTCTGAAAGCGGAATCAACATCCCCAGTTTCTCTTTTCTCTACTAGAGCAATATTGGTGTTTAGACCGACTCGCGCTTTCGGACTATTCTCGTCAAGCGCCAGCTCGGGATCAACGATCGGGGCAAGCTCTTCGTACTCGACTTCGATGAGTTCGATTGCATCCTCCGCGCTAGTGCGCGAAGTTGCTACAACAAATGCAAGCGGCTCACCGATATACGTAGCCTCTTGATAACAAAGAATCGGTCTCGAAATTTCGACATCGTCCTTCGTTTTGTTGGAGCCAAGCGAGTTCTTGATTTTCTCTGAGACCTCTCGTGATGTATAGATCAGCCTGACCCCGTCAGACTCCAGAGCGCGAGCTGCGTCTATCCTCTTTATCTTAGCATGAGCATACGTGCTGCGCAAAAGGCACGCGTAAAGCATCGAGGGCAATTTGAGGTCGTCAACATATTTGCTCCGGCCCGTCAGCAATCTCGGGTCTTCCTTTCGCTTTATTGGCTGGCCGAGCAGATGAGAGGAAGCTTTAGCCTGCTGCTCCTTGATCAGGATTTGTTGCTGTTGAGACACGGTGAGCTCTGAGAGGAGAGTCACAATTTAATTTTTGCTAGAGAAGAAAGTCGAGTTGAGTTTGAGAGGCTTTGATAGTTCTTTTTCTAGCACTTTTTCCATTCTTCTTAAGTCGAATCGGCGGCCCTTAAGGGAATTGAATACAAAGTTTGGCATCAGATTCGTTGGCATCGGAGACCATGGAGAAGAAAAATTTGGAAGTTGCACTTATTCTGGTTATCCTTGGAGTACTTCTAGTCATAGGCGGCTTTCTTCCTGTGGCCCTAGTTACGATGATGAAGCTTCCAAATCCTCGCTGATGCTGGACAAAATTGCTTTCGGTATGTTCGCGAGAGGCATAGGTTCAATCTGGGGGGCGTGGAACAGGTTGTCCTAGCGGTTCATTTCTACTCACCGTCACACGCGCGAAAACCCGGCGCATATCATTCCGAAATAGGTCGGAACCTGATAGCTGAATAATTTCGGTTTCAAACTACACTCTTGCAGGATACCGTAAAGCATGGCAATCTGCCAAATGCTGTCTGGTTTTGCGTCCTCGATGAATCGCGGATCCAGCTTTAGCATAGTATTCAGGTTATTGTCTTCAATGGATTTTACAGCTATTGCGTCAAATTCTTTCGCGGATTGGTGAAAACCGTACGGACCGTCTTTTCGGTGCGTATGCGACTGATCAGCACTCGCGACAAATACGATCTTTCGGCTAGTCTGTTCTTGAGCTAATCTTGCGATTTCACGACCGAACGACACGTTCTGCCTAATCGGAATCTCCCGAGAAGGGGAAACTATCACGACTAATGGTCTATTGATCTGTTTCGAGTGCCTTGAACCCTCCATGATGAACCAGAGGGGGATTAGCGCGCCCCAATCCATCGGAAGATCCGATGGCGGTCCCTCAAAAGTTCCATAATTTGCTCCAACAACAGGCAAGTTGGCCACTTTCGCCCTACCGTAAAGCTCTCTCGCGAACTTTGTGTCACATTTAACCGAAAGAGAGATTTCCTTCGGGTTTTGTAATGAATCGCTTTGTAGTTTGCCTGTCGAATTCTCTGAGAACACAATTGAGATGTTCTTCCACAGCCGTAGGTTATGAGGAGTGGCGATTACGATGGTATCGGGATGAAGATTCCTGATCTGCTCTGCGAGCTCGAGCATCCCCTTTCTGGTATCCGAAAATAATTCCGCGGTTCGCTCGTTCTTTGCAAGCTCACGAATTATTTCTCCACCGTGCGGGGCGATGCACGCGTACAGGAGAGGCAATCGATGATTCTTACCGGCTTTCAGAAAAGTCCTTCGATATAGTTATGAATTGTCGGCCAGTAGTTTTTGTGTGAATGGCAGTGTAAGAATAAGACAACGACTGCAACAGAATCTCATGAATGATTCTAAAAGTTGGGACAGGCCGAGCGGTACGAGGTTCACCCTAGTGAGTCGACGCCGGAAGCTGCTGTAGGTGCGATCATGCTTGGCTCAGGAGAGATCGATGGTTCGTCAGGGCTGTCGGCCGACTCGAGAGATTCGCCCGCAGCTTTCTTCTCTTGGGCAGCGGCGGCCGCAGACTGCTTGATCTCCTGCCCGTAGAGCCGCAGCATCTCTCTCACGACCTTGTCGGTCATCTCCTTGTACTCTTCCTTGTTACGAGTTCCGAGGAGGTCAACGAATCCTTCCGCGACGAAGGTCATCAGAGTCAAATCTCGATAAGTCCCAGGGATTGTCGCAAGCTGCGAGATGTGCGGATGCGAAAGATTCAGGATAATTGAATCCGAAGTTGTCATCACCGGCAGGTCCGAAGGCGACAGCTGGGCTTCTTTCACCGTGCCGAAAGTCGTCTTGGCTGCTCTAACTTGTCTTGGCAGTCTCGGAGTGCCGGTTATGATTTTGATCTGTTTCACTTTATCCTTTAATTTCTTGGGTAGGTCGGCCTGGAAGGGAGCTTGAGCCAACTGCTGCTCGTTCAAAATCTTGTATTCGGCAGGCAGCGGAATATCGACAGTTGAAAGCGCTTTTTCTAACACACGAGCCAACTTGTTCAGCGATTTCTGCACGAGAACATTGGAATAATGCGGCGTATCAGGAATAGCGTCAACAAATGTGTCAAGGGTCTTTTTGAATTTGTGATACTGGTCGTCCTCGACGTATGCCCCTCTGCCCGTAACGAGAGTCAGGTCAGTGTTGACAAATCCTGTTAATGTCGGTCTTTTTGCTACAATCTCCCTCTTGACCAGGACTCCTCTGTTGTAGAAACGTATCGGCTTGCGATCCTCCACTTTGTAAGGGTCTACGAGAGTTATCTGGAAACCCTCGCCAGCCTTTTCATGTAAGATTCCAGAGGGGAGTTCTGGAGCGATAGCTTCGTTGCCGTTGACTAGTATCCTGAATTGCCAAGTCAAAATCGGGGCAAATGCGACGCAGACGTATTCGTATAGCTTTGCAACGCTGAACGATTTCTTCAGCTTTCGCAGGTAAACCCTTGTTCCGTAAGTAAGAAAGTCGCCGGCATCTTCTACCGGTATCGGCACTCCATTGTCAATCGAGTTTCTAATAATCTCATCCGTCAGGTGAACGTGCCACGTTTGAGGTCCGGGCCGAGAATAGACGTCAACTTCTCTTGCGATCTTGAAAACAGATAGAAAGCCCAGTCCTTTTTCCCCGATCAGTGCTCGGCCGCTCTCTGAAGTTCCCTTCCTGGCTGTCCGCTTTTCGGTCATCCCCTTCGTGAGAAACGAGTTGAAATCTGAAATTCCGTAACCGTCGTCGTCGACAAAACAGCTGTGCTCGTCCTCGATTTCTATCCTGACCTTGTATGCGTTTGCGTCGTAACTGTTCGCAATGAGCTCCCGGAACGGATCATAAACACTGACGTAGGCCTTGTCCATGAGCTCCTCCATAATTCCGGAGCTTAGTTTGACTCGAACCTCTTGTTTTTCCACTCCTATCTTTGCCTGCTCTAAAGTAGGAGGAGGCATACTGTTTTGTTGTTGAAGGTTTTCACTAGCGAACTTCGAAGATTGCATCTTTTTCTTTGACCGCCGTGCTCTTTTCTTTGTCTTCAATTCATTTGGCCTCTTTTAGCAAACCGAGTCGAAAGCGATTCACATTGAGCTTAGCTTAATTGACGAGAGTGTGGCCTTCAGTTTCGTCTTTCCAACCGCAATTTGGATTAGCCTGTGTCTATTCAACAAATTACATCATTTGGCTCTGAATCTTATGAAATCTTGAACAGCTAGACCAAGATATTAAAATTCGTAAATCTTCGCTCGTGCTCGAGGACCCTTTCGCTTTGCGAACAGAGTACGGGTTTTGTAGATATAAAGGCAACTGCGAACTAAAATCAGGTCACAGACCGCCTAAATTACTAGTCCGCGAGGGCTTGCATGAGCTCCGCATTGTTGGAGGAAGGCAGGTTACAAACCCTTCCCTTACAGACGTATACTTTGGGGGACTGGCCCGAAGTGGCTACTCTTCCCTCCGCGAGTGGGCTCAAAGCTTTTACTTTTTCATCCGCGAAGATAGTCACCGAGTTCGGGAGGTAAATGGAATGGAGGGTACTCAGGAGCGATTTGAATTCGTCGGAATTTATTGATACTCCGGAGAGCACAATCTCTCTTGGTTCGCTCAGTTCGAAATACAATGCGGCTAGCATGAAGGTGAACGCCAAAGGTTGCCGATCTAAATTCTCGGAAAATGCCCTAAAGACGCCGTCCGCTCTTTCTCGGAATTCGATTCTGCCTGTCATCTCTGAGACTCGAAGCAAAACAAAAGCAGCTACCGAATTCGCAGAGGGTATCGCCCCGTCGAATCCTACTTTTGGCCGAGCTATAAGATCCTTCGAATCTTTCGGACTAAGACAGAAACCGCCATCTTCCTCGTCGTAAAATTCGCTCGTCATGGCCTCTATCAGTTCTACGGCTAATTTTAGGTATGATGAGTCAAACGTTGTTTCATAAAGGTCAACGAGAGCATTGGCAAAATAAGAATAGTCTTCGAGGAGTCCTGCACCTTTCACATCGCCTTCCCTAAACCTGTGAAAAACATGAACTTCCCCGCTTTCATCCTTCAAAACAAGATTATTCAAGATGAAATCTGTGCTTTTAGTGGCTGCATCAAGGAATTCCTTGTTCCCGAAAGCCTGGTATGCCTTCGAAAGCGCAGAAATCATTAGCCCGTTCCAACCGACAAGTATCTTGTCATCCGTTAAGGGCTTTGAGCGCTTTTCGCGATGGCTGAGCATCGTCTCACTTGCATCACGAACCATCGAATCGAGTTCTTCCCTTGTGAGGGAGTACTCTTCGCATAGTCGAGCTATTCGCTGATCAGATCTTGTAAGAATCGTTTTGCCGTCCTCGAAATTTCCTTCTGAAGTGACGCCGTAAAATTTTGAAATTATTTCCACCGTCCGTCCTAAACCCTCTGACCTCCCTCGTTCCTCTTGAGATGAAAGAGCATTGAGGATCTCTTGAGGATCCCACAAGTAATAGCTTCCTTCTCCCTCAGAACTATCGGCGTCGACAGCGGAGAAAAAGCCTCCTTCTTTAGCGGCCATTTCACAAAGCACCCAGCCTAGAGTTTGTTCAACTACCAGCCTGTACCTCGACTCTTTGGTAACAAGAAAAGCTTCGGTGTAGACTAGACTTAGAAGTGCGTTGTCATAAAGCATCTTTTCGAAATGCGGAGTAAGCCACTCTCTATCTGTTGAATAGCGATGGAATCCGCCGGCAATTTGGTCGAAAATTCCCCCGCTAGCCATGTTATCGAGGGTTCTTCTGAACATGAGCAAGGGCGATTTTTCTCTTGTGTCGTCATGGTAACGTAGAAGAAAGAACAAGTTCGACGGAGTAGGGAATTTTGGGGGGCCGCCGAAACCACCGTACTCCTGGTCAAATGTTGAAGCTAGCTCGCTAAAGCAGGAATCAAAAATTCCCCTATCAAAACCTCCTAGCTTGTCTAAAGGAACGGATCTAAAGCTCTCGTTGAGCAGACCTGTCATTTGGGATGCTGACTGTGCTATTTCGTCCCTTTCTGTCTTCCACGCGTTCACGATACCGTTTAGGATTGACGAAAAACTGGGCATGCCATATCTCGGCGTTGGAGGAAAGTACGTTCCTCCATAGAATGGTTCAAGCTTTGGTGTCAGGAATATGTTGAGGGGCCAGCCGCCTGACCCGATCATGGATGTAACGGCTTTCATGTAAATTTCGTCGACGTCGGGTCTCTCCTCGCGGTCTACCTTTATCGAAATGAAATTCTCGTTCAGTATTCTTGCAGTATCCTCGTCTTCAAGTGATTCCCGACGGAACTGATGACACCAATGGCATGCCGAATAACCTATTGAAAGAAAGATTGGCTTATCTTCGGTTCTTGCTTTATCAAACGCTTCCTCCCCCCACGGGTACCAATCTACGGGATTGTACGCATGCTCCAGTAAGTATGGACTTTTCTCATGAATAAGTCTGTTTGGTTTATTTAGAGATTTCAGGTAGTCTTTCACTTCTCATGTTCGCCTTTTGAATCCATCGATATATCGTACGTAAAGACCGTTGCGAGGAATCTGCAATCTGCTTTAGTTTCGCACCGCGAATTTTCATTTGCAGTGCATTTTCCACCCTAGAATCAAATGCTTTTTTCTTGTTAAGCTTTCTTTCTATTCTTAGCGCATACGCGACTTCCGCTTCATTGACATATTGATTCCTTTGAGCTCTTATCGACTGCCTGTAGGAGAAATAAATTGAGCCTGCATAATTCCACTTCTTGCCTTCATATTTTCTGACGAGCTCCGCCACTTCGATTTTTTCTCTGTGTCTTACGCGAAGCTCTGAAAGAATCTTGAGTACTAAAGGGCCCCTAACGTAAAGTTGGTAGAAGGATTTTCCTTTGGGATCGATTGTTGCATGGAGTTTTGATTTTATCTCTCTTTGGAGCAATCCTTTCTCAGAGAAGCTAAGCACTGATTTGTTACTGTTTGATATGATGAAAGTGGGAGACGCAAAGTTACCCTCTTGTTCTAGCCCGATGTATCCTTCCGCATCCACGAACCCATACAAAGCTTCGAAGAAGATTCTATCATCATTTAAAGTCTGACATTGGAGCGAATTACTTCGATCTAGATGGAAGCTGAAAGAAGGATCGAGATCACAAACTATACGCCAAGAAAAGCTGAGGCCCTTTCTTAGGGGGTAGATGATAGGTTTGCAGTACTTGTCAAGCAGATTTCTAACTAGGTCTATCTCCGCTTTATGAGTTGAGCTTACTTCGATTCTCACCTTGCGGCCATGCTTGGAACAACCCAGGTCTCCTAACGCAAAAAAGGCAAGATAGGTTTTATCAAACTGATCCAAATATGATGGTTGCGCCAATCTTCTTCTATTTATGAATTGGATTAATTAACTAGAGGTCGGCATACCCAGTCCGAAATCAGCTTCACGAAGCTGACTTCTTAGCTTGATACCGAGAAATGTTCCTTTGTTCCCGTTGTCTTAGTATGGGTCCTAGCTTTTCGAGCCAACCCTCTCCCTCCCTTGCTCGCCAGTCATTCAGGAAATCCTGCGCAGCTTGTTCGGATACGAGTTTCTGAGGATCCATTCGAATAAAGAATGGGCAGTCGAACATAACCAAGATTACCTCGTTGCCGTCCTCTGCGGTCGCAAGAACGCGATCGGCCTCTCTTGCATGGCAAAACGGGCAATAAAGGGACATATTGCTTTCCAACGTTGGAGGAATTTCTAAACCGGTTTGAAAAATTATCGGATAGTAAGATGGTCGGGAAAATTCGCAATCGAGTGCAAAGAATAAATTTTTCATGATTTAACTTCAGGTAGGCCCTCTTAATTTGACAATCCAATACTCGGTCTCAATGAACTCTCCAGAAACTCATTACTTTGAAATGGAAACTCTCGTGCCCCCTTCACTACATGCAACAGAAAAAATTCGACTAATCATGCCGGTTTGGACCCCCGGCTCTTACCTGGTCCGCGAGTTTTCTAGAAATGTGCTTGAATTGAAAGCCACTGAAAAGGACACGGGGGAGCCACTAAAATGCTACAAAGATTCCAAGAATTCTTGGATAGTCGAGACTCGCCGCGATCGAAATTCCACAATAAAGGTCCAATACCGTGTGTATGCGTTCGAATATACTGTCGACACAAGTTACCTTGACACACGCCACGGAGTAATTAACGGAGCAAGCGTTTTCCTTTACGTGGATGGGCGCCAAAACGAGGAGATTTTACTGACAATTAATCCCTATAGCAAATGGAAAGTCATAGCGACTTCGCTAGACAAGGTTGACGTTCCAGAAAATCGAGGAGCGGATAACAAATCCAAATCCTACAAAGCTTCGAATTTTGATATGCTCGTTGATTCGCCCATCGAAATAGGAAATCAAGACATTGAAAGCTTCGAAGTGGAGGGGGTTGAGCACAAAGTTTCAATGTTCGGTCCAAAGCCGATTCCATCGAACAAGTTCGTTTCAGATCTAAAGAAAATAGTCGAAGCTGAATGGAAAGTTTTCGGCGCGATCCCTTACAAGCATTATTTGTTCTTGGTCGATTTTTCAGGTGGCGTCGCCGGAGGACTCGAGCACCTCAGCAGCACTCATTGCATTGCACCCCGATTGAGGCTGTTTCCTGAAGCCGAGTACAAGCTTATGATGGGGCTGTTCAGCCATGAATTCTTCCACGCTTGGAATGTCAAAAGAATGCGCCCCCAAGGGCTCGGCCCGTTCAACTATTCCTCGGAAACCTATACAAAATCACTGTGGATTGCGGAAGGGATCACCAGTTACTACGACGACTATATCTTGAGAAGAGCTGCCATCTACAACGTGGGCGACTATCTTGATGCCTTTTGCATCACCGTAAATCAGCTAAAGTTTCTCCCCTCGATTAGTTTTGAAAGCGCAGAAGAATCAAGCTTCGACACATGGATTAGACATTATCGCCCTAACGAGAACACCCCGAACACCCACAGTTCGTATTACTCTCAGGGCTCAATAATAGGCTGGATGCTCGATATGGAAATAAGAAAGTCAAGCAAAAATAGCAAAAGCCTAGACGATGCCATGCGAAAGCTCTACGAAAAAACGTACGTGAAAGAGGGGCGCGGATACACAGGCAGAGAGTTTGAAGAAATCTGCGAAGAACTCGTAGGGAAATCTGCAACAGAAGAGATATTCGACACACGCGTAAGGGGCCACGAACCCGTGGACTTTGACCGCTATTTAGGATACGCTGGTTTGAGATTAGGAACAAAGGGAACATCTTCAGCCAAGGGGTATCTTGGTGTAAAGATGAAAGTTGACAGCGGGAAGGTCGTTGTAGCATCCAAGCTGTTCTCAACACCTGCTGAAAAATGCGGAATCGCAGCTGGAGACGAGATTATTGCGTTGGACAATCTTCGGGTCGACTCTTCTACGCTAGGGTTTTACATTTCTAACAAGAAACCGGGCGAAATAATCTCGATATTGATTTCCAGAGACGACTACCTTGAAAGTCTCGAAGCAACATTGGCAGAAGCACCCCAATTCGATACAAGAATCTACAAGAAGGACAATGCAACATCTGAAGAAAAGGAACAATTTAAGCACTGGATGCTTCAGGATTGGGATTCCGTAATTGAATATCCCGACTACGTAGCTTCGCCCGTGAGAATGAAGACACTCGATTTTGTGTGAACAAGTTCTGCTAGCCAGCATAAACGGTTCTAGGCATAGCTTAGGATTCGCTTAACGGTACTGTAAGCTTTTGCTTTCGGACAGATTTAGGGCTTAGCTAGAGCACTATATGTGAACGGCTCCTTCTTCAATGGAATAGAATCATAGCTCATTGTCGAGCAGCAGATTATTTCAGGTACCAAATGAAAACGGCCGCATCATTTTATTCCAGACTACGCAGACCTGCTCAACATAGAGCTCGAATATCTGGACTTGGACATTCACTGTTATCTGATATGTCTCGACAAACTTTGAAGAAAGTCATGTTGTCACTAACACCAGACATTCTTCGCGCGGTCGAAGCAAAACGAAAAAAAGAAAAGTATCCTTATGGTCGGATTTCGAGTGCATTCTCAACATCTGTCTTTTCGACTTGATCTGGACCCAGTAGCAGTGTCTTCTCCGGACCTGCGAATATGACCGGATCGTGCGCTCTGACCAAGCTCATTACGGTTTCGAGACTTCGGGTCTTTACGAGATCGAAGACGTTGTACGCGCAGATTCCCTCGGCGTGAAATTGCAACTGCCTGTGGAGAGCATTCTCGTACGCAACCAACTCTTCGACCCTGTTTTCCGAAAAGAAGCACGACATTTCCGCGGCCGCCCTCATGCCGTCAAATCCCATAGAAGAATACTTGGTTGTGAGATTCGAAAAGGCTGACATGATCCTCTCGATGTCGACTACGCCATCGACGATGTAGATTCTGTCGTACTTGTTCACCGTTAGTCTGTTTCGATCCCGAAGTTTCTCGACATCAAGACCGAAGTCCTTCATCTCTTCGTGAATATGGAGGGGATCTT
>JASHOD010000114.1 GCA_030041295.1 Nitrososphaerales archaeon
GATTAACTTGCTCGTGCTGCCGATTTTCCTGAACTGTCATTATTGCCGCTTCTTGGTCAGTGAGTTTCATGACTTTGCATTCTACCGTCTTCCTTCCGATGGCTTTCAATCCCATCAGCCTCCTCGTTCCGCAAACAAGCTCGTATAATCCTCCGCCTAGTTCGCGCACAACTATGGGCTGGATTTGTCCCCTTTCCAGAGAACCCTTGAATCCTTCGTCTATGCTAGGATTGCTGCGAAAGAGAATCTTTGGGAATCGAATTCGATCTATTGAGATCCTGGTAGTATACGGATATTGACTATGTACCATCTAAGCTCTGAGATATATCAGATGCGATGGATATTTTAGCTTTTTAAATCCGACGACAAGCCCTTTCTTATATAATATTGAAGTTAGACAAAGCAACTCATCGGGTGATCTTAGATTCTTGGTGGAAACAATATTTTCCCGCCAATTCGCCATTAACGAAGACGATCGGATATTTGGCTCAAAACGGGCCTTCTAGTGCGTATGATATGGCGAAAGGCATCTACGGAACATCTCGCTCAGGCTACGGGACAACTGTCAGGAACCTCAAATCGCTTGAAGGGGAAGGCATTGTAGAGAAAGTCGGGACCGAAACAGGCAGGAATCTCCGTAAGAAAATCATCTACGCGTTAACAGCTATACACGGAATCCCAGCGGCCTGGGCATTTCTTGGACCCCGCCTCGATTTCAATCGTCTCCTTCAAACTCATTCAGGGGTCTTCAAGAATACAGACGGTTTGAGGACGTACATTGCTATCTGGGAAGAGGCTGGTCCAGCTCGAACTACTCAAATTGCAAGAAAGTCGTTTCGATCATTTATCTTAGATACAGAGCAGGGCCAAAGTCTTGCGGAGCTAATCATCGCCGGCATAGCTGACAAAACAATACCATTCCATGTCTTGCGAAACATAGGCGCAAGGTCGAAATTAATGCGTGACACTCTTGAAGAAGTTTACTTCCAATCGGGACAGCTCTTAGCTGCAATTAACTTGAAAAGCCAAAAAAAGAAATCTGCCGGCTCCTTACAAAAGGAATAAGTGCTGAGGCTCAGAAGGCCGTTAGCTCCACGTCACTCGCTGCCCTTCTACTTTCGATCTATTTCCTTGATCGGGGAGAGTTTGATTTACACGTTGAAGGCCAGTATTCGTCGCTTTATTTCATAACAAATGCCTATCTACTGTAACTCTGCGCGTATGCGTTCCTAGTCGGAGTTGGAATTACTGCTGCAATTGTAATCGGTCAAAGGCGAAGAGGGATTGTATTATTTCAAAAATAGTAGAATATGCTTTTTGACCGATTTTGCCTTTTGGTCTTTCCTAAATTCAAGCTAGGGAATGGACCGATTTGCCGAAGCCAAGGCGAAGTTTTGTAGTGGTTGAAACTGGGCCGGATATGGATTACACATCGAAATTAGTATTCTCTTTAACTGATTTTTGAAATACAGATCGAATCTTTTCTCTTCCTCGCTCTCCGCGATACTGTTTGCTTGCGATAAGATTGATTCTAGTTTGTCTCGCAATTCCTGGCTCGTCCTTGCGAGAGCGTCTCTTAACAAAATTGGAGACTGCGATAAAATCAAAACAAGGAATTCAGGATCGCTCAGGAACAAGCGACACAAGTCCGGAACGAGATCCTCGGTGCTCTTAAGACAATTTAGCAATTTGAGCAAGATTTCAGTTCTTCTCTCAATCTCGTCCTTGGCCCTCCAATAACTCCTGATCATCTTGAAAGATTCGGCCTGCTTTACTGTGGATTGTCTTTCGATTCTCTGATACCTTTCCACAACATCGTTCATGCACAACTTCTCAAGTGCGTCGACAAACACTTCTCGATCTCCCTCCGATAACGGAATTGTGGGCAGATCTGTTCTAAGACCAAACGGTCTCAAGGAGGCCAAGGTCGGAGTCTTTTTAGAACAGTTCTTGCCCAAGATGAAACTCCACAGAGTACTCGTCGCGTGAAGCTTGGCCTGCATTTTATTCGTCAATTCATCTAGTACCTCAATGTCGTCACGAAGATCTCTGAGGTGGCGCTCTTTCTTTTGGATCTCTTTCTCGAGCGTATCCTTTCGCACTGCATAATCTCTCCTGAGCTGGGTCTCCCTTTCGAAATATCTCGAATTGAGCTCGTTGTACTGAACTTGCAAGCCATGAAGAGCTGATTCTTGTTTATCGTTTCCCTTCCTAAGCGAATCGTTTTGAACTTCTTTGTCGGACTCTTCTTTCTTTAGGTCCGATAGGCGTCCTTGAACCGTATTAAGATCCCGTTGCATTGTTTCGATTGCGGTGCTTGCATCTTCGTATTGAGCCGCAATTTGCACGAGCTTCATTGCAAAACTTCTAGGCGTTTGTCCTTGCTTTCTGATTTCCATAGAAATGACTTTCAAAACATCAACCGTTAATCCGGATCGGAGCATCTCTTCTGTTGTCGCAATTACTTCTGAAGCTTCGCTCGGAGCTTTGTGAATTTTTTTCATTTGTCGATTGAGCGAAGCCAATTCCTCAAGATCTGAGAGTTCAGATTCCATCGCCTGGACTCTCCTCTCAGATTGTTTGAGTCCTTCTTTATTTTCTGCAACCTTCTTTGAAAGTACTCCGAGTTGTTTCGTCAATGACTTGTGTTCTTCAACAAGCTGGTCGTGCGACTTGCCAGTTGAATCGACTAGCTTTGCATAGTTCTGCGCATCCTTGCAAGTTTGAACGGGATCTCCTTCTATCGTCTTTAGAAACGGAACCACCACATTTTCCAAGTCATCCAAGCCTGCCCCGGTACGCCTAACTAATTCGCTAATTCTTGTTCCACGCGAAAGTTCAGAGAGCGAAATATCATTTTCGCGGCAGTATCGAGCGATCTCATGGCTCCCTAGAACATCCGGATCCTGCTCCGCGGAATCGTTGATTATCCCAGACAGGCTCGCTTTCGAAACTCCGATTCTATCTCGGATCTCGTCAAAGCTATTTCCTTCTTCGTAAAGCTGAAGGGCCTTGCTTCTTAATTCCTCGGTTATTAAACGCCCGCGCATATCAGATCGGTATGATATAGCACTCAGGTCGTATTTTTATTGCACCTACGGGTGCATATAATGACTAGCTAGGCGTTTCTTCCGAGGATTGATATTGTAATATTGATATTGTCGTCCTCCGCGGGCAACATCTTGTTCTACCAAAAGTCCTGCTTCATAATATATACGAAGGCACCCTTTGACAGTGCCAAAATCCTTGCTTAACGACCTAGAAATTCCTCCCGCTGTTTGAGCTTGATGCGAGTTCCTGAGATAATTCAAAACCTCCAAACACGTTGGATGATTCGCTGACAACGGTCTTACAAGAAATCGCATTTGAGTTACTTCGTCGAGCCGATATCACAACAATCTATGAAATATACTTTCCAGTGTGTTTTCTCTCGTATTTGTTCCTATGAATACCTCGGAATGCAAACACGTGGCGACGTACACTGCTTTTGTGAGAACCCCTTTCCTACCGTGGATGCAAAAATTTTGTTGAACAAATGAATGAACGAATAAATGAACACAAGGATTAAACAATATGTTTGAACGAATGAACGAAGACTGAATTCTAGGCAGAATCCAAACTCAAAGAAATTTCTTCTAAGATGAAGTATCTCCGAGTCTTTCGATAGTCGCCAAGCCTCTTTCAATGTTTTTTTCGCGCAAATATTGTCCGAGTATTACCCGAGCAACTTCTGCTACACTAGCCAGTCGCCTTTCTTTTCGCTCTTGATCCAATTCGCTGAACATCTCTTTCGTCATTGCCACAGTTAACTTCTTCATCGCCATTTTGGAGCCACTGGATAGCGAGAAGGTAGACTCCGATATAATGCTATAGATTCCTTTATAGTCCATAGCGGGCAATATGCTTCTTCTATGTCGTTTCACGAAGCAAGCGGAGAACTGTTCTGAAAATTGGCTTCTAGCGAATATCGGCGTGAAATTCGCCTTTACAGGTATGGAAGCTAGCTCGGATATTGACAGATAGTAATCTAGTGTGCAATTTTTCTTGCAGCAATTGTGCTTCGAATCTCTTCCGACTGCGGAGACAAGGCGCTGAGAAAAGCATTCTCTAACTTTCCAGAGGCAGACTCTCGTCGTAGCTCCCTGCGCTGCCTTTCTTTAGAAACGATCCATGCTCGAATCAGCAAGCACTTGGGTCTTTCTAGAAGAGGTTATCATAACTCAACTTTTCAAAGATTTCACGCCGTGCTTACCTGCCTTCTTTTTCAATTCTCCATCAAAAGTGAAAAGAGGGAGCTCGAGCCTTTTCGCAACCGACAGAATGACAAAATCATTGTAGTCAGAATAGCTACTTACTTTAGACGCGAATAGGATGTCATCTGCAGTGCATGGTGAAAATATACTCTTCTCATGTGTCAGGTATTCCTCCATCTTGAGTGTAGCCCTTGAGATCTGGTAATGCTCTGATTTCAGAAACCACATGAATTCATGAAATACAACATCTGGCAGATGCCACTTGTCAATAGAATCTAGCCCGCTTGATGCTTCCTCGTGAAACTCACTATCCTCAAACGTGTCGAAGATTAGGACATTTGTATCGACAACTGCGCTCACTTTTCAGATTGCCCTCTTTCTATTCCGCCTTCAATTTCTTTCATGCCCAATCGCTTCCCCAATATCCAAGTCTTTCTTTTTCCACGTCTTGGAGGACTCACTAATATATTGCCTTGATCTTCGTTATATTCTACCATAACAGTGTCGCCTCGATCGATTCTGGCTTTCTGCCTTACGTCCTTTGGTATCGTAACCTGATAATTTCTGTTGACTTTGCTAGTAGGCATAATATGCCTATTAGAGACAATATGATTTAAAGGTTCGTAGCGCTTTCTAAGATGAGTTTTTTCGCTAATTTATTGAATGAAAACAGGACTACCTGAGCTGAAGCAACAATCCCGCAAGCGCAGTTAGAGTTTTGCTCTTGAGAGAAATCGCTAGGAGAATGCAGAACCCTCATATTGCACCTTTGCGTCCGAAGATAATTGAAAATGTCCCAATCAAATAATATCCGGCAAAAGATTGTAAACGCAATGGATGATGTACCAGGAATGACGGAAGCTGAAATTCCAATCTTTCTCTCCACTGGCAAGTTGCTTCTGAGACTCGGTTCGAAGGATGAAAACGGCGACCCGGTAATTCATCCAGTGTGGTACTCGTTTGAAAGTGGAAAACTCTACATCCTTACCGGGGCGGATTCGAAGAAAGCCAAGAATATCGCAAGATCAGATCACGTCTACTTTTCCGTAGATTCCGAAAGTGAGCCATATCGAGGAGTAAAGGGCAAGGCAAGTGCTGCGATTATGAAAGACCCCGAAAAGGCGATCCAAATTGGAAGCGACATTGTCAGGAAGTACATGGGGGCGGACAATCCCTTCGAGAAAAATTTGAGCAAAGAAGTAAATTCGGGCGAGAGCATTGTTATCGAGATCTCACCAGAATACTATTCGACATGGGATTATGCGAAGGCAAGCAGCTAGCCGATAGGAGAGCCTCGCGGGAAGAACGAAGAGAGCCGTTTCAAAGTTATATCCGTAGTCCGTCTTGATCTGGGAAACCAAAGACTAAACTTAGTCTAGACGATACATCAGATTCTGATAGTCTATTTTCATCAAACTCGCATCTTAACAAACTTGATTATAGCAAAATCACTTACCTTTGCGTTTCTGCTATCAAGAAGATGAAGGGGAAAATCAGAACTTACAGCTTGAGTGCTAGGGATCCTCAGCTAGGCCGTAGAAGTGGCGATTTTTCGCAAAGTATCACCTTTTCTACGGTTCTTCAAATGGTTACTTCCTTTTGAACAATGATCAAGTCAGGATTTCTCGGAGAGGACTTCATAAAGTATGTGAAGGAGAATCAAGCCTCATTTATTTTCTTCAATTAGATGGAAATGCTATAGAATTTGAGTTCGTTACAAATAGATTCCTTGAAGTCGGTCCATAATGGCCTTAAGGCATTCTTCGAAGTTCCCAGAGTCTTTGGGCGTCTCTTTATAAAAGAGAAATGGATTAACGAAGCCCCTTTCCTCCTTTAAGTAGAATCAGAAGTTAAGAGCTAATCATCAGCACGCGTGTCCTTAATGAAGGGCTTTTGAACTAATGCTTTAGGGCGTCACCGTCGCACATCTAGAGATGAATTGAACTTAGTAGCTTAGTGCGAGATAAGACTCCTCGAAGAAAAAGATATTCTTTTGGATGCTTGTGACGACGAATACGTTGAATTCTCGCTTGGTGTATTGTCGACTATTGGAATCTCAGTCTTCAAGGTTACAATTACTAGGTCATCGACTGTTGAAACGCCCGAGGAGCTGTTACCCCACATGTAAAACCGTTGCAGCTCTTCAGGAACAGGAACAGAAATGTGTCCCCTGCCATCTTTTGTTAATGGAACGTCAAACTTGGCAAAAGCCTTCTCTGTCCATTCTTTTTCTTCTTGTGGCGCCACTCCGAGCGTAATTCTATCCAGCGCGTATAGCTGGGCTGTATCCTTCCAATTTTCCGGCTGGGAAATATCGGCTATTCCAAACTTGATTACAGGTTCATGATAATGAACAAAACCCTTGGGATAGATCTCTCTTATTCTTCTACCATCCCTAAGGACATCGCGAATATCAATCGCATCCTTGGCCCTAAGTCTATTTATGCTACCATCTATGAGGCCATTACTAGAACCGGCTAGCTTGGTAATATGATAGCTTGATAGACCAGGATTAGATGAGATGATTTTGAGAACTTTCGAGTCTGTATTCTGCCCTTGCGAAATACGAGCCTCCGTAGCCTCTCTAGTCCTATGCTCTGTTTTCTCTGATTTCACCGCTATCACTGAAGATAGTTTTGTTTCCAACTATTTAAACGATGCGGGATATCCTAAATCGTTCAATCTCCGTAAAAAGAATCTTGGGGTAAGGTAATAGATATTCCAGTGTCGACGAGACAATGGGTGTCATTTACTAAAGATGCCCTGTATATGATAAATGCTCACTGGAATATTCTCTCCCAAAGCGATGTTGATTCATGGGTCAGGACCCTGCCCAAGCGCATATGGAAACAAGAAGATGACGGGAGCTACTGGACAGAGATTTATCGGAGGGATAGGAGCAACCAGAGAAAGAAAATAATTATCAGATATAGAAAATTTGAATCCAAGCTGCAGTTCGCTGGGCAAGAGATTTCAGATATCGAATACAGGGTGTTTGTCGTCCATGTCGAAAAGTGAGTTGGTGTTGTCACGCTTGGTCAAAAAAACACTGAACCCGTCGACTTGCCTAATTCATTGTTGTCGCTCATGATTATGCCTTCAGCTTGAGACCAGCTCGTTCGACTTTATCCAACCACTTTTCAAATTCAGCATCGGAAAGTTTCAGAACCCTTTGAACGGTTTGGATCGCTTCCTTCTCCTCGTCCTCGTTCGGTGTTTTCTTCTTGCTCATGCGGATATTCATTATTGTATAATGCAATATAAAAATTATTTAGCTTCAAAAGGTCCGATTACCCAAAGGAGGGAAGGACTTCGAAAGTGCGCGCTGATATTCGTGTCAAGAAGGACCCTTGGCGTGACCATATCGTTTCTTCCACATTTTCCTTCTCACGGTCTCTGACTCGTTTTTGAGAATTAATCTGGTCAGTCCTCTTTCTTTTGCCACTTGTTGCAGAACCTTGGACACGTCGTCCAAAGTCAGATCGTCGACTTTTTTCATAACGACGAAATCTCAAACAGACTGGATGTAGACGCGACTACCTCGCTGAAGATTGGACTCTTCACGTATTTTGGCCGGTATAGTAAGCTGCCCCTTCGATGTCACCTTTACAATTTCTTGGCTCATTCTATGAGCACAAGTAAGATTTCCTTACTTATATTGATTCATATCTTTTTATTGTTAGAAACGTGTTCTGAGGACTGCATTGTCGAAAGCTCACCCGCAAAAGCGAACCAGTCGTAGGTTTTACTCTTGATTTGATTGTTGTGCGCCAGTCGTCGTCGTCGTGTTGTATTGAACAGTCAACCGATTGTAGTACGTATTTGTAAAGCCAAGAACGCTAACATCCAATTCAAGGAAGGGGCAAGTCTGGCTCACGCCCTGCCTTTGAGCGAGCCAATTCTTGATCAGAGTAAAATCCAGGTTGGTCGCATTGTTTCCGACGTAGAGGATTGGCTGTAGGTCGCAAGTGTAGGGAAAAATAAACGAATAGTAAGCGGCACTCGCATTTGTAACGAGGATGCTGGAAAGCGCGTAGGCTACCGTTTCTTCGTTCGAATTTTCTTGGAGAACGCTCGGAGAGCTCAAAAAGATCGCACTGGTGGAATTTGTCTCAGAACCGTTTTCCTCTACTCTCAAGATCAAGGGTGAAATTGAACCAACTTTGTACGTGGAAACATTCTCACCGAGAAAGCATCCGCCGCTGCAGCCATAGGTGACGTAAATCTGAGAGTTGAATCCGGGAGCCAAGAAAATTATCGGAACGTATGCAGTTGTTTTGTTTCCCTGAAAATCAAATACAAAAGTGTACGGGTCGTACGTATCGGGCTGCGATTGTGTTACATTTGAAGAAGCAGATTGATTGCGCTCAGCTTGCGATGCACGAGAAAAACCTAGTTCAAATCCGAAAAAACTTGCCCAAATCAGCGAAACAATTACGGCCGCTGCGAAAATTGAGAGAATTATCTTCTTCATGCTAACAACTGCTCCCCTTCTAAATTTGATTTCCGGCCGGTACGACATTATAAGGATTCGAATAAAAAATTCGAAGAAGGCTAAATTCCCAATGCCATGTAGATTGACCTAAATCCTTGTCCGGCTGATTCAAAAGATCTTGCTCGTGCAGAAAACATAATGGAGTATTATTATGGACTCAATATTCCTCTTGGCAATTACCTTGGAGGATACTTTTGGTGGTATTTCGCAGAGGACTGTGTTCGGGACTCCAAGCCACTTTTCAAAGTGCTGAAAGAGTTGGTCTGACAAAAGAACACAGACATGTCCGTGGTCAAGACAGCGATCGACGAACACGCCCGCTGGGCGTGGATGATTCTACATTCTCCAATGCAAAGAAGGTATCACAGAGACATTTTGTATAGATAATTCAGAATCTCTGTTTGAACTCGTGCGATGAAAAATCGATCAGTTAGGGTATAAGCTCTCGCCGAGATGGATAAAAATCAGATAGGCTGAAACACCGTGATGTAGCTGTAGTCGTTTTGTCTCCCACCTCAGTCACAAAATTGCCTTTAGTATTTGTAAACGTTGATTTCGCCACACTGTTCGTGATTGCGATTGTGATATGGATCACAAGTGAGATCGTAGGTGGAAGAATTATTCCAAGTTTTCGGCGGCACGGTAGCAAAGTTCAGCAGCCTAGGAAAGGACTAAACGTGATAGCCTGGTTGGGATGGGTGGCTTTCGTCACGATTTCCGTAAACGTTGCCGCACTTGGAGTTGCCTTGCTTCCAAGATGGGTTTACTTCTTTGGCATCGCCGCGCTGTTAATTGGAGTATCCGTGCGACAGTGGGCAGTTGCAGTCTTGGGTCGCTACTTTTCTAATGTGATAGGCATCCAAGAAAACCAGAAAGTTGTTCAGAGTGGTCCCTATCGTTTGGTGCGACATCCCTCGTACACAGGTATACTTCTCATTCAGATTGGCATAGCTTTAGCGCTCCAATCGCTGGTTGCGATCTTTGCTACTTTAGCGGTCTTTGGTTTGGCCTACGGCCGCAGAATGCTCAACGAAGAGAAGTTTCTCATCAAAGAATTAGGTAGTGACTATACACAGTACATGAACCGCACGAAAAGAATAATCCCCTTCCTAATTTAAGACACACTCAATCCGTATAGATTCGAACCCTTGAAGAATCGGGAGATTGAATGGATTACATTCTTGGAGTCCTCTATACTCCTATCAGCTTCACCTTCACTAGTGGATCAAATTTTAGGAACCCCTTGTCGGAGGTGAGCAAAGTTTCTCCTTGAGAAAGCGCGGTTGCAGCAATCAATTCATCCGCGTCGGACGATGACTCGCCCTTCTTCCTAAGTTCAAAGTAGAGTCTCAAATACGCCCGAGCCACTTCCGCATCCACGTCCACAATCTCGAAAGCCTGCTGCAAAAGGCCGGCTGTCTTCTCCCTCTTTTCAGCGTCGTCTATTCCGCGTAGCACTTCGATCAGCGTGATAATGGATATGGAACCTTCTTCAAAATCGCTCTTCTTTCGTATCGCATGAATAAGCGCGGTAGTGTCGAAGATCAACCTAGCTTG
>JASHOD010000115.1 GCA_030041295.1 Nitrososphaerales archaeon
ACTAGGTGCTGGCAAACCGCTTTTCTCCGATAGCAATGTCCGGCACCCACTTAGACTTGTGAGCTCGCAACAATTCGACAACGGAGTAATCGGATTGCACTATGAGCCCATGCTGAACAAAGTTTGATATCCACCCAATTTACTTTCATGATCTCTCCCTGAAGGGCTTACCTCTAAGGACATGAGCCTCGGGCGGGATTCGGACCCGCGACCTCGACCTTTTCGTAAGAGTAGAAATCTACCAAGGTCGCGCTATAGCCACCTGCCCGATCATTTTTCTTACTTGAAAAATGCAAATGAAGCAAGTTCTAGCTAGGCTGAGCTACCGAGGCACGGAAGAAGGGCTTAGTTTGCAAGAAAATCATTTAGAGAATGCGTAATTAACCTTTCTTCCCTTCTGTTCCTCGATTTCCGATAAAGTTGATGAAATGCCAAGGACGATAATAGACTGTCACATTCACTGCTCCGAGAGCAAAGATGATGCTCTCTTGAGCTATGCAATTGCGAATGGCTTGAAGTATAATTTAGCAGAACTCTTTGAAATGATGGCTCAAAACGGGGTGGAGCAAGGTCTGCTTTTGAGTCCTCCGATGAAGAACGGCAAGCCGCTAGATAACAAACAAATCGTAACGATGTGCAAGAAAAGCAAAGATCGGTTATTTCCAATTATTACGGCAGAGCCCTCGAGAACGAAGGTGGAAAGAAGCATTGAGCTAGCGAAAGCTCACAAGGGATACGTGAAGGGTTTCAAGATTTTGCTCGGCTATTTTCCGCTTTACCCCTATGACAGAATCTACAAGAAAATCTACGACTACGCTGAAAAGGAAAATCTTCCAGTCATGTTTCATACGGGCGACACGGCGACAAGTAGTGGAAGCTTGGATCACGCAAGACCTCTTGCCATCGATGTCGTCGCGAATGAAAGGCCAAACCTAAAGGTGGTCGTCTGCCATTTCGGAAACCCCTGGTTACAAGACACGGGAGAAATCATGTACAAGCATCCGAACGTCTATTCCGACATTTCTGGGATGTTTGTAACGGGCGCGAGATACTCACGCAATTACATAGATTTTTTGAGCAGAGCCATAAGCGAAGTTATTTATTTCGTGGGGAAGGCGGACAAGATATTGTTCGGAACAGACTACCCGATTGAGCGCTACCCAGATGCAATTGATTTTGTTCGCAGCCTGAAACTAGATGAAAGAGACATCGAGAATATTCTCTCGAAAAATGCAAGAGGAGTGTTCGACCTTTGAGTGCGAAAGAGGACTCGGCAATACAAATCAAAGACGTCCCTTCTAACGAAAGGGGGGAACTCTTTCCCATACTCGAAGAGAGCTTCGAAGGTTGGTACCTGCGGCATTCAAAACATACATTGATGGACTCCGAGGTGGTCAGAGAAGCGATCGTAAATGAGGAAAGAGCAGGCCTCGTCATCCTGAAGGATCTCGGAACCAAGCTAGGATATGTGTACTACATAGCTGTAGGAAGGAAGTTCAGAGGGAAAGGAATTGGCGGGAAGCTCTTGGACAACTCGATTTCATACTTTTTCGACAAGGGGATGCAAGAGGTCTACGCGAGTATCGAAGAAGACAACGAGGATTCGGAGCGCTTGTTCGAATCCCGCAACTTTCGTAAGACAAGCAGAGCGGAACTGGCAAAGAAATACGGAACGATCAACTCGTTTGTCCTGCTCAGAAAAATGGTCGCGGTACCCGGAGAGCACATCATGGTGCGACAACTGTCTCCGAGTCTAGATTCCAAATGAAAGGCCTAGGAATTGAACCTAGATTGAGGATGGCAGGCTAACGAACGCGCCATCGAGTTAAAGACATAAGCAAAGTCTGGGTATTCCTTCGGATCACGAAGCAAGCAGTAGACGACGTAGTAACGGGATTGTTCTGGGCAATAGAGATGGATAGACCACATCTCGCGCTCGTAACTCCCTCGGGAGAACATGCCTGCCTTGACGTCAGCAGTAACGTGAGAAAACAAAGCTCGATGCCCGGAGATTTGTTCGTCGTGGGATTCAGCAATGTCTACGCTCTTGACATCCGGCCCGCTTCGTATCTGTTTCACATTCTTGTCCCTGTGCTCTTCTAGGCTCTTGAACCGACTTTCGACGTTGGAAAGGTTACCCCAGGTCACGAAGAACCTGTTCCCTGCCTTCGAATGAAACGCGACGTCGCCTTTCTCCCTGGTCGATTTTGGGTTAACCTCGACCCGCCAGTCGTTGGGTATCTTCAGCTCAAACCCATACATGGCAAATTTTTCTTGTTGTGGTTGCTGTTGCTGTTCGCTCACTACTCGTTAGACCTATAGTATCTTCGAAGAAAGCTTTCTCGATATATACAAATCTGGGCGATGGAAGGGGGAAATCTTTCACAAGAACCTCTCCCCCTCCTCTCTTTTCTTTTGCTATAGTGCTATTACAATAAACTGTTGAAATCATCAGAATCCCCTGTCTATATTGCTTAAAGGAATAATATTTCGCATAATCCAATTAGACTAATATCTACAGGAAAACCAATCCAAGACGCACAAAAACCACAGTTGTGAGAGAATTTGAAAGACGAGGTCGCACACAAGCTTCTCGAAGGGATCAGAAAATATGGTCTCGAAAACGTAAGTACGCTATCAAAATGGATCGGCATCCCCGTCGAAACGGCCCGATACATGATCTGGCATGAACTGCCAAAATACAGTATCGGAGTCGGAGTCTCAATCAACCTGCAAAAGATCGGACTCTCTAGATGGTTGCTAGAGTTCAAGCCTGCAAACAAGAACTACACTGAAGCAATAGAGAATGCCCTAAAGCCTCAAGGGCTAATGTATGCCGCTCGACCGATTCCCGAAAACAGTTTGCATTCAATCGTCGCGACTCCTTTCGGTGAAGATAGTAAGCTAAGAGAAGAGTTTGACAGCCTAAAAGACTCGGGTATTCTAGAAAGCTATTCGCTTGACGAGGTGGAATGGGCTCGGTACCTTTCGTTTGATCCGACCTTTTACGATTTCAGGACGGACGGTTGGAACTTCAAGTGGTCTGACCTCGAACGAAGACGAGAACCGCTTCTGACTCCTTACTCGAAAGGAGGGCCGATAGATGTCGACTACAAGGACATACTGATTCTAAAGGAGCTACGCGAAAATGTCCCGCGAACACTATCGAAACTTTCGAAGAAGATCAAGCTAGACCAGCACAACCTCAGATATCACTACAAGAATCATGCAAAGCAGGCAATTCAAGGATATTACCTGAGATACATCCCACATGAAAACGATGATTCCCACGCCACCATAAAATTCGTGTACGAAATCGCAAATGAAAAAGCTTTGATCGAAGCCCGAACCGTCGCAGTGTCGATACCCTTCACCAACTGGATTGTGAAAACCGAAAGACAATACGTTTGGACGGTTAGCTGTCCGGGAGAATATGTAAGTGGTCTTTTGAGCTATGTCAACGGGAAATTCGTCGAAATCCCCGGCAAGCTACGGCTCTTGATGATCGACAGCAAGAGCGTTTATCGCGGACCGATACCCTCTCAACTCTATGATGAAAACTCTGGCAAGTGGCACTATTATCCAAAAATCGCTGTCCCGTTGAAGAGGATGGCTCGCAGTGTGCCCTCGGACGACTCTAAAAAGTCACAGCACCTGTAAAAAACTTCGCTTACTCTTATTTACCTAGCAGAACGCCCTCGACCCCTGCGCTTAGTTCTATTTTGCCGGAGAAATTCAAGGACCGTCCCTTCCACAAACTGGAGGGTCTTGGACGATGAATCATCAACCCTCAAAGAATGAAAGTGACAGCGAGCAGAGCGTGATTCAGGTACTTGTAGCCGACGATGACCGTGATCTGCTGCAGATTTATTCCCGGGCTCTGCGCGATAATGGGTTTGACGTTCTGCTCGCGGCCACCGGGAACGATGCAGTCTCTAGGTTTATCGAATCCCGTCCGGAGGTTATCATCTTAGACTACAGGATGCCTCAGGGGAATGGTCTCGAAGCCGCAGGCCAAATTCTGGCAATGAAGCCGAGTGCGAAGATAATCATGCTGACCGCCGACGGCACCGTATTGGAAGAAGCGGAGCGTATTGGAATCGAGCTATTCTTGGAAAAGCCAATCTCCCTCAACAGATTGCTCGGATCTGTCTACACTCTCGTGAAACTAAAGCCCACGTCCGCGGTTGTCAGTCGCTGAAAAATGCGATCGCATTAGAGGTTCCTCGCATCGTCCATGCTGAGGGTCTGCTTTTTGGTGAGAAGACCAATTTGCTTATTATGAGTAATTTCTGCTAATTTTCGTAAACTACATTCTCTTAGAAAATAAGAGCAGAAATTTCACGAAAAAGAAGGAGGAGGTTCGGGCAATCAACACATGGCGCAGGGGAAAAACGTAGTCGTTCTTGGCTGCGGCTTGATGGGGTTTTCTATCGCACTAGACCTCCTTCAAAGTAACTCCGTGGGAAAACTCACCGTTGTGGACAACAGTCCAGAAAGACTGAAGATTCTCGAAGAAAGGGCTTCGAGGAAAATTCAGGGTGGAATGGTCGCGAGCTACGCCGATTACAAGGACAAGCTTGCGACAAAAGAACTTGACATTACGAAGAACGAAGACGAATTCAACAAGTTTCTGACTAATTTTGATTTGGGCATCGGCGCTCTGCCCCACGGAATTGCCGAGCGTGCAGTTATTGCAGCAGCGGACTCCAAAATCGACTTTGTGGACCTGATATATTCTTGGAGGTATCAGGACGGATCCGAACTCGATGCAAAAGCAAAGAAGAATGGCGTAACGATTATTCCCGCCTGCGGTCTAGCTCCGGGGCTGACAAATATTCTTGCAAAGTACGCTGCCGACCAGATGGAGGAAGTAGACGCGATAAAAATCTACGTCGGAGGGATTCCGGAGGTTCCGAAACCTCCGCTGAATTATAGAATCGTGTTCTCGATCGACAGCGTTCTCGAAGAGTACATGCGCGACGCCCTCATAGTGCGCGACGGCAAGAAGGTCGACGTCCCTGCCCTTTCTGAAGTGGAGGAACTCCGCTTCGCCGAATTTTCGGACCAAAAGTTCGAGGCTTTCATGACGGATGGGCTGTCGACTTTGCCCGAGACTCTGAAAAAAGTCAGATACATGGAAGAAAAGACCATTCGGTGGAAAGGGCACGCCGAGCAGATCGCACTGCTAATTGACCTGGGGCTGTTTTCAGAGCGTCCCGTGAATTTACACCGCGGAGGTTCGAGGGTTTCCCCGAGAGCTCTACTTTCAACCCTTCTTGACAAAAAATTGGCAATGCATCAGGGCGACAAGGACATGACGTTACTCCGCGTCGATGTGAAGGGCAGAAAGAGGAAGGGGGACAGGACCACAAGAATCAAGGAATACGAAATGATAGATCACTTTGACACGGAGACCCAGACGACTTCAATGGCGAGGACCACGGCCTTCCCCTGCTCCACGGTAGCTCAAATGGTTCTCGAAGGCAGGATCACTGAAACCGGATTCATTCCCCCTGAACTCGCAATAAGGGACGATCGCTTCGACGAGATGCTCTCACGCTTGGGCAGGAAGGGCGTCGTGATCAAGGAGAAAGAATTCCTGGCCGACTAAAGTTAAGGAAGAAAGGAAGCGAAAAGTTTGTATTCCAAGCATGGCCTCGTGTTTGGTAACTTTGTCCACTCTTAGCCTGATTTTAGAAAAAAGCGCGGAGGGCGAATCCCCGGTTCCTGTTTCAAATTCCGAAAGGGAAAAGATTCCAACAACATTCGTCAACCTTGCACCTGAGAAGATTGTTCTAGACCTCGTCGGAATTGACGTCTTGGGCGGTGTCTTCCATATCATGTGGTCAGACATGCCAGCACGAAGAACTTACGGAGTTAGATTATCCGATCATTACACCCATGACGGCACATCGGCCGGTTCCAGTTTGATCTGCACGTTCCCAACAGAGCGAATAATCTCTCTCTCTACATTCTGACAGAAATTATACGCTCAGTGTCGTCGGCCCCGTTGAGGGTCAAGTACTCGTTGTAGTTTTATTCTTCTCCTTGACAGACACAAGCAATTCCGCGGCTTTTTCGTTTTCTACTGCCTGCTCGGGATTTTCTAGTGTTTCTGGAATAGCCTTTCTGGCTTCTTCCGCAATTTCATTGAGAGACTGGATGATGTTTTCGACTTCTTGTTGTTGTTCTGTTGCTGATGCTTCTTCTGGTTCTTCCACTTTTTCGTCCGTTTTTGGTACTTCGGCTAAAATGTCGCTTGCTTCTGGTATATTCTCAGTAGTAGTGGTACTAGCGAAAATTTCCTCGGCCTCTGGAATGGTAGTAATTTTCTTCTCAGCTTGCTTGTTTATCCTCCGACCACTCTTGATTAAGGAAAGCCTGGACGGGACGTCGCTGACTTGAGGAATCGTGGGGCGCTCCTCTAACTGTACTTTGTCTTGCAACTGCTCCGCAAAATGCATGGTAAGAATTCTGTTTGTACTATCGTAGCTCTGTCCTAAAAGCTCCATTCTGTTTCTACTTAGGCTGATTGCTTCCAAGAGTCCAGACGCGATGCCTTCAAGGAACTGGTTGCCATATGAAACATCGCGTTCGAATGTCGGAGGGTCTAGTACGGTCACGCTTCCCAACTTTCCTTTAATTTCTCCACGCAGTTCGAAAGTCCCCCAGCCTGAGGCTAGTAGGAAGCCTTGCACGTTCTCGAGCAGTAGACTATTCCTTATCTTGGGAAGTTTCGGTAACATCCTAGATCCAATTCTGAACACCCGCGTGGAACAAACAGCACATGACCCTTGCACTGCGGGTTTGCCATTCTTCATAATCACCTGCATCGGATTACTTACTTCCCTCATGGCTCTGCATCTTACACAGAAAGCCTGAACTGTCGTATCTCCGACTCCGCCATTTACTTCTTCTTCGATGCCATATCCATCGAGTGGAAGCAGGTCAATCGATTTAGATAACAAGCTCTTGAAATCCTCGATCGCCTCGAGTATGTAGCTACGCCCCTCGTCGTAAAGCGCACTGGTCCCAAGAGTTCCCGCGTCTCTAGCTAGGCGGGAGCCTAACTTGATAAACGTGTTCGAGCGTAAAGCAAGCGCACGGTGCGAGTCGTAGAATACAAGCGGAAAGGATCTTCCGTACATCAATCCTCGCAATTCTTGATATTCTACCGCTGCCACAAATCCCAAATTTCTAACAAACTTCGAAAGTTCGGCTGGATTTGATCCGCACCTTGATAGGTCGCACTGCAGAGCTATTGTAAACTGCTGCTTTTTTTCGTTACTGACCCGACTGTTGAAAGAAAGTATCTGAGCACCTTTTTCGATGAAGAGGCCTAGAATCTTGTTTTGAAAATCGCCAGTATCCTTGCCTTTCACTTTCCCCATAACGAGGAATTCGTAGCAGTTTTCACCTGCCGGTGCACTGAACCCAATGTTGTTAGAAAAGTACGGAGCAGTAAGCTGATTTTGTCTGTTCCTAAAATTAAAGAGCGCCACAGTTTTTCTCCAGCATTGCAAGAGCTAAAAACAGTAATCATTAGCCCTTATGAAGGGACAATTGGGCACATGATAGTAGAGCGAGAATTCGTACGCAGAAGGAATGAACGGAAAAAATGATACCGTGCTCTCTCTTGAGAAGAGAGCTGTTTCTTTGGTTGTTATTGTTGGGAGTTATCTATTTCACCGTAATGTCTTCGGCCATAACCCAGCCATCCTCGATCTCTCTCAATAGCTGTTCAGCGGCCTTCTTCCTGTTCGGGGCTTCAATATCCAGTACAAGTTCGCATCTGTAGGTTCTATTTCTATTACTGTTGTGAGACATAATGGATCAAGCTCGCGAATTGCCAAAAATAAGAGACTTGTGAATTTGAAATACTATACCCGAAATTCCAATTTTACCTTGATTCTTGACTTGAGCAGAAAAGAAATGACCTGCAGATCTCCCCAATCCTCTTTTTGTCCCACTTGTAACTCAAAAGCCAAAGTCCAAGAAGAATTATGGTTCCTCTCTTACCGCACCTTCCTAACAATGACTCTGGCTTCAAGCATGCATGCTCAAGGGGAGGGCGTGTTGATAACACAGATTCGTAATGATATATCGACTCCCTATGGTAATTTTCGTAAAAGCATCATCATGGACTAGTATGAATAAACCAAAATTCCTTACCTTAGGGTTTCGACATCATATATCATAACGAAATCCCCCTGAAGCAAATGGGGGATAAAGAAAAAAAATTACAAAGAAAAAGAAAAAGGAGAGAATTAGACACATGCGATTTCCACAGACGACAGCCCGAACGAAGACCCTTTCATCCAAGCAAGGACGAATGCAAATTTATTCTTGCGACTTTTGCGAGTTCGTTCATAGCAGCATCAGCATTGCCGATGACAATGAGCGAGAAATGATTGAATTAATGGACGGGGCGTTTGAAGCAAAGTATCTGTTTCATATGAGGACCGTCCATGGCCTAGAGAAGTAATACGCAGAAGAATGCGGGGCGCTTTCTTTCCTTCCTTCCGTAAAAGTAAAATGGGAGTTAGCAACTTATAGCCAGAAATTGTCTTCCAACTCGGAGCCCGACGAATCTTTGCCTATAATTTTCGTACTAGCTCCTTTTTCGTTTTTCTTAGCAGAAACTGCTCTGAACCCGTTCTTTCGTCCACGGCGATTAGGGGCCGTCTTTTGTGGAACTTCTTGAGCTTCCTTTTGCTCGTCGTCCCCATACTTTGGCGCTTTATCTAAATTCTTTTTGACCTCTGGACTTGCGACAGGAATTATCTCCTTATCGTAGGTGACAGAATCATTCGCCTTGGGGATCTTTTCAATCGACTTGATCAGACGATCGACCTGCTCTTGAGCTTCAGCGGAGCCATTATTCTCTTCGATACCAAGTTCCGGAGATTCTGTTACGACATCATTCATAGATTCCTCGACTGGAGGTGGAAGCTGTTGGGATTGAATTTGTAACCTACTTCTCGTTTGCGAGACGATTGGGATCTGGATGACCGGGCTGGCCAATTCCTTTTCGTTTATCGGCTCGGGTTTTGAAGGTTCAATTTCTGGTGTGCCTACTTCATTTCGTTGTTCTTCTTGGTCTTCTAACGCAACCTGATTAAGGTAGAATAGTGTAAGTGCCCTAGACTCGCTATCGTAAGACTCCTTCGTAATGCAAAGGTTGAGTTTCCGTGAGGCGCTGGGTAGCGATTCGATTATTCCTGCTATCATTCCCTGCAAGAAATAATTTTCAACAACAATTCCTCCGTCGGCATCTGTCGGAGGATCCCACAGCATAACGCGGTAAGCGTCCGAGCCCTCCTTTTTCGAAAAAGACAATGTTCCCCATCCCGCCGCGCGCATAAAGGCTCTTGCATTTTGGAAAATGTAATCTTCTTCTTTCTCTACTTCTTCTCCACCTGCCGCCTCGTCTCTAGGAAGCTCCTTACCTTTCCCACTATCCCCGTCGCCGTTTCCAAGGAATTCTCTTATTGTGCTTACGATCTCGCTCCCCTCGCTACGCCCGTCTTCGTACAAGAGACTCTTTGCTCTCACATCCCCCAGCGCTTCAGAGATGTGGCTGAATAGCCTCGTGAATCGATCCGAGTCGATAGCTAGTGCTCTAACCGTCCCAAAGAATGTAAGAGGAAATAGGAATTCCGTGAAAATTATACGGTTCGAGCCCTTGTATTCTCCCAGCTTTACAAATTTCTTGAGCTTGTTTAATCGCAAAGCCAAATCTGCGGGAGTGCGCTTTGCGTTCGAAAAGTCAGTGACCACATCCATGACAAATTGCGTTGGAGATTGATCATTGAAGAACGTTAGCGAGTTGATGCGGACCTTTTGCTCTTCGAAGATTTTCAAAACTGCTGTAAGGGCTTCCCGTTCCTTGTTTTGTAACCCCATGAGCACAAATTCATACTGATTTTTGGAGCATGGAATCGAATAGCCGATGTTATTTGGATAATACACTTTCTTCCTCTCAAGCGGAGAACGATTTTCTTCGTCGTCATTGCTTTGTGAGCCCAGGTTTTCCTCGACCGTGATCGGCATTTTCACTAACACTCTCCTCCTTGTTTACTCCTTTAGGAATATATTGCGAACTCGAAATCCTGATTTTGAAGTAGTTAGTTGGATTAGTATTACAAATTCCGTACGAAATTCCAAAGGAAATGATCGTTCTCCGAAACTTTGAACCATGACAACAGTGTCTTGTGACCCGAAACATCGATAGGCTTTGGTTTATTATGCCCTTATCAGATCTAACACAGATCAGAGTCGAAGAAGGGAATCTTTCTAGAATGCCACAGCGAGCTAACACTACGTTTGGAATTTCGTTGGAACCCTCGTGGGATCAAAGCGAATGTCTGGCACTTGCAAAACAGGCCGAGAAGCTCGGATTTTCAAACGCATGGGTGCCTGACGGAGGACCCGATTCTCCTTACAGCGATGCCATAGTAACACTATCCGCGATTGCTTCGAACACAAGAAGTATCGAATTTGGCAGCGCTATCGTGAACTTTTACACTCGAAATCCGGCATGGATCGCATCGAGTTTCCTAGCCCTCTCAAATTTAGGAGGTTCGCCACAGCGGGCAATCCTCGGCATAGGCCTTGGTTCCCCCTACAACGTTGCAAAATTTGGAATTTTCGAACGCAAGGGTAAGATAGAATATCTCCGTGAGGCGATTGAATCAATCCAGGAGCTCTTTAGCAGAAAGGAGGTTTCCGTCCGTACCGACCCATTCGTGATTGAAAGAGTCAGACTCTCAAAGAGCAAAGGGAAGATTCCGATCTACGTCGGTTCCTCGTCTCCCAAGGGTCTCGAACTTGCGGGAGAGATTTCGGACGGAGTGATTTTGACTGAACGCATAGCAAGGGAAGTGCCTGAAAGACTGAAACCAATCGAGGTTGGACTTGCCTACTCCGGTAGGAAGAGGAGGAACTTTGAAATCGTAAATTCCGTTGTAATCTCCGTTTCTGATGATGAGGTAAAGGCCCAGAACGCAGCCCGTCTTACTTGCGCCTACCTCGCCGCTTGGCTCGACGAATCGGTCGCGCAAAAGTATGGAATAGACGAGGGGAGAAGAAACAAAATCGCATCTTTGATCAAGGGTGGGTACGAACGTAGGGCTTCAAGGCTCGTCGATCAGAAGATGCTGGATTTGCTCACCGTATGCGGGACCGCGCGGGATTGCGTTGAAAAATGCCGAGAGCACCTGGAACATGGTGTAGACCAGATAGCTTTTTGCGAACCCTTCGGGCCGAGCAAGGAAGAAGCTTTGAACCTAATAGCGAGAAAGATAATCCCAAAGATCTAAAATCGATGATGGCGAAGAAGAAGAAGGAGATGAGGAACTAGACTAGCGGCCGCCGTCTTCCTCTAGGATATTCAGTATATCATCAACTAATTGAAGTGAAACCTTCGGCTCTGCCGTAACGAGTAAGATCTTGTGCCCGAATGGGAACTGGAAGACTTTGAGCTTGTCGTGGGCTATGATTGAGAAGCGAAAACGATCAAAGTATTTGGTCCAAGAGTCTGACATCCCTCTCGCCACAGTAGTTTGGAGGAATAATTTGTGGTTCTCTTCCTGCGGGTTGATCGATTCCATACCATGGCGCATCCCTCCCTCAATATGTCCGCCTCTTTGGTCAACTATTGCACAATAGCGTATGTCGGGGCTTAGTGCGAAGACTCTTTCGATGAGCCGATGGTGACTTGCCATTTTCGTTCGTGTCTCAAAAAACCCATAAAAGCATTAGCTCACATTCCCACGTGGCCAAGATATCTTCTAGGTAACGCATCTTTGATTCTTCTAGACAAATTATATAGATGTCCAAGGAGGTGCTCGTTGTTCAGGCATTCCTTTGCAAAGTGGATCGTGATTTAACAATAGTATAACACTCGCGATATACTCCTTTCTCCTCATGAATAAGATCATCCCCGAGGGCAGGATCAAGGAGTACACGCTTAGAATCTCCATACTCATCGTCGTTGCAGTTGCTGCATTTGACGGCCTACGGGATCTAGGGGTATTGATGAATTTCGACGTGGTTTATGCGCCGTCAATTATTGTCATGTCTCTAGCGTTTGCGCTGATTTATGTGCTGTCAAGATCAGAAGTGATCGAACGTTTTTCATTTTAATTTGTCAAGAGTTCATTTCTTCGCGGATGAAAAGCGACTACTCCTCCTGATTTCCATTAAGGACCCACCGGTTGTCCTTTTCGCAATCCATGAATGATTTTCTTCCTCCTGCTTAGACATTTCAGCAATTAAAGGAAATTAGTTCCACAATCGTCGCGGTTTTTTTCTCGCGGTGTCATATTACGAGGTTTTTCAGTTATCGCCCTAAAGCCTTTGTTTGAAAGTAGTTCATTAAGGACACCCGCGCCGATGAAATTTGCGCCTCTATTGAGAATATAAAAAGGAAACTAGTAACAATTACAATGGAAAAGCTGCTTTGGCAATGCCCTATTCAGTATATATCAAGACGTAATGCCCTAAAATAATTATGAAATGGGAAACTCTGCTTCCCTTTTTCAAAATCTAAACACATGAACGTATTCTATAATTCTCTCTTGGGACGATATTAAGATGCCTCTCCTAGTCACAAGCGCGGCGTGTACCGATGGTGACAGCTATGGTGCGCTTCTTTCTTTCGATCGCAATGGCAAGCCGCTAGGCACCTTCAGCAACGATAGTCGTATTGCTGATCCTCGTGGGCTAGCTGTCGACCTAAAGGAAGAACTGCTCTTTCTCAACAGTGGCCCGCTTATCGGTTGCGAACAAGAGTCATATCTGATGTAATTTTTTCATCTTTTATGTTAGGAGAAATGATTTTTCATCCTACGGGGCTGGTAGGTTTATTCCGAATGATCTCTCAGAAATATTGGTAACTTGTAACGAGAAGTAATCCAAGAGATAAGGTCAGCCTTGAAACATTCTGAGACAAAGGAAATATTAGCGACGAGAAACCTCCGAAAGGAACAGGGATTTAGTTTAATGCCCGAGAAGAGCGTACAAGAAGCGACCACCATAGTTAGCAGACGAATCAAGCCAGGCCATGAGTTGGAATATGCTAACTGGTTCGGAAGAATAGTTGAAGCAATCAAAAAAGCACCTGGCTTTAGGGGGATAACTGTAGTCGTTCCTGCAGACTCTGATTCTAGAATAATTCTCTATCGATTCGCAGATGTCGAAACGATGGAAAGCTGGGAGATGTCCCCAGAAAGGCAAGAGCTGATGTCCGAGGTAGAGAAATACGCGAGTCAATCATACGATAGTATGAGTGGCCTAGAAACATGGTTCCATGTAAGCGATGCTCGGTCGGCGTAGCAGAATTGTGACGAATCCGAAAATGTAGATCAATTCCCAAGATTCTACAACAATTCTGAATTTGCAAAGCAATATGCCGTAATCTGTGAGGCTTGTGCGGAAATGTACGCAAAAGATACTCACAGGCCACATTTTGTGGAATGCGCAAAGGTCTGAGAAGGCGTGCTGAGGAATGTCGCCAATTACAAGGTTATGCGAGGAAATAACCGATTGTTAGTTTTCTAATCTGTTAAGCCAGTATTTCCGGTAATTCTCGTTAGTCGCGATTATCTAATCATGCGAACGGCGAGTTTGTCTCGCAGGACGACTTACAAGAGTCTTCTTTGCATCTCTTTTCTTTGTGCCCATTGCAAACTCAATTGCCTCCTCCAAGACTTCATACTCATAACTTCCATTGTGTCGGTAATCGTTGATGAAGAAGGTCGGGGTTCCATTCACACCGCTTCTTATCCCGCTCATGAAGTCTTCCTTGATCCTGGGGGTATACACCTGCGCCAATACCTCTTCTTTTAACCTTCTTCCATCCAGTCCCAGTTTTTCATTCGCATATCTCACGAAAAAAGCCACGTTAGAAAGGGATTGCTGATTTTCGTACAGATGATCATGCATTTCCCAGAATTTGCCTTGAGCTCCTGCAGCTTCGGCTATCTCCGCTCCAGTTTCAGCAAATGGATGAGCTTCGGTTATTGGAAAGTTTCTGAAAACAAATCGCAGTTCTGAACCAAATCTCTTCTGGATTTTCTTGATAATCCCGTATGCTTCACCACAATAAGGGCACTGGTAGTCACCATACTGCGCAAGCGTAACTTTGGCTGTTGGAGATCCTTCAATATGATCCCTTGTTTCGTTTACGGGAAAGGTAAGTTTGGGGATGTCCTCTGAACTCACGCTGCTGCGCTCACCTGTTTAATCTCTCTTTTTCAGGATAGATCTTTTCTAGGGCATTCAAGATACCGTCAGCGCCTGGATTGACCCCGTCGGGAGACAAGTAACTCCAGCGAATGATTCCTTTATCATCGACTACGAAGAGAGCACGTTCACACTCACCGGTCGTAGGTCTATAAGCGCCATAAGACTGGGAAACTCGACCCTTTGGCTCAAAATCGGACAACAGTGGCAGATGCAGATTTCGATCTTTGGCAAACGCGAGGTGAGACCACACACCATCGACTGAAATTGCCAATATTTCCGCGTTGAACTTTTGAAATTCTGAAAGAATCTGGTTGTACAGAGAAAGTTGATCTGTGCATACCGGGCTCCAGTCTGCGGGATAGAATGCAATGACCACTGGGCGTCCCCGAAAATCGGCCAAGGAGACTTTTTGATCAGGAGTAGTGTTGAGCGAGAAATTTGGGGCCTTTGATCCTGGTGAGAGAATAGTCGAGTGGTTGTTCGAGGAACGATCTAGATGTTTCTTCGAGACTTTTTTTACAGTCATGCGATTACCTTCCTAAACCTCTGCTTAGTTGGAGTATGATGTATTTTAACATGGCACTCTTGTTGGCGAAGCAAGCCAAATCAGGTGATGAATCTCCGACGATCGTTGGATCTGTACACCCTCCTACATGAGCAGGGGTGTTCCAACGACCCCGCCCAAGGGGATGGTATCCACACTCAGGGTGTGAAACTGCAAGAGGCCTCCGATTTGCGTTTGTCTTTCGGACATCATATTTGCCGATTCCATTTCTCTAGTTACACGCAATTGCTTCATTCCAGAACGTCCGAAAACTGCGGCAGGGGCGAATTCCATATCGAGCTGGACCTGTGCTTTTTCGGCAAGGGAAATTGAAGCATCACGATCAATCGTACTCATCTCTATCCATACCCCATTCTTGTTTAGGGCTGAAAGGAATCCATCTTCTGCAAGAGCCAGCTCCTCAACGGCATTCTCGTCAGTAAGAGAAGTTATCAAAACTTCGACATTAGAAGCTAATTCATTTGGCCTCGGATGAATAGTCACTCCCTTCTCTTTCATAGCTTGAGCTCTCTCCGGTGTGCGATTGAAGCCGTGAACCTCGAATCCTCTTGCAAGGAGGTTAGAGGCGATGGCAGATCCCATCAGCCCTAAACCAACGATTCCAACTTTTGTTTTTGGATTCAATTCATTATCACTTCTTCCAAGTTCGGGACTTCTGATAGTAGTCCATTTTGATGCGTGTAGAAGCCCGCTCAATCATATTAAGATCTTGTTTTGATAGTTCAAAGTCTAGGGACGATACTTTTTCGTAAGCCTGCTTGGGAGTCTTCGCTACAGGAATGGGAACGACATCCGGCATGCTTGCAAGCAAGTTGAGAGTACCTGTGAAGGCGAACGATCGTATTTCTTTCCAACTGTTGAAATGACATCGATCAGGGGAGTCATGTGTTCAAAATTTTTGGGCGCAAAGATTGAACAGCTACGAATCTGATAACTTTATCTCTGCCTAACTAACCCTGAGTCGACTACAACGCGAAAAGTATAGGATGAACCGTTTGCGATAATGACCCAATTATGAAAACTTCCAGCTTGGTGAAGGACTTTACAAGGATTGACAGGTCCGGGTTCAATCCTTCGTTCGGAGCAATAGCAGCCTTCTTCGTCGTGTCTCCGATAATCTTGGCCGTTTTTATTCACCAGCTGGTCTTGTTCTCTACGGTCATCGGTGCGTTGCTGATTGCTCAGATGGAAGGACAACCGATAGCGCCATCTGGACGGATTTTATTGGTGGCTTGTTTCACCGTCAGTGCCGCCATAGGAATTGGAACACT
The DNA here is from genome assembly GCA_030041295.1 of Nitrososphaerales archaeon. Classification (GTDB taxonomy): domain Archaea; phylum Thermoproteota; class Nitrososphaeria; order Nitrososphaerales; family CADDZS01; genus JASHOD01. The sequence continues at coordinate 16,090 of JASHOD010000115.1, forward strand.
CGCCGCTACAACAGGACATGTCCTTTCGCCGGTTCTTCTCGCCGTTTCTTTCTTCGTGATACTGTTGGCTCGCGCCAGGCTGAATTGGGCCCCGGTCGGGACATTCACTGCATTCGCGTTTGCTTTAGGAATTGGCCTACCAGGAGCGTCATTGCAGGAAGCTGATCTTAGAGCAATCTTCGCACTCCTTGGTGGGTTCTGGGGGGTCCTTGGTATCGAGCTGCGGAGATACGTTATGGCGCGTAGGAAAACGTCCGTAAAAATCGCAGCAACAGCTCTATCCACATCGCAGATGTCAAGAGCCGAGAATCTTAGGGGCGCTTTCGTTCTGGCTATTGCGTGCGCGTTGGGATTCTCTCTCGGATTCGTTCTGGGTTTTCCTAGAGATTATTGGGTGATTCTTACAATAATTTTTACTGTGAGGCCGAGCATCAGCTTGACAATGACTTTCACATCGCTAATGGCCGCGGGCACCATTGTAGGCGCGGTGATCGCCGCAGCTATAACGATCTTGATAGGTCGCGACACTTATTTTTTGGCGGTACTACTGCTGCTAATCGCATTCTTGCTTTTCTCGCTAAGAGGCGTGAACTTTGGCATCATGCAGGTCTTCGTTTCAACTTTCATCATAGTACTGCTTAACATAGTGTTTCCGGGAGAATGGTATCTAGCAGTTTATCGCGTCGTAGATGTTGCAATAGGAATAGGTATTTCACTCGCGGTAGTCGAGTTGCTCGGAGTTTTCAAAAAGACTTCGACGTGGTTATGAGGCAAATCTCATCCAAGGTTGGTGGATTGCATTACCAGTTTTTCACACTTATCAAAACGATGGAAAGAGGGGTTGTTTCATTTATCAATTGAGCATAGTTACGAGTTTTTCACGCACAATTGGGGCAACGCGGGTTGCAATTAGCTCCATAGAATGCAATAATTTCTCGCGCGAAACAGATCCAGGGTCCATTTGAAAAGTCACTCGAGATAAACCTCCGAGTGCCTCGCTGTGGCGAATAATTTTTTCGGCCACTTGTTCCGGATCGCCTACGAGCAGAGCCCCAGTCGGACCGCGTTGAGCCTCATAATCAGCACGAGTTACTGGTGCCCAGCCACGCTCCTGGCCGATTTTTGTGAATGCTTTAGCATAACCGGAGAAAAACTCATCGGCAGCTTGCTGCGACGTCTCTGCGACGTACCCTAACGAGTGCATCCCTACCTTCATTTTGCCAGATGGATGATCTTTTCGCTTGTAGGTCTTCCTGTACAGATCAACCAGTGGCGCAAAGTCTGCGGTTTCTCCGCCAATTATTGCGACCATGAGAGGCAATCCTAACTTTCCCGCGCGAAGAAATGATTCTGGAGTTCCACCAGTCCCTATCCATATCGGGAGCGGGTTCTGCACCGGTCTTGGGTACACGCCGAGACCGTCAAGTGGAGGTCTGAATCTCCCTGACCATGTCACTTTCTCATTATCGCGAATCTTTAACAGAAGATCCAATTTTTCTTCGTAGAGCGCGTCATAATCGCTAAGTTCGTATCCGAACAGTGGAAATGCTTCGATAAATGAGCCTCGACCTGCGACAATCTCCGCCCTCCCATTGGAAATCAGGTCAAGCGTCGCAAATTGCTGAAACACCCGAACAGGATCCGCGGCGCTGAGGACTGTCACGGAACTTGCTAGACGAATTCGCTTCGTCCTCGCCGCACCCGCAGCAAGAATCACGGCTGGTGCTGAATCCAAGAAATCTTTCCGATGGTGCTCCCCAATTCCAAATACGTCGAGCCCTAACTTGTCAGCTAGCTCAATTTCTTGTAATACGTTTTGAAGCCGTTGCTCATCGCTTTCCCTTCTAGTATCATTTGGATCGGCGGCAAAAGCTGCGGCAAATGTATCAATTCCAATTTCCACTTTCTAACCAAACTCCCCATGTATGCTCGATTGAATCCTCTTAGTCGAATGCGTCCACTTTCCTATATACCTTAGTTCGAAACTCAAACCGGTGTTATTTAGGCGTGACGTTTTGTAGGTAAAGTCTAATTTGCCTTAACTAATCTGGACGGCCGATCTCTCTCATTTGTTTAATGTAGCGAGTACAACTTGTGCGGCCTTCCTGCTAATATTTCCTGCCTGAGCAATTTCTTCAGGATTGGAATTTTTTATGGCATCAATTGAGCCAAAATGGGCAAGTAAATTTCTCTTTCTTTGCTCTCCGATGCCTTCGATGGAATCGAGAACGGATTCGGTCATCTTTCCTCCACGTAATCTTCTGTGGTATGTTACTCCGAATCTGTGTGCTTCATCTCTGATGTGCTGCAATATGTGCAAGGCCTCAGAATCCTTCCCGAGCTTGATCGGAAAGACTCTCCTCGGAAGGAAGATTTCTTCTTCTCTTTTTGCAAGAGAAATGGTTGGGATCCCAAAAACGCCGTCGCGATGCATTTGTTCGATTGCGGCATTGAGCTGACCCTTTCCGCCATCGATTACGACCAAGTTTGGCGGTTCGCTGAACTTCTTCTTAGGTGAAGAGTTGGTCCTTTCTCCTACTTCTGCAACTTCTTTTTCTTCTCCAAGCAGGCGTCGAAATCTTCTGCCGATCATCTCTTGCATCATCGAGTAATCATCTATGCCGCTCACGGTTTTGATTTTGAACTTTCTGTAAGAACTACGATCCGGGATACCGTCGACGAATACAGTCATCGCTCCAACTGCCTCTTCTCCGTGAATATTTGAAATGTCGTAGCACTCGATGCGTCTAGGAACTCGATCTAGACCTATTATTTCTTTGAGTTCCTTCAGAGCACGCAGTCTCTCTCTCTTTCTTACCTCGTCTTTTGATTCTTCTTCCTTTAGGACTAGCATTGCGTTTTCTTGCGCAAGTTTGAGTAATGCCTTGTTCTCTGGACTGTGCGCAGTAGTAGATATCTTGATTCGCTTATCTTCCAGCTGTTGTTCTTTGTTGCTAGCTTCAATCCTCCTTTCAAGCTGAGTATTCAATAGCAACTCGACTTCGTCCAAATCTTCTAATTCATAAGGGACTACAATTTCCCTTGGCATTTCAAGAGTCTTGGATCCGTAATACTGTTTCATGAAAGCTGAGAGGATCTCGGAATCCTTTGTAGTCGAACTCGCACCTTCGAGAATGAACTTATCTCGTCCGACGACATTACCCTCTCTTACGTGAAATGCTATCGCTGCGATTATGCTGCCCTCTCGCGCAATAGTAAGAACGTCCTTGTCGCTTTTCTGATCTGGGAAGACTACTCGCTGTTTTAGTGCCGTTGTTTCTAGAGAGCGAATTTCGTCTCGAATCTTTCTGGCTTTCTCATAGTCCTGAGCTCTGGAAGCTTTCCACATCTCCGAATACATTTGTCTGCCTAATTGTACGAGCTTACCCTGTAGAAAAAGCTGGAATTTAGAAACGTCTGAATAATATTCAGTTTTAGAAACGGCGAAAATGCATGGGGCCTTGCATAAACCGATATTGTAGTCTATACAAGACTTGAATTTCTTCGCTCCGTCAAGAGGTAACGTGCATCCTCTGATTGGAAACATTTTCCTAAGGTATTTTACGGACCTTTTAGCGGCTCGGACATTTCCATAAGGGCCAAAGTATTTCCCGCCGTCATCTAGTACCTGGCGAGTGACAAACACTCTTGGATAGATTTCGTTCGTAATCTTGATGTACGGATAGCTCTTGTCGTCTTTTAACCTGATGTTGTACCGCGGCTTGTATCTCTTGATCAGGACGTTTTCTAAAATCAGAGCCTCGATCGGACTAGAAGTTATGATGTAATCCGCGCTTGTGATTTGATCTCTCAGGCTTTGTCCGACGGGATCTTCAAACCGAGGTCTGAGGTGCGCGAGTATCCTCGATTTGATACTCGTCGCTTTGCCGATGTATATCGGAGCCTCGGCTCGATTCTTTAGAATGTATACTCCGGCTAGAGTGGGGAGATTCTCAAAATTACCGAGCGGCGTTGACACTGTTCGTTGTTGCTTGAAGCTCAACTAGCTTCTTCTTATCCTCCTGTTCTTGTTCTTCTTCTCGTCGGCCTCTGCGAATATCCTCCAGCTGCCTATTTAGCTCCTTTTCCGCATTTGCAACCGCCCTAGCTCTTGAATCATTCAGGATGTGTTTTAGGAACTGTCCCGTGTAGGAAGTACCCGAATATGTCGAGACTTGCTCGGGTGTTCCTTCCGCTACAACTAACCCACCCGCCTCTCCTCCCTCCGGCCCAAGATCTATTATCCAGTCGGCGGTCTTGATAACGTCCAGGTTATGCTCTATCACAATGACGGAATTACCGGCATCTGTCAATCGTCCAAGCACCTCTAGTAGCTTCTTGATATCTTCGAAATGTAGTCCGGTTGTCGGCTCATCCAGCAAATACAGAGTCTTTCCTGTAGCTCTCTTCGAAAGTTCGGATGCTAATTTTACCCTTTGAGCTTCGCCACCAGATAATGTAGTCGCGGATTGACCCAAGGTTATGTAGCCAAGGCCGACGTCATTCAGGGTAGCTAACTTTCGTTTAATTTTCGGGATATTTTCGAAGAAACCAAGAGCTTCCTCGACCGTCATTTCGAGAACGTCCGAGATGCTTTTTGTCTTGTATCTTATCTCGAGCGTTTCGCGGTTGTACCTCTTTCCCTTGCAGACTTCGCAGGGGACATACACGTCTGGTAGGAAGTGCATTTCCAAGCGAATGATTCCGTCTCCCTCGCAGGCTTCGCACCTGCCGCCACGTACGTTGAAACTGAACCTCCCAGTCTTGTATCCCCGCGCGATAGAGTCAGGCATCCTAGTATAGAGGTCTCTAATGTCTGTGAATACTCCGACATATGTTGCCGGGTTGGATCTAGGGGTTCTCCCTATGGGGGACTGGTCAATTATTATCGCCTTGTCGATGTTCTCGAGTCCAACTAACGAATCATAAGCTCCTGGCTTTTCTCTAGCTCCGTACAGTTTCTGTGCTAGCGCACGATACAAAATGTCATTGACAAGCGTACTCTTGCCGGAACCAGATACCCCGGTAATGCAGGTAAATATGCCGAGAGGAAACCGCACGTCAATGTTTCGTAAATTGTTCTCTTTAGCTCCTTTTATGATCAGATATTTACCGTTGGGAGCTCTTCTTTTCGGCGGAATTTCGATCTGGCGCTTGCCTGAAAGATACTGACCGGTTATCGAGCTCTCGCTTGAAGCAATTTCATCTGGAGTCCCTATTGCGACAACATGACCACCATGAATTCCGGCGCCAGGCCCCAAGTCAACAACAAAATCCGATTCCCTAATTGTTTCTTCGTCGTGCTCGACGACTAGTACAGTGTTCCCTAGGTCTCGTAGAGCCTTCAACGTCGCAATTAGTTTCCTATTATCCCTTTGATGCAACCCGATGCTAGGTTCGTCAAGTATGTAGAGAACTCCGACCAGACTGGAGCCTATCTGAGTAGCGAGCTGGATTCGCTGGGCTTCACCTCCAGAGAGAGAAGCAGCGGCGCGATCCAAAGTGAGATAATCTAGACCGACGTTTAGTAGAAACCGCAGTCTCGCGTTGATTTCTTTGAGGATTTGTGACGCGATGACTCTTTCCTTTTCGGTAAGGCTCAAAGAAGAAAAGAAATTGATAGCTTGGCGAATTGAGAGCGAAGACACCTGCGATATTGATTTCCCGCCAACCGTCACCGCGAGAATCTCGGGTTTGTAGCGCTCTCCGCTGCACGATGGACAACGCTGGTTGCTGAGGAACTTTGCATACCACTCTTTCATAAAGTCGGACTCGGTCTCAAAGTAGCGGCGCTCGAGTTGCAGAAGAATACCTTCGAACTCCCTTTCATAGAACCACCAGTGTCGCTCTCTTCTCACCCCGGAGGCTACAGTTTCATTTTGCGTTTCCTTCCTGCCGCTTTTGTTTCCATATAGAAGATAGTTGAGTTGCTCTCTTTTGAGCTTGTTGATCGGAGCATCCATGCTAAAGCCCGCCTTTCTTGCGACGCGCGCAAGCATTCGCATACTCCAAGAGTCGGTGTCAGACATGGTCACAATCGCTCCCTCGTTGATCGACTTGGTCTTGTCGGGTATTACGAGATCAGGATCCATGTTTAGAAGGTATCCCAGTCCAAGACATTGCTTGCATGCCCCGAATGGGCTATTGAATGAAAACATCCTAGGAGAGAGTTCTTCCAAGGAGAAACCGCAAGTAGGACAAGCCATCGCCTCGCTCAGGACAATTTCATTAGATGTGCCGCGAGTCTTGCGATCCTTTTCGTTTTGTGTAGGGGGTTCTCCGAGTACGAACACCACAGTTCCTTTGGAGAAATTGAGAGCTGTTTGGATAGAGTCGGCCAGCCTCTTTTGGATTCCGTCTCTTACGATTAATCTATCTACGATCGCTTCGATTGTATGTTTCTTGTTCTTCTCAAGTGGTATCGTCTCGTCTTGGTCTAACTCGTAGACCGCGCCGTCCACTCTTACCCTAGAGTAGCCGTCGACCTTTAGGTCCTTGATGATATCCTTGTGTTCCCCCTTCTGGGATTTGATCAGCGGTCCCAGAACCTGAATCTTTGTTCCATCTTTTAGTTTCATTATCTGGTCGACCATCTGCTCCACGGTTTGCTTCTCAATCACCTTCTTGCAGTTTAGACAGTGGGGAATTCCAATTCTTGCGAACATAAGCCGGAGATAATCGTGAATCTCTGTCACGGTTGCGACGGTCGATCTTGGGTTTTTCGCAGAACTTCTTTGCTCGATGGAAATCGCCGGAGAAAGTCCCTCGATATAATCGACATCCGGCTTGTCCATCTGCCCGAGGAATTGTCTTGCGTAAGCCGAGAGGGATTCGATGTAGCGCCTTTGCCCTTCGGCGTAGATTGTGTCAAAGGCGAGCGAAGACTTGCCCGAGCCGGAGAGACCCGTCAAAACAACAAATTTGTCACGCGGAATCTCAAGACTAATGTTCTTGAGATTGTGTTGTCTCGCGCCGCGGATGATTATTCGGTCTTTGGATTTCTTGATCGAATAATCTAGCTGCTCGGGCATGATTGTATTATGCTTGTTTAGTTCGGATGAGGACAAGATAGATTCATTTCTTTCCAATTTTTTAGAAAAAATTGTGCGTAGATCCAATCTACAGCTAAATTCAATCAATTAACTGTTTATGCTATCCGAGGCATACAGCAATCGCTAAAGTAGATAATAATTACTGCATTTTTACTGCATAATCCGTATCTAAGACAATCGGGTCAATTCAACAACCGTGGAGAGTTCAAACCAATCGTCGATTACTTCCTTGGAAGTGGGTCCATAGTATTTCGCGTACAATGATTTCATACCTAGTTCTCTTGGCTCGGTGTCCGTCTTGCCTAGAATTTTGCCATTCGCCTCAAAATTTACCGAACCTATCCTTACCTGAACTTTGGCGTTCTTTGCGATATTTTTCATCCAATCGGTATAATCTCCCTCGTGGCTGAGGTAGATCTTGCCATCTCCAATCGCAAACCAAAGCTCCTTTGTGTACAATTTTCCTGTCTTTCTTCCAACAGTGGTAAGGTAGATGAACTTCTGAGTCTTGATCGAATTGAGATTATCATTATTGATAGAGGGCATGAGCAGTTTGCATTACGACGCTAGATGTGCTTTTTAAAGAGTCTCGCTGCAGGAAATGAGCGAGATGCAAATTACTGAAGAGAAGCAATTAGATGCAGTCGCCTTACATCAGATATTCACCAAGGCCTGGAAGGGCTTTGCTCCGATTTCCTGGAACCTTGCCATCTTCGAGGGATCGCCCGAAAATGGACTGTACTCTTGGTGCCCCGACTGCGTTGTAGCGAGTAGCCATATCGCGAAATTCGAATCGCTTCAAAAATCGAGCAAAAGCAAGAAGGCGAGACTATACAAATTCCATGTTGGAAGCCGTAATGAGTGGAAATCGAAGGAAAATCCGTTCAGGAAAGAGTTTCCACATTTGCCCGATCTTCCGACGGCGATCTTGTTCTATGGAAGTATAGATGTCGTTCGTATAATTGCTCCACGAGAACCAGATCTCGAAATGATGATTTCTCGGATCCGGACTTTTGAGGAACAGATCGAAAAAGGAGAATGGCATCCCCCAATGAGGAAATGAGCCGCAAAGAAATGAGCTCTTGCATATTCGATCATGACGACGTCGATGTTGCCCTGATACTAACTGGAAATCCATTTTTCTTAAATCGCGTCAAGTTCGATTGTCGCCGAGCAGCGTAAATGAATGCCCGTCGCGTTGTGAATTCCAGAAGAATACAATTTTTCACAACAATTTTCTTTCTCGTTCTCCTTTCACTCTTAACTTTTCCGCTTTCAATGCAAACAGTTGGATTGCGAGCAACGACTCCATCGCTGCAATTTGCATCAGCGATTTCCTCTTCTAGCTGGCACGAAGGAACTAATCAGTCAACACCAGAAGTAGACGTCAACTACTCCGAAATGTACAGCACAGGTCCAAACGTAAATACAAATGCCACGCTGGACAGACTTTCCGCCGACATGGGGCTAGGCTACAATGATGGTACCGGCGAATCTGTCCTGTTTGGAATCTCGTACTCCTTTGCTCCCGGTGGAATCAATCTAACTAGTGATCAAGTGCTTAATTGGAGCAAGGTTGTCGATGCAGGTTTTACACTACAGACCCAAGCAAATGTGAATGGCACCTTAATTGGCACAATGTACACGTTTACGGGATTCGACATCGTAAATGGAAGTAATCTTTCTCTTAGTTACAATAACCTCGGTCATGGTAATTTCTCATACTCGGTCAACAACATTGTCAGTAGCATCAACTATGCAAATGCAACTTCAATCACGATCGGGGCCGTAAGTTTGAGCACTGCGAATACAACTTACAACGGGAGAACCTTGAACGAAAGCATCGCTAGATTCAACGTAACAATCGACGCACAGATGTCCAATCTCCCGCTACCACCCATAAACCCGGGCCTGCAGAACTACTCCAGTTCGGTGCCCGTTCCGGTAGTCCTAATGTTTGAAGTTACTCATGACACAGCTCAGACCGACATTAAATACGGAGTCAGCATTGATTGGAGCGCAACTAGAGCGTTCCCGACCTCAATTTTAAACAACAACGACAATTCAAGCCAACCTCCTCTTATTCCTAATGCACTGAAGACAGGAGACAATTTCAGCCTCATAGCGGCTGACCGTTTATCCTTCGCATATGGAAAGTTCGAAGGAGCCAATACCACATACACTTATGGAACTACGTTCACCACCGATCCAGAAAATGATAGCGCAATTTATCTAGTCAACGGTACTCAACTTTGTAGGGAAGTTTTCCCAACAAATTACACAATAACTGGTAGTTCCGAGGTTTACAATACAACTCGTGTTTACGTTCCAGTAAGTTTCCAAAGTACATGGAATCAATCCTCCATGTTCGTCGTCTTCAACGGTTTTCAGTACAACGAGAGCTCGGGGTTTTCGTTTGATCCAGCAGTGATAACACCGAATTCAGTATCAAATTCTATTTCTCAACAACCAACTCTCTCGTCATCGAGTTCAACCGGGAGTAGCTCTTCGTCTTCCCATATGACTTCCAATCCTTCATCCCCGAATTCTCCTCCGAACCCAATCTTGATCGTGATTCCAGTAGCTGTTGTATTAGCGGCAATCGCAGCCGGAACTGTGATTGTCTTAAGACGAAAGAAGTAAGTTCTGCGAATCACGTACGAACGTATCCAAGAATTTTTTGCCTCACTTTCAGCACTGACAATAACATCCCGTTATGAAAAGAATCATCATGGCAAATTCACTTATATGCAATAAAGATGACAGAATCGGGTTACAGTAGTGTTATCGAAGGAAATGAGTTACATAAACAGAGGCGGATCCGGCGGAAGGAGCAGTTATGGAAGAGGGAGCAGCGGCGGATATGGGCGTTCGTCGATGGGGCAGGGACCAAAGCCTGTTGAAGTGGGAAAGGAATACGACGTCGAAATTACCGAGCTTTCAAGGCGCGGCGACGGACTCGCAAAAGTGCAAGGTTTCGTTGTCTTTGTAAAGGGATCCAAAGTGGGCGAGAAGGTTAAGATCAAAATCGAGACCGTCGGTCCAAGGTTTGCGACAGCCACGGTGGTCACACCATCTGCAGCGAAAACAGAATCCTAAGACTAGACAGTGTTTTTTACCCAAGTGGGTGTCAATAGGTGTCAAGAGCCCACTTGTCTTTGGTAATTAAAATCGACAAGTGAGCAAGTGACCTGAAAGAGAGCCGGCTTACTTCTTTCTACCTTTTGCTGCTTTCTTCTTTGCTGGCAATTTTTGATTTGCAATATGGAGAAATACATGCTTGCTTAAGTGTGTTTGCTTTTTCTCCAATTCTCAAAAAAAATTGAAAACTAGTTTCTGACATAGCGCACTTTGAATTTCGTCAGCTTCGAATAGATCGAAAGATTCCAAAGAGGTAGAATTAATTCAGAATGGCTTCTTTTTCCAAGTTCTCAAAGTCTCGTACCAAGCGAAAGCAGATCCTAGACCTCCAAAAATTACGGCGAAGACGTTTGAATCTCCTCGGTAGATGATTAGATAGCCCGCAAGAAGTGTAGTAAAGAACATCGCATAGAAGGTAAATCTCGGAACAAGCAAACGCCCAATATGCGTGAACGCCTGAAGCACGGAAACATCTACATTTTTCACAAGAGAGTACTCGCCATACTGATCCTTTTCAACCAGACCCATTCGCTCTAGCTTTTCCAAGTGATGATATGCGACGCTCGGACTGGATAGTCCCAACGATCTTTGGAGTTCTCTCACCCCGACGGGTTTGGCATTCTTCATCATGAAAAGATAAGTCTGGAGGGTGCGCCCCCGCAGGTCGGATTCGATGTCCATTGAAGTAGCGACAGGAGTCTTTGGAGGGGTAGCAATTGGGATAATTTTCTTTGGCTTGTCTTTCTGTATTCTATCCTCATCATCAAGATTATTGCTTTCTTCAGCGTCATCCTTCACAAATCATCGCTGCTCTTTCCTTTCTGTTAGCTTCTTGTTCTTCTTCCACGTCTCAGCTAAAGCTCTTCCTCTTTAATACCATGCTGTCGGCCAAAGCGCGTATTCTCTATTTCTGTCCTAAGAGACTCTCGTAAAATCAGTCGCCCAAAGCATAAATAATGAAAAGAGGGCCTCTTTCGGTCAACAGGGAGTAATATACTCATGGCGCGCGATAGAGTCATCGGAGCAGCCCTCGTTGTGGGGGCTATCATTGGAGTTATCGTATACGGATTGTTGGTGTTTGCCTCGTTCTGGTATCGTCCTACCACCTTGACGGGAGGATTGTACGTTTCGATGGCGGTTCTCGAAATCTCCGCCTTCGTAGCGGTGCTCGCAATCCTAGCCATCTTGGGCTGGATCGGATACGTTATGGCAACGACCCCGCCGCCGGTACCTCTGGAGCCAGAACCAGCGGTAGCATCGTCTAGCAGTAGCACTGGAACTGCATCTCCCAGCAACAGTCCTACAACTACTCCTGCTGGAAATCCTGACCAACAGAAATAGCATATCGTGTTTTGTGTGGGGATCCGTTTCCGATCGGCCCCGCAAACGAATTTTGTTTGGCTTAAGGGCCATTCTGTCGTATCTGCGGCTGGCTGGTCTAGAAATGATCAAACAGAGATATGAAAGTAGCTCAGTAGAAGAGAGAACTCAGAGCGAATTACATCTAGACGAATATTAGCCATGCTGCCAACGATGATTATTTCGCAGACGGACTGACCGAAGAACTCATCTCTAGACTATCGCTTGTTAGAAGCCTCAAAGTAATTTCGCCGAACTCCGACAATGAAATACAAGGGAAAGAATGAGGCGCTTACACACATTGGAAAAGAGCTCGGTTGCGGAGTTTTGGTGGAGGGAAGTGTGCGTAAAGCCTGTAACAGAATAAGGGTGACAGTTCAGGTAATCGACCCGAACAACGAAGAGCATCTGTGGTCTTCAAGTCTCGGCGATATATTTGCCGTTCAAGACGAAATAGCAAGAAAAGTAAGTGAGTCTCTTCCGAATTATGTTTTGACTGAAAAGCTCGAACTGGGTACTGCTCCCCCCGATACAAAAAACGTCGAAGCTTACACCTGTTATCTGAAAGCAATGAAAGTATACAAGGAAAGCACGAAAGATTCACTGAATCGGGCACTGGAACTCTTTACCAAGGCTACCCAACTGGATCCGAATTTTGCTCGAGCACACATCGGGTTGGGCAACTGCTACCCCGAACTGGGAGCAAAGAGTATGATGCCATAAGACGAAGGGTTGCAACGCATGAAGGCTGCCGCCCTCAGAGCACTTCAGATAAATGACAAGCTAGCCGAGGCGCATACACTTATGTCGAATCTGGCGTGGGCAGAAGACGACTTTCAGACCGAGGAAAGAGAAGCCCGAATAGCTATTCGGCTTAATCCAAACCTCGCTGAGGCGCATTACATTCTGGGAAGATTTCTCATGACTACAGGTTATCCTCAATCTTTTCTAAAGTCGTTAGAAACGGCACACAACCTTGATCCTCTATCGTCCCACTACGCCAGGTACCTTGGACTCATACTGGCTTTCGCAGGGAGGGATCAGGAGGCTCTGGATCTACTGAATAAATACGTCACAGCCGCTCCCTTCGAGATGCATCTAGCGAAGGCAGAATATTATCTCGGGAAGAAGGAGTTTGATCAAGCCGACACGGAAATCAAGGAATTAGAAGTTCTATCGCCGTCAGATTTTCATACACTATCTTTCCGCGGGTTTTTCTTCGCAATGAAAAAGGACAAGGATAGAATTCAGAAAATAATCAGGCAATTGGACCATGATTTCAGTGGAGGGGCGACGCTTGACCGCACAATAGGATACTTCGCTTACATGTTTGGAGACATGGGTGGATTATTCGGCGCAATGTCAAGAGCCGTCGAAGGACATGTCTTCGACCCATTCAGAATGCGCTACTCTCCAATCTTTGAAAGTGCTAGAAGAGACCCTCGGTATCGTGAACTGATGAAGAAGCATGGTATCGATCCCGATTTGAAGGAGCCATTCTCCTAGTCTCTTGTCCCTAGGAACTTGCGCCCTGCGGATCAGTTGACTTTTTCTGTCTGTGTCGTTGTACTGATTTCAACACCTCCGAAGAAGCAAGTGCGTCCCGATCGAAATACTCCGCGACCTCGTAATTTGTTTCTAGGCGTAGTGCCCATTTTGTTTTGAACGTAATATCGGTATCGTAATTTCCGCTTTCCCTCACAATCAAGTGAGTCAGAGGAACTTCCAAATTCGCAAGCCTGGCTTTCGTAGCTTCTATCATGCTGTCGTGTCTCGACGAGGAGATACCAATTATCGCCCGGCCGGATTCCACTTGCTTGTAAGCGTCGTTCTTTCCCTGCTCAATCAGGAGATCAAGCTCGGCGTACTTTGGACTGTTGTAAAGGTCCCAGAATTTATCTCGCAATTCTTTATCATGAATATCAGAAGCCCTCATCGATGGAGACAGGCCGAGTTCCTGCATAGCCGCGCGTCTTCTCGGCAGCGGATCTAGCATCGTGCTATCGACGTCAAAAACTGCAATTTTCGACCCTTTTGGGAGGGAATCGATCAAAAACGGATTGCAACGTTCAGAGTAAGCACAGCGCTCGCATTGGACAAAATCTCTGTTAAATGAAGCCTCCTTTTGAGGCAGGAGATTTTGTTTGAGAGCTTCGTGCAATTCGAAGACTCGCTCGCGCAATACAATTTGCATCACGTCATCTTTGGGGATTGAGAAGGCCTTGACTCCCCCGCCTCTCTTCGCCCAGTACAGTAAAACACCAATTGGAAAATTCTTGGCAAGAAGATATGTCGAGAGCTGGTAATAATGAGCCTGTTTTGGTTCCTCGGGAAGCGTTCCGATACTCTTGATTTCAAGCGGGATGAATAGTTTGAAATCCTGCGAATCCTCATCTGTAATTCTGATCAGCAGCAGGTCGTCGATTCTGCCATGCAACTTTGCTTCGCCGTCCGCGAACTCCAAATCAACGACAACTTCTCTACCCTCGACTGAAATCAGCCCCGATCTTCGTAGAGCGATTGCAATTAGTTCGTGGATCGCCCTACCCTCGCCGAATATTGCCAAGTCTTCCTTGCTAGGGGGAATTGGCGCAGTGTATGAGTAAGCCTGCTGACGAAGACAGCGTTCTATCATACTGGGGTAGTAGGAACCTAGCCTGAACTTGTGATTCGCAGATTCTGCTTCCCATTCTGAATGCATACCCTCGTGAAGAGCATCCTCAATCATCGAGGAAATTTTCGCTGGCTTGTCTAGAATCTTTGCGACCCATTTCTCGAACTTCATCCTTTCTTCCACAGAGAGAGCATTAGGATCTGTAGGGTCGTGAAGGAAAGAGTCTAGTGAAGATGCCAAATAGAAAGGACTGCCTAACGCAATCAGAATTACCTTCACAAATTAAAACAGTTCTCTCTGAAAGATTCATCTTGTCAAAGGGTCGTCGGAATTAGATGAAGAGTGAATATTTCAATTCTCATGTATGGTAACCAGATTTTTAAAGTGCGGCGTAGAGACTCCAAAATAACTCGTAAAGAGGCGAAAAACATGAGAGCTCTAACCCCGACAGAAATGGTAATGCTTTACAAATTGACGAAGAGTTCAATGATCGCCGGAGGGATCTTTCTGCTCGGGTACGGAGCATGGTGGCTACTCGGTCCATTTCTATTGCGAACTGCGAGCGACCCATTGTGGTTATTTGGTATTTTTCCGCTCTACGTCGGAGCTATGTTCATCATTATAGCACTCGCAATGAAGGAAGACTGGTTTACGAACGCAAGGCGTTATTGGTAGCAGTTCTTGAATTTCCGTTAACGGTACTACACGCGTGATGAGAACACTTCGAATCTTCTTGCTTTTCTATCCTAAAATTTATCAAAGTAATATCTATCCAATTTCACTCGCTCGCCATTTACTGTGATTCTCTCACGCTTGAGCATCGCGATTCTCTTTCTTACATCGTCTGGGTGCCCTCTCACAACTCCATCGGATCTTACTACGCGGTGGCATGGCACATCAGAATGAGGGCACACTCGCATTGCCCACCCTACCGCTCTAGCCCCTCTTGGATTTCCCAAGAATTTTGCAATTGAGGAATAAGTGGTGACCCTACCTCTTGGTACTCGTCGAGCAGTTTCGTAAACAAGATCGAAGAAGCTCATGTCTGACCTAGCTTTCAAAAAATGGGATTGTGACCTCCCCAAATCGGAAAAGAGATTCTGTCATATCTCTCGCTGAAGATAGATCGCTTGCTGCTTTTTTCTTCCTACCACATCGTGGTCTGTTTTATAGGAACTGGCTGCCTACGTCCTCCTTTCTTCCCGCACCGACTCTGATGTCTGATCCATTTCTTTTCGCTGATTGATTTCCCGCATTTTGGACAAACTGGCAAGATGATGGTCTGTATTCCCTTACCTCTTTGCTACGCTAGCCCGACATTAATCGTTAACTGTTTTTCGCAAGAGGGGAGCCGTTCACGGAGCGAAATGCCCAGAGTAAGTCACAAATTAAAAATCAAAAACAATAAACGAATGCGTTCACCTGAAGCAGATTCAAATATAGTGTGACCGAACCATCCAAAGCCCGTTGGGATATCTTCCATTATCAACGCCTGCACTAGCAGTAGGCTCTTCCTCAACCTCTCAAGTTTCCTTTCTCCTTGATCTGGTCGTCCTGATTTTAGCGGCGCTTGTCTTTAGTCTAATTTTCGCAAGACTACGCCTCTTCGTCGTGGCAGGGCAGATCCTGGCAGGGATGATCGTCGGTCCCTACGTTCTGGGCTGGGTAACAGATCCACTGGTACTGAATGAGCTTTCCCAGATAGGAGTCGTTCTGTTACTGTTCATAATAGGGTTGGAACTCGACCCACGCGAACTGCGAAAAATCATAAGCAAGGTATCAATGCTCACAGCCCTTGAGATTGGTATTGCGTTCGCATTCGGTCTCCTCGCATCCTACCTTTTGAAGTTCAGTTTACTCGAATCCATAATTTTCGCTTTCGCAGCGAGCATGACGAGCACGGCCGTAGTTGGAAAGGTCTTCCTTTCGAAACGAATCCTTAGAACGCCAGAGTCTGGTTTTCTGATAGGTCTACTCGTTATTGAGGACATGTTCGCCGTCGCTTTCCTGATCATCCTATCATCAATCACTTCTTCGAACATAGGAACATTCCCATACTACGCAATCGGGAGCAGCGTCTCTACGCGGGGGTTCTTCTCCGCAATCGAGGCTGCTCTCGGAGGGCTTGCCCTAATCGGTCTAGCGTACGCAGTTTCTCATTACGTTGCCCCCACGGTCATAAACCACCTTAGCTACTTCGAAGAAGAATTCGAGGAAATTCCATTCCTATTCGCCTTGGGACTAGGTTTCCTTTTCGCATTGATAGCCGCCGTGTTAGGCTACTCGCCAGGCACGGGGGCTTTCATCGTAGGTCTGTCGATTAGCGGCAAACAATCGAGGTTTCTGTCTTCTAGGATAGCCCCGATCAAAGATCTCTTCATTGTGTTATTCTTCGTTTCAATGGGTGGACTCATAGACCCGCAACCGGCTCTGGCGCTTGGTTGGATCATAGTGGTCGCCTTCGCTCTCTTGATCACAGGCAAATTTGCAGGCGGTTTTACGATAGGCGAGATCCTCAGCTACCAAAGTCGAAGGCAAACCAAGAATAACAGTAGTAATAACAGCAACAATTCGAAATCAAAAGAAGAACAAGACATCTTTCATATGGGAAACGAAAAGCTAGCTTCTGCCAGTCATTACGGAGCGTGGCTCATTCCAAGAGGCGAATTCTCCCTCATCATCGGCGTACTTGCAGTTTCTCTTTCTCTAGTCAATGGTACATTTTACTCACTAATCGGTCTATCCGTCATTGTAACAACTATAGTGGCTTCGATAATCCAAAGACAGATCGAGCCAAAGAGCGCCGCGTCGATTTTTCCGCTCAAAGGAAAGACAGATGCTGATGTTTAGTGGCTACCGCTATTTGCTATTCGTCTTTTTCTTTGCATTTGATTGTTTGAATTTTCCCAGCAGTTCAATCCATATCCCGTCAGGATCTTTTACGAAAGCTAGTTCGTAATTGCCTTCTCTGAAAGGTTTAATGGCTGATTCGGCCCCCTTGCTAACCAGCCGATCAAAACTATCCTCAACATTGAGAGACCAAAAAGCGAGATGATCCAGTTCTTCTCCACTGTGATACTTCGTAAAGTATTGATTGTCTCGCGGATACCAGTTGAGCTCTAGTCGCTGTGGAGATCTTGAACTTTTTAGATGAACGAAAACTCCGCCGTGTTGCATTTTCCCTCGAAGAATTACTTTCATTCCCATTGCTTTTTTGTAAAATTCAACCGATCTCTCGGACTAGATCCTGAATAATAGAATCTCACCGTGTAAAACAGGCTATTATTAGCTTGGCTCCCCTGCGATGGGGACAATTGCGAGTCAGAGCTAAGGCCCGATCTCTCAGAACTTTACAGCGTCGACTGAAGAATATTCTTCGTCGTTGTTCTCGCTTACTTCAACGACTTGCTGCTGCTGAACTTGCTGTTGCTGTTGCGCTTGCGCTTGCGCTTTTGGGGTTCGCTTCCTCGCCGGTGATTTTCTTACAGGTGTCGGCGGCTGCTCCAGCGGAGGCTGAACAATTTGAACGCCATATCCTATCATTTCTCCTTGTTTGACAACTTTGATAGACGTTGGTTGATCGGCTAAAGGAGCAGCGCTAGTAGTAGCAACAGGAGCAATTTGTGTCTTTCTAGGTCGGGGAGTTGGCGGAATTATTTGTTGCGGAGCTACGGTCTTTTCATCTTCTAGTTGTTCTTCTTGTTGAGGTAACTGTTGAGGAGTTACGTCAGGATTCATAACTACTGAGGCATTTCCGATTGGAGCGGCAGAAGTAGCAACTACAACTACTGGATTGCTAGGAGCCGCTGGTTGTTGCTGTGGCCCAGTTTCTCCACCACCTTCTTCAATTTGTTTGATTGATTTTATTACTTGAGCTACTTGGACAGCCGCATCTCCGGAGTTTCGTGCTCGTTGCGTGAGTTGCGGCATAGGCGCAACAAGTTTCTTCGCCCTAATTGGTTGTTCATCAAAATCTTCATCCTCATCCTCTTCGGCTTGGATGCTGTCTTCATCCTCATGCGAAAGTTCCTTAATCGCTGCCTTGTCCATGTAATACAGCACAAGGTTCTGTCTCTGCTCTTCGTACCCCTCTCTTAACATTGTGAGTTTAACTTCAGGTCTTAGGAAAGACTCTATGATACCTGCGACTACACCTTGTAGAAAGTAGTTTCCTAAAACTGCGTCACCTTCAGCATCGGCTGGAGGTTCTGTGATTGTCGCCTTGTAAATTTCAGCACCTTCGTTGTGGAAGAGTAATTTGCCCCATCCGGCTGCTTGGAATAGAGCCTTCGCATTGTCAAGGAGCAATGATTTGTCCTTCGACAACTTTTCTCCTAGTTTCTCTTTGAGAGCTGCCATTATTTCTCTTCCTTCCGTTCGTCCGTTATCATACAAAGATTCCTTTGCTTTATTGCCAAAGGATTTTGTGATATTTTCGAATAAATGTACGAACCTATCTGAATCTAGGGCGACAGCCCTAATTTCTCCTCCAAAGAATGTAAGAGGAAACATGAAATTGCTAAACATCCTTCCTTCGAGCGGATTCATCTCAGCTAACTTCACGAACTTTGACTTGTTCAATTTGATAAGGAGTTGATCCTCCCGGGTCTTTGCGAAAGTGAAGTCGCACACAACATCCATCGCAAATTTATCCATCGATTGGTCGTTGAAGAAAGCAAGAGAGACTATCCTAACTCCGCCAGAGTCTAGGATTTTCATAATCTGGGGGATGGCTTCTCGTTTCTCGTTTTGCTGACCCGATATTGCAAATTCAAAATGCTGACTAGGAACCGGAGTAGGCATGCCCAACGTTATGGGATAGCTGACCTTCTGGTCTGGTTCGTAATTCAGCGCTTTTTCCGTACTTTCTAAGACTCTTTCTAGTCCCATTTTATTTTCAAAGCGGACCTAGCTTTCGAACGTTACCTGCTTTCAAATCTTCGAAAGCGTGGCCAATGGACTGGTCTTAAGTGCGCTTATAACATTGCGAAGCGCAAACTAAAATTACGAAGATCTACACATTGATCGGAACCTGAAATTCTATATCCAGAACAGAGAGGTGGAGAAAACGGATCCACGAGTCTCTAGCGGTCGAGCGAGTGGACTGATCTCAGATGGTAGAGGTATTTGGCTTCAAAAGCAGAATCGGCGAGCTTTCCATCGTCAGAATCAACTTCTCCTGCGTCTGGTAGGTTATTTTGGACGAACTCGCAAAAGACACAGGAGTAAACCTTCATGCGTCCTTCTTTCGTTGATAAGGCGCTTTTTTCTTGGCTCATGATGGAGCTTTGCTCTTCTGTCCTGTCTTGTTTTTCTGCTCCGTTCATCGCTTTCTGTTGGATGCTTTTTCTGGTGCGCAATTTTCGGACGCTCTATAGGTAGCTTGAACCCTAAAGTAAAGAATTTGAGCGAATTGCAGATCTGATGCTTTAGTGAATTTGTGAAAAGTGCACAAAGGGATTCGATATGAAGTCTGAAATTCATATTATCGAATCAATTCGTGCTTAGATTTTCCCTCTTTTCATCTCATTCTCCCTTAAAAGCTCGTTAACAACGCCGTAATCTGTTCGACCACTAGCATATCGTCTCTGGGGCACCCTCAGCGTTTTCGTGTTATCCCGATCCTTCCTCCGGTCTTTTACCCGATCACCATACTACCATCTGATCTAAGGCCGTTCGCCGAGCTTTCGCCTACGACGCATGCCTCGATATTGATCCAGAGCCTTAACAGCGTTCATTTCAGCTCGAGCCAGATTACTCTAAGTTGGATCGCGCTTCCGATTTTCGCCGCGGTGTTCCTCTCCCTCGCAATGTTCAAAGCACGCTGGAGGGAAGGTTAATTCTCTCAAAAATGAGGATCGTATACGCTTCTTAAGTACGAGAACTGGCCTATCTCTATCATATGTCCTTGGACGAAGAAGCTTTCCTGAAAGAGATTAGGAACTATGATAAAAGAAGGCTAGAAGAAGAACTCGACAAGCTAAAGTCTCTTGAAGATACTGTCGCCAGCTGCGAGCGAATACAAATCAGGGTATACTTGCTGGAACAGGAATTAAAGAGAAGGAGCTAGAAGGATTTTGAATTCTGTTTTCGAATCTAGTTTTTCTTCATCTATCTGCAACAGAGACATCTGCCAAATTTGATTAACTGCATTTCAATTGTCATATTTTTTTGGAAAAAAACGAAATATGTTCTCCGGCTCGGATAATTAAGCTGCAAATGTCTCGGCGAAGATCTTTGCATTGCCATGCACCCTTTTTGAATAGCGTCTTGACCAGAAGTAACAAGAAAAAGATCTTCGGAATTACAATCCCGATCTTTTTCATAATGTGGATCGCGCTCATGGTATCGAGCGCGGGCGCAGCGAAATTCCCGCTATCTTTCGCCTCGAATGACAACCTCGCTACCGGAAACCTGTCGATTGTGGCAGGTAATGACACTTCTTCCTGCTGCCTCTCGAACCCTTGTGCCTCGTTAGAATCTCGGTCGAAGGATGACGTCGAAGTATCGTTTAACCTCTTTCGCTCGCAAATAGAATCCCCCCAACCCCAGACCTACTACACTGATCTTGTCAGAATAGAAAACCCCAGTAATCATAGCCAGCAAGTGGATTCCGTGTTCGTCCAGGTAAACGCCGGGGTTTCGTCGCTAGGGGCGCTCACAGTCTTTTATTGCACCATGCCCTCCAAGGACCCATACGACGACTCTAATTGTGCGATGTTTACAATGAACGACAGCGTGAATTCAGGATATCTGGTTGGAAAGGGTATCTTCCCCGAAAGCTTGAGCCCAGGGAGTGCCGGATACATCGGTGCTGCGGGTTTTGCAAATTTGGGTGCAAAGGTGTCTGATCAGACTTCCTTCCAAATTTTGGTAAACACCGGCGAAACCTAGTAGCAAATTATCCTCGCTTGCCTCCAACTGCAGTGGTAGATTCTGGAAATGTAAGGATGATATTAGCTAGAATTTAGACATCCTGAGTATCTTAATCGTTTAGCTATTTCTTAGATCATTACGCCATTGCTCGGGAACCTTGCTCGAAAACACTGTTTCCTTTGCACCTAGAAAATCTGCCAGTTCCAGAATCGAGCGGGCGACTGCTTTTGAAGTATCTTTGGATTTTGGAGCCGCTGGTTCTGCAAAGACAGCGTTTATGAAGAGCTTCCCTTGTTCTCTGTCCATTTTAGGATCTATCCTTCCGATCAACCTATCGCCGTGAAGAATTGGAAGGACATAGTATCCAAACTTTCGTTTGGCCTTTGGAACGTAGATCTCGAAACTCATTTCAAAGCCAAAAAGAGTTAGAGTTCTCTTTCGGTCAATAATCAGGTTGTCAAACGGCGAAAGAAGCGTCGTTCTTGGATCGAATTTTCCATTTTGAACTAGTTCCAAGATGGGTATATCCTTTGAATGAATGTACCATTCTTTTCCCTTACCATTTCCATTTGGAACGAGATCACGAACTTGCACCTCAGAAATTTCTCCTTCCCGCTCCAAATCATTTAGAATTTTGTCAGGATCTTTGTATCGACCGTACGCGAAATGCTCCATCATCTGTTTCTTCGTTGCGATTCCCAGCGCTTGTAGGGATTTCATCACTCCAAGCCGGTCCACCTCGCGATCAGAAAGCGCATGCTTCGGAGTCGAGCTTGGTAAACATCGCTCCGAAAGATCCCAAAACTTTTTGATTCCGGATCTTCTCTGGACCATCACCTCACCTTTCATCAAGAGAAATTCCAGCATACGATTGACATTTCTTTCATTTGTCCAGCCCGAAGATTTCCATCCTTTGTGTGACAGGTCCTCAATATCTCGAGACTGGAGTGGTCCCCTGTGCTTTAGCTCCTCGATTATATGGATGCGGAGCTTTGCGTTTTGTTTCATCCAACTTCCAATGTATTCATGCCACGATGCATAATACAAAGTTCCATCTGTAAATTGTCTCATCCTCGCGCTGTGAATCGGATAATCATCTGTTATGACTATTGAGGCCGCATGAGCGAAATATTCGAAGAGTTTCCGCTCCTTCCATAACAAATGACCTAGGTCAGCGAGCTTGTAATTTCCAAGCCTGCTCCAAAGTACTAGCTCGTGACTACGAGCCACGACGCTTATTGGATCGATTTGTAAGTAAGACAGGCTTTGAATTACTTGATAGATGTGCTCCCTAGTCGGGCTAGACGGGCGAGCGCCTGCTAGATGCTGTTTTAAGATTGCGACTCGTCTTACGTCTTGAACCGATACTTCAAGCATTTCCGCGATTGCGCAGATTCTGACAGGAATTTCAGGTTAATCTAACTTTCCAAGTCAAGCATAGTGATTTGTAATTCTATCAAGAACTGAGAATTGCTTCTAGCATCTCTTAGCTTGTCCATAAGAATTAAGTGCCTAAAGTACGTAGTCTACCAAATAATCATGCAAGAAGCTCTAATCGTCGACGATGTGCTGGAGGAGTTTGTCTACGGAAAGATAAGCTCACCGCGGGCCAAGAACATCATATCGCCTACCAAGAAACTAATCGAAACCGCGAGAAAATCAAAGGTTCCCATCATATACGTCTGCGATGCCCACCTTCCCAGCGATCCGGAGATGGATGTGTGGGGACCGCACGCCATGAAGGGAACAAGAGGAGCCCAGGTAGTTCAAGCTATCAAACCATCCAAGGGTGACTATATTTTCGAAAAGAGGGTTTACAGTTCCTTTCAAGGGACGGGTCTAGAATTATTGCTTCGGGACCTCAGCGTCGACACGGTTGTAATTGTAGGATTGCTAACCGAAATCTGCGTGAGGCATTCCGCGGCTGACGCTTTCATGCGCGGTTTCAAAGTAAAGATTCCGAAAGACTGCGTGGAAGCACTTTCGGAGAAAGCTCAGAGGGAAGGAATTGAATACCTAAAGAAGATGTACGGGGCGGAGATTACGACGAGTGTGAAAATATCGCAAAGATGGAGTAGAGGGTTGTAACTATAGTTCATAGGGAAGAAAGGGGAACCGCAGGATGGAACGATAACACCGTAAGCGGTTCCAAATCATAGCTACCTAAATTGCTTTCTTTCTTTAGCCCAGTCCGAGACTTGCCTGACCGTAGATCTTGGTCATGCGTTCTCTATGGATCTTGCTTCCCCTCCGCATGTGGCGTAAGCTCCTCTGAGGTGTAAAGCCAAATTCGTTCAATAATTTCGTCGCTTGCATATTTGCTTCCGAAGTATACACAAACGGTTCCTCTTCAAATGGAAATTCAAGTGATCTTGAAAGCAGACGCCTTGCAACACTGTAGTCATTTGCAATCCATGGTCCAATGACATTTTGTTGCGCAACCAAGTAACCATCGATTTGTCCCGATAACGAATCACGAGACATAAGGAATCTCGCAGGATTATCATTCCAAAAAGAGCGGAGAAGGGATTTCCTCTGAGCTCCGAAAATTGCAGAATCGAATGAATCTAGCTCTGGCGTTATTCTTTCTTCCTTTATAAGGAAATCAATGTCTTTAGAGCAATCGTTTTGTTTTGTGTTTGCGATGGGGCTTGACTGTTTTTTGAAAACAGTTGTCACGTCCTCGTCTACGAAACCGCACTGCTCGTATAGCGATGCGGCGGCCGGTCTAGCATCGAGGAAAATCGTCGGACATCTGCGTCCATCGAGAAAGTCGAGCATTCTCGCCATCATCAGGTGACCGAGGCCCAGACCTTGGAAATTCGGGTCTGTTCCCATGAGACCGATGTAAGACAAGTTTCCGAAGTCAACAGATGCCCCAAAACCCACTGCCTTCCCATTAACGTCCCTTCCGACGAAGCAACCATCCGGCTGAACCTCGAGATAGCGCCTTAGCTGACGTGTGAATGAGTGCTGAGTATTGTAGGCGCGCATAAGGACAATGTCAGTAGCGGCCAAGTCTTTTTCTGAGAAACTATCAATTGCAAAATCCAAAAAAGTTCTCTTGTCTCCGAAAGTGCAGCAGCACCCGCCGTCTTTTTGAAAGTTCTTTAGATTCTGCCGGATATTAATGTGAGCGTAAAAATTTTGAGAAGACTTGACTCTTTCGATCTTGGACTGCGGAGAGACTCCGTATAACTTGCCGAATTGAATGTAGGTAGTACAACGCAATCTTCCGTTTTTTGTTTTGAGAAAAGAAGGAAAGGATGGATGGAAGAGAAGAAGGTAATAAAATGTGCCGCTGAGTCTAGCTCAACAAAGTGACTTCTCGAACTCCGAAGGGAATATTGCCTGCTCCTTCCATACCGACTGTCAGGAGTTCCTTCACGCCCTTTATTATGTCGTCAGGCGACGGAGCTGGGTCTGCTTCGGGATCCACTTCAATTCTCAGTTTCAAGAATATTTCTTGCATGTTTTTCCTACCTTTGTCAGAAATATGCTTACCATTTCTCAAGTAGATAAGAAAAGCGCTCTTACCAAGTTAAGAAATGACTAATGTAACACTATGGTCTGCCTGGCTCTTGAAATCATAGTCGCGTTTTGTAACTACCGTCTCATAGGATCTTAATTGAGCCCAGAGAAGCGCCTTGTCTAGCATTCCATCAATTTCCTTCTGCGAGTAATCTGAGATTGTTATTATCGGACCCCGGCAATCAAGCCCTAGCGGCTCGATCACGTATTCAATCCTCTGTAATTCGTCGCACAGTGCCCTCGCGACATCGCAACTGAATCGCCGATCGAAGATAATTGTTAGATCCACTCTTTCTCTCTGCTTTTTGAACGCTGAAAGTACGTCCCTGAAATTGACTTCTTTTCCCTCGGTACTAGCTTTGAGCAGTTGAAGGAGCTTTAGATAGGAATCAATCCTTGTCTTTTCTTTTTGAGAAAGAGTGTTGTAGAACTTTCCGTCGCTCAGAGGTTTCGAGCCTGTGATTATTTCCTCGTGATACGTTATTCCTAGAGAAAGGACATCTGACATGCTTGCGATGTTTTGCTGCGGTTGATTTTGCTCAGCCTGCTGCTGTTGCTGTGAAGGCTTTTGTTGCAGACCTTGTTGTGCTTCTTCTTCCTTGGTTTTCCGTTTCTGGGTACGCGGTTGCCTCTTTCTCTTCTTAGTGGTCGGCGTAGCGATTGCTTGCGCTTCTTCCGAGGGAATCTGAG
The DNA here is from genome assembly GCA_030041295.1 of Nitrososphaerales archaeon. GTDB lineage: Archaea > Thermoproteota > Nitrososphaeria > Nitrososphaerales > CADDZS01 > JASHOD01. The sequence goes on from JASHOD010000115.1 coordinate 41,353, forward strand.
AGCTTGGTGTAATGACCTCTACTTTTTCTCCCGACTTAAGCATTCAAACACCCAAGTGCTTGCTAGAGATCAGCTCTGCATCCGCTCTCTCTTTTACTTCATCCTCTTCGGTCTAAAACGCATTGCTGACCGGACATCATCAATACTCACTAGCCTTACGCCTTCGATTCCGTAGGTCCCCATAAGCTCGTGGAGTTTGTCTCGGTTCAGATCCGTTTCGAGTTTTCCCGCTTTTGGATAAGCAATCCAAGAGAGGCGATCTACCTTTGCTGCATCAATTGCAGGCTTTGCACTTGCCTTCAGTACTTTAGAGTTTGAAGCAAAGACAAGAACTGCACTTTCTCCATCATCTTTCTTGGCGATTGGCACTCCCAATTCCAAGCCTTGCGAAAGATCGACAACAAAGATTGGTTTTCCTTCCGGGATCTGTAACTTTTTCAAGAGATCCATTTTAGTTGAATCGAAGGATTAGGTATGCAAAAATCTTTCGCAGAAACCCGTATACTGACATTTAGGCATCTTTGGTGGGACAAATTTTGGTAAAAACATAAACTCCTTTTAGCTCATTGCGTAAAAATAGGATTAAGGAAAAAATAGGAAAATACTTAAAGTAGGAAAACTATTCTCTCTTCATATGGAAAAAGAAGAAGTGCTGGTTACTCGACGTGGACAGACAACAATACCAAATAAGATTCGAAAGAAGCTAAATATCCGAGAAGGTACACGATTGAGAGTCGAAACTAAAGACGATAAGGTCATTTTTAGTAAAATACCCTCGATCTTCGACTTGGCGGGTACGGGCAGATTAACTAGACAACAAGCAATCAAACGTCTCGATCAGATGCGAGAAGAAGATTGACAAAATGCTTTTCGAAACTCGCTATTTTTGGACAATATTTAATGAGAAAGATTCTGAGTACGTAAACAGGCTTCGCCAGATCTTCGAAAGATCAAAGAGGAGGCTGGTGAGTTCGATTACTATCTATGAGATTTACAAACTCAGCTTGGAGAGCGAAGGAGAAATTGTTGCAGAACTGCGTGTCAACACGATCAGGAGCGATTTCGATGTAATAGACGTTAATTTCCAGATTGCGCAAGAAGGAGCAAGAATTGCGCATGTTCAGAGAACACCAATGGCTGATTCCTTGATTATTGCAACAGCAAAGCAACTGAAGGTACCTTGTGTCACTGATGATCCACATTTTGAGGCCATTAAGACTGTTTGGCTCTAAGACGTAAGGAACGATCAGCAAATCTTCGATTCTACTAAATATGAAGGCCTCGTTTGCCTTATTCGATGGGATGAGAGACACCATTCTAAGAATCCATTGCTATTCTACTCTTAGAACGAAGGGTTCTGTAATCATGAAAGATCGTTTGAAAACGTAGCACTAAATAGATCAACCAACTGAACACAACGTGAAGAGGGAACTTTAGCGGTGTCCGGGCATGGAAGACAAATCGTTCTGACGGCGTCAGTCGCGCTGGTGATTGCTGCAGGAATTGGAGTCGGGGTCTACTATATTGTGCCTCAGCTGCAAAATAGTACAACATCTTACCATCGGGGAACCACTTCCTCGTCGAATGTCCTCACGTACTCAGGTTGTAACAATACAACAGCTCTAAACGGAACCGAGTATTGCACGCTGAATGTTTCCAATGAAACATTATTCGGAAACCCCGGTTACAGTGTGTTCAATAACAATGACAGTTCAATTTCTTTCAATGGGGTGACCTTTACGCTATTGTGCCCATCAGGGTACATTGGTTGTCCAAACACATCACACAATAGTACAACTGTCACCTTACTTATCGGCGTGATTGCTTTGCGCCTGACTTTTCCGAACAATACGACCCAGTATGTACAAAATTTTGTCCCAGTAGGGGGAGTACCAGTAAATGTAACGATGCTCTCAAACAACGTCAGTCCTAGCGCGGGCATGTACATTGAACTCGTACAGCAAAGCTATGAGACGTTTTTGCTTGTCCAGGAAACGTCTTCTACTTGTGGTCCTTTTGGATGTGATGAGAGCAGTACGACGAGTACGAATACTTTGCTTTCAGAATGTTCTAATGCGTCAACGCCTAATTCTGGATTTGGAACGGTAGTCGTCGGAACAGATTCGCCAGCTATCATTTGTGTTCAATTTTACTTTTACAATTCCACTACTCCATTATCGTTGAATCTCAGTAGCACAATATCTGTTCAAGGTTGGCAGGACATTTCGATAAATGGAACAATTTCTAACAGAGTGTCTGATGGGATGTCCAATTTTACTCTCACAACCAGCTCAGATGAATTAGTCCTAGGAGGACCCGCGAACGAAAGCGAGGGAATAACAGTTGCATACGCACTAACCGCCAAGTCAGGGGCCAGCGGAACGTACGAGTTGGGATTTCTACAATCATGGGGATTGGGAGCGAGCTTGCTTGGAGAGACGTGCGGGTTTTACGGAGAGATCGTGGCGGGAAACGGACAGCCAAATTATGCACAAAATGAAAATTTATGTGTAGCACAAAGCACTAGCTACCTAGAAGAGCATAACGATACAGTAACTATGCCCGGAATAGGGCCGATAGTTCCAAATGATTTGTACTTTAGAGTAGTCGGAGTAAGTAATTCTACATAGTAATGACTCCAAAGTTCGGTTATTTAGTGCCAATTCCGTTCATATCATTTGTAAAGTTAGTACTCAGAGACTCTCTTTAGAGAATTAAGAAAAAGGCTTAATTCAATAAAGAGGCACACGGTCTTTGTTCGTGAGTACATTTGGTCATGACAGTTGAAAAGCCAGAGCAAGTTGATCACGTCGTCCAGACTACTGTAAATCACACCTATGGAACTTGGAGATACCAGTGGGGGTGGAACCCATTACACATTGTAGACGCCGAAGGATGCTATTTCACCGATTCAAAAGGAAAGCGCTATCTTGATTTTTCTTCACAGCTCATGTGCTCGACTTTAGGGCATAAGAACAAAGCTGTCATTGACGCGATCTGCGACCAGGCTACAAAACTAGCGTACATTGCGCCCTCGTTTGCCTGCGATGCGCGAGCCGAGCTCAGCGATCTCCTTCTCGAGGTTCTGCCGAAGGGCTTGGAGAAGTTCTTCTTCGGAACTTCCGGTACGGAAGCGAACGAGGCCGCGATCAAAATTGCGAGACTCTACACCGGGAAATACAAGATAATTTCTCGTTATAGATCCTACCATGGCTCAACTGCAGGCTCGATAGCAGCCACTGGAGATCTCCGAAGGTTGCCAATAGAGCCTTCGGGAAAGGTCGACGGAGTGATCTTCGCGCCAGATATGGACTTGTATAGATCCCCGTTCGGAGTGGAATTTGAAGAACGAGCAAAAGCTTCCGCACAATACATCGACTATATGATAAAGAACGAAGGAAATGTGGCTGCAATACTGGTTGAGCCTGTCGTCGGAACAAACGGCATACTAGTTCCACCAAAGGAATATCTTCCAATGCTAAGGGAAATCGCGGATCGGCGTGGGGTGCTTCTCTTAGCAGACGAAGTCATGTCTGGCTGGGGCAGGACAGGCGAGTGGTTTGCCGTAAATCACTGGAAGGTGATCCCAGACATTTTGACAACTGCGAAAGGAATCACCGCAGCGTATATTCCGCTGGGGCTAACCGCGACAACTAAAGAAATCGCGGACTATTTTGAGGATCACTATTTTGCGCACGGCCACACATACGAAGCTCATCCGCTCACACTTGCAGCTGGAGTTGCTGTGATAAAGGAGTACAAGCGTCTAGATCTAATCAACGAGGCAAAGAGGAAGGGGGAATATCTCGGAAAGAGATTGAGGGAGTTAAACGACAAGCACGAATGCGTGGGAGACGTGAGAGGTATTGGACTCTTTTGGGCGGTCGAGCTAGTGAAGAATAGAGCTACGAAGGAGCCGTTCTTCGAGGCCTCGGATAAATTAGCCGGCAAAGCCTCCCCCCTGGACAAGGTCGCCAGTGAAATGATGACAAACGGGGTCTTTGTCCAGACGTGGCTCAGCCACTTTATATTAGCCCCGCCTCTTATCGTGACAGAAAGAGAAATTGACGAAGGAGTCGAAGCACTCGACAAAGCCCTAAAGAACACGGACACTCTCGTGGTAAATTAGAGCGTTAGGCTTTTTTAAACGTCAATCACTTACAGCGAACCGATAAAGATGTGCGAGCGTCGACCCACCCGTTAAATAGGTGATTCCCGGCCTATAGCATCACGTACTCGTGCTCGAACGTGATGTTCGGTCATCAATCTTCTTTGCCCTTTCCCTTAGGAGAAAGAAACAAGCGAGCGACGAAAGAACAATTGGCAGAAACCAGATCGAAACAACTGGAAGCGCTAGAGCTGACGCAATCGATGCCCCCTGCAACGTACGAATGATTAGCTTAGATCGCAAAAATTTTCCCCTTGGCCAATGGAAATGATGGGAACATGAAAAATCAATTCATGTTATTTTTATTCCACCAAAGTGTCAGAAAAATTAATGGCCACTCGTCACATATGAGATGACCGCCATTGCCTTTGATCCTTTTTCCCCTTCGAGAATACCTAAATCAGTGCCAAGAATATGGTTGTTGCGCAGATGAGCACACCAAAAGAAAGCAGCACACTAGAAACTGAATTTACAAGTTTCCTTCTTTTTGCTGCCGGAATTTTATTCGTGGTTGAATCAATTATTCATTACAACACTTTCTTCGTGGTTACACATGGAAGCAACAATACTCTCACAACAACTATCCTGGTTGGCGGAAATGCCGGAATTGGGATTGTGTGTTTGGGACTAGCATATGCGTGTTGGAAAGGTCCAGATAACAAAGACCTTTTCGGATTTGTAGCGCTACTTTCGGGACTACTCTCATTATCTTATCTTACAGTTGAGATCATCGAATCTTTGAGTCCAAATCTGTACTTCTCTACATTCGTTAACTACTTTCAATTCGTGGTTGGTTACGGATCCGTGACGATCTTTGTCGAACTCTTGATCGTGTTTTTCTCGCTAAGAGTTTATAGATCAATACCCGGAGTTTGACCTACCATTTTCAAATTTAGCCCGAGCCGAACCGCTTGATCACTTTATCACAAATATCGTCAGGGATAGTGTTCAGTGGAAGCGCAAACATGATCGTGTTTTGACCTATGACCAATCCTATGAGTCTGTATTTGTCAGTGACCACGACGTTGAATTTGACTTTGCCCAATTCCTTTGGAAGGGCATCCAATAGACTAGATCTGACTAGCACATTGATCATTAACGCAGAGTCCTTTGGAAGATTTTCCTCCCTGCCTTCTTCAGATTCTGCATAGCTTAGGACTCTGCCCGCTTCGTCCAGCACGGCGACGCGAAGGATACTCGGATCTATTTTTAGCACTTCAGTTGCCTGCAAGGAGGTCTTGACAAAGATATCATTTTTCTCGCAGACTATTTAATTTGTTTTGGAAAGGTGCGCATTCAAGTTAACAACGAAGTACAATATCATGGAATCTACTGCCTAATTTTCTTCTTTTTGTCTAACAACATCTCTTCTACTCCGAGATCGCTCAAGTCAGGATCTTCAGCATCGAGCAGAAATTTGGTCTCGTCGCCGAACCTTGCAGAATCCAGTCTAAGACTTGGGTCACCAGAATCGAGTTGATGCATCCAAAATGATGGTTCCGGTGCTTCTTCCTCATTTTCCCATTTTATCCTTGGCGAATAAAGGAGGTAAACGTCCCAAGCTACATCATTTTGTAGTCGAAGCATGCTTCCAAACAAACGCCCGGCGCCACGATCTTGATCCCACAATTGCGAAATTCTCTGGTCTTCCACAGTAGCTGATTCTGTTTTGGCGGCTTGCTCATCGTCTTTCTCGAGCATTGGGATCCATATGATGAATCCTCGCAACTTTTTCGTGTCAAATCTTTGGAATAGTTTCCTGACAACTTCAAATCCTTGCAGGCATTCAGGGCAGGTCGGGGAAACTATGGTTATTATTCTGATTGAATCTTGCGACGAGTTGAACTGATCGATCAAGTCTTCTAACTTGTATTTTGATAGCATGAAGATCCCAGATCCTTGCTAATTGGAAAGAAGCTTGATTTCTTTGAATCTCGTGGTCTTTACGAACGTCGAATTGTTTCTTACCTCAGTATCAAACAAGACCTTATCGATAGAAGCACGGCTACAATGCGATTCCTTGAATTCTATCTCCCTTTCTCCGCTCAATATCTTTGAAGCAGACAAACTAAGTCCTCTACTAGACTTGAGCTCAGTTGAATTGTTATTTTCATGGAGGACAAATGAGGTAGAGGGCCCCCAAACTACAATGCTTTCCTTGGTCGGAACTATCGACCCAAATCGAATAAACAATGGCATCTCTTCTTCTGTGGAGATCCACCTGCCTCCCTCTAACGTCTCACCATTATCCCCCCGCCAGCTTTGCCATTTACCTTCCGGGAGATACAAATCTCTGTCCTTCCGCCCTTTCTCGACGATAGGAGCGTAGAGTAAAAACTTGCCGATCATATATTCGTCGTTTATCGCATACGCGTCGTCATCCTTTTGGAATTCGTAGGACAGGGGCCTGATTACCGGATGACCGAACTCGTGAGATTCGCGAGCCAGACTGAGTAAGTAAGGTAAAAAGGAATACCTGAGTTCAATCACTTTCCTAACTTTATCCCTATACTCGATTGGCAGTCTGAAGGCCTCTTGGTCGTTGCCGTCCTTCCCTTTGTGATTCCTAAATATCGGAAAGAAAAGGGCCATCTCGTAAAACCTTGTCACAAGCTCTGGGTCTGACCTGCCTATGAATCCGCCAATGTCGCACCCGATATAAGGAATTCCAGAAACTGACAGGCTCAATAGCAGTGGAATTTGTAGCCTCATGTTCTCCCAGGAAGCAACGTTGTCTCCGGACCACACGGCCGCGTATTTCTGAATGCCGGCGCACCCCGCCCTGGTAAGAATAAATGGCTCCTGCGAGATTCGTTCCAGCGCCTTGAAAGTAGCCTCGGTTTCAAAGTAAGAATAGGCGTTGTGAACGAATTTGTGCTCGACCTGCTCGCCGCTATCTCTTTGATGGACTACCTGTTCGTCGATCGTCTTTGACTTCGTAAATACTGAGGGTTCGTTCATATCGAGCCAAACCCCATCCAAACCGCTGCTTGAGACAAACTTCTCGATCTGAGATGTCCAAAACTTGCGAGCATTATCGTTTAGAAAATCTGGGAAGACGCAATTGCCCGCCCAAAGTGGCGCGACGTATGCTTCGTTGTTAGGCGTTTTGCAGTATAATCCCATCCCTTTTCTAAAGATATGGTAATCTTGATCTATCTTTATACCAGGTCCGATGTTTACCGCAACTCGCGTCCCAAGAGAGTGAAGTTCTTTGATCATTGATTTGGGGTTTGGGAATCTTTCCTTGTTCCATGTTAAGATCTTCATATCTTCGGTGTAATCAATGTCAAGATAAACGCAGGAAACGGGGAATCCTTGCTTCTTGTACTGTTTTACAATTTCAACGACACTTTCCTGAGGGTAGTACGAGTACCTTGAGATTTGGTGCCCAAGAGCCCACTCCGGTATCATGAACGGCTTTCCAGTAAGTGTAGTGTAGTTTTCAAGGACGCATTCAACGCTCGGCCCTTCAATCAGGTACAAACGGACGCTACGCTCGGGAATATTGATCGCAATTTTATCATAGGATGCAACTCCGATGTCAAAGGTTACGTTGGAGCACGAATTGACTAAGAAGCCTCTAGCAACCCCTCGGTTCACGGAGATAAAAAGGGGGATTGAAACGTAAAGCGGGTCCGTGTACCAACCGTAAGAGTAGGAATCGTTGTTCCACATTCTAACGGAAACTCTACGCCTTTCAATTTCGAACGCCTTCTCTCCGAGCCCTAAAATATGCTCGTCTAATCTCAAACCCTTCTTGACTGTGATTCCCTCAGGAGTCTCAGAGATTTCAATACTTTCGGTTTTGTCAAAAAAAGTGGTACTTTCTAAGACTGGCTTCCTACGCGTCTCGTTTTTCCTAGAAATTGGCGGTGCATTGAAATCAATCACCGGATCAGGGGAATTGACCTCGAAGATAGTAAATTTCCCAGAGGTCTGTTTTTCGACTTTCAAATAATAAGATCCCTTTACGCTCTGTCAGAATGTTCTTTCAAAAGTATTTGATCGGTTTTAAAGTTCGTCGGAAAGCACGATTAACGGAACTTGTGATTAAACCAAACTTTGGCCGGACTCGTTATCGAAAACGTGAGCATTTGGACTGGAGAGGTTCATCCACACTCCTTGTTGCAAAACAGTCGGGAATGTCATGGGAGCTCTCGCGACGATGCGTTCCTTTCCGTTCATGGCATAGACAAACTGTTCCGCGTCCATCAGCTCACTTCCGAAAACCGTGAAATTAACGAAACCGTCCAATTGGTTCAAATTGACCCCGACGTCTTCGGCGCGGATTCCATAGGTCACCTTCCTTCCTGCAATGCCTCCTTGAGCTCGCAGTGTATCAGAGATCGAGGGATCTATCGGAATCAGAGACTGGCCGCTAACGTCAACAAACAGTTTCGCGTTTTTTTCGACTATGACTCCGCCAAAATACTCTGACATCGCTAGCTCCGTCGATTTTGGCAGCTTCGTCCAAGTCTTTTGGAACTCCATCGAATGCATTTTTTATTATGAAGATTGAAAGTGATAAAGAGCCGGCCGTGTATGCAATAATAAGTCCAAGGTACGTATTTACTAGATGAAGATTGGCATAAATTAGAAACAGCGGAATGATGGTTACCACTCCGGGAAATATCGTCGGCAAGAGGAATGAGAACATTACTGAGCTCCGACCTGGAAACGCTCGGCGGGACAAGGCGTAGCCGGCAGGCAGGACAACGGCCAGAGATCCGGCTACGGTTGAAAGAGTAATTATCAAACTGTTCTTAGCCCATAGAGTGAACGGAATTAGTTTTGGATTGAAAATGAACTGAAATTGGATTGAGCCAGAGGCAGGACTTTGGCAACCTAAGCTCCTATGCCGACACGGAAGCTCGGCGTTTCATGAAATGGAAGCTAGACGCCGAGGAACAGAAATTGCTTCATACCTTTCGCGGCATTTTCTGTGAATAGCGAGGAATCAGGATTATGAGCATGTCCTCCTATGAATTGAAATTTCGTGTGCCTTTCGGCGACGTCGATATGATGGGCCACGTCAACAACGCACGATATCTTACATATTTTGAAACTGCAAGAACGGGACTACTTTTACAGTCGTTTGGAAATTTTCCTCGGGGAAGATTGGGAGTGATAATTGCCCACGCGGAAATTGATTATCAAACTCCCGCTAAATGGAACGACGAATTGACAGTTAAGGTGAAGCCGACGTCGCTTGGAAACAAGAGCTTTGTATACGAGTATGAAATTTTGAATCAAGAAAACAAACTAGTTGCAACGGGAAAGACTGTCCAGGTCACCTACGATTACGACAAGGGCGAGTCGATTCCAGTTCCTGAACTAGCCCGCACTATCCTGCAGAAGCAGATTGAAGAAACGAAAGACGACTAATGTTCCGCATGATAACCGTTGTTATCGTTATCAGAGAGAACTACTAGGCGTAGCGCGAAATCAATTGCTATTCCGTTTTCGACTCTATCTGTCGAGAATCTGAGTTTCTGAATCTGTATTCTCTTGTTCTGGGCAATTGTGGCGATTTGCTCTCTAATAGCGTCGAACCTGCTCGTGCTTTCCTCCTCTTCCATTTCTACTTCTTCATTCTGGGAATCATTCTTCGCTAGAGCTGACCTTTGCATTGCGTTCTGCAAAGAACAATATTGAGCTATTAAAGAAACAATGTTGCTTTCTCTAGATTATTGCACGTTAAGAAATCGCACAACTTCTACTCAGGCGGGATCTCTTTGAAGATGAGATCGAATTTTACTCCTCTGCTTTGATTGATATATTTTGCAACAAAGTAGATGACAAACAGTACGACAATTGGCACGAATATTACCTCGTATCCAAAAACAGTACCTGTTGCACCCCCATATATGGCAGGGATCGTAACATATTCATAAAATGTTGCCAGAGTAAAGCCTATCGTAACAACTGCCGCGATTATTAAGATCGGGCCTCCAAGAATCGAATTTGCCAAAGTGGAGCTCTTGAACGTCTGCTTCCTTGCAAATCTGAAATAAAGCAATGCTATTCCTACAATGGTGATCGGGAAGAGCAAGAGTATTGCCACTGCCGCCGAAGACATGTCGAATACAATTGCTACGGGTAGTACGAATGTGAAAATTATGCCAGCTAAAAGACCAATTACAAGCGAAACAATCATAGCTTTAACAGGGCCGTGAAATCGCTCACTAACGTCTCCCATAAATGATGGCATGATTCTATCGAAGGAATAAGAAAGCAGGAGCCTTCCGCCAATGAACACTGCATTTGTCTGATACCATAACAATTGGATTATAGCCACAATGATTATGAAACTGCCCACATACATGTTAGGACTGATCGCAGCGGCCAGAAAGTCAAGATAGGGGTAAATTGGAAACTGCCCGCTTTGATATGTATAGAGGTTAGAGAGATAACCGTACCCAAAAGCATGGTAGCTCAATAACGTTGATCCTGCAAAAATCACCAAAGTTATCGCCAATGTCGCGATTATGGCAATTGGCATGTTCCTTTTGACTTGTTTCACTTCTCCTGAAATGTAAACCGCTGAGATTATGTAAGAGAATCCCACCACATAGACTGCGTTTAAGGCAAACGCGTGCCCCCAGCCAGATTCCGGTGGAGGAGTACCTGAGCTAGTGACAATATTAGTGAGATTTGAAACGCCTGACAGTTTCGCGAGATCCGCAACAGCAGTCGATGCCGGCGTCGCCACAAGTACTGCGAACATCACAGCGACCGCGATCAGAATCAAAGGAAGAATGACGTTGTTTAGCCCTTTATAGATCCGATAACCGAAAAATGGTAAGAGACCGAAAATTATGGTGAGTCCTCCGCCAAGGGCAAATTCTAATTCTGGTTTGCTCTCTAAATTCGTTGCCAAAGTTACCATACCGTGGTTTCCGGTCGCCAACCCAACATATGCGAAAAGGGAGCTGAAACCAAACGACTCGATTGTTCCAATTGTAATTCCCATAAAGAGCGGAACCGTTGCAACAAAATAACCCGCATTTCCGACAAATCCTAACGCGGGATTGAGGTACCTGCTTGTGAATACATAGTCTCCAGCCGTTCTTGGCGTCAAAATGGAGACAGCGGAAAAGGCCAGACCTACAAAGAACATTCCTACAAGTGCGATCAACCCTCCAAGAAGCGGATCTCCTCCAATCAAAGGAGCTTCAGATGCAATGAAAGTAAGAGAGAAAAAGATTCCAACGAGCGAAAGATTTGTCCAGATTGCATCAGCAATACCGAACGTGCGAACAAGACCCGTTGCCTGCCTTAGGAAGATAGTTTGCTTATCAGTTGCCAAATTCGTCTCCATCGAAGCCAATATATCGGAATTTAAGCTTTGAGCATGTTTCTACGAATAAATGGCCTGCTCGGAAATACTTATGCTGATAAATTTGAGAGTATGCTCTGTTTTTGAAATTCTTTCATAACTTCGGCATTTTAGGTCGAATAAGCACCAGGCTCTAACTCGCGAAGGTACGGTAACAATCTCCTTTGCTCGTCGAGTACTTTCAAGTCTACCTTTGCCGAAACAAAACCTTGGCCCCCACCAGCCTGAGCTAGAATCCTTGTATCTGGAGAGCTGATCTGGCTCTCGCCAAAGAAGGATAGGTTGCGTTCATAACCTACCCTGTTTGAAAATGCAGTGAACACGCAATTCTCTGAAGATCTACTTCTAACATAGATTTCGACCATCTTTCGTGCATTCGAAGGCTGAGCTGACGGATAGAAAACAATCTTCGCCCCCTTCCGCGCAAGAATTCGAGCTGATTCGGGAAATTCTAAATCATAGCAGATTCCTATTCCGATCGTAGCAAGTTTTGTCCTAAAAACTGGAAAAGATTTACCCGAAGTAAAGTATTTTCTTTCACTTCCCCAGAGATGCACTTTCCTATAAACCCCGACGAGCTTTCCCTTTGGATCAATTAAGACGGCCGAGTCGTAGATGTTTTGTGCTTCTTCTCCTCTGCCACGCTCGTCCACTCCGCAAATTAAGTAAAAACCATATTCGGAAGCCATCTTAGAAAGCTCTTCAGTCACCGTTCCGGGAATTTCCTCGGCTAATTCAATCCATTTCCTTCCCAGGGCATAGCCTGTCGTTGCAAGTTCTGGAAAACAGACAATGTCTGATTTTCTTATTTGTGATGAGAGCTTGCGAATCAGACTGAGATTTGATTTCACGTCTCCGAGCTTTGTTTTGATTTGAGCTACAGTTACATTGAAGGGGCTAGAATCGTGCACCAAGTTTGATTGTCTTGAATACTGAACAGGCCGAACCTTAAATCATTTCCATGTTGCATAGAAATAATATATGGCCAAATGTGCAAATGTGTCGTCGCTTTGAAACAATAGAGAAACGAAATTCAATCTCTTTGAAATCCGAGTACGTCGCGGTTGTAATTGGAGGGTCATAACGGGCTTTTCAGGCCTGCCTACCAACAGTACTCTCAAATTTGAAACAAATCGAAAAGTAATGTGGCAAAAACGCATTTCATGTAAAAAAAAGGAAAATTTGGAGAGCGTCCTTTGAATGAAAATACCTAAAGCCAGCCCGAACTCAGTTGAGCTACTGAAATCCCTTCTACCTCACGACGAACGAGTTAGAACGCGCCCTTTGTTTGGCAACCTGGCTGCGTTTGTGAATGGAAACTTGTTCTTGGGTCTCTTCGGAGACGGCATTTTCGCAAGAGTTTCGCCCGATGATATGAAAGGGCTTCTCAAAATAGATGGAACGTCTTTGTTTTCGCCGAGGAAGGGAAGGCCCATGAGAGGATATGTTGCTTTCTCAAAAGCTTGGCACAAGGATCAAGGCAAGATAAAGCCCTGGGTTTCGAAATCTCTAGGCTATACACTAACTCTGCCAGTAAAAAATTCACGAAAAGAGAAAAGGAAACTAAAGCCCTAAACTTCAGGTCTAGGTTGCCGATATATTGGACTGATATCGGGTATCCAGATATCCCGTTTCTTGAGAAAATTACTTGCCAGAATTATAGTCTTGTTCGAGGGCGGCGACGTACTTGTCCCACACGTCGCTTGTATGTTGCACTTGCCAAGCCTTAGAAGGAGGATTGGAAATCTTCCATTTTTCCTTGAAGACCATATCTAGCCTAGTCTTGCTCTTTCCAAGACTCGAGAGCCTGTATACGCCTGTTTCATCGTCTTCTTCACCAAAGTATTCTAAATCCCATGACCTCGGAGGCTTCAAGGACACAATGTCCACCGCAACCTTCTGCTCTCCCTTTTCGTTGTTATAGAGCGATGCATAGATCACTCTCTTCTGTGACTTTTCAAGGATCTTCCTTTGAGATTTCGACCCAGTTAGCTGGGTATCATCTTCCCTGAAATCCGTGCACCATTTGAACACGTATGATAGTGGGGCGTTGATTGTTTTTGAGACGCAAATAGTATCCATCTTTCTTTGACCAATCCAAAACGAAGTTGCGTGATTATTTAAGCATCAAAGAGGAGACTACGTACTCCAAGATTGAGAGTCTCCAATTTCTTAAAAATCCCATGATTTTGATTCGATAATAAATGCCAGTGTCCTATTGCGCCAACTGCGGAGTCCAGCTTCCAGAAACGGGGGCTAACTTTTGTCCTTCATGCGGGGCGCCAGTTCAATCGGCCTCGAAGAGGTCATCCGCTTCTTCCCAGCATCAAGTGTTCAATGTCTCTGGAAAACCTAGATTGATCGTGAAAGTAATGGTACCTGGCTCTATCGACGTGAGACGAGGACAGGAAGGGGAGGTAGTAATCGATACCAAGGTCACTGATCCAGAACTCGTTGATTTCGAAATCGGACAAAATGGGAATGTCGTGTCGGTGAAAAGCCACACAAGGTCTTGGAATCCGGTCCTATGGGGTTCATACTTTCTTTCTCAGGGGCCGAGGACCAGCGTTTCTGTGCTAGTTCCTCAACAGGCAGATCTGAGTTTGGAAACTTCGACGGATCCAATAAACGTGAACGGGGTCTCCGGAACAATTGACGCTGATTCAAAGACCGGTTCGATTCAATTTGCGGGGTGTAGCGGTAATGTCAACGCGACGTCTCATACGGGCTCTTTGAATTTAGATAACGTGAACGGGGCGTTGACGATGCGCGCAACAACTGGGCCAACGAGATTTGTAGGTAGCTTGACTAACAATACCACTTTTAGATCAACGACCGGGAGCATTGATATCACCTTGGTTGGCGAACAAAATCTCTCAATTGATGCATCTACAACTGTGGGCCAAATCACATGTGCTTTGGATTTGCATGAGAGCCGCTACGAAAAGGGGCAATACATAGGACAGCATATCAGCGGCAAAATTGGTACCGGTGCTTGGAGATTGTCCGTTGAGACGACGGTTGGTTCGATATCTATCCACAAGTAACTCACCTTGAGTCATAATCTCATCAGTCTCAGGCATTGTACAATACTCTCATTTGCATTGAGAAAATTTTGACGAAATTTTGTCACCGCTTGGTTAGGCCATAGAGTACAGAAAAGATATAGTTAATGCATTTTTTCGATTTTATAGCTCATACATCTGCTTGTTCTTCTTATGAAGGCAACGGATGGCTGGCATGGCAAACAAGTACTCGGCGGGATCATGGTCGCGGGGAAGGAAATCTCCTCCCTCGCAGGTTCCGCTGTAATAATTCGTTTCTTATTGTCGTGTTTTCTTTGAGCGTAGTTAGAGCATAGATTTTGCACTATTTTGGAACGGCGCTTTGATCTCTTGCTGCTTACTGCTCCCTTGTCGTTGACAGATCGGGCTCTGGAAAAGCATATCCTATCCTGATGGAAATCGTGGTTCGATAGGATAACATGTCATGTCACAGAACAAAAAGAAAAAAGGTTGGAAGGAGCGGGGGAAATAATCCCTCCGATCCCCATTATTGGTTTGCCTATGAGCCAGTCAAAGTAACTTGGTTTGTCGCGCCGTTGTATGTTCCAATTTGTATCGTAGTTTCAGCAGGTGTGACCTCCACCACATTGTAAATGGCGAAAGTCTGTGCGTTTGCACCATCTAGCCAAACTCCTGTTCCAGTTGCTCCGAAATAGTGATCTGCTGCTAAGTAAATAGCGCTCAAGATAGCTGTGCCGTTATTCTGTCCTCCAGTCAAAAGAATAGCGTCCATTGCGATGAATGCGTTATCGTATGCATAGTT
Source organism: Nitrososphaerales archaeon (assembly GCA_030041295.1). GTDB lineage: Archaea > Thermoproteota > Nitrososphaeria > Nitrososphaerales > CADDZS01 > JASHOD01. Next base: position 56,691 of record JASHOD010000115.1, read on the forward strand.
AGAATATGGTTGCGGCGGTGAACCAAACATTGCAGTGAAAGTCGAATTGAAGTAGGTGAGTTGCGGACTGCTGAATGCGGCAGGTGTCGTCATAGTGAAGTTTACACTCGACATCCATGGACCATATGTCGACGAAGCATACAATGAAGGTGTATCAATTGCTTCAATACCGAACCATCGGAGACTGCTGAGTGGAGTGTCTGACATCGCATGGGTGAATATGTTCTGATCCTCTGTTACCTCGTCGCATGCACAAACAACAACAGTGTTGCTCTTTGTTCCACCAGACGAGAGCATTGTTTGAGCATCAGATGCTGCAGTAGTGACTATACTTCCATAGTCAGTTTGAGATGGTTGATACTCGACTCCCATTACATTTATTCCGGCAGCTGACATCAAAGCGCTAGAAGCATTGAAAGTTCCAGATTCCGAAGTGTCATCACGGTATAGGAACACCACGTTCTTTGCTCCCAGTTGCTCTACAGTCTGAGCAAGCGCTGAACCCTCGTATTGATCTCCTGGTTGGCCGGGTCTTACGAGATAGTTATCCGTTCCTTTGGGATATCGGAGTGATACTGCTGTTGCAGCAGGCGGAAGAACTACGATATGATCTGTATCGGCAGTTTGAAGAACTCCTGCTACTTCGGCAGACGTCAACGGTCCGATCACAACATGGATATTGTCTGTTGAGTACATGGATGCGAGATCAGAGCCAGCCGTCGCGGCTGATCCCATATCATCTTCCGATATGACTTTGAACTGAAGAGGATTTCCAGCTTGAGTAAGGTTTGCATCCATCTGGTCTACCGCAAGTGTGACGGCATCGGCAAATGAGATGCCGTAGACAGCATCGCCGCCGCCAGTTAGCGGCTCGATGCTTCCAATGTATATTGTTCTTGTCGTAGTTGTAGAAGTTGTAGTTGTTGGAACTGTTAATGCGCTGATTCCGTAACCAACGCCGGCACCAACGACTAGACCGATTACTAAGAGAGCTATAGCTGTAGTACTTACCATAGAAACTGCCCACTCGCCTAGGATTATTTAAGAGTTGGCCGACTTTGGATATTTTTGAAATTTAATTCCATCATCCAGAAACAGTAAAATCCATGATCAAAGGTCGGTCGAATCGTCCTCAGATATTTGTTACCATATTGGCTGGTCCCTTCTATAATAGAATCTTTATCTGAAGGAAGCATTTTCGTGGTAGCATCGATCGGCCTAACCCTTACTCTTGCAGTTGTCAAACTTCCAAATTTCGCGCATGCAGAATTTCTAACTGTGGGAGCGTACGTTGGAGTTGTGGTTTCACGAATTTATCCGAACAATCTGCTAATAGTGGGCATCTGCGCGTTTCTTGTTTGCGGCGCTGCCGCAATGGTTATCCACCATTCCGTATACAAGCCACTTATGAATCGGAAGGTTTCAATTTATTTCCTTGTCCTAGCTTCTTTCGCTGTCGCCCAGCTGATTCGTTATCTAGTTTATTTCACGACCGACTCGTTGAATCCAAATCTCCTCGCCACAACACAAAGCATCAAGATCTACACAATTGTAACCCTGTTCAACGTGCAGATTTCCAATATCTATGCGATTTCAATTATTCTTGCGATTGTGATCTCCGCACTTCTTGCTGTTTTCTTCAACTTTACACACCTTGGGAAATCAATGCGAGCGATTGCAAATAATTTCGACCTGGCGAGAATTTCAGGAATAAATGTATCATTCGCTGTCAACATAATGTGGGTGATAGCTGGTGGACTGGGAGGACTTGGCGGGGTTATTTTAGGAACTTATACTTCCGTTACTCCAACTCTCGGATTCGATGCTTTGCTTGATATTTTCGCAGTGGTCATCATTGCAGGTCTAACGAGCTTTGTCGGGACAATCATTGGAGGTTATGTTGTGGGATTTGCAAGTAACACAATAATCGAAGCTCTCTACCACTACGCTGGGGTACCTTTGGGATATGCGCCCCTATTGCCGTTTGCAATGATCGTTGTAATCTTGATAATAAAGCCAACTGGTCTTGCACCAAATTCCCAGACAGCTATCGAATTTTTCAGAAAGGCGATTTCTGATAGACAAAGAACAAATTTCAAACGAGAGACGAAGGCCCAAGATATTTCGGTCAAAGGAGAAAAATAGCATGGTTGACTTGGTTGGTCTGATTGTAAATTTTGCCTCGTTTTACGGCATTTACGCGATACTTGCGCTCAGTTTAAACTTGGAATACGGATACGCCGGGCAACCGAACTTTGGCCAGGCATTATTCTATGGAGTGGGAGCATTCGCTGGCGGAATTATTGCAGCAAATCTTCTTCCTTTCTTCGCAGGAGTTCCCATTGGAAATATTTGTGATCCTAATACTGAGCCAACCAGAGTCATGATAGCAAGCACCGATCCGTCAATTGTGATTCCCGTCTGGATATTGGTTCTTATCATAGGCACGGCCGCCGGAGGATTTTTTGGATTTATCTTATCCTATCCCGCAATTAGAATCAAAGAAGAATGGTACCTTTCCATGATTCTTCTGGTAGCTAGTGAAGCATTCGTTGTTGTAGTTGAAAATACGCCGCAATTTGGATGTGGAATAGCCGGCCTCCTCGGAATCCAGAATCCATTCACTTGGATATCTAATTCGTATAGAAGCTCTCCATTTGCTTCTTCTGTGTTAGGAATAGACATGCCTGGAATAATCTATGCTATCATAATCATGGCCTTTACTGGAATCTGTTATCTGATAGCGAAGAACCTCACAAATTCCCCCTATGGAAGATTGCTCAAATCGATACGGGACGATAAGATTGCGTCCGAGTCACTTGGTAAGGACGTATCGAAAGTTCGAAGGCAGATCATGATCATAGGATCAATGATGGCAGGATTAGCTGGAGGCTTGTACGTATTTTTTATTGGAACAGCACAACCTGGAGATTACCTTCCGGCTCTCACATTTACTATATGGGTCATGATGATTCTTGGTGGTTACGCGAATAATCGTGGCGTTCTTGCAGGAGCGCTTGCACTAACGTTACTTCAGAGAGGGTTAACAGAAGCTGGGATTCTTGTGCAAAATCAGCTCCCTAGCTTTAATCCAAGCATTTTGATTTACCTTCAGTACATAGTTGAAGCAGTAATCCTCATCTTGCTCTTGATGTTTAGACCAAAAGGACTTATCCCGGAGAAACGAATCGAGACTAAAGCTTACGAACTCTTTGATTTTAACAAGAAACAAGGGACCCCTAAGAAGACTCCTGTTGAACAGGCAGAATTCGAAAAACCCACCTTGTCCAAGGAGAATGTATCAGATTAAAGGGAGATTGATCAGATCTGGCAGACAGCGAGGATATCTTAAGAGTTGAGCGTGTCTCAAAGTCGTTCGGTGCCCTAAGAGCTGTTGATGATGTTAGCTTTTCAATAAAAAGAGGCAGTATTACAGGACTAATCGGTCCAAATGGCAGCGGGAAGTCAACTCTCTTTGATTTAATTTCTGGTACTCAGGGAAAATTCGGTGGTTCGGTATTCCTCAATGGAAAGCGAGTTAATGGAATGGCATCGCATAAGATCTTTGAACTAGGATTGGGGAGAACATTCCAAACTCCTAGGCTCTTTTCAGGAATGACCGTACTCGAGAACTTAATGGTAGGGGGAAAACAGCAAAAAGGAGAGAATCCGCTTTTAGCACTATTACGGGGTAGATGGGAGCCCGAAGAAATAACCCTAGCGAAAACAGCACAAGATCAGCTTAATGCCCTCGAAATAAGTCACCTCTACGGTGAACTTTCGTCAAACTTGTCGGGAGGACAAATGAAGCTACTCCAACTAGCGAACGCGCTATCAGGGGAGCCAGAGATGCTTTTACTTGATGAGCCTACAGCTGGAGTTGCGCCTCGACTTGCGCAGGATATTTTTTCGAGCATCGAAAGTCAGCGAAAGGAGAAAGGGGTCACTTTTTTCATAATTGAGCACCGCTTGCAAGTTCTGTTCAAACATGTCGATCGTGTATTTGTTATGCACCAAGGACGAATTATAGCTGATGGAAAACCCTCCGATATCACAAAAAATCAGGAAGTCATCGACGCTTATTTGGGCTCTTGAGGACTAGAGATTCATTTTGCCATTACTCGAAGTCGAAGACCTAATTTCAGGCTACGGCAAGATGGCTATAATTCAGGGCGTTTCTCTTAGAATAGAGACTGGCGATTTTGTAGCGCTTGTAGGCCCGAATGGATCTGGAAAAAGCACTCTAATCAAATCAATTGTAGGTCTTACAACCATTTTCGAAGGGCAGATCAAATTTGATGGTTCGGATGTTACAAAACAACAACCGGAACACATAGCTTCTATGAGATTAGGTTACGTTCCCCAGATTTCGAATGTTTTCACAGACATGACAGTAAAAGAGAACCTTGAGATGGGGGGAACTATCATCAGAAGTTCAGCTCATAAGAGAGAAATCTACGAAAGAGTAGTAACCCTATTTCCTTTGCTTGCTTCCAGAGAAAACCAAAGAGCCGGTTACTTGAGTGGTGGTGAGAGACAAATGCTTGCGGTAGGCAGAGCTCTTATGGCGGAACCAAGATTGCTGATATTAGATGAGCCGACGGCGGCATTGGGTCCCAAAATCGCAGATCAGCTTTTTCTCAAGCTATCAGAGATCAGGAGTCAACTGGGGGTGACGATCATGTTGGTTGAGCAGAACGCAAGGAAAGCCTTGGGCATATCTAATCATGGCATAGTTTTGATCCAAGGAAAGAAAGCTTTCGAAGGAACTCCAGAGCAGATCCTAAATGATACAGAAATTATTCGGCTGTTCCTCGGTGAATTGACTATTTAGTTCTACTCGAAAAGAATGTCTGGTAAATTCTTGTTATAATGCCAATCCCTTAAAAGAAAAACATCGGAGTTGCTCTGTAAAATGAAATTTGGACTACGACTTGCTGACTGGTTTGGGACCACGCAAAATATGGTCGAACTTGCGGTACTCGCGGAGAGAAATGGTTTCGATTTCGTGTGGGTTTCCCACGATGTCTTTATGCGGAGCTCCTTTGTCACTTTGGCTGCGATCGCATCGAAGACTACGAAGATAAAACTAGGAAACACGATTCTCAACCCTTACACGACGAATCCATCCGAGCTAGCGATGTTCCTCGCTTCGATGGACGAGATTTCAGGGAATCGAATGGTATGCGGCATTAGCGCCGGATCTTTGGAGTACATGGATTGGCTCGGTATTTCGCACGAACTCCCGCTGACTAGGACGAGGGAAAGCGTTGAGTTGATTCGTTCCCTTCTTTCAGGCGAAGTGACAAAATACGATGGAAAGGAGTTCGAATGGAGCGAGCAGTGTTACATGCGGTTTGCTCCCCCGAGGAGCAAGATTCCGATCTACATCGGTGGTCAAGGCGACAAAATGTTGGAGTATTCCGGTGCCGACGGGGACGGAGCTCTGCCTTTGTTATACCCGCCAGATTTTGCTCCTTATGCAGTCAAGAAAATTTCGGAAGGGGCGAAAAAAGCCGGGAAGGATCCATCGGAAGTTGACATTGCAGGCTGCGTTTGGGTTTCAATCGCGAAGGATCGAGAGACCGCGAAGACCGATCCTCTCAAAGAACTTGTCGCATATTTCGGCCCCCTCCTCGGTGTAAAGGGCCTTGCAGCAGTCGGATTGAGCCATGAGCAGTTTGCACCAGTTCATGCGGAGTTCAAGAAATCCGGCATCAAGAGTGCAATAAAATTAGTAAATGACAAGATGCTTAACCTTGCAATTTACGGTTCACCGGAAGATTGTATTATGAGATTGGAGAAATTAGAGAAGGACGGAGTGAATCAAGTGCTACTAGGGGCACCTCTCGGTCCCAATCCTAGAGAATCGGTCAACATAATCGGCGAGAAAATCATACCTTACTTCCATCATAGCTAAGAAATGATGATTTGAGCGTCGGCGTGGGCTAAGTTGAAGAAGCGAATCGAAAGAGTAAGCAGTGGTGGAAAGTACGAGGAAATCATTGGTTATTCGAGAGCTGTGAAAGTGGGAAGGCAGGTCTTCGTTTCAGGTACGGCCAGTGTTGATCCGAAGCGGAAGAATGCTGGAAAGAACGAAGCATATGTTCAAACTACCGAAGCCCTGAAAATAATTAAACGCGCACTAGGCAAACTAGGAGGTTCCCTGGACGATGTTGTGAGGACAAGGGTCTTTGTTCGACAAGGCACGAATTGGGAGCTAGTGGCAAAAGCTCATAGGGAAGCTTTTGAGAAAACTAGACCCGTGTCCACGTGGCTAGTTGGAACTTTTCTTGACCCCGGCATCCTTGTCGAAATCGAAGCTGACGCGATTTTGAGCTGATTATTCTAAAAATAGATAACTGTTTTCTAACACGAGAGCTGTAGGCACGATAAAGGAGATAGTTCAATCACAATTTGACATCAGAAAATCTGCTTCATGTTGTTGATTCGCACACTGGCGGTGAGGGAACTCGCTTGTTTTTGGGCGAAGTTCCCCAGTTGATAGGAAGAAATATGGTGGAACGTAAGAAATACTTTCAGTCCAATTACGACTATTTTAGGACGACCCTTACTCTAGAGCCAAGGTACTTCCCTGGAATAGCCGCGTTTCTTGTTCCTCCCTCTGAACCCAAAGCTGACTATGGTGTAATATTCGGAGATTACAGAGGATACGCGGATATGTGCGTACATGGAACAATTGGTATCGTTACAACCTTATTTGAATTGGGATTACTCAGGAATCCAAAAAATACAATTATATTCGACACTCCTGCCGGACTAGTTCGCGCAAAAGCAAACCTTGTGGATGGAAAGATAAGATCGGTAAGTGTCACAAACGTTCCTGCGATGTATCTGGGAAATATCGCACTGGATGAAGATGGTACTTTTGGGGGAGTAAACGCTGAAATCGCTTTTGGCGGAAATACTTTTGCCTATGTGAACGCACGCGATACGGGCTTGAAGGTGATTCCTAAGAATCTCTCAAGTCTTCTCAAAATGGGCAACGATTTACTTTCAAAACTAAGAAAAATGAAGAGTATCTCTTCAGAACCCAAAACAACAAGGAAAATTCCAACTATACTTGGTATCTCGCTTTACGAAGATCTAGACACTGGCGCGCAAAAGAGACAAGCAAGAAATATCATGATAGCAGATAATGGTCTATTCGACAGATCACCTTGTGGGACCGGAACTTGTGGCCGAATGGCGCTGCTTTACGCAAAGGGGAAACTTTCTACCGGAGAACAATTCACGAACCGTAGCATCATAGGCTCGGAGTTTATCGGGAGAATTGTCGGCCTGACAAAAGTTGGAAGGAGCGATGCCATTGAGCCAGAGATTACTGGAAGTGCTCACCTTACAGGAATAGCTGACATAATCATATCAAAGAATGACAGGCTCCGTTACGGATTTACAGTCTAATCGGAAAAAATCTCACTACAGAGTTCGGTTTTAGTTTTGTTCAGTGGAAATCGCGTTCTTTTGTAAAACTTAGCACTTCTTAGACGTAAGTAAAAGGATACATTTCTCAAAGAAAGGAAAGCTAAACGTGAAACAGAAAGCTGCGGTTGTGATCATCGGAGGAGGTATAGTAGGCACAAGCATTTCCTACAACCTGAGTCAAAAAGGAATCAAAGGCATTGTTCTGCTGGAAAGAGGGAAATTCGGAAAAGGGAGTACTTCAGCTTCGCTCGGAGGTATTAGGCATCAATTTTCAAATGACCTTAGCATCAAGCTGAGTATAGAAAGTATCAAAATCATTGAGAAATTCGAAGCTCTTACGGGTTATGATCCTCTCGTAAAGAAAGATGGATATCTCTTTGTTTCTAGTACTGAACAATCATTTTCTCAGCTAAAGAGAAACAGAGAACTCGCTTTAGGATTAGGCGTCAAAGTAGAACTCTTAGATCAAACGGATTTGCAAGCGAGGTTCCCATTCTATCAATTTGATGGAATGATTGGAGGGACTTTGTGCATGGAAGATGGCCACGCATCAACTGCAGCTGTACTGCAGGGGTTTATTTCGAAAGCTAGAGAGAACGGGGCGGACCTAAACGAAAACGTGCAAGTTACAAATATCCAAGGACACCCCTCAAATAGATCATATCTATTATCTACAACAAATGGACAAGTTGAAGCTGAAAAAGTAGTCATCGCATGCGGAGCCTATTCGAGCGAAGTTGGTCGTTTAGCTTCAGTTAACATACCAATTCAACCAGTTCCTCGAAAGATATTGATCACACATTCATTTCATACTGGGATTCCAAAGGAGATCCCTCTCATAATTGATGTAGATTCTACTCTAGGAATCGGACGAGAAGGTAACGGGATCCTAATGGCTGATAATCTGCCAACCGAGTCAAGCTTCGATCTCAATTTCCCCGAAGATTATGATGAAAGAGTGATTTCAGCTGCGATCAAAAGAATTCCAGTTTTGAAAGGAGCCTCGATTTCTTACGCAAATGCTGGTCTGTACGAGATGACTCCCGACGCAAATCCTATTGTCAGTGAAATAAGAAGCAACCCTGGACTGTACTGTTGTGCGGGTTTTGCAGGTCACGGATTCATGCATGCACCAATCATTGGCGAACTTATGGCTGAAATTCTTAGCGGGTCAAAACCACACCTTGATATCTCTAGTTTGGACATCAAAAGATTTGGTAGCGAAATAGATACTTCGAAAGAAGGACTCATAATTTAACTACGTTCCTGTATGAAGATTAGGGAATTCACACGATGCCTAACGAAACTGAAAACTCTCTACCGGATCATGTCAGACGAAATCGCGTAGCGTGGGACAAGTTCGCGAGAGAGTACGCAGAACCAGGAAGAATAGCATGGTCGCAAGACGAACCCACGTGGGGAATCTGGAACATTCCTGAAAGCGAGGCGCAGATTCTCCCCGACGTCAAAGGGCTTGATGTCATCGAATTAGGTTGCGGAACAGCTTATGTTTCCGCTTGGCTAGCTAGACGGGGAGCTAAGGTAACTGGAATTGACAATTCCACCGAGCAGCTAAAGACGGCTAAAGAAATGCAGAAAAAGTACAACCTCTTCTTTCCTCTAATTCACGGTAACGCCGAACAGGTACCGCTTCCGGACGCAAGTTTCGACCTAGCTGTCAGTGAATACGGGGCAGCGATATGGTGCGACCCGTACAAGTGGATCCCCGAAGCGTCACGTCTGTTACGAAAAAACGGCAGACTCATTTTTCTTGGTAATGGAACAATTCTGCTGCTATGCTCTCGAGAAGACGACGAGGACGCGCCCGTAACTTCGCAATTGGTCCGAGATTACTTCGGCATGCACAGGTTCGAATTCTCAAGTGATGGGGCTGTCGAATTTCATCTGGGCTATGGAGACTGGATTCGCTTACTTCGGGCGAATAGTTTCGAAATTGAAAATCTAAAGGAACTACGTCCTAAGGAAGGTTCGACAACTAGATATCCATTTGTTAAGCTCGACTGGGCGCGTCGATGGCCAGCTGAGGAGGCTTGGTTCGCTCGAAAGTGCTGAATCAATGTAGATATACATCTAACGTGTTCTGGTTTTTTCAGGTAACGGAAATGAAGTCTCTTCCTGATGCGGTAAAGAAACTAATCGAAACAAAAGTCTACGCAAATGTAGCGACGCTAATGCCTGATGGTTCTCCGCAAGTAACCCAGACTTGGGTCGACCATGAGGGAGACCTTGTACTGATAAACACGTTCGAGGGCAGTCAAAAGTATAGAAACGTCATACGAAATCCCAAAGTTGCTTTGGATATTGTAGATCCCACAAATCCTTACAACGTTGCTCTGGTCCGCGGCAGGGTTGTTGAAATCACCAAAAACGGAGCCGAGGAACACATCGACAAGATGGCGAAAAAATACATCGGCACTGAAAAGTATGAAATGCGTAGGCCTGGCATGAAGAGAGTCTTGCTCAAAATTGAGGCGGATCGGGCAAGTGCGCCATTTGAGGATAACTCCAGATGGAAGGAATGGAACAAGAATAAGCAATAGATATAGATCTAAAACATCAACCCAAAACCTACTATGACGAATATCACAAGCGCTATCAGAAAAATTATCATGTAGATTCGCAGTATCCATTTTGATTTGCGAAGTTGTTTTTCTTCCGCTTCATCCGACATATTTGCTGCCTTTTCCTTTCTTAAGAACAAACCAAAAAGACTAAACTCGGATTTTATAATCTTGCTCTGATCTCGATATCTTCATACGTCAGAATCTATTGAATTTAACTCAATGATGTCAGAAGGCCAGACGATGGCCAACAGAGTTTGTCTCGTTACCGGAGCAAATTCCGGACTAGGTAGAGTGACTGCCGAGGAGTTATCACGGCGAGGTGCCACCGTCGTCATGGTCGCTCGCGTCAGGGAAAAAGGAGAGAAGGCGCAATCCGAGATAAAGAAGGTTACAGGCAACCAATCAGTTGGTCTGCTCTGCGCTGATTTTACTTCGCTCGAATCCGTTCGAAAACTGGTAGAAGAATACAAGAAAAACTACGATAAACTTCACGTCCTGATCAACAATGCTGGGCTCGTCAGTCTGCAACGAAAGTTGACTCAGAATGGCAACGAAACAACATTTCAGGTAAATTATCTTGCTCCTTTTCTTCTCACAAATTTGCTGTTAGACGAACTCAAAGCGAGCAAGCCATCGAGGATTGTCAATGTCTCTTCGGTCGCGCATTATTCGGGAGAATTGGATTTCAACGATCTAACGATGGAGAAGGGGTATGGTGTGATGCGCGCATATTCTGAATCAAAACTTGCTTTGGTATTGTTTACTCGAGAGCTTGCTAGACGACTAGAAGGAAGTGGAGTTAAGACGTACTCTCTGCATCCAGGCGCAGTCGGGACAAATATCTGGAGTAGACCTGCAGGATCTTTTGGTTTTATAATGAAAATTCCCAAACTCTTCATGCGAACCCCGAAGAAGGGGGCGGAAACAATAATCTACCTTGCGACAGAACAGGGAATCGAGAATCAAAGCGGTGAGTACTTTGACGATAAGCGCATGAGAAAGTCTTCCGAAGATTCCTATGACGAGGAAAAGGCGCGCAAGCTTTGGGAGATGAGCATGAAACTGTGCGGATTGGAGGGCGGCGCTCAGAAAAAGGATGGAGACGAAATCCTAGCGATTTAGGACATTGTCATATTTCAAAATTCTTGAAAGCCGAGTTTCCCCATAGAGCCTGTATTCGCTTTCGCCCTTTCCTTTCGCGTAAAGGCCCGTTCGTATTTGATCTTCGCCGTAACGCTTTATGAAACTCTTCCAGCTTGTCCCTTGAAAGAAATCGGGTTCAACGTCAAACTTGATCTGAAATTCGAGAGTGTTAGCATCTTCCCAGATTCCTTCACCGTTTTCGATGAATCCCATCGACCAAATTCTCTTGCTTACATATTTCTTTAGTTTCGAATCAAAAGTGATGAATTGTACACCTCGATTCAGGACCTTTCCGCCTTTTCTGCTCTCGCCTCGAATCTGAACGAACTTCTCGCTCGGCTCGTGCGTACAGTCTGCGAATGTTTCCAAAAGTCCCTTCTCACCAAACTGATCCAGGGCGCTACCCTTCCAGCTTCCTATGAGAAATTCTAAAGCTTCGAGCTCTGGCATGATGCAAACTGCATATCTCAGACGCTTTTATATGAATTATATTGGGCAAGAAAGTGTAGTAACATGTGCGATCCTTACGAAACTTTGAACTGTCCCGTTGATCCTGCGTTCAAGCTACTAGGAAGGCGGTGGAGTCCCGAAGTCCTCCTCGAAATAAACAATGGTTTTACTAGATTCAGCCAACTTCAGAGGATTTTACCTTCGATGAGCCCAAGAACACTCTCTTAGAATATCGGAATTAGAAACGGCCGGAGTAATTTTGAAGAAAAAGGGAAAGAAAAATATCGTGAACTACGAGCTGACTGTAAAGGGAGAAGACATGCTCACGATATTCCAGTCGATTGCCGCGTTTACATTTCGCTGGAACGGAATCAAAGCGGCCTAGCTTGATTTTGTCGCTCATGAAGCTTCTCGCGGTTTTGTAATCTTGGCTTCCAAGAGCTCTCTGATACGACATTACAACATCTTTGAAGAAGACATATCCTGTTCGATTTTGGGAGTATCCAAAGGATACTAATCACATTACCTAATAACGTGAATTATTGTCACCATCAAAAGCTGTTTTACTCTCAAGGGCTTCATATGGGAGTCGCATGTTACTCCTCAAGTTGGGAATAGTTTCTATGTAAACCATGTTAATAACTCACTATCTTGCGCTCTCATTTGGCTTTCAAAAAAGTGAAAGTACACAATGTCAAAAAATCAGATGGAATCTAGGAAGAAAACAAGAAGCATAGTTTCTTCTTCTTCAAAGCTAATCTTAGCATCGGTAATCGCAGTCATGTTCTTACTAGCACTATCTCCTCTATTCATACAGAGTTCTTCTTCATCAGCGTATTCCAATTCGAAGATCACTACAGTCGTTCCGAACGGGCACGACGACACAACAGACATTCAAGCTGCGTTCAACACTTGCGTAGCGAGCGATCAATGGTGCACGATTCAGTTAGTAAAGGGGACATACCACATCTCTTCGCAGATCACAGTGTACGGATTTCATGGAAACTTTGTTGGGAAGGGTCAGGGACTGACCACTATTGAGGCGCTCGGGAACATGCCGGCTCCTACTTCGACGCCATTCTGGACGGCACTACTAGGGCCGTCTGATCCTTGGCCTGCTCTATTCACCTTTGAGGGCGGATCGTTCGCAATTTCAGGGATGACGATAAATGATACATTTTCAACGCCGATCACATCGCCTTGGCTGTATACCATCTTCGGTGAGTCCACGACAGCTCTGGAGGCATCGATTGAAGTCACTGGCCAGCAAGCCTCTGCTTCGATTGACCACGTGACAGCGAATGGAGCAGCGGGAGACTGGGATGGAGCTTGGAACATGGTGGATGGCATACACATCTGGGGAACGGTTCTCCCCAGTGGTTGGACCGATCCCCTAGCAGACATACCTCCCCTCACGGGAACTTTCTCGATAACTAACAGCATTTTCAACTTCATGGAGGAGGGGGCCTTCGCGAATTTCCTCTCGAACTCTAACGTCGCCATGAGGAACAATATTGTTACCGACAGTTGGTATGGACTCGGCATTGGAAACATCTCGAACACCAATGTCCTCCTCAGCGGGAATGAGGGAACAATCACATACGGCACAGCAATAGAGGTAGAACAGTTAGTATTGAAGTCCGATCTGTTATCGTCCACGGCGATTATGACGGACAACAACTTCCAACTCAGCCAAGGTGCCAACGGAGTCTTTGTAGCTGACCTTGGGCAGTTTAATTTTGGAATCACAAGCACTCCTCTAAGCGCGGTGGTTTCCGGGAACGTATTCCAGAATAGCTACCCTGCGGGGAACAACCCGTTCGCCTCAGTTATCGTTAGCCTTGAACTCGAGTCGACCATCGTATCGTCGAACGCCATCGCAGGTGGAGGATCGCCGGGGGTCTACATCACCGACGGACTAGGGACAGTAATTGGCAATGCCATTACAGGAGCCGACACAGGTGTGTGGCTGGACAGCGCCAGCAGTGTCCTCCTGGTAGGCAACGTGATCAAGAACAGTGTGGAGTATGGCATCGCCGTGACGAGCACCAACGCATTCGGATTGCCAATAACACCATCGCCATCTAGCAACAACTTCATCGTAGGGAACTTGGTGCACAAAAGCGGTACCTACGACCTCTACTGGGACGGCCTCGGTACTGGCAACGTGTGGCACGGAAACTACTATTCGACTTCAAACTTCTAGTCACTAGCATGATGAAGGCTGAAGAGCTATACTTGATTGGACAATAAGGAAAGGAGTTCAAAGGAAGAAGCTCCTTTCCTCTTCCCTCTTTTTTTGATTCGCCGTAATTCGTCCGTAAGGACAAACTACGTCAGACTATTACCTTCACTCCCGACTTCCTTGCTATCTCTATTTGCTTCGGATCTCGAGAGGAAAGCGAGCCATTGAGCTGCTTTGCAAGCACTATGTAGATACTATCGTAGATGGCCAAGCCATTTTCTCTTGCATTTTGAAAAGCTTGATGCAGTAAAGATTCTGATTGCCTAAAGATCTGGATGTTCGTATCAATGAAGCTGAGCAGGACCTCGAATGCCTTTTCAGCCTGTTCTTCGTTAATGCGTCGGCGTCTAAGAGCTGTCAAAATGGCATTGCAAGATTCTGTTATGACGAGCTCGGTAGC
>JASHOD010000116.1 GCA_030041295.1 Nitrososphaerales archaeon
CGGTAGAGAGGAGCACCTCAACAGATTTAACAAAATTCTTGACAGCATTGAAGATGGTCACATAGAAAACGTAATGATGTATGGTCTACGTGGCACCGGGAAAACTGTCCTGCTCGATGAATTCAACAAAATTTGCATAAAGAGAAATTTCCTCCCAGTAAAGAGATTGCAATTTAGTGACAAGTATCGCGATGCCAGTGAGTTTGAAAAAGCTCTCAAGTACGATATTCGCGTCTCTATCGAGACGTTCTCGAAACTATCTTTGGCAAAGAACAAAGTGAAGGGAGCGATATCGTATTTCAAGCCGAAACAGATAGGAATTCCAAATATTTTCTACTATGAACCCGCATATGAAGCAAGCAAAGATATTCCGTTTGAAGATTATCTGAAAGAGTATCTCTCGAAGAACTGGCCAGTCTTTGAGAATGCGGGAAAGAAAGGAGTCATATTTCTCTATGACGAATTTCACAATGTAATTGATGATAAACAAAACAAGCAGCATGTTCTCTCAGATTTTCTCGGGGCTATGAACGAAGTTCAAAATAGCGGTCAGAAATACTTCCTAGTTCTTTGTGGGTTACCTAATCTTCCACGAAATGTGAAGGAGGGTCGCTCTTATTCTGAAAGAATGTTCAAGTCTATACAAGTCGGGAATCTGGATAGCGAAGCCGCGCACGAAGCAATTGAGAAGCCGTTAATCCGTAGCGGCTACACCTTTAAAGGCAAATTGGTCGATAATTTGTGCAGTGAGACTGCCGGATATCCGTACTTTCTGCAATTCTATGGCAAAGAAATCATTTCCAATGCGGGAGGTATCGAGGTGGGCCTATCAGAATTCGAGAAAATGAAACCTCTGGTGCTCAAGCAACTCGATGAAACTTTCTTTGATCCAAGATACGAGTTGGCAAGTAATGACGAGCAACTGGTTCTCTGTAGCATGTCAAAATCATCCAACGAGAATATTCCGTTCAGATTCATTAAGAAAAACTCAAAGAAAACTAACGCTCAAGTTGGAAGATCCTTGGCTAGATTGGAACAGAAAGGAATGGCATACAAGTATAAACATGGTTTGTATAGATTTTCTCTCCCTTTGTTTCGTCACTACCTTCAGAGAAAATGTGCATGATTTTTTTCCATAGTTACCAATTTCTGGAAACTTTGGTAACTGGCTCCGAGATATAGCTAAAAAACGCCAAAGAAAAGTAGTGCTCCAATAAGTTAAAATAACATGGGAGTATCGGCAACCACTTGGGAATTTTTGATTTCCCAGATATTTGGGTCCGATTCCACTCCCGGGGCCTGAAGGGATTAACCGTATACTAGGGGGTAGAATTGTTAACAAAAAAATGTTTACTTTTGTTAACATCATACCGAGAGAAACTTTCGATTTCAGATCATCGAGTGACTCTCGTGTTTACAACAATTCGATTATCTGAGAGCCCGACCGTTCCTTCACCGCATGACACCCTCATCGAAAAGACGAGGTTAGCCACATAGCTTCATAGGAATCGGTTTCGGCCTTACAACAAACAAAAGGCCAACCTTCGTGATTCTTGGAAGAATACTTTAGCGAAAGCACCCGTCGCCTAGCAAGAACAAATGTTCATCTTTAGGTCGGGATCGTCAGGGGTATCCTATCTTCCAGTAGGAGAGGGGATTTCCATGGCTCTGGTCTTTCAACTATCCATTCCGTGGAGCCCCTCACTGCGCTTGAATCACTCTTGGTGTTTATCAATTCCACATAGGTAAGAGCCTCACCGCCGTTGAGCGAAACAATCCTAAGATCTTCCATGATCTAGAAAATTCCACGGTCCTTCCCCACTGAGGGTTCCTAAAGATTTCAGGGTGTATTGCTATCTAGAAAGGTATGAATTGTACCCTCTTTTTCCTATTTATCGGGTCTGTTTTCTTGGGTATAACAGTCAGAGTTCGAGATGTCATGGACACTAATGTGGTGCGAGTTAAGGAAAACGAAACGGCCGCTGAAATCATAAGGAAAATGCTTGCTTCCGGAGTCTGGTCAGTAATTGTGGAGAGAGATCAATTGCCTATCGGAGTGATAACTGAACGCGACATAATTAGGCGTGCCATAGCGAAGGATTATAGCTTGGATCAAATCGAAGTCAAAGATATCATGAGCTTTCCGCTCATAACAATCTCGCCAGATGCTTCGGTTGGTGAAGCGATGGAGCTTATGACAGAGAAGAACGTTCGCCGGCTCTTCGTGCTCGAAAACGGGAAGATCACAGGAAGAATAACTCAAACAGAACTGTTCCACAGTAACCTGGATGTAATGCTTTCACTATCATCGATGCATTATCAAATTTAGAGCAAGCACCAGTTAACATGTTCAAGAAAATCAATACGAGCATGTGACTTGCTTTATATCACAATTTTTCCGTCGACTAACATTTCTCGACCATCGACCGAGATTGTTACATCTCGCACGCTTCCATCTCCATGAATCTTGCTTACGTTCTGTCCTCCAGGGTAGACTCCCTTATTGCTGCCTACTCCGAAATGAACTGTTCCGAGTCTTCCCTTCTCCTGCATCGTTCCCAAGTTTGCCTTGTGGCTTGCACCAATTCCAAGCTCGCCTATGATGTACGCATTTGGGTCAGCTGATTCAAGGGTGCGCCTAAATTCAGTAGCTTCGTCACCGCCTTTGATTTCTGTAATTCTTCCATTTTTTACCGACCATTCAACAGGCGTACTCGTGGCGGATTCCGAGCCCAGTCTCATGAGAATACCATCAATAACTACCCGACCCTCGGATAGGTTCTCGACAGGCGCCCAATTTAATTCTCCCCATAACGGTATTGGATCAGCGGCTTGCATTACCGGTCTAGGTAACACTGGAAGGTTCGGAAGACAGTCTCTCCCCTCTATGCAGAACTTGATATCGGTTCCTTTCGGAGAAGTCACACGTACCCACTTTGCCGATTTCATAAAAACCAAGATCTTGTTCCCTATCTCCATGACTTTCTCTACGTCTTCGGGCGAGTAATCCCAAGTTCCCATCTTTTCATCAACCTGAAAGACCGAGCATTCTGCTGTTTGTGTCATGAAATAATGAATCTTGTGTGAAAACCGTTGCGAATATTCTTGGCTAGTGACTAATATGGTCACATTTGAAGATCGCATCATCTCCTTGAATCGCTCAGGGGGATCAACATATTTCCCTGTTTTTATTGGCACGACATAGGGAGATAAATCTACGATCAGTGTCTCTGCTCCTCTGGCATTACACAATGACGCTAACACTTCAGCTTCCATTCTACGCTCAAAGTCTGTTCCAATAGTGATCTTTTCACCCTTCTTGACTTGGATGCTCATATCCACAACAATCGAGGCTTCCTGCATCATCGTGCTAAGGCTCAATTCTCTTCTTTCCTCTCCTTTATTTTGCGAATCACAGCTAAACTGTCCAATTCAACTTCTAGCCAATTCTGCTAGAAGATAACCTTTCGATCTTGAATGTGTAAAGACAAGACTAAAAGCAAGGATATTCGTTGCATTTTTTGAGTTCTAATGAATTATGAGACAGATGGCGAGCTACACGTTCTTACACTCACAAAAGACGAAATGATATCGCTGGTAGGTATTCTCTATGAAGGTTTGGAATCTACCAAACTGAGATACGGCAACGGCGATGCTGTAGCTGAAACCAAAGTGTCCGATCGAGAAACTTTCATGCAAGGTTTCCAGCGAATGGTTCTCTCCGCAGATCCGAAGCGAAATTTTGCAAAAAATAATAGTTTATGATCTGCATCTACAAACTCGAGTTGACGCAATCTACAAACTGACTAGCCATTTTATCCGACTGTTTTCCAATCATTTGATTTATGATCCATGAAAATGCACCTACCGCCCTGACATCAAAGGTAAGATCAAGCTTTGTAGCGTTGAAATTCGAAGGAAGGAGAACGACCTGCAAATCGCCCTCCAAATCACCGCTTTTAGATCTAATATGAAATGCAATTTGTCTCTTCTCTTCGTCACTTTTCTTGATCGCATCGACTTCAACGATCCTTGAGACTATACCAACTGAAATCTTGACTTTCCAATACGATTTTGTTCCATCAATTATTCTGACTTCTTGACAGCCTGGGAGGCATTTCCCAACACTTTCAGAATTGTTAAGAAACGCCCAGGTCTGATCAACAGCTTTTGGGAGCAAAACTGTTTTCGAAATTGGCGTCATTGAAAGTTCCCTCTCTGACTTTTATTGTCTATTTGGATCTACTCGAACAAAACTAGGATTTTGGAGGAGCTGAAT
>JASHOD010000117.1 GCA_030041295.1 Nitrososphaerales archaeon
ACGCCCATACCGCCTAACTCCATCCACCTTTGTTTCTTTTCAAGGTAGACCATGGTCTGAAGCGAAGGCTCGGTGTATGGAAAGTAAGTGGGCCAGAATTTGATTTTCTCAAAACCAAGCTTCGAATAAAACTTTGAGATGATGTAGATCAGGTTCCGCACGTTTAGTTTGGGGCCGACCGTCACCCCCTCGATCTGATAAAATTCTGGAAGGTGCTTGTAGTTCGGCTTTTCATTTCGAAAGACCTTTCCGACACAAAAGACTCTGGCTTCGCTTGGTCTGTGTTCGGAAAGATATCGAACCGTAATTGCGGTCGTATGAGTTCGCAGGACAACGCGACGCGCCTCCTCTTCTGACCATTTGTATTGCCATCCGAGCGAGCCAGTACTCTCTCCTCTTTCGTGAGATGCCTTGATTTGTTCCATTTGGCTCGAGTATTGTGATAAATCAGCCGAGGCGTTAGAAACGTAAAAAGTATCTTGCATTTCTCTGGTAGGATGCTGCTGTGGGATGAATAGGGCGTCGAAATTCCATAGAGAGCTCTGTGCCATTGTTCCTTCGATTTCTTCAAATCCTAATGAGACGAAGGCCTCTTTCACTTCTTCGATGAACATTCGAATTGGATGCCTCCTTCCTGCGTAGAGATTTGGTACAGGGGAAGTGACATCAATAGTCCGTAACTGTTTGTTTTGCCAAGAACGGCTAAGAATCACTTCGGGCGTTATCTCGTCTATTTCGTCCTTGTTGGTGGACCGCGAAGCAATAATGCCTTGTTCGCTCAGCCTCACGCGGACATCTTTCTGAATAACCTCTTGAAGCAGGCCTTTGTGCCTTTTCATTAACGACAAAATTGCTTCTTTCTCCTTTGGATTCAACTCGTCTGAGGAAATAGTCTTCTTTTCTCCAATCCGCTCGATAATTTCTTCCTCGTATTCCTTCTGAGATGCCTGCGGCTGATGGAGCAGAACTTCCGATCCTTTCACCTCGATCCAGTCGTTTTTCTTTGCTTTTCCGAGAGCAACCGAAAATTCTTCCTGCCCTAATATATTCCTGAGAGATGATAAGTCAGTTCTTCCACCTGATTCTTCAATCGATTTGACAAGCCTTCTTTCTGGAAGACCTTCACTGACAGCCCTTAGTCCTTCCGGACCAAGCTCAATACTTTTTTTCGCATCCTGGCTCACCTCAAGCAGATCTTTTGCTTTGAGCCATTCAATTCCCCTTCGGATTTGATCCAGAGAAAGTTTCGAATTCCTCGAAAGCGCATCCAAGCTGACCCAGGTTTCTTTGTTTTCGCGTTTTTGGGTCAAAGAGAGAACAATGGTTCTTTCGATTGGATGTAGAGGAACCTGCTCCTTATTCATTTCATCTTTTATTGTCAAAGAAAAGTGCTCACCAGTAGATCAAGACAGTCCTGATTTCTTGCGTAAACCACCACGAACGTCCGAGACAATAAAATCATCCACCAATTGCCTTGCTTTCTCGCGCTTTTCTTGGTGCCTAATGACGTATTCCTTTACACGCTCTGCCAGGAGCAATTTGCAATCACCACATAGTAGAGTTCCACTCGTACAATCATTGTAAATCCTGCCTAGCTCACTGTCATCTTGCTCAAACAGGAAATAGAAGTAATGATAGACCGGGCAAATGTCAGCCTGAGCGCCCAATCTTCTTTGTTGTTCGACTGTGGCCCTTCCCCCAGTGAAAGATGACAGCACCTTTTTTTCGACGGTTTTTGGACTATCCGTTGTAAATATCGCCGTCTCCGGCTGGCTCGCACTCATTTTCCCCCCCTGCCCTAATCCAGGCATGAACTTGCCGTGGATTTGAGCCGGTTTGTAATATCCTAATTTTGGGGCGACTTCTCTTGCTACTCCTCTCCAATACGGATCCTGATCTATTGCCGCAGGAATTAGACAAGGAATGTTCTTTCCCTTCAAGATGCACGGCAGGAAGCAAGTCGCAGCTTCGATAGTTGGAAAAAAGATCATTCCAATGTTAGTGCTGTTCTCGAATCCAAATATGGACCTTGCCGAGCTTAGCGTTACGTGCTTTGCAATGCTTGCAGCGATCGGGTACATCGTTTCCATGTAATCGGTGTCCAGAAAAACAAATGTCTTCTTGGGGTCAAACCCCAATGCGATCAGGTCGAGCAGATTGTCGTATGCTGTTTTCTTCGTATTTTCCAGAGTTTCTTTCGGGGAGTAAAGAAAGCGCTCGTCGTCGGTAAACTGGAAGTAAAGCTCCGCTCCGAACTTGTCTTGGAGGTACTTCGTGAATATCCAAGGGATCAAGTGACCCAAGTGAACGTTTCCCGTTGGTCCCCGACCCGTGTAGAGGAAGAACTCTTCTCCCGCCTCATATCTGTCAAGAATCCAGTCAAGATCTCTGTGTGAATAGAATATCCCGCGCCTTAGGAAAGGATGTATCTCGCCCGTGATTTTTTTGAATCTCTCGAGAATTTCCTTTGAAATGGGAGTCGTACCAAATTGCTCAACGAGTTTGGCATAATCCAGTTGACCCTTTACTACCCACGGCGTAACAACGAATCCCTTATCGCCGTCAGAGTCCGAACCAGTTCGACTTGAAATCACCTCGTCAGCCACAATTTCCACCCTTATTCCCCTGTTCTGCCTAATTGAAATAGGTAGAATCTTAGAACTGCCAGAAAAAGAAAGAGGCAGTCGCTACATCAGAAGCGCAACTTCTTTGAAATCGACCCAGTGGCTGTGGCTCCAACGTAAGGTTCTGTGCTTTGTTTCGATTCGCTGGGGTAAAAAAACTATCGATTTACGGTTTGTTTTGTTAGCGTTTGCTTCTGTTTCGGTTCATGCCGAGTCGCCAAGAAGTGGGAACCCAAAGGCGAAGAGCGGATCATGGAATATTAAAGTCAGCGAAATTACATCGATTTTGCGTTACATCACCTATTCGAATAGACTTGCCGCCACTTATTTTCTCGGTCTCGAAGGTCCATACACGCCACGCGCGACTATGTAAAATGCAGCCCCTGTACAAATCAATCCCTAAGACCCCCAAGAAATAATCTGATGCCATTCAATTGCCCATCCTTCAGTGGCTTCAGCAAGGAACAGTAAAGAACCCATTCCGAAAAGAATCAGACCCGTTATCGCAACGAGAATTGCGATTCCAGCTACTCTGTTCAATCCACCCGATCACCACTGATTCCCATAATATAAAACTAGGTCTGGATTTTGCCATCAACGAAAGATCAGAACAAGTAGGATTTCAGATTAGGATTTTGGCATCGCAAGAAGTAAATGCTTGGATTATTCTAATTCATGCTAATGCAAGGTTACGAACAAGATTTCCAGAGAGAGGCCACAAAGAACGCGTTTGAACGAAACGGAACCGCTTTCTTTTCGGTCGTCGTTGGACTGTTATTTCTTACGATGACTTACTTTTACTACCGAGAATATTCCGTTATGTCGTAGCGGGCGTAACTAGGATTCCTTTGATCGGCAACGTGTCAGTCATCGGAGGCATAATTTTGGGCTTGGTCTATTTCTCACTTGCTTCTCTATGTCTTGCAAAACCTAATCGCAATGTTTTCCTTGTTTCAGCGATCTTTTCTGGCGTCATGTCTATCCTTTCCTTTTCTTTGCAAGTGCTACCTTCTAGCGTAACATCTTATACTACTTTGTACTATTTGACGTTCTTTAATGGGTATCAACTTGCAATCGGTGTGATTGGAGTTATCGTCGTTTTTCTTTCATTTCAAGCATTTAGATCGTATTGATTCTCTCAGTAGAAAATTTACTCACTCGGAACAGACAATCCGAAATACCATATGACAAAAATCGCAATCGTCATAAGAATGTACCATATTGGAATGTAGTTTCCAAGCACATTTACCGTCCCAAACGGCCAGTTTGTCCAATCGGTGGGAGTGTGTCTCGCCCCGCTGAATATGAAGGTAAACTCATCCTCTAGCATTAGCCAGAGACCAAAGTCTCCGACTGAAATAAGGAAGAAACGCCACAGTCGCGTCGGCGAGTATAGCGTCTATGCGAGGAAACCAACTCCGAACATCATCGCGATGACTAGAATCACTAGAGCAACATGATATGTCGTGTAGTGACCGAGAAGCATGTATCGTAAAGGATTGGACTGGCAGAGGTGTGTAGAATAACCTCGATTCATGCGTAAACTAATGCCTCTATTACCGTCACAATTGTGATCCCAGCTACGGTCTGAACTCTCTTGCGCCCAGATCATGAAAGTAGGGGCGAATATCGAGCAAAGTAGTTGCATCATATTCATTGTCACTCAAAGCGTTAAAGGAAACAACCAGCGTTTCTATAGAACAATTGTTCTTAATCAAAAAAGGTCTTCAAATCGATACATAATTTTTCAAGATTCTTGCGATCCAAGTCCGCGTTGCTGGGAAGTGGATTGGTATTGATAGTATTCCTCGTTGCAGTTACTATTGCTGCATATGAAGTCACTCCAGTCAAAGGGGCACCAACTACAGTCGTTATCATTGCGAAGACCTCATCCAGCTCAAATTTCAATTCGACAGAGCCAATCCTGTCGCTGAGGCTTCCTAATGGAAGCATCTTCACATCCGGAGAGATAACTGCCGGGCCATATGGATCTAGTATCGAAAATAGCAGCTACATCTTCAGTAACATCCAGCCAGGAGATTATGCATTGAATCTAACAAGCGCGCCTAATTATTTCCTGCCTGAAAGTGTCAAACTCGCCAAGGGAGTCAACTCGGTCAATCTAATAATATATCCGCTATTCGCGTTCACCCTCTTTGAAAATGCACGCCTCAAATACAATGACAGTTCGCCGGGCCTCTTATTTCAGCCTCTAACGGAAGCGCGGTGAAGTTACGAGTCTTCAACAATTGAAGTCAGATAAACAATATTGCCATCGTAAACAGCCTCACAAACTTCTCCTAGACGAATGTATGCTTCGTTGTCTGCGAGTCAGGCAAAAGACGGGCAGTTTGGATACTTATACGTAAATTCCTCATGATAAGGAATTAGAAATAAGTGCGGAAATGCCCGTTATTTCTTTCGAGCATATGCCTTTATTCTGTTTTTGACAATCTCCGCATAGCTAAATCCTGCATATCTTTCCTCATTCCAAGGATCTGCGCTGTTCGAATATCCGCGGATTTCCCAGAAGCCCGGCACATCTTGCTCGGTTAGTCTGATACCCCTGAGCCATTTAGCGGATTTGTAAAAGTATCTTTTTGGAATTAACATTCGCACTGGACCGCCATGCTCCGGCACTATCGCTTGACCCTGAGCTTTGAAAGCTATCAACACATCATCATCCATCACGACTTCGAGAGGCAAATTTGTCGTGAAACCCTGCTCGGCTTCAAAAATTGCATAGCGGGCTTTGTCTGTCGGTTGGGCCATTTGCATTAGGTCATTGAATTTAATCCCTTCCCAAGTCATGCCGAGTTTTGACCAGCTTGTTACACAGTGTATGTCGTTATTTTGAACCGTATGATTCAGTCTCAACAATTCGTCGTAGTTTAGTTTAAGCTCATTTCTTACTTCGCCATGTACGAAAAGAGACCAATCCTCTTTCGTTATATTTGGGACAGATCCGGCATGAAGAACGGGCCAACCCTGAGTAACTACCTGCCCGGGTGGAACCCTTTCTCTTTGGAATTCTTTTACTGACTCTGAAGCAGACATCAGAAGCGAAGTGACATTTGGTTGGTCGCTGACTATTAAGAATTGATCAAAGAGTCTGATATGGGGTCAGTCAATCCTGCTTCTTCAAAGGCCTTTTTTCGTAGGCTGCAAGAATGACATTTTCCGCATGGAGTCCTTGTGGAACGAGAACAGCTCCATGTTAGTTCATAGGGAACTTTAAGTCGTTTGCCTAATTTTATGACTTCAACTTTTGATAGCTTCGCAAGAGGCAATATCACCCGTCCAGTCCGTGCACCGCTCATTAGACCCACGCTTGTCAACGTGTTGAACTTGTCGAAGAAATCAAGCGAGGAATCAGGGAATGATTTCACATCGTCTCGGTTGTGTCCTCCTACAATGTACCTGGCATCGACAATTTCAGCGATGTAACTCGCTATGCCATAAAATATGACATTTCTCGAAGGGATGTATGCCCTCTCGGCATCCTCCAAAAGATCATTTGTCCTTTGAGTCGAATCTTCAACCTCACGAAGGAAATTTAGGCTGACCTCTCTGTAACTGACTTTGTTCAAACGAGCTAGCTTCTTCGCGGCCTCGACTTCTTTCTTGTTTCGGTGAAAATAATTGAATCCTAAGCTTTGCACTCGGTATCCTTTTTTCAACGCCCAGTAGAGCGAAACGGCCGAGTCCAAACCTCCAGATAGGAGAACAATAGCAAGGACTGTCTTCGCAGCTTGGTTTGGGAAACGTCTTTTCTTAGTCGAGTTGTCTCGCGACGACAATTTCAATAAACGTGTATTCCGACCCATTCTTATATTGTCGCAAATTCATATTCAGTCAACCATCAACGGAATGGGTCTGCAACTTTCATATTTCATGATAAGTACGGATATCTTATCGTCAGAAATCGTTCCCGATGCAGACTTTGTACCGAAACATCAAAATCATATTAGCAGAATCCTGTTTCCAAGAAACATCTGACTTCTCAATGAAATGAAATATTTGGAGTTTTGCGTCAATTGCCACGAGACCTTCCAATAGGAAATGACAAGTACCTAGTCATGTTTGATCGGACCTATCAGATCGCGGATATTTACTACCCACATGTTGGAATGGAAGATCATGCCCTGGGTCACGTTTTTCGACTAGGCGTATTCGTCGATGGGAAATTTTCCTGGACGTCGACATGGGGTAAGAAACTCGATTACCTAGAAGACACTCTGGTCACAGATGTCACCCTTGAGAACCAAGAGTTGGGGCTTCTGCTTCACTGTAACGATTGCGTCGATATGGTCAGCCCTATCTACCTGAAATCGATCGAAGTGAACAATCTAGCTTCGGTCGACAGAGACGTCAGGATTTTTTTCGCGCATGATTTCTACCTGAAGGGTAGCAGTATTGGGGATACCGCATATTATGATCCGAATCGAACGAAAGGGTTGATTCACTACAAAGCGGACACTTACTTTCTCGTAAATGCGGTAACCGAGACTGGATCCGGCGTATACCAGTATGCTTGCGGTGTAAAAGAGTTGAACGGAGCTCAGGGCACTTGGAAGGACGCGGAAGATGGATTTCTTTCAGGAAACCCGATAGCGCAGGGATCGGTGGATTCTGTATTCTCTATCGAACTGAGGGTACCGACTAAGGGCAAGTCAATGCTACACTACTGGATGATAGCCGGAACCAGTTACGACCAAGTGGAACGGAGAGACTCCTTCGTAAAGTCAAGGCAACCTCAAAACATGATGAAAAGAACGGTGGACTTTTGGAGGCTATGGACTCGAAAAGAACATTTGGATGTGTGCGACCTCGGCGCGGACATTTTGAAATTTTACAAGAGGAGTCTTCTTACAGTTCGCTCCCAGTGGGATGGAGACGGAGCCGTCATTGCCGCTAATGATACAGACACATTACAATTCAGCCGGGACACTTACTCTTACATGTGGCCACGCGACGGGGCCCTAGTTACGAAGGCAGCGGATGAGGCAGGTTACAGGACAATTTCACGCAGATTCTTTGAGTTTTGTTCAAAAGTGATTCTTCCTCAGGGTTGGTTTTTTCACAAGTATCAGCCCGACGGGAGTCCGGGGAGTTCGTGGCATCCTTGGATCATCGGAGATCAAGCTCAGCTTCCCATACAAGAGGATGAAACAGCGTCGGTGGTCATCGCGCTCTGGCACCACTTCATCCAAAGCCGTGATGTAGATTTCATAAAACCGTTTTACAGACCAATAGTGAAGAGCGCGGCAAACTTCATGCTTTCTTATCGAGATCAGTCCACTGGACTTCCAATGGAATCATATGATCTCTGGGAAGAAAGGAGAGGAGTTTTTACTTACACTGCGTCCGCCGTGTGTGGTGGCTTGACCGCGGCTTCCAACTTTGCTCAATCATTTGGCGAAACCGATCTAGCCAAAACGTATTCAGACGCGGCTCATGAAATGAAAGACTCAATCATCAAGAATCTTTACGACCCGGCGCTGGGAAGATTTCTAAGAGGATGTAACCTGCAGGGCGGGAAGGCGGTTAATCATGATCTTACCATAGATTCGTCCCTAGCCGGAGCTTTCGTTTTTGAGCTTTTGCCGCCAGACGACATGCGGATCGTTGGAACTATGAAACAGATAGAGGACAAACTTTCCGTTAAAACTAAAATTGGGGGAATCGCGCGCTACGAGCAGGACAAGTACAGAGCAGTAGGAAACTATGATTCAAATGTCCCGGGCAACCCTTGGTTCATCTGTAATCTCTGGCTTGCGGATTGGTATATCGAAGTCGCAAAACAACCAAGCGATCTTGAGAGGGCGAAACAGATCATGAATTGGGCAGTCTCACATGCCTTCCCGTCAGGCATAATGGCTGAACAACTTGACCCATGGACCGGTGACGCACTTTCGGTCAGTCCTCTTACATGGAGCCATGGAGCTTTCATCGATTGCATGAATAGATACATAAGGAAATTCAAGTCTCTTGGCGGCGTCTAACTCAATCTACTAATTTCGATTATAGGACTGACGTTCTTTAATGCACGAGACAGAGGTAAGAAATAGGTGCTCGTTGGTTTCTATCGGCAACAAGCGTCAAAGAAAAATCATCCTGGATTGCGTTGAGGTCGGTCTTAACAGCGTTCATCCTCACTTTTTGTTCAGAAACAAGGTTCAACTGAAACATGGCGTACTTTATGTGAATCCTAGCAACCAAAGCTTCGATCTGTCGAATTATGACAAAATCCTCGTGGTTGGAGGCGGCAAGGCGAGCGGCGCGCTGGCTGAACAACTGGAAAGAACCTTGGGAAATCGGATCACTGCTGGTTTCGTGAATATTCTCGAAGGCACAAGATCCAAGTTCCGCACCAAACGAATCAAACTAAGTGAAGCGAGGCATCCGGTCCCTGATCAGAAAGGTGTACAAGGGACAGAAAAAATCCTGCAACTTTTGAAATCCAAATCAAACCCGAATTCACTTGTTATTTGTCTAATTTCTGGCGGGGGATCTTCTCTTTTTGTTTCGCCTGCAGATGGGATTAGCCTTCTAGATGAGATCGCGACCACAAATCTTCTGCTCAGAAGCGGAGCTACCATAGACCAAGTTAATTGTGTCCGTAAGCATATTTCTAAAGTAAAGGGAGGGCAGTTAGTACGATTTACCAACAACGCAACAATTCTTTCTCTCATAATATCAGATGTCGTCGGCGATCATTTAGAGTCAATCGCCTCGGGTCTTACATCTCCTGACCCAACGACTTTCTTGGATGCAAGGAAAATTCTTGACGAATTCAAAATTTTCAATTCCGTCCCCATCTCTGTACGGAACAGGATTGAAAATGGTGTTAGGGGTATCGTGGCCGAAACTCCAAAACCAAAAGACTCGCTTTTTTCAAAAGTCTCGAATGTAATCATAGGAAGCAACAGGATTGCTTGTGAAGAAATATGCGCGAGGATGAGGAAACATTATCCTCGTTCTTACGGCGTAAGCTATCTCGGTTCATCGGTCACCGGAGAAGCATCGGTTGTGGCGCGAAATCTGGTTGGAACTGCGAGTAATTCATATTCAAAATCTACAAGGAAGAGAGGCCTTACGCTCGTCTGGGGCGGAGAGACTACCGTCACTGTAAAGGGCGACGGAGTTGGAGGTCGGAACCAAGAACAAGCCTTGTCGGCCCTTTATGAGCTCTCAAGAACTCGCAATGAGAAAATGGTTTTCTGCTTCGTCGGAACTGACGGGATTGACGGCAAGACCAAAGCTGCGGGCGCCATCGTGGACTATTCGACATATGAAAGAGCACTAAAGAAGAAACTAGATGGTATGCAATATTTGAAACGGAATGATTCGAATACATTCTTTCAAACTGTGGGAAGGTCTTTGGTAATTACTGGCGCGACAGGAACCAATGTCAATGATATTGGAATGGCAATCGTTGCTTAAAGTATAGCCTAACGCGTAGCATCTCACTATTCGGTCGAAAGGGAAGGTTTATCGAATTGCTCAGCAAATCTTGATGGCGAAATTTAATCTTGGCAAGAAGCTCAAAATCCAAAATGACAAAGTCGGACGTAAAGGGAATCATAGTTCCTATGATTACTCCGTTCAAAGGTCCAGAGGCTAACTCCGTGGACTTGTCCAAGGCGGAGAAACTGAGCGAATATTTGATACATGGAGGGGTTCACGGCTTGATGCCTCTTGGAACCTCAGGAGAGTTTGCCTTGATGGATCGACAAGAACGTCGCGACTTGGTACGTGTTGTTTCGAAAGCTGCAAAGGGCAGGTTGCCGGTGATTGCAGGAGTTTCGTTTCCCTCAACCAAGGGCGCTATCCTTCACGCGCAGGACGCAGAGAAGGCCGGAGCCGACGTAATCATTTCAACAGGTCCCTACTACTTTAAGACAAATGACATGGGTCTGTTCGAGCATTTTCAGATGCTGATAGACGGTACGGATCTGCCCATAATGATCTACAACATACCGGGCTGGGCGGGTTACAATATTCCTGCTTCAGTCGTTAGAAGACTCGTTGATAAAAACCCGGGAAAAGTACTCGGGGTCAAATTCACTACAAACGATCTTGGAGAATTCCTAGAGTATCTGAGGCTACTCAAGGATGATATTTCGATCATGATAGGCTCGGATCCTTTAATTTTCGCCGCGCTCGAAATGGGAGCCGCTGGGGCCGTCGTAGGTTCAGCAAATGTGCTTCCTGAGGTAACGTCACAAATCTATGAACGCTATGTAAAGGGGGATTCTGAAGGAGCCAAAGAGGAGCAAGGCAGACTGGATCCATTTACTCAGACGATGACTTTTGGTACATATCCTGCCGGCCTAAAATCTGCCCTGAAAATGATTAATTTAGACTGCGGCCCAGTGAGACCACCGTTGCAAGAGCTGGAAAAGAAACAAGTGGACTTAGTCCGCCGCTCAATCTCATGGAAGCTAAGTACGAAAGGCTAAGCTACTCCAAGGGCATCATCGAAATTTGATCGTCTTTGAAGGCCCCCTCATGCTTTTAGCGCCGGCGTGGGACTTAATTTAATCCCCTGATTCATTTCCTTGGTACGATATCGGAAGACACGACCCGAGTAATTCATTCTTTCCTTTTATACTGCCAATAGAAAAATTTCCACCGCCTGGTGCGTCCTTAATGAACTACTAGAAGAGTTAGGGCAATCGGGAAAGGAACCTTATTCCTTAATGGATATATTTTGTAGTAGAAGGATGAATAGAAGTATTAAGCTCTTACAATTGCTTTGAGTTCAAGTTCATTAAGGAAGCTTTCATTGCTTCTTATATTCTACTAGTCTATTTTTGAAACGAGAATTAATTGCACAAAGAAGGCAAATCTGCTTCTTCCCATTTTTCAGGCCTTTTAATTTGCTTCTCTATTCGAATACTCGAGCACCGTTTGTGTTTTTTGTTTAATCAACTATTTCCAAACCTTGGCTTTAGGCATCACGAAGAATTTGCATTTTGAAGTACTTCAATAAAAACTCAGAAGACCAACCAGAGCTAAAATTCTTGGCTTTGACAGGAAGAAGTATCTCTTTATTCAACTGCTTTCCCTTTAGGATTCTTCCAAGTGTTCTTTACGACCCAGACAGGCTCATCGGGGTTGAAATACTCCTGTCCCTCCGCTTTGTGTTTCTCTAGAGCCTTTTCGTTGATTTCGACACCAAGACCCGGTTTCGTTGGAACTTTGGTTATTCCGTTCTCGACTGGAGGCTGGCGATAAACTAGTTCCCTCTTCCAATCGGGAAAACAATCGTAGAACGACTCTTGAATCAGAAAGTTTGGAATGACGGCGTCCAGCTGAATCGTAACGGCATTCTGGATTGGCCCGAAAGCATTGTGGAATGCCATTTCAATGCCATAAGTCTCGGCGATAGCGCAAACTTTGATAGCCTGAGTAACTCCCCCAATGTTAGTAACATCCGCTTGGAGAAAATCTGTCAGATCATTCGAAAGGACGTAGCTCACCGCCTCCTTTGTGAGTAGCCGCTCTCCAAGCGCAACCTTTACCCCATTGCATTCCTTCCTATATTTTCGCAGGCCCTTGAGATTATCTGGATGAATTGGTTCTTCCATGAACAGTGGATTCAAGTCGGCAAGTTTCCTTCCAATCATAATTGCAGAATTCGGGTTGAAACGGCCGTGATGCTCAATGAGTAGGTCCACTTCCCCTCTTGTCGATTTCTTCACAGCCTTGACTCGCCGGTAAGCGAGATCGAGCCCTTTTTCGTCAATCCAGTCATAGTAAACACCAAAGGGGTCAAACTTGAGGGCAGAGTAACCCATCTTGTGAAATTTACTCGCTCGAGTTCCAAAGTCCGCGGGTGTGACGCAATCGTCATACCATCCGTTCGCGTACATTCTTACCTCTGACCTCGTCATCCCTCCCAGAAGTTGATGTATGGGAGCGCCGAATTGCTTTCCGATGATATCCCAGCAGGCAATGTCAAACGCGCTCACTGCCGTCGTCGATTCGAACGATACGGGCATGTAAAAATCGTGTTTGTGCCATTCGTGCATGTTTGCGACAACATTCAACGGGTCCTTTCCGGAGTAGACACGAGCAACCTCCTTTAGTGATTGAATTACGGGCTGGACACGCAACGTGGGAACCGCTTCGCCAAAACCGACGACTCCGCTAGATGTAGTAATCTTGAGTATGATCGAGTTGCTGGCCCATGTTGCTCCTCCGCCAGCTTGCTCACCTAGCTGGTAGATTTCGATGTCACTTATCTTCATGCAAGAAAAACCTAGAACCTATACAAATACTACTCAGTTTAAAATCTGACTGTACAAGAAAAATATCCATAATAAACTGAGGTCAAATCAGGGTTGATTAAGGATGGAAATTCATTGGACCAGAAAGTTCTAATCATCATGGGCTCTAACAGCGATCTTGCTTTCGCTCAGAAAATTGTAGACGGGTTGGCACAGTATTCGATCCCCTGCGATATGAGAATAGCCTCGGCTCATAGAACCCCGGAGTACCTATTGAAATTATTGAGAGAATACTATTCTACCGGCGAGGAAATCGTAGCGATAACAGTAGCTGGCCTGTCCGACGCGCTCTCGGGGGTCGTCGCCGCGCAACGATTGTTCCCTGTAATCGCATGCCCTCCAGACATCGAAAAGTATGATTATCCAAAGGTCTTTTCGAGCGCCTTTACGCCCTCCGACGTTCCTGTTGCTTTTGTGAATGATCCCTCGAAAGCGGCAAATTTTGCAGCCCAAATCTTCGCCCTAGCAAACCCGAATTTGAGGACCCTGATTAGCTCAAGACTCGACGAAAAGAAAAAGCAACTTGAAAAGTTGGACCAAGATCTAAGGTCTGCGCCGACCGTGCGACAAGCTTAGATGCCAAATCTTCTCCAAAAATTAAACTGAAATCTGGTAAGATAGCCATGTCAACAATTCTCGAGTCAAAAATAGAAGGGAGAACGCCGTTTCATAAGGGCAAGGTTCGCGACATTTACCTCGAAGACGATAGCGAACTCTTGATCGTTGCAACGGACAGAATCTCGGCGTTTGACCGTGTCATGAAAAGAGGGATTCCGAACAAGGGTGCTTCCCTCACCAAACTGTCTCAATACTGGTTTCTCAAGACTGGACATATTTTCAAAAATCATTTCATATCCCTCTACGATGAGCGCATAATAAGAGCGAAGAAAGCAAAGCGAATCGACATAGAATGGATTACACGGGCTTATCTTTACGGATCCGCGTGGAGAGCGTATTCCAAAGGAGCCAGAGAAATTTCTGGAGTGAAAATTCCTTCTGGATTGCAGCTAGCGGAAGAATTGCCTGAAATTGTCCTGACCCCGACTACAAAGAGCGATGAAGGACACGATCAAGAACTATCGAAGAGCGAAGCCATCTCACAGAAATTGGTCACCGACGACGAATGGAAGGAACTTGAAGAGGCAACATTCGGTCTCTTTGAATTCTACAAAAAAGAGGCCTCGTTGCGGGGGATCATAATCCCCGATTTCAAATTGGAATTTGGAAGAATCGGCGATGAACTCTTACAAATTGACGAGCCGCCGACGCACGACTCCGCTAGGTTTTGGTCCAAGGCAAAATATCGGGTTGGAGAAAAGCAGGAAAAATATTGCTTAGACAAGGAGTTCCTGCGCGACTATCTTATGCGAAAGGGATTTTCCGGCGACGGCGATATTCCAGATCTGCCAGACTTGGTTGTAGAACAGATCTCGAAGAGATGTACCGGCGCGTACGAAGTACTTTCTGGTCATCGAGATATCAACGGCCTGAATCTGCTAAGTGTTGACGAAGTGCTAGCTCAATTGGGCGGCGCCTGAATAGTGGCCAAGCAGTCAGCGAACATAGCTGAAGATGAGCTTCGTGATTTCGATCTTTTTTCGCCAACTGACTTTCGATATGCGATACCAGAACTAGTCCCGTATCTCTCCGAAGAGGCTTTTGTAAAATACAAAGCCAAAGTGGAGGGTGCCTTGGCTCTAGAACTCGCAAGAGAAGGGCTATGCAGGAAGTCGGCGGCGAGGGAAATCGACGATGCTTGCGGTAAAATTAGGGCAAGCGAAGTCTACGCCGAAGAGGATAGGATAAAGCACGACATCAGAGCGCTCGCTAATGTGATCGCGAGCAAAGTCTCGAATAATTCCAAGCCCTTCGTTCACTTGGCGGCCACCTCCTACGACATTGTAGACACCGCAAACGCTCTTCGTTTCAAGGATGCCCTTCGGCTGGTCGTCATTAGAGATCTTTTGAAACTCGAAAGGGCGCTCATTTTATTATGTAGAGAATATGCCGACATCGTCCAAGTAGGAAGAACGCATGGTCAGCACGCTGAGCCGATCACGTACGGATTTTACCTCTCGTTCTATGTAAGCCGCCTGGGCAAGAGGATACTAGCAATACAAAATGCTGCGGAAAATTTGACCGGCAAGTTTGCAGGCGCGGTAGGGGTTTACGGCCCTCTATCCCTAATCGTCAATGATCCCCAAGAGTTTGAGAAGAGCCTCCTTGATTCTCTGGGTCTTGAAGCGAGTGAAGTCTCAAGTCAAATAGTTCAACCGGAACCCATGACAGATCTCTTCCACTACATAATCTCGACTTTGGGTGTTATAGCCAATTTTTCAAGGGACATGAGAAACCTCCAAAGGTCAGAGATCGCCGAAGTCTCTGAACAATTCTCTTCGAAACAGGTAGGATCTTCTACTATGCCCCAGAAACGCAACCCGATCAGCTTCGAGAATATTGAGAGCATATGGAAGAAGTTCATGCCACAGATGACCACGATATATTTAGATCAGATATCTGAACACCAAAGGGATCTGACTAATTCTAGCTCCCAGCGGTATCTCCCGGAGCTGATTGTAATGTTTGATTATGCCGTGAGACGACTCACAAGAACGATATGGAATTCAGATGAAAATCGACCAAGATTGGGAGTGGACCTCAAGAATATCAAACGCAACTTGGAGGAAAGCGAGGATTCAATGGCAGCCGAACCTCTTTACATTCTTCTCGCGGTCTCTGGCCAAACTAACGCTCATGAAAAAGTAAGGGAAGCCGTCCAACGTTCAATCGGCGAGGGCACATCATTTCGTGAATCCTTGAAAAAAGATCCGATCTTGCGAGGTCTCTTTGACAAGATTCCCGAAGACAAGCGCAAATACATCATGGATCCAACATTGTATACAGGAATTGCTGCAAAAAAGGCACGTACTGTTGCCGACCGTTGGGAAAAGAAATTAGCCTTGAAGTAACTTGTGTTCTCTTTTCGAACTTTCTAGTTTGATAGTTCTAGTGATCTTATTTTGAAGAACAAAGCGCAAACACGAGCAAAATCTCTGACCTATAGCTCAGTTGGAGTTAATCGATCAACCAGGGAGAAGCTTCGTAAATCCTTGAGTTTATCCCTTCAAAAGGAAACGGGTAAATACGAAATCGGAAATCCCTTGCAGCTTCCCTTTGGCCTGGTTTTTTCTCCGTTCCCTAAATTCGAAACTTTCATCGACTTTGAGATAGAAGTTGTAGGAACAAAGACATTGCTGGCGGAACTCGATCCAACTGGGTATTCGACTATAGGAATCGACGGCGTTGCTATGGTAGTAAACGATGTGATCCGCTCGGGAGCTAAGCCCACTTTCCTTAGTGACGGAATTAATATTGCAAATTCTAAAGGGAATTTCGTAAAGCAAATTGTATCCGGAGTTATGAAAGGGGCGGAAATTTGCGGTGCCACCGTAACATCAGGTGAAACTGGCGATGCGGCAGAGCTACTCCATCCCAAGCTAGTTGGAACTAAGTCTCAGCCCTTTGATTTATTCGTCTCTTGTTGTGGTTTTGGCGATAGAAAGCACCTCATCATGGGGGGCGTCAAAGAGGGCGACGAGATAATTGGAATAGAGAGTTCCGGAATACACTCAAACGGGATTACCCTTGCTCGTAGAGTCCTCCTTACCAATTGGGGAGGAGCATACGATCCCTTCGACGTGCCAGATGGGTTTGATAGGCCAATAGTAAAGGAGCTACTGGAACCCACTAGAATCTATTCAGCAGCAATTACCGAGGTCTCAAATGACTTGCCTCTAAGAGCTGTTATGCACATTACAGGAGACAGCTTCACAAAATTTCACAGACTATCGTCATTCAACCGGACCATAACTAATGGTCCTTGGGGCGATTCAAGAGGTCCGGGATTCTTGTTTGACGGACTTGACTCACCGAAACCCATCTTTCGCTTGATTTTCGAAACAGCCAAGAAGCAATCCTCCCCCATTTCCATCGCCGAAATGTACCGAACGTTTAACATGGGTTATGGTTATGCCGTGATAGTTGACAGGGAAGATTCGGATAGGGCGCTTGAATTATTTAATAAATACCACCCCTCGAAAAGGATTGGAAGGGTCACGAATACTGGCAGAGTTGCTATTGCAGGGGTTAGAGAAGCTGAGGGAAGAACATTTACTGTTTGAGCGAGCTGTTCCATAACCATAAAGAAAAGACAAGTTATAGAGGCCGAAATATCAAAATTGAAGTTTAAAGCGCGCGTAGAGGTCAAACTGAGAAGAAGTGATTTTGATCCCGAAGCCGAAACGGTTCGCAGGTCCCTTGTTGACTTGAATTTCCCTGTAACGGGCACCAAGATTTCAAAAATATACGATATCACAATCGATGCAAAGACCAAGAAGGACGCAGAAGCCACTGCTAAACAAATGTGCATTAGGCTCCTGGCCAATCCATCGAAAGACGACTACAAATTTGATGTGGAAGAACTAAAAGGAGAAGAAGAACAAGAAGAGGGAAAAGAACAAGTTGGAGGCTCAGTTTCAGACCAGTCGGCCTCTTAGCCTAAGAGACCTTGACGAAAAACA
>JASHOD010000118.1 GCA_030041295.1 Nitrososphaerales archaeon
AAGTGTCTCCTCTCGCGTAAAGCTCTACAACGTTGTCCCTCGTTTCAGGTGTAATGTGACGACCTCCCATTTTTGATCTATCATGATATGACGTCCTCTTCGTATTTGTATAGCTCGAACATAGCGTGATGACGAGGTGTAGGTAACCATTCAAGCTACAGTGTAATGGTCATACCGACGTCCTCTGGAACCGGCAGGCTCTCTTCTTACCAGGCCCGCGGCACACAACTCTTGAAGGCAGCCCTTGACGGTGTTGTAATCTTTGTTTAGAGAGCTGTAGATTCCCCTTGCGGTTTGGGGTTGAGACGTCCTTCTGAGATGCTCCAGAATCTCTATGCATGATGGATGAGTAGGAGATAGCGATCTTGATAGGAATCTCAATAGTTTGACTTTATAATTTGGTGGCAAATATACTTTGCAAAGTTACTCTTCTTCATCCCTAAGGACACCTTGGAGCACATTGTCATCCGTCTCTATGGGACCCGACTTCCCCTGAGGTGTGGATGGCTATAGGGCCCAAAAATTTTGTTGAACAAATGAATGAACGAATAAATGAACACAAGGATTGAACAATCTGTTTGAACGAATGAACGAATACTGAATTCTAGGCAGAATCCAAACTCAAAGAAATTTCTTCTAAGATGAAGTATTTCCGAGTCTCTCGATAGTCGCCAAACCTCTTTCAATGTTTTTTTCGCGCAAATGTTGTCCGAGTATTACACGAGCAACTTCTGCTACACTAGCCAGTCGTCTTTCTTTTCGCTCTTGATCCAATTCGCTGAACATCTCTTTCGTCATTGCCACAGTTACCTTCTT
Source organism: Nitrososphaerales archaeon (assembly GCA_030041295.1). Taxonomy (GTDB): domain Archaea; phylum Thermoproteota; class Nitrososphaeria; order Nitrososphaerales; family CADDZS01; genus JASHOD01. The sequence continues at coordinate 817 of JASHOD010000118.1, forward strand.
CATCGCCATTTTGGAGCTACTGGATAACGAGAAAGTAGACTGCCATATAATGCTATAGATTCCTTAATAGTCCATAGCGGGCAATAGCCCTCTATCTTCTATGTCGTTACATATCCCGAGAATTACTTTCGAAAAGTTCGGGAATCCATCGGATAGAACTCATCCGACCTCCTGGAAAAAATAATCTCTTTTGGTAGTCACTAGCCGTCGATGCCGGTCGCAGAAGGACTGGTTTCAGGCTGATATCTCACTTATTTTAGATTCTACATTCTTTGGAAAAGCACTCTACAATAACTCAATTGCCAGAATCCTTTTCGAAACAAAACAGGAGTTGACTTTGTTGGCCAAAATTACTAAACTATATTGAATTACTAAATCCGCCCCAAAAACTTGATTTGTGCTCAAAATGCCGGTCTTTGCGTGCCTGAGAGCGTTTCGTATTGTCCCCGATGCGGAAGCTGGCTAAATCCCGACGCTAAAGTTTGCGACAAATGTGGAGCTGAAGTTGGTACCCGTCGTGCTCTAAAGAGATTCACCCCTCAACGTGCTACGTCATCAAATTCTACTGGTGATCATTTTCCTCAGGCCGAGCCAGCCCGGGCAGATATAGAGGCCGGCAAGCAAAGTGACAGTCAGCTAATGAGTATGAACAATTCAGCTCCAAAGCTGTTGCAAGAAGAAAGTCACAGCCTCGAACGCGCATCCTATTCCGTGGGAGGTTCCGGAGTGGTATTATGGGGCGCCAGTCTTCTGATATTGACTTCTGCCCTAATATATATCGCTTCGGCTTCTGGGGCAAGTAGTACCACAGGGTCTACGACCACACTTACGAGTAGCCAAGCCCTCGCCTTATCGGGAGCTTTCGTCTTTATCGTCCTGTTTTTGGTCTTTTCCATTCTGTTAATTGCTACCGGGGCAATGTTCTTGGCAGGAAGAATGTCGAAGAATCTCATCTTTGCTGCCCTCGGAGTACTCTCAATCGCCTTCCTTATCGTTGGAGTTATATTCATCGCGACGGGTTCTGAAACTTCAATCGGAACTTATCTCACAGCTTCCGCACTTCTCGCTGTGATCGGAGGAGGATTGTATCTCTCGGGTTCTCTTGGAGCAAAAGTTGCAGGGGCTATTTTGGGAATGGTTTCTGCAGTTCTCTTCTCGCTTGTGGTAGGGCAAATTATAACCGCCTATAACGAATCAATTACATCGACTACGATCAACACTGATGTCGCGTTGGTGGAGAGTAATCTTTCGGGTGCAACAGTATTGATGATCGTCTCCATTTTTGCGGGGGTTGGCATTTTGATCGTTTTACCTTTCTTCTCTCCGAAATCCAAAGTTACGACGGCGCTCTTGACCACTTTCTGTATCGCTCCAACGATTTTTGCAATAGGACTTACGATAAGCGGCTTCACTGTGAGCAACGTGCTTGGTCAAGCCCTCGCGGCCGCATCCGCTTATTCATCCCTCTCTGGAACGACAACACCGGGATGGGTAGTATTTGGTTCTTGGCTCATCATAATCTCTGGAATTTTAGCCGGTGTTGGAGGAATCCTCGCACTTGTGGGATCCGGTCTATCTGTTGGACATTTGGCTAGCTCGCTTAGGTCAGCAGTGGCATTGAGGGTTCCTGTATCGATTTCAAATCAAGAGATGGTCGAAGAGGAAGGCGAGCAAGAAACCGAGGTCACTGAAGCAAGTCCTACCAGCGAAGGCTCAATGGGGAAAGCGA
>JASHOD010000119.1 GCA_030041295.1 Nitrososphaerales archaeon
ATTCTAGTTCTTTGCGTCTAGCTAGAATTGCTCTCCGCCACGCCTTGCTCCTTGTTGCTCGATGATTGCCTGCCCGAGTCTGAATCCAATGAACAGAGTTCCGAGTATCGCTGTGAGGATTAGTATAGCATTTATTGCGTTCAGAAGTATGGTTGGGAGCGCTGGATCTCTCGAGCCGCAAGTAGCAGTAGCGCACCAGATGTACGAAACTCCGTTTGCAATGTGGGTCGCTATTACTCCATATCCTACGGTAGGGAGTTGCGCTGCGCCAGCTGCCACGGCGACGATGTAGAAGACGAACGACACTATCAGCGGCAGAAGGAGCAGTACTATCATCTCGAAGGCATGTCTAGTTACATTTGTTGGTGATGACATTTTTCGTGTTTACCTCTCTCTGATATGAACTGAGAGCTGAACAGTTCTTAAGATGGCTTGAACGCCGAAAGTAAATAGGAGAAAAGAAGCAATCAGGAGCTATAACACAGCCATTCCCAACATCAGTAGAGCAATTATGAGTGCAGCAGCGAAGTCATAAGACCCATTGTTCTCGGAAATGATACAGCGAATTTGCCTCATTGAGCCATTGAAAAGTGTCTCTGCTCCACAACTCAATCTTATCCAATCCGAAGAGGCAGTCCGATATATGCCCGCAAATGAACCCAGCCTCGGAAAGCCTTTCCTCGGAAGCTACGCAATATTGCATGCTGCTGGAGTTGCTGCATTTGGGCCAACAGCTGTCTATAATTTCAATTCTCGTTCACCAAATCGATCCATAGTGACATAGTGCAATCAGAAAATTCTCCGTGCAGATTTTTATTCCGGAGACTCGCTAAAGTCTATTGAGTTTTCTTTATTTAGGCGATCTCTCTGCCTTTTTTTGAAGGATATGAAGATTGAATTTTAGAGCATAATGTCTTTGGGTTTAGTCGAGAAAGATTTTTTCTCATCCTCGCTCAGCATATTATAGAACTGCACCCTTCCCTCAGGAGTCAGTAACAGTCCTTGACCCTGTATGCACCTCTGAATAAACTTCTGTTCTTCTTGGCTAAGAGAAAGCTCGCCAGTGAGTAAATCTGACGCAGCTTCATCTTGCTTTAGAATAATCTTAGTAGAGCAAGATTCTATCATAGGACGACCTACCGAGTTATCAGAAAAGAAATCTCGGGCCAGCTGCGTCGCAAGTATGAAAGCACAGTTGTAATGTCTTCCAGTTCTTGCAATTCGAGGAACGTAGGTTGATGCGACATTGATAGACGCAGCTAGTCGTGACGAAGATATCGTCTTTCCAGAGCTCCCAGGAGCTATGAGCCTCCATCCCTCATCAACCACAATCATCTTCTTAGTGCTGACTGGGAGGCGAGAGATGATCTGCCAAGAATATGAAAACGCTAGGAACTGAGCGACATCCTTTGCCCATTCTGGAAGCGCGCTCAAAACAAAACATGTCCTAGAGTCCAGCTGTATCGGCTCGCCTTCAAACAAGAAGAGATAGGGCTTCAAATCAGCATCGAGCTGTTTTTTCAGATCTCCGCGAGAATTTTTCATGAGCTCGTCAAAAGAGGAGGAGTCTTCACAAGCTATCTTGAGATCTGTCCTTAGCTCCGGTTCCTTCGCTTCGTTCAAAAGCATTGAAATAAATTCTGATACTGTTTTCTCGTCTGGCTCATTCGTGCCTTCCTCCAAGAATATTTTGAAAGGATCCAGTCCCGTCCTCTCGTTTTGCTTGAATGTGTAAAGCGAGCTTCCTGTTTTGTAGGCAAAGGATGACTCGTACCTTCCATCAGGACCTGCACTGTACTCCTTCTTGTCCAGAGCATCGAATGTGAATAAGATCATATCGGGATTTTCAAGCGCCATTCTCGAAATCCATGATTTGATTAGAGTCGACTTCCCAGAGCCTGTCGAGCCAATTAGAGCAATGTTGTAATTTTCTTTCTCATAAACATCATACAAGATTACGTTGTGAGTAAGCAGGTTTTCTCCCAACAAAGTGCCCTGTGGATCTATGAGGTCTAGTCCTGCGAAGGGAAAGAAGACTCCTAGCGTTTCAGTCGGGACGAAGAACCATCTCCCAGTAGTCTGCCCAGGTCCTCTTCCCATATACATTGGAAGCTGTAGGAAAGCTGGCGAGTCAATCTCTTCAATATATGAGCCCAGTGCCTGTCTCAGGAGTTTCTTTTTCTGCGCGAGCAGATCCAAGGAGGGGGCTCTCAGGACGAACTTCAACCTCACGCGAAAGAGCTTCTGCGAAGAAGAGGAAAGTTCGTTAGCTATCCTTTCGAGCCTCTCTTTTTGAGCTATGAGATCTGCGCCAACAAGCCAGCTCCTTGATTGTCTGTATGCTATAGATTCGTTCACTGCAAAGAGACGCTCGTTGACCATCCTCTTCGCCCTAAACATGTCCCTGACAGGATCAATCTCGACCCTGACTTCGTACGCTATTCCATAGAACTGGGATAGGAAACCCGTTGGCAGCCTGCCGCCGAGTCTTGTCATATTGGATACCTGAACAAAATTTGAAGATTCATCGACGAGATACCGAGGAAATAATTCCACAAACTTCAACTCTGGAATAGAGCTAATCTTCTCGTATCTTGCACCGATCATCGAGACCGCGGCGTCAATCTCTGATTTCGTTTCAATGAAATACCTCTTGTATTTCGCGTTTTCATAGATAGAGGCTCCGGCCCTAACATTTCTGGAATCTTCTATGATTCTAAAGGTGGTGCGCTCGGACAGAGCATTGAGGAACTGGACGAATCTATCAATTACTTCTTCCTGCTCTTTCTCCTTCATCCCCCACAAGTTTATCGAACGTAACTCATAGCGGGCTAGAGGGAGAGGCGAAGATAGTACGCTTTCGCTATCGGGAGGAAGAACTCCGCTGTCATTTCCCTTAACTCTCCTTCTGATTTTTTCAACGACTGTTGGCTTCATGATTCTTTGGTTCGTGCCTCCAGTAATGTAGTAGTCACTTCCTCGGGAGACGCCATTGATCGACGGACGCTCGCATGCAGTTCAAGCTCTTTCTTCTTGGACACCCGGAAGAAGAGCTGTAACTCCAAAGGTATCATTCTGATTCTCTGCGCGCCGAGCACGATTCCGATTGCGAGCATTATCAAAACCGGAATTAATTTCCCCAAGTAGATTATCCCAAAGATTGTAAGAGGGATAGGAAGGGATATCAGATCGCCCAATCCTACGAAAATAGCAACGAGAAACAACTGTCTTGGTGAAAACGAATGACTTCCAAGAGGGACTGACTTTCTCTCCCACCAAGTTTCTTCGCGCCAGGATAATACCTCCGAACACATTTCTTATTCAGCGCACGACCGGATAAAACACTAAGATGATCGGGCTTTAAGAAGCCGGTGTTTTACCGATTTCATTGTCAAGAATTGTTTCTTGGGTGTCTCTTCACGAATATCACGCAGCCCGAAGAAATTACAAAAGCAAGTACAAGAATGGCGGCAAGAAAGCCCGGTGAATAGAATAGAGATGGAGGAGAGTGCGGTGTTATCTCCACTCCATTAATTATGCTTAGAGCACCCCACGAATTTTCAATGTAGATCTTAACCGAGCTATTCGTATCTCCCACAGGGAATTGAAAGGTATATTCTCCGATATATGCGGCTGGACCAAATAAGCCCGCGAGTGAAGATGAAGAAGCAAGGAGACTTTCATTGTACAAGACTTGTCCTCGGTCGCTCACTACCCAGACATAGGATGCACCGCCGCCGGTCTGGTTGCCTATCAGGAGCGATACTTCGTAAGAAGTTCCACCGTTCACCGCTACAGGCATTCCATCCAGTCCTATTATGCCACTTCCAACGAAATTGGGTGAAACGGCAGTTGTCGTTGAATTCTCTCCATAGACCATGGCATAAGATTGGGTCAAATTCCCCGGTTCGAAGGATACAAAGAACGGGCCGCTGGGATCTGCATAGGTCCTGATCAGATAGGGCATCGATGAGGAGAAGGAGAAATTTAGAGGCTGCATGACTATGTCATCACCCACTGAAGGCTGCATGAAATAATATCCAGTGAGCTCTTGGAACGGAAAAGACGATGGAAAGTCGCTCATCGCGAATAGCCCAAAATAGTCATAGGCATTGTAAGTCGTGTTTTCAATCATCTGGCCATAATATGTGACGGGAGGACTGAGATAGTAGGGTGGGTTATTTGGCTGGTAGAAGAACTCGGTGTATCCAGTCTTACCAGAAATTGAGATTGTAAAGTACGGCATCTCATCTACATTTGGCGTAGCTATGTTGGTCTGGTTTATCAGGAAAACCGACTCTTCGGAGTTTGAAATCACCGGTTTCAAAACTGTAGTAGAATATGCCGGATATAGATCTTGGTCTAGTGAATTAATTACAGTGTCATCGTTCCCGAAAATCGATCTAGTCTCAGAAGCCAAGTATGAGTCTAGCGGGCTCGGATTGTGGGAGACAATAGACACGGAGAAATCTGCGACTGAACCGCCAGATGGTTTGAAGACCAAGTAGCCGTTGTAAAATATGGGCTCGTATAGATAGGAAGAATTGAAATCGCTCGAAATGTACATGTTAGAATTGTAACCACTGGTGTACCATGCGCTTGTAGTGACATTGAAGTACATTATCGAATCAACACCAGCAATGTAATTTTTAATCTGTTGTATGTTTGCGAGGAAAAAGTACTTCTGCACTCTGTTTGACCAAGTGATGACGGTCGGAGATCCTATTGTCTTGCTATGATTCAGGAGAGCAACCGACAAAGTGAGGCCCGGATGTTCAACAAAGTCCATAACATCCATCGAATCGTTCACGATGCCAGGCTTTGAAGGAATACTCCATCCATTTGTAGAAAATGAGAAGCTGTTCACAATCGCCCTCTCGCCCGTCGAATTCATTGCATTGAAGGGATCAGTGTTGATGTCTCCGGAATAGCTGTAGCCTGGAGAATTTCCATCGTACCTTAAAAGAACAACAAAAGGTCTTTCGTATGCGGAAGAATTTAGAGCATTATAATCCATATAAGTAAAATAATCAAAATGCGGGGAATAATCTACAACAGCAAAAGGCTCATACTCGTAACTTGGAATTGCTTTCTTTAGACCGTCAACTGAATTCACGATGGAAGCACTGAAAGTGATATTGTATGGTGCGAACGGTGCGTTTGGCAAAATAACGAAGATAGTATAGTCCTTTCCATCCGCGACTTCGCTTAAGACATTATGGGGATAACTGAGGTTCACGTCGAATGTGACGCTAGGAGGAAGAGAGGCGTTTCCGCCAACAATTATTGTATCGTACTGGACTTCGAACTCATCCAGCCTATAAAAAGTGCCGTCAGGGTTTCTCAAGTTGTTTCCGTAAGAGTCTGTCACATTCACTAGCTTCGACTGTATCTCTGCCTCGATGAAGCTGGCAACAAGAATATGAGACGAATTCATAGTCACAGTATATGTTTGGGATGATCCAACGTTCGCCCCGCCGAGCTCCCAGTATGCAAAAATCCACTGTCCTCTGGCTGGTGTCTCGGAAACTTCGATTATTGATCCGGCATCGTACCAATTCTGTCCTGAAGGATTGACTGATCCGTTTCCAGCTGTTGTGGTTGAAAGAAGATATTGAGTTGTCCAAAGAGCTGTTTCTACGACGTCATCGTTCATAATTACAGAGGCCGAAGAACTGGAACCCGAGTAGCAGCCACCACCAGAACAGGACCATCCCTTGAATAAGTACCGAGTCGAGCCTCCTCCTCCACCTCGAGCATAGACTATCGTAGGCGAGACTCCGAACGTTACTTCACTTCCGTTTGAATAGCTTCCTGATCCGTAAGTTGTTGCAACAGAAGAATTTATTGAAAGGGTATACATGCTCGTCGCGTTCGAATGGGTAGAGCTTGGGTTAAGGAAAAGGACAAGAAATGAAATTGCAAATATCGAAAGGATAATCAATATCTGGGATGATTTTACCCCAAATTGATGCCCTGATGGCTCTATTTCAATCAATCATATCTCCTTCCATTTTCCATAGTGAACTCTCGAGCAGCATTTTGCGCAGAGGAAGAAGATGATTTCACAACTTCGTCCCGACGTGAGATTAACGTGACCTTTCAGATTCTCAGGAGATCCACAGATCTGGCATTCCAGATCGTTGTCTTGCACGCGGCCCTTTCTCTTTTCCGGGCTAGTAGCAAAGCACGGAATTTGTAGTTCGATTTCGTCCGAGAGATCGATTATCTTAGTATTGGCCTTGTTTAGGCTGTCCACAGGTATCAAATTTCCTAATCTTAAAAGGAGATCAAATCTAATTTAAGACCAGGAAGAGACCAAAGAGAAAGAGGAGAGCGAAGTTCAGCTTCTTCTTGATTGCGCTTTCCGCAGAGCAGTGATCTTTTTCTCTTATTTGGTAGGTACGTGCCAAGAGTTGCTTAATTGGCAACTTTCATTTTCTTATTTGGCAACTTCGAAACAAAGTTGCCATTTAGGAGATCTCAGGTTGCCAAATAAGAAATGTTTTTTGGACTAGGGTGAAATTAAGAGTCAAAAAAACCCATCAGGCCTATTCCTACAACTTCCAGGTGTCACGCCTCTTTCCATGGTGTTCAGTAGGGCTTCAGCTTCTTTGAGTTTTTCAATGACCAATCCAAAAAGGATTACCGAGTCATCATTAGTCAAGCCGCACCTTGAAGGGTCCAGCTTGAATCTATCCGCCCGATTCTGCCACATCTTTGTAAATTCAATCTTAAAGCTTTCAAGCCTTGCTTCACTCCAAGATTCTGTATCCATTGCTCGGTACGCAAATGTGGCGTCGTTAACACCTCCTCCAAATGCCACCCTAAACCACTTGCGACTATCCTCTGTCACACCGTAGACTTTTCGATCATATTTTTCAAGAATTCCCGCTCTTACGAGTCTCTTCAGAATTTTCCAAGATGACACCTTGTCCCATCCGAGTTCGGTTAGATCTTCGACTTGGAAGAGCGGGCCGCGGATGAAAACGAAGATGAAAATTAGAAGGCTGAGCTTTGTAAACTTGAATCTCGCTCTCCGCTTCGTTACTGTTTCGTCATCAACATTCCTGTTCTCAGTGGTCGACGAACAATCGGTAAAGGTTCCGCTCAAGCCGTAACTTTCAGCTCCTATGTATCTGTCATGACCGAATTAAGAGGCAAACTTTTCCTTGTAGTTTCATTGTAGAGCATCCATTTTTGAGCCCGATCCCAGTACATTTTACCTAAAGCAGCTTCTTCTTTCGGCGCTTCTAAGATCTTGGATTTTGATGTCTTTGCCACGAGCCTTCCTCCTTCTGGCACGCTCGCTGTTATCCAGAAGGACTTTGCGCACGCTGCGCATTCTCTTTGACAGTCAAAGATTGATTCTGCCCCCAGTGCGAGCTTCTCGATCAGTCCGCTTTCCTTCGGTGTGCAGAAGATGAATTCTTGTTGCTCTGCCCTGATCTTGAAAGGGTTGGGAGCTCCGCAGTAAAGACAGGGAACTACGATTACTGATTCGGGAAAGGCTGTAGTTAATAGTCTATCGTCACCATTTTTAGTTTGACCAGAATTGTTGCCTGCTGCTGTTTCTTCTTCCTTGCCCTCTTCAGCATTATTGAGCTGGTCAGATTGTTGACTCTCACCATCAGTCTCATTTTTTTGACTAATGTATTCGGGAAAGAGTTCCTTGAACCAAAGGATCTCTTTCGCTAAATATCTCGCTCCGAATCTAAGAGTCCTTATCTCTTCAGGTGGCTTCTTGGTAAAAGCTGCAAGTGAAGCTGTCTCGTAAAAGTTCTCTTCGTCCTCACAAAGGATGAGGGCGTCAAGATGAGCAAACCTGAATCTAAAACTTGATCTTAGTTCTATCTTGTGAAGGCGCTCTAACATTCTCTGATCGAGTCTCTCTACCATGGAAATGGTCATCCTTGCAGTGTTTCGTTCGAGCCCAGCGGTGGTTAGAATCTTTTGGGTCTCGACGGGATCGTACTTGTTCAGCAAATTCCTGCAGTACGATATTCTCTCAAGATCTGAGGGCAGGACATTCTGACCGCGTTCATCAATTCCTTCTGCAAGTGCTCGTTTCACCAGCTCTTTATCATCAAGGTCATCTTCGTCTATTATGACCTTGATTGTAGAAGGGCTTCCAAATTTTAGTTTAAGGGCCCTAACCGCGTTTAGCCTACGTTGCCCGACATAGATCAAAAGATGCACTCCATCTTCCTCGTCTCTGACGGCTCTGCAAGGGTCGAGCTGCCCGTTCTGCTTGATGTTCTCCTGCAATGATTGTGAATCGTAATCAAAGCGCATACCTACGACAAGCGGATGGGGACGGCAGAGGTCAACTTCAGCCTCGTCATAAGTCTCTGTCCAATCCTGTGCATTATTCACTGAGGAAGAAGAGGATCTTGTGGCCCTTTGTTTACTCATATTACTTTACTAGTCCGATAAAATTTGTATTAATCTTCAAAAGAGACCTCACTTGGAATCAAAAGTCCGTTGATTCCTGTATAGCTTTTGTCTTTTCTTTTCAAAGGAAGAGTCGCCACGTAACCTTTCATTGTGAGCTTCAAGGCTTCAGGTAGTGACGAAAAAATTTCTTCATCTGCTCGCCTCAGAGCTTCTCTAGCAAGAGTCCTCTGCGACCTCCCATTTGAATCATTAAGGTATTCACGAAAGAGCTCGACGCTTCTACGCTCAACACTGCCTAGACAGGAGGCTCTTTGCATTAGTGAGGCCGAAGCTGGAAATTTCTTCGAGGGAAGAGAAAGTTGCTGCCTGATCACCCCCTGGATCTCTGGAGGAAGAGACTGAGCGGTGGCGGTAATCGAATGATCATTTTCCTTCTTCATGTTAGTTGTCGATGTGCCACTTTCCAGATCAAGCATTTGATTCATTGATTTGAAGAGAGCGAAGCATTTTGTTCCATTCAACCGAAGGAGAACGGTGCTTGGCCCCTTCTGCATGAAGTTAACCTTCTCCTTGTAACTTTGCTTGGTTGAGGCGTAGGATGAGGAAGATGAAGGAGCAGAGAAACCGTGGTCGTAGTAGAATCTACTTTTAGTGTGACTAGACTTGCTTACAATAGCAGGTTCCTCTGAAATAATAATTGCGTTGCTAAATCGTACTTCGACCCATTCATGCTCTCCGACGTGGCCTTCACTATCAATTGTATCGGAAAGTAGCGCTTGGAAGGCAACAGTGTATTCCGTCCCCAATGGTCCCTCGCCAGCAAACTTTGGCCTGAATGAATCTCCCTCGCGCTTCCACCCGTTGACATACATGCTTACTAAGGAAACGTCGACATTTTTTGGAACGCATATTCTGAGCGAGAAGAGCCGAAGCTTTATGTTGAACCCTGCCTTTGCAAGAGCTTCCTGAACCTCGACTATGGTCTTTCCAATCTTCTTTGCTTCGGAGAGTAGAGAGAACTCAACTACTTTCTCAAGCGATATGTGGGAGTTCTGACTAGAGTTCTTCTTCCCATGCCGGCTAGCGATCGTTACCGAATTTCGTTCGACAGTTTGAAGGAGTTCAACCTCTGTATTTCGCGGAAGATTGAGCCATTTTATTGCGGCTTCTGCTTTCTGTCTTATTTTTCTTCTCTTTGGATCTACTCCGTTATTCATTGCTCTTAGTATGTTAGCTTCTTTCTTTGAGAAGGCTTGCCTTCCAGTTATCGCGCTGAGTTCCTTCGCTCCTAATCCAAGTTCTCCTAAAGGAACAACTATTCTACGATCTTTAGTACTTACATCTTGGATGTTTGGTAGAGTTGGAAAGCAATTGGGGCATGAAATCTCATTCTTGTATAGCGTCCCACAAGTTTCGCAGATAGTTCCATGTTTGGGGCAAGTGAGATTCATAATTCTCGAATTGCAGATCGGACATTTCGCCGCTGTTACATTCTTTTCTTCTTTTTGAGTCATTCTTTTTCTCATTGGATTATTCATCACTTCTAGGTACGAAGTTGGAAAGAGGTCCCGTGTTTGTTAATAGAAACATAGTGAATTCAAGTTCAGAGTACTCCATCAAGTCATCCACGATTGTGAGCTCATCTAGAAGAGGCAGAGGGTTGTTGTTCATTCCCAATTTTTCTTGGATCATCTAAACCACTCTCCCTGATCCGGGACGAAAGAGACCAGAGCGGGGATTTTGAATCCGCTCATCATAAGATTGCCATGTCAAAGCTAGCATTTGCGGAGGTAACAACAGAGTTTCTCCAAAATTGAAAACTAGATTCCCCTTATAAGACGGGAAAAAGTTGGAGGAGCAGGCTTTGATGACAGAGCAACGTTGTTGCTGAAGACTTGGCTTGGGGGCTCGACATTCGACGACAGCAAGAACTCGTCCCTTCGAAATAACGTTGGTCGAAGTTGCAGAGGCGGCGTAAGAGCAAGAGAACGATATCATATCTAGATCTCAGGAATGATATCGAAAACCGGTAGAAATTATTCGATTCTTAACTAGTGCTTCGAAGGAAGGTGACAAATTTTCGGTTTTTCCTTTTAATATTTTCTCAATTCAAGCACGAATTTCCCGATCAATAGTGTCATTATTTCACTGCGGAATTTTCGGAGCCAGACGAAATCTTCGTGCGGGGAAAAACAATCAGGACTGCGGAAAATCCGCAGTACCCATGAGGGAAAAGAACGCACGGTTCTGTGTAGTCTTCGGTTGATAGGAGATTGAGCAATCAAACTAAAAGATCTCTCCCCTTATCCCTTTGACATAACTTCATTGGATCGACTATTCGGATTAGCAGTTCCTCGTCCCTTCGTTCGCGTTCCAACACCATCGCTTCTTCTTGAAACGTGTTTGCCAATCGCATCATTTCTCTTGTTTCTGAGGCATAAAGTGAGCGGCAAAATTTGCGCACTTGACATTCGCAAAAGTATCATTTGTTGTTATGAACACAAGAATATTATAGTAATGGGGCATTACCAGTTATGCCCCATTACCAGTAATGGGGCATATACAAAACTGGGATTAGTATCTCAAATTGCCAAAACTAGCATTCTTCGACCGTCCCATAACAAATATTGAGAGTCTGTATGGGAGGACACACAAAGCGGTGGTAAAAAAGCTAGATAATGCAATAAGATCAAAGATGTTTGTTGTTGTGACAGGTTCAAGGAGGGTTGGCAAAACAAGCGTCGTAAAGACATGTCTTCACGAGTCAAAATTCAAGTTTTTGTTGCTCTATCTCAAGGGCTGATTTTGACAAAGCCCAAAATAATGAGAACTCGCTAGGATGAGGCATCATGCAGAACGCCAACGAAGCGAGAAACGAAGCGAGAATCTCCCCCTTCCTTTAGCTGGGAGAGTGTCAATCTCGTCTTGAAGGCATATAATTTTTTCATTCGATTGTCGTAGCGACTTGTTCGATGTCGGGGAGGACTAAGAATGAATCGATCTTGGGTATTCGATTCTCTTGTTTTGCCGCAATTTCTTGAAAGTATGAGACTAGTCTATCTGCTACATCTTCGTTCTCGAATGCAAAACCTGCAATGAAAGTAGACTGATGATCCCTAGAAATCGTTATTTCAATAGCAACTCCTTCTTTATCCACAACTAAGAAGCTCCAGCTGATTTTGTCGACTTTGCGGATAGAGAAATTTGGTCTACTCTTGAAACCCTGAAACGGGAATGAGTTCTCATTGTCGTTGCTATTGATTGGCATATCTCTCGAGTATGGTGAGTGTAAGGTAAAACCACCTTCGTTTTGAGGGCCGCGATCTAAATAAGAAGCATAATCCAAGTTGCTATAAATTACATTGATTCTCTTCTTCGACTTGTCGGAAATGCTAGAGTTCGTCGAGAAGCTCTCTCTTTGTCCTAAATTGGCGAGGACTTGAATCATGGCAAAATCAAGGTTCTTCGCTGCGAAATAGAGCTCTGATTTAGTGTTTCTTATGCATTCTCTAACATGATACGAGAAGTCTTCGATCCTTCGGAAGAACCTTATTGGCTTGAGATTAGAGAGTCCGACCGAGTCTTCTATCCTTTCCACAAAGTCTTTCTGGAGGTCTCTTATCGCAATGTTTTGGATTTCATTTGCGGGGCTGTTTTTCTCTATGATTCTTGCGAGTACGTCAAGACGATTGTTTTGCGCCGCAATGTCGTATAACCTTACTACCTGCGTTTGATATACAATCTGCCCGAGGGGTGTAAGACCGTAAACTCCCTCCTTTCCGCTTCTTTGGCGAGTCTTCATCAATAGCCCAATATCCACGAGATACCTGAGTCTCTCGTGCAAGACTGAATCAGAGATATCGAGCTTTTCACGTATTGTTTTGGATGCTATCGGTCCGTGGGACATTAGGCGGAAAATGCGCAATGAAATTCTGTTTGATAACGCAAGAATGAGATCATCTACTTCTCGGCTGTTACTAGTCTCTTTGAGGTTATCTTCTTCCTCTTCCTCTCCGACGTTTCCTTTAGATGCTCGCATCAAGATCGCTTTTGTAGAGGGCAACTAGAGATACACACAATCCATCATATACGTACTTTATCCGCATTGTAAGGGGGAACAAATCCGAAGTTTGTGAATTGGGAAATCATTTAGAGCATGCCGTTTTCAAGAAGAAACCTCATAGAATTTCTGGAGCCTGTCAAGAATCCACAAGTACAAAAGGCAGTACTAATTATGCGCAGAACTGAAGGGAGCTTGTTTTGACTATCGAGTTCGGCTGACATGGCGTAGTAGCGTCAGCCTGGATGATTGCGTCTTGCCTCCACTTGCAATTGGTAATTTTGTTGCGTTCTAACAATAAACTCCTGATTTCAGTATCTTTTTTCCCCGCGCGTATCAAATTGTAAGATGTTCTAACCATTGAAGGGAACACTCTACAAACATCATCCAACCTCTCATGATGCTCTTCAATGAAACAGCGAACTGTAAATTCCAAGAGCACTTTACAGTAACATTACTGCTATAAAAGGATGCGAAATTGGTTAAAATGTTTCCTTAGGTTCTGCCTTGCTTCTGAGATAACAATGAGTGTAGCAAAGAGCATCTTCAAGCTATCAAGGAAGCAGCTGATGATAGGCCTCTGGGTTCATCGGTTCACGAACTGGAGAATACCAGATTCACATCCCCCGTGGTCGAATACAGAACTTCCCTTCGACTCTTTTCAGAGCGCGAGAGGAGGCCCAGACGCAGGAACTTGCCCACCACTTTTTGTAACCTTTGGGCCTTGTCAAGATTGAACGTGAGGTAGTCCTTTATCCTGAACTGCCGCTCTTTTGCCATTGTCTTCAAGAGATCTTTATCTCGCTCACTCAAATTGAGCTCTTCTAATCTTACGCGCGCAAGAGATCTTAGCGATTCCTTGGCCACATTCAATGGAATTTGCATCTCGCTCGGAAAGCTGAGGCGGAAAACATACACGAGATCAGAAAGACGCTTGAAAATATATCGTATCTCCCCGGCTGATGCTTCATAGAGAAGGTCGACTGCCTCGACGGGTACGGGATGTGATAATATTCCATGATGTTGTTTCTTTTTGCTTTCTCGCTGTTGCTGCGAGAATCTTTGGACCCTGACATCTATTGCTTGGTGCACCTCCTTGAGCGATAGAGGATTCAGAAGAATTGGAGTGCCAGTGACGAGCTCGCTGACTCGCCTTGCCGAGGTTTCTAGATACGAAAAGAAGCCCTGCCTTGCAATAAGTATCCACCAGACGCGGTGCCGCGTGAGCAGAGTGTCTCTTGCAGCGTTGAGGAAGGCTACCACTGCCTGATCGCTCAGGATGTCGAGGTTGTTAATAGGTACTAGGAAGGCCTCGTATCCGAACTTCTCCGAGGCTTTATCGAACCATCTGTCCATGGTGTGAATCACGGTTGGAAGCACTGCTGAAAGCGGTGCAACCGTAGCTATCTCTCTTGTAGCTCCGATGCCGCTGCCCAGAATGGACGCGCTGAAACCGAGCCCCGAGCGAACAGTATTTGCAACCAGTTCCTTTCCTGCTTTGAGATCTCGGTCCTCCTCTGAGGCTGATCTTCCGTGCGTTTTCTCGAGCGAGAATATGCAGTTCGAGAGTACTGAAAGCATAAAATCTGTAAGCTCAGTGTTTTCCCTCAGCTCGATTGTCTCATAAGATGGAAGATACTTTGGTGATCGTTGTTGTTTTCCTCCCGGTGCTGCTGCCACGAGTGTTTTGTCGTATTGCATGGTGTTGACAAAGCTTGTCTTCCCTACGCCTATGGCTCCTTCAACGATAGCAATCCCTCCTTGAGGACCAGCTACCTGCAGCTTGAACTGCTTCTGCTCCTTTGATCTTCCTACGAATATTGATCTATCTTCCTTGTTGATCTTGAGCGGTGTGTAATCATATGGATTCCTTGTGAATCCGATGTCCTGCCAGATCTGATCACTCTCTTGTTGCTGCATTGTGTATGTTTATCACCCTCTACGGGCGCTTCATAGTTTATATCCATAAACAAGGTTATAAACTAATGTGCGCCCTCATAGAGGTGAAGTCCATCTGTCTTATTCAGAGCTAAAGGGTGCTTGGTCTGAGTTACCAATCAACCATATCTTCCATATCATTTCTTAGTGCATACATCGAAGATTGTCAACGCCTTGCGGCGCAGAGTCACTCTAAATCGTAGATTCTTCGCAGGCAGTTTCTAGATTTGTCGAGATTGCAATTCTGGGTTCGCCACTGATGATTCAAATTCATACTATTTCTGAGCTTGGTGGGGGATCACTCTATCATCACTTCCAAACAGCGTCATCAACTCTGATGAAATCGAAGGCGAGAAGTTGGGCGGATGAATCGACGCGACTCAATAGAGCAGGTACATCGATTCCCTGAGTTGACCTGAGACAGGGTCCACTGAAAGCCCCAATATTTCTAGCGTGGTAACGCCGATCAGAAGCTTATCGATTACGTCGCTTATTGCGATTCTCACAGTTTCCTTTTTTCCTCCAATCTCAATTTCAGCGCTTGAAATGTCTACTGCTACAGGTCCACCAGCTGTCATAACCTTGCTTGTAGATTTCGCATGAATTTTTAGAGAATCGGCCACACTCCTCGGCAGGACTGTCAAAGTTGCTCCTGCATCGACTAATCCACAAAGCTCCACTTTTTGCCTAGAGTCTAGATTCGTTACGACAACTGGAACCTCGACAAATCCCATGATGGCAAGATACGCGATCTACACTTAAACTTACTCTGGATAAAGAGTCACTTACGGGCATTCGGGCAGATTCGCAAACATCGCAAACGGTCTGCTGAGAAAAAGATTTTCATTTGCGATTTCAAGTCCACGGTGTTTCAGAAGAGAATTCCTCGTTCATAATCGGCAGGATGGGCAGGTCATAAACTTGGAGTCACGGTCAAGTATCCCTGTGTTCTGCCCTGCTTCTCGTATAAAAGAAAAAGCAAAAAAGATCAAGAATCAAGATATCTGAGAGATTCAGGTTCAGAAATCGAGCAGTCTAAGATCTCGCACACGGCTAAAATGTTCCTTATTTCGTGTGAGGAGCGGGGTGTCTCTACTTGTGCAAATCGAGGCGATGAATAGGTCTCTCATGTCGATCCTCATTCCAATTCGGCTTAGTTGAGTTTCTACCTCAGCTGCCTTCTCAGCCGACGAGATATCAAATGGAAGTGCAAAAGATTGTTGTGCAATGAGACTCTTTATCTCTACTTGTCTTTGTTCCTTCATACCTGCTTGTTTTGAACCAAGTAAAAGCTCAAAGGCTGTAATAGCCGTAATACCAACCGCTGCCTTTCTTCTCCATTCTTTATAGGTTCGTGAGCCAGGGTCCTTTCCCTTTAGGTAATCGATTAGGACATCTGTATCTACACAGATTTCTTTGGGATTTTCCAATTTTTCCAAAGCTTGTCCACCTCCTCCATTGCATTATCCACTGCTGAATCGTTAGCCCAAGCTCCTTCGAGCTCTTCTAACGGGATTATTCTCTTCAGAATGATCTGCTCTGGACCAAACGGTTCTATGTCGACAATATCACCCTCGGCTAGTGTAACTTTCTTCCTGACTTCTTCAGGGATTGTCACCTGAAAGTTGCGAGTAACCTTCACCTTGACCAATTCCTAATTTCCCTGTCTATTACTAATATCAAACAATGTTACTAATATGTATTCTTCCTACTAGAGTGCTCGTTCGAAATATAGAAACCTTGGAGCGTCTACCAAATCCTCAACCCAATGAGGGAGATGGTCGAGCTACAGGATATAGAATTAGTCGCGCTCCAAATGATGTCGATCACCTTCTTCATCAAAGTCAAGGTCTCTCAGTTCGCCGCAGTTTAAAGTAGGGCGCTTTTGTAAAACTGCTCTCTCCTGTGTTGAAGAAGCTATAAATAAGAATAAGATATATCTTATTTCTGATATTGGATGGCGTTGGAGCTGACAAGGTTATCTGAAAGAGGACAAATCGTGATTCCCACTGAGCTAAGAAAAAGTATGAATTTGAAGGAAGGTGAGAGGTTTATCATAATGGGCGTTGGAGACACAATTGTGTTGAGAAAACTAGAGTTGTCAGAAGAACGACTTAGATTAAAGAGGCTGATTAGAGAGTCGAGGAAGAAGACAAAGAAGCGCGGCGGTTTTGACGAAAGTGAAATAGCGAAACTTATTCAGGAGACAAGAAACGCGACCGGATGAGAGTCACACTCGACACGAATGTCCTTGTTTCGGCTTTTATCTCAAAACATGGGACCCCAGCCGACATTCTGGATCTAATTGCTACGTTCGAAGAGATCACATTGGCACTTTCCGATGAGATACTAGTCGAATTCGTGGATGTTATGAGTAGAAAAGAGGTGCAGATGAGTCTAGGATACAACAAATCAGACATTTCCAAGCTAGAAAATGCGATCAGGAACATCGCCGAGATTATTGTGGTAAAGTCAGACTACAAGGCAATCAAAGAAGACCCTGAAGATGACATTGTAGTGAATACTGCCATCGACGGAAAAGCGCAATACATAGTTTCTGGAGACAGGCATCTTTGGAGATTAGGAGAATTCATGGGAGAGCAGATTGTTAATCCAAAAATTTTCTTAAGCATAGTGACAAAGAGCTTTGGAGATTTGATAATCTCTGATAGCAATTCAGAATTAGAGTGATTTTAGAAAAAGCGAGTCTCTTTGAACTGGAAAAGAGAGGACGTTTCCAAGCCGACAACTCACTTGTAATACACATTCCTAAAGAAATAATTGATTCACTCGGTATCAAGCGAGATTTGCCTGTTCTTATTTATCCTTCAGAAAGAAGAAAGCTTGTTGTCGAAGTCGAGAAAAAATAGGAAAACGTCTGGCGCTTCGATGCTCTTGTGAAAGCTTTGATCTCTATTGCGAATCCAAGTGCTTTTCTTAGCTCTTTCTCGTCAGCTAATTCGTCCACTTCTTCGATCGCTCTTTTTTCTTGCTCAGTAGGTTCTTCAACTGGAATCAATCGGTCTAGGAGCTGTTTGTATAGTGTTCGAAGCTCCCTAATCTCCTCATGAATCTCCTTTATTCTATGATTTAGTTTGATTGATCTCCTATCAACCGAAAACTACACAGAACCTACTGGACAATCCAAGATCGTGATCATATATCGGTTATAAGCTTGTGCGCTCATTTCCACGAGATCGTAAAACTGGAATTGTTCTTTGATAGTCCAGAAGGTATTGCTCGAACAGTAATGAGAGCATAAATCTACCATACAACACGTGACTGTTACTTGGGGTTCAGAGTTCCTGCTATAATTATATCTCCTTATGCTCGCCAAGGAGATCTGGACAACAAACAGATGTCTTTTGAATCTATATTGAACTTCATTGAGTGGAACTGGTATGTGCCTAATACTTTAAGTCAGAGAGTTGCTGATACGAATAGCATTGCAAGCGCATTTAATTTTCAACAAAAACCCAGCGCCCCATTCATAATTCCAACTTCAAAAGCTGAAATTGCATACGTGATCTCAGAGGCCGCAGCTTACGGCCCTGACACAGACTAGGTCATCCCAGGATTGACCGCGACTTTAGGGAAGAGATTTGCATTTCTTCCATTCAATTCCAAAATTTGTATGATTATCCAATGTAAATTCAAACTGAATACCAATGTTTCTTTCTGAGTCTCGGAAATGTTTAGTCTGATATCCAGGTGTTACGCAAGACAGCTTCTATTGCTTGTCGGCTAGGTTGGCAGAGCATCGGCGTAATAATGATCGCTAACGCATCTCAACGATCCTAGAGGGTTCCTGATCTATGTTTGATGGGACGGTAGCTGTGCCAATGGCTGCTTTAAACTTCGCCTTTTCTCGCGAGATCTATCCTAACTAGCTGAATATAGGGGAAGTTGCACTTAGGCAGATCAGAATTGAGGCGATCTTCGACTAGGGGATGATTCTCGAAGATTTGGTTGCGAAGTTAAAGTTGTGAAATTGCACTTTAGTTTGAGCTCCTAACATCACGCAGACTGTTATGTCCAGTCAGGAAGTAACTTCATGTTTTAACCTTAAAGATAGCCCAAATCTCGCAGTCTTTGTTCTACATTTTCCTGATCTTCTTTGGAAAATGCGTTGTCGTTTGTTTTATTAGAGCTCTCTCCGAGATCACTTTGTCCCAGCTCGAGTAATACTTGCTCTAAGACATAGGTAACATACTCGCCAACTGATTTGAACTCTGTCTTTTTGATTCGTCTCTCGATTTTTTGAACCAGAGTTTTAGGTATCGGTACTGATTCGAACTCTCTCGCTTCTGAAGCCCTTTGTTCAGTATCATCATTTTTTTGGAATGAAATGGTTTCCGAAATCTTTGCGCCTCTATATTTCGTAACTATCCATTGGACTGTTGCTCATAATACTTTCTATGTTCATCATTTCTGATGCGGTATGTCGCAGACTCGTAATTTCATATTTTCATCATTTCAGAATACGTCTGCTCTTTTCATTTGTCAAAGCATATTATGAATTGAAGAACCGCTCATCACTTTCGCAAACTGTTGTTCTTGTTTCAAAAAAACTCAGAGTGCCCGCAAAGTATTCAATCTTCGTAGGCTCTGCTTTATTTTGAGAGCTTCGCGTTCCTCCAGAGCAATCTCGACTTGTCGTGTGGCATACTCGGATGTGCTTTCAAAGATCTCTTCGAGCACTCTACCATCCATATCATTTGGAATATAGTTGCCAAGACAATGCAGAATGGTGGGAGCTATGTCTACGAGTTGTGGTTCAGCAGAGGGAGCTTCAGGCATCGTTTTGATTCCTTTTCCTGCCGCAAACAAAATTCCATCCATCTTGTGATTGCCCGAATAAACCGGGTGAGGCGTAACCAGATTATTGCTCCCCAACTCGAACATCCGGTGAGCGCTGTACTTCATTTCGTCATCGAAGAATACAATGTCTGGAGAATCGGTAGATCCGTTGAATATATCGCCACTCTTGTAGATATTGTCAAACATTGTCTGTCCAGTATTCGGATCGTTCAGCTTCGCTAACTCTGCCATTAATTCACCAATGAGCTGTTCTGCTTCCTCTCTTGGCACGATTCCATTTGGTTCTCGCCCTTTGAGATTGATGTATAGTTGTCCAAAGTTTCCGGCGGAATATACTTTTGTTCGCGCCCAGTCGATGTCTTCCATGGAAAGCGCGGTTAGCTTGAGTAAGGTGAGTGCTTTGGACCGCTTTGAATATGCCGATTCTATACTCTTGACCAACCCCAACTTCTTTGCTATCTGGAGGAGGTTGTACGTGTTGAGACCTCTCTTGTATGCCCAGTATTTTGCGCGAACTCTCGCATTGTGCTTGAAATACATGTATTTTCGCTCGAGCAGCCAGTTGTTAATGTAAACACCATAGTAAACTGGTCCAAAGCCGTGATCTGAGATGACAAAGATGAGAGCATCTTTTCCGGCCGATTCTACGAGCTGTCCTATCGCTTTGTCGAGCTCTACGTGAATTTCTTCGACCATGTTCCTTACAGGCTCAGCCAGTCTCCCATCGTATTTTGGATGATTCCTATCGAGATACGCCCAGAAATAGTGACCCATCACATCAGTGGCGTCGTAAACGGAAACTGTGAGATTCCAATTCAAATTCTGCATAAGTTTTTTTGTAACTTCTGTTTGATGCCTAGTTATGTCGATCAGCTTGTCCGTAATTTCTCTTTCGTGGCCCTTGTGGTATAAGACAGGGGGTTTCCTTACGTCGACCTTACGCCCTAACATAGATTCTAGAGATGGTAGGAGATCTTTAGGATAAATGAAGTCGTCGACGTTTGATGGAGTTGGAAAGCCGGAAATCATTACACCGTTGATAGGCCTCGCAGGATAAGTAAGAGGAACATTTACGACAATGCTCCTTCCGCCTAATGATCCGATTATGTCCCAAATGGAAGGAGATCTATGATCTAGAGAAGTCGTCGGGCAATAATCGTACGTGCCTTCCACTCTCTTTGAAAAATCGTAGATTCCATGTTTGCCAGCATTCTTACCGGTGGAAAAAGATGTCCACGCCGTGGGTGAAAGCGGAAGTATGGTTGAACGTAGCTTTGAGTGAACGCCAGATGATGCGAGCTTCTGCAAGTTAGGCAGCTTGCCTTCTTCCATCATGGGACCTATTAGGTCAAATGTCGCACCATCGAGACCGATCACTAAAACTCCTGATCGAATTTGGTATGGCAAGTACGGATCTAGACTCTGTATTTCGGCCACATCTGTTTGCTCGTATAAAAGACTTCTATATCCGCATTCGATACAATGAGAAATTGAGGTGTAAGGAAAAGCGAAAAAGAAAATTTGTTTTTGTGAAACTGAAGATTAGTAAAATACGAACTCTTCATTTCTAGCTTTAGGTTGTTCGAAATTCGACCACGTCCAGACATTATTGATTTTTCAAATGAAACCCTAGCTATTTTTCCCCAGAAGGATATTTTGGCACCGTATCAATGTATGACGATAGTCTTATAGTTAGCGCCTCAGGTGTAGCTTTTCACATGTTATTAGGCGCGGGAACTGCCTTATTATCTCTCATCCTGTTCCTCGGGTCGATGAATACAAACGCGTACCAACAATCGTTTCAAGACCATCACCAGCAAGACATAGTGTATGCAGTCGCTACCGGCACAAATTCTGTCTTTGCAATAAGAGGAACTCAAGTCCTAGCTAACATCAGCGTTGGCGCAAAACCATTTGGCGCAACTTTCGACGAGACTGATCATCGCGTATTTGTTTCGAACTATGCAAACAATTCGATTTCAGTGATCGACATTTGGACAGACAAGGTTGTTGACACGTTCAAAGGATTCAACGGTCCAACCGGTCTCATATATGTACAGTACACTTGGCTGCTTTATGTCGCCGAATATCAGGGCAATGATGTCGCCGTTGTGAATCCTTTCACGGGTATGATTTTGTCGCGAATAGCCGTTGGGCAGGGCCCGAGAATCTTGCATACAACCCAATAAACCATAATCTCTATGTTGCTAATTCAAACAGCGAAACTGTCTCCGTAATTGATTCTCGGTCTTGCAAGCCGATAAAAAATATCACAGTCGGCCCCACACCGATAAACCTCGCCTCCGACCAAGCTAACGGAGACATTTACGTTGCAAACGAAAATTCAGGCACTGTCTCAGTTATCGGTTGGGATAATAATCTGGTAAAGACTATAGAGCTTCCTTCCAGTCCCCGCTCCGCTCCATGGGCTATGGCATATGACGATTCCAATCATCTGATGTATGTTGGTGATGCGAACTTTCAGGGGCTCGTCTTCTTAATCAGTCGTCAGAACACAATTGTCGGAAACCTAAGCCTTGGCGGATTTTCGGTTTTGGCGGGAGCAGCATATGATCCTTCTTGTCACATAGTGTACTTTACTGATTACCAACATGGGATCCTTGATCTGGTGATTGGAAATAATCTTGTTCATACGGTAAACTTAGGTTCGACGAGGAGCTTTTTGGAATCACCGTTGCAAGCTATTGATCTGCCTCTACGCTCATTTTGTCACCCTAACATAATCGAAAAAAATTGAAGAATTCGACTCCAATAGGACCGTAGTTCCTTTAACAGATGTTAGTGGTGTCAACAGTCCCTCGTCAGAAATTCCGTATTCACCGCTGATTCTGATTGTATTGAAAGTAGCGCCGAAATTTGAACTGTAAGCTAGGTATACTACGTAGTTGCCTGAGTTTACGCTGTCCCACGAAACATATACATCGGGGCCACGCGACCCTACGACATCTCTATCTCCCAATGTACTTAGATTCGTTATGTTCGTATTACCACTGATGTCCGTAGTCGCAGTAAAAGTATTGCCAGAATCGTAACTTTCCCTGAAATAGACATCATAACTCCCGTTCGTATTATCTCTCCAGGCAACATAAACATCGTTTCCCCAAGAACTAACGGTTACTTCTCTTGATACACCAGAATCGTTGCTCAGGTTTGTCGGCGCTGAGAAGCTTAAACCGTTGTTATGACTCACGGAAATAAATGCGTCCCAGTTATTTGTTTTTAGATTTTCAGTCTTCCAAACAACGTAGACATTATCGTTGGATGCAGACATGATGGGTTCAACCGAGATGTTACCTGAGGAACCGCCAGAGTTAGCAACATTTATGGTCCCCCCGAAGGATTTACCATAATTCTGACTTACCCTGATAAAACAATCAGAATTAGAGTGTGAATAAATCGTCGCGTTATCCCAAGTTACATAGACGTACTTTCCTTCAGCAACCAGGTATGGTTCCTGTCCACTACTCGTGCCAGAGGTGAGGTCAATACGCGGGCCAAACGTGGTACCATTATTACGGCTGGCAGAGAAAAAGATTGCGTCATGATTAGGGGATAATGGAATGGACCAAAGTAGATAGATTGCTTTGGATACTCCGGCAATTTGGGGCAACCAGATGTCATCACATTTCGTTGGATCAGCCACGCAGTCGGTGGAACCTATTGAATCAACAGTGACCGGCGAAGAGAAGTTATTTCCTTCATTATTACTTGAAGCAAACATTAACGAGATATTTGAGTTGGTTGTTTCTAGCCAAGTGACATAGACATTAGATCCGTAGGCTGCTATTCTAGGCGCGAAATCAGTTGCTGTTGTATTATCACTAAGATCCAATGGCGAGGTAAAATTCAGTCCGTCGTTATGACTAGAGGCAAAAAATACCTGATCTGTGTTGGTTAAGGCATTCCAGGCTACATACACATTGTTATCATATACAATCGGATCTGATGCCTCGGTGGGGAGAGCAGTGCCAGATTGATTCTGAGAAAGATCCGTAGTGACGATTTGAGGCGAACTTGGACTGGGGGAAGCAGAATTCGCTGTCGCAGAAGGTACACCAAAATTAATCCCGACGCCGAGCAGAATTAAGAGAACGAAAATGTATTTTAAAAAAGCAATAGTCAAAGTGAATTATTTCGCTCGAACTTGACTTTCCAACGGCGGCTGAATCTTTATGACATAATAAGTATGTCGTTCGTATGACACCAGTGAATTAATTCCTTTGATGTACTACAGAATTTAGGCTACATAATTACAGTCGTGCACCGTTTGGATTTCAAAATTGGTTTTCAAAGCCTTCAGTTCCTTCATCAAAAGATTTATTGATGGATGAAGGAAATCAAAACATGAATCCTTGCTTGGCGCCTCCAGCGTTACTGTCTGATTAGAGCACTCATCTAAAAGAAAATAATGTGCGTGCGTCAACGATAGAAGGAACTCGAAGCAGCTGAGTTTAGGCCCAGCTTAAGTGCACTCTATTTGTTAGGAGCGGGAAATTTTTCAGGAATCGCTTAGGTCGCAGTGAGTAAAAATAGGCCGCTTGAACTTTCCTTACTCTAACACTGAGCGTCGTTCATTTAGAACCTGAAGTAAATACACAATTTCGAAGAAATCTTTGGAGATCTAATCGCTTTATTGTAGTGTTTGTCAACAAACATAATTCTGTAAGAGTTAATTTAAATGGGAAAACAAAATCCAAGCAAACAATGAGTATAAATTTTCTATGGAGGATATTCACCATTTCGGTCGTTATACTTTTGATTTCAATAGGATTGTATGGAGGTTTCTCTAGCAATGCGAAAACCACGGCTCCATCGCCGATGTGTACTTTGCCTAATGATGATGCAGCTGGGGGCGTCTACTATTCGCGTACTCCAGATATTTTGACTACGATTGCTGGAGTATTCACAGTGGATGCAAATACAGGCAACCTCTACTATTGCGACGTGAATTCCAATGACTATCCTGTTGCTGCGCCTCCAGCCGGCGACTCAGGTCAATATGGAGGGTTAGGCGGATGGGACACATGGTACAATTACACTGCTAGTAATCAGTCTACGGTTCCGAGCGATGGAGGGAACTTGACTCTTGTAGAAACCTCTTCAAAGGGGATGCTATTTTGTTATGATGCGACTATTCACCAATGCAACCCTTTCACATTTTACCCCTTTCCGGTCTCTTACTGCAGCCAACTCCCGAACAAGTATTGTGATCCTGTAGGAACAGTCCTAGATTCAAATCTGAATGTGTATTGGGTTGATCCTGTAAATTCCATCCTGACAGAATGCAGTCCTCCATATGTATATGCGTCATCATGTACGACCTTGATTAAAAGCTCACAATTCGAGGAATTTGGTAATCCAGTCTATCCGGTCGGATTAGCTTTAGTAAACAGTAGCAGCACTGGTTGGCAATTCTATATCTCTGACGCTAGTTGTGCCGGCAACGTATGGAGGACTTCCGCTGGCATAAATTGGCAGCTCTCACGAGTTGCAACCCTGAATGATTCTCTTTCTGGAATAGGTAGCTCGACTTATGAAACGCCAAGCAATGCTTTACAGATTTTTGTCGGAGATACAGGAACCTGCCATGGCTCGAGCCCAAAGATCGTTGATATTAGTACGCCCACGCCTTCATTTCCTTTTTCGATGCCGATCAAGTTAACCGGCCGAACAATGTACCTTTCGACATGCTTAGGTCAATGTCTTGGCTATCCAGAAGGTACCCCAACGGTTCAAGCAAATAATTCGGCTGCTCGAAACTTGTTCTTCTCCCTTGGATATCAAGATTTTGCGGCAGGCAAGGTACCGAAAACTGGTGGAACGACTAGCACTGGAGGCAGTTCCTCAACTACTTCGACTATCTTAACAACCTACAAAACCGTCACAGAAACAGATTCGACGACGACAACGTTAACAAACTATACGACTGTCACAAGTTCAGTTACGGATACTTATGAGACCAATTTGACATCTTCGACCACGGTTACGTATAGCACGAATGTCACCTACTCCGCGACTTCCACTTATAATACAACTTTCACAAATTCGACGACGATTACCTTCTACCTTAATTCCACAATTACAGTTACCAACACCGTCAACGTCACCAGTACGGTCACCACTCCAACCAATTCTACTTCCACAACCAATTCTGCTGATACAAACGATGGCTAAACGAGATAGCCAAGGTAACTAATCTGCCTGAATACAAAAATCCCAGATGCAATAGAAATAAAGCAGAGCCCTCGAGAGAAGATGGTTAGAGCGAAATCTACGTAATACCGTCTCAGTGATAAACGGTTAACAAATTTGAACGGATCAGAAAGTAATGATTCGCACTTTTTTGCTTCGATACACCTCTTTCGCGGCATTCTCAGACCAAAGTTTTTAGCAGTTTGAAAAGTGGCTTGGAATCCGGAACGCAGTCCTCTGCGAAATACCACCAAAA
>JASHOD010000120.1 GCA_030041295.1 Nitrososphaerales archaeon
GAACTCGTCATATTCTTTCATCCACTGTGGAGTCCGTATCATCGGATAGTCCGTCCCGAACAGCATTTTGTCCTTCAATAAGCCGTTCATGTAAGTTATCAGTAGCGGCGGGAAGTATCTCGCTAGCCAACCGGAGATGTCAATGTAGACATTCGGGTTTCTAGTAGCGACGGCAAGGCACTCCTCCATCCAGGGCCATCCGAAATGGGCGCAGATTATCTTTAGTTCAGGAAAGTCCTGTGCTACATCATCCAAATCAACTGGGTGCCCGTGCTTGATCTTGCAGTACCCGAGACCCGTCGTGCCTGTATGATGTAAAACTACGAGACCGTATTCCACACATTTTTCGTAAATAGGATAAAGGAGTTTGTCGTTCGGGTTTAGACCCAAGGCATCGCAATGCATCTTTATCCCCTTGAATCCAAAATCCGCTGAAATTTCCTTTAGCTTTTTCAAAGCATCGTCCTTACGTGGGTCAACTGCTCCAAACCCTACGAATCTTTTGGGGAATCGCTCGACAAGGTCCGCGAGGGCCTTGCTCGGTATTGTGTAGTTTTGGTACTCCTTTCTTTCGACGCTCCGCATGTCCTGACCTAAGACTACACATTTGTCGACGCCAGCTTCGTCCATGTCAGATAAGAGGTCTTCGATTT
The DNA here is from genome assembly GCA_030041295.1 of Nitrososphaerales archaeon. Taxonomy (GTDB): domain Archaea; phylum Thermoproteota; class Nitrososphaeria; order Nitrososphaerales; family CADDZS01; genus JASHOD01. The sequence continues at coordinate 654 of JASHOD010000120.1, forward strand.
TCTTTGGCAATTTTTCCCGTGGGATGTGAAAGAAATTTATCGCGAACTTGATGCATTCGTTTTTCTCCATAAAATCGATTGTCCAAGGATGAACGTGGATATCAATTACTGGTGAGGAAAGTTTCGAAATTGTGTTTGAATCAGATTTTCGTAGCTCATGTTCTTGTTGAGCCGAAGTCAACGGCTAGACACGCTCGACGACTGTTGCGATCCCCTGGCCTACCCCTATGCACATGGTTGCAAGGCCGTAATCGGCCTTCCTTCGCAACATTTCATGAACTAGCGTAGTCATAATTCTTGCTCCAGAACACCCAATCGGATGCCCTAATGCTATCGCCCCTCCGTTCACGTTCATCTTCCCGGTCGCGTCGAAGTTCATGAATTTAAGGCAAGAAAGAACCTGAGCGGCAAAGGCTTCGTTCAACTCGACGAGGTCGATGTCATCTAGCTCCAGCCCAGCTCGCTTCAGAACTTTTCTTGTCGCCGGCACGGGTCCGAGCCCCATGTAAGAAGGATGGACTCCTGCGGTTGCCGTAGCGACTATCCTGACCTTCGGCGGTAAACCGAGACGTTTTGCTCTGCGCGAAGTCATAACTAACGCGCCCGCGGCTCCGTCATTCAACCCGCAGGAATTACCTGCCGTAACCGTTCCGTTTTCCTTGAACGCGGGTTTTAGTTTTGCAAGCTTATCAAGCGAGATATCCGGCCGAGGCCCCTCATCCTTGTCAATCAAGACCCGATTTCCATCTTTGTCCGTGACCTGAACAGGGAGTATTTCTTCCTTGAAAGTTCCCTGATTTTGTGCTCTCACAGCGAGCTCGTGACTCTTCATCGCGAATTGGTCTTGCTCTGCCCTTGGAATATTGTATCGTTCTGCAAGATTTTCGGCAGTCTCGCCCAAGCTATACGGAGGAAATAGCGCTGCCAGCTTTGGATTTGTTAGCCTCCAACCGATCGTCGTATCTACGATTTCCGGTTGTCGATCAAAGCCCTTTGTCTTCTTCGGGATAACCCACGGCGCACGACTCATGCTCTCGACGCCCCCGGCGATGTAGGTATTTCCGTTTCCTATCATGAGTGCATGGGAAGCGTCATTGATTGCCTCCAGGCCGGATCCGCATAATCTGTTCACGGTAGCTCCGGGAATCTTAAAGGAGAGTCCAGCGGTTAGGAGCGCCATTCTTGCCACGTTTCTATTGTCTTCGCCGGCTTGATTTCCCGCACCGAAATAGATATCCTCGATGCTGTCGGGATCTACACTGTTTCGATCCACAAGCGCTTTGATTACTAGTGCTGCAAGGTCGTCTGGTCTAACGGAGGATAACATTCCTCCGTATTTTCCGACGGGCGTCCTAATACAATCGACAATTACGGCATCTTGAAGCGTTTGTCCAGCCATCCAGTCTCGTTTTCCGTTGTGTTTTCATTCCTGCTTTTGACTGTGCTTAACTATAACCGTTTGTGCGACAAGCTGCATTTGACTATGAACAACTAAGGGTAATTGTGTGTGCTTAATCTAGAACGTGGGGATCATTGTATCCTCGTCAAAGGGGACTTCTTTCCCGGTTATTCCAATTTCTGGAAGAGCGGGAAATTCAATTCCAAAGTCGTCCATTCGCCTTTTTACCTCAAGTATAGCGTTTCGCCAGCAGGTCGTTTTTTCTTCTATCGAGAGAACGCCTAAACCGGCGTCTCTTGCGATTCCCTCCATCTTTCGCTGGACTTCGAGGAAATTCGGGGGCAGCTTCCAAAATTCGGCGGGAGGCTCGTAAAGAATCATCGATAGAAAAGTAAAACCTGCGCGCAGTTGCTTTGTGACCATCTTCTTGTCTTCGTCGGTTAGCCTGTTCGCCACGCCCTCGAGACCAAGCCAGGTGAACGCCAAGTGCCTCGACTCATCCCTTGCAATATTCTTGAGCGCCTCGGTGAAAGCAGGGTGCTCTGAGTGTTTGCTCATTTCGCTGAACAACGTTGCCGCACACCGCTCGCCAAGCATGAACGATGAAAATATAATTGGCCACGAATGGCGGTTGTAAGCGCTGCTGTACCCCTTCCAGTACCTTGCGCCATTGTAATAGACCCACTTTATGTTCCGCAGGGCTTCTTCGTCGAAATTATCCTTGGGCTTCCACCCTTGGAGAAAATTAGGGCACAGCTTGTTGCAGGACCTCATGCAGCATTCGTCGTGCCTGCACTCGTCCATGACGATAGAGGCGAACATCTTCTTCACCGGGTCCTGTTCGTGAATCTCGAAAGTGTGAATCATAGCCTTCGCAAAGACCGGCGGGCCGGAATTTTCAAAATTAGCCAAGAGAGCCCACCAGTACGCCATTGCGGTTTTTTGTCTGTCGTCGTAATCTCGAGGGTCGAGCGATGACCAGTCTATCGTTGACGGATTCCAAGCCTCTCGCTTCGCCCGCTCAAAAAGGTCCATTAGTCTCGGATTGTCGATTGTCCACTCTACGGGGTAGATATTTGGAAGATTAATTTCTGGTGGGTCCTTCGAATAGTCTAGGTTTTCCTCGCCGCTCTTAGAGGCCAAGAATACTGATCGACCCCAGTAATGCACGACATTCAATAAAAGATTTGTTTCAAAATCCTATCTTTGGTTGAAATCTAGAAGAGAAAAGCTTCTGGTTGCAAGCCGAATTTTCGCAAATTCATCTCGTTTTTTGGCCATGCGGCATAGGACTGTTGATATAGTGGAATGACGAATGTTGTCTATGGAAGCAAACACAGTTCATTCTGTTTGCAGTCGCCATAGAGTTAGACTGCAGGCAAACGAACAGGGAAGGATGGTCTGTCCCGTTTGTGAGCAGATCAGAAACCAAGACTCGCAGCGAAGAGGAAGACGCCGCTAGATTTTTTCCGGTTTTCAGGGACGATACGATAGAGTAATCTGAACGTGACTACTCAAGACTATATCTTCAGCCAGCAATACCGAGATCCTTGCGAGGGTCCCCAACCATCTTTTTCGGAACGACAATTCGGTCAAATTCCTCAGATGTGACATAACCTAGTTTCAAAGCAGCTTCCTTTAGACTAAGATTGTTCTCCATCGCATAATGTGCAATCTTCGAGGCCTTGTCGTAACCTATGACTGGGCTAAGCGCCGTGACGAGCATTAGGGACTCTCCGACGTACTTTTTAACACGCGTTTGATCGAGTTTGATTGATTCAAAGCTAAACTCTCTGAGCTTTGTCGAAACATCGCCGAGTATTCTTGCCATGTGTAGAACATTGTTGATTATTATCGGCCTCATGGTATTCAGCTCGAAATTCCCTTGCGACCCCGCGAAAGCCACTGCGCTGTCTTCAGCAATTACTTCGATGCTTACCATTATTGCCGCTTCCTCTTGGGTTGGATTGACCTTGCCGGGCATGATGGAGCTCCCGGGCTCGTTGTCTGGTAAGACAAGCTCGTGGATGCCAGCTCTCGGACCTGAACCAAGCCAACGTACATCATTTGCTATCTTCAAAAGCGCGACTGCGACTGCCCTAAGCGATGCGCTCGCAGCAACAATTCCATCCAAAGATCCTTGAGCCTCGAATTTGTTAGGCGCGGTAACGAAAGGATAACTTGTCAAGCGCGCGATTTCTGTGGCGACTTTTTTGTCAAACCCAGGAGGCGCATTTATCCCAGTTCCTACTGCTGTACCTCCAAGAGCGATTTGATATAGACGTTCTATCGAGTGCTTTACTTCCCCGATCGCGTTATCTAGTTGTTTCGCGTAACCAGACCATTCCTGACCGACCGTAAGCGGCGTCGCGTCCTGCAGATGAGTTCTCCCGATTTTCACCACGTCTACCCACTCTATCGCTTTTCTCCAAACGGTATCACGAAGTGCTTCGATCGCGGGTATCAATTTTGTAGAAAATTCAATGACAGTGGCTATGTGCATCGCTGTCGGGAAAGTATCGTTGGACGACTGGCTCATGTTCACGTCGTCGTTTGGGTGGATTGGTTTCTTGCTCCCTAGTATTCCACCGACTAGCTGAATACATCGATTGCTGATAACCTCGTTTACGTTCATGTTCGACTGGGTACCGGAGCCGGTCTGCCACACATAAAGCGGGAATTCAGAGTCCAGTTTTCCGGAGATGACTTCATCGGAGACCTTTGATATCAAGTCGGCCTTCCATTGTGACAAAATTCCCTCTTCAGCATTAATAATTGCCGCGGCCTTCTTCACGTAACCGTAAGCATGGTACACCTCCTTTGGCATCCGGTCGTTTCCGATCGAGAAGTGGATCAACGACCTCTGAGTTTGCGCGCCCCAATAGTGTTCGGCAGGCACCTCGATTTCTCCCATGGAATCAGTTTCCTTTCGCGTTCCGCTTGCTCCCGTGCCAATCTGGATGTCAAGGATGTGGGGAGGATTTGCTTCTTGTTGTTGCTGCATAGTTGCGACCTTGACATTGTTTTAGGAAATTTCTCTTATGAAAGTTTTTGACTTTCATTATACTGAAGAATGGAGAACATTCGACTAAAAGTGAGGAGACAGACTTACTTTCCTTGAAACTGTGGAGGACGCTTCTCTCCAAAAGCTTTGAGCCCTTCCTTGTAGTCTTCGGTAGACCCCGCAACTTCTTGCATGTAAGCTTCATAATCAAGAGCTGTGTCAACATCGGAATAGAGGGCCTTGTTTATCGCGCGTTTTGCTAATCCAATACCTCTCGGCCCCTTTGCAAGTTTTTCGGCAATGAGTCTTGTTTCCTTTTCCAATTGATCCGAAGGAAGAACTTTATTAACAGCCCCGAGTCTTTCAGCTTCCTTCGCGTCAATTCCTTCGCCGGTGAATGCTAATTCCATCGCTTTCGAAATTCCAAGGAGTCTCGGCATGAAGAATGTCGCGCCGGAATCGGGGACGAGTCCGATCTTTGCAAAAGCTTCGACGAATTTCGCTCCCTCTGACATATACTTCAAATCTGCCGCAAGAGCGAGTCCCATGCCGGCGCCCGCGGCAACCCCGTTGATCATCGCAATGACTGGTTTATCCATCGAGCGCATCTTCGATATGATCGGATTGAATCCATCCCTCAAATCTTCCATGAGCGAAATGTCAGCTCCGACGCCTCTTTTCTTCAAAGACTGGAGATCTGCTCCAGCGCAAAAAGCGCGTCCAGCACCCGTAAGCACAAGGCAACGGATCGAAACATCCCTTTCTGCATCCTTTAGGGCGTGTTGAATTTTCTTTAAAGTGTCGATATCGCATGCATTCAACACGTCGGGTCTATTGAGAGTGATCCAAGCCACGCCGTTTTCTTTCTTTAAAAGCACAGTTTCTGTAGTTTGAGTCGAAGACATTCCGAATTACCACTTACCTGCCTTTGAATGATGCTTTTCGTTTCTCGGTAAAAGCCTTCATCCCTTCTTCCTTGTCCTCGCTTCCGAGCAGAAGGTAGAAGTTTCGACGTTCGAACTCCAATCCATCTTTCAAAGTAGTGTCGAATGCTTTCAGCACACATTCCTTTGCGACTCTCGCTGCTAGTGGGGATTTAGAACTTATTTCGGATGCAAGTCTTTTCGCTTCAATCAAGACGCTTTCATCAGGAACCACCCTGCTCAAAAGGCCGGCGTCGTAAGCTTCCTTTGCTCCGATCAGTCGGCCCGAGAGTATCAAATCCATGGCTTTGTACTTTCCAACGGCGCGCGTAAGTCTTTGTGTGCCACCGGCTCCAGGCATTATGCCGATATTGATTTCCGGCTGCCCGAGCTTTGAGTTTTCTCCCCCGATCAAAATATCGCAAGCCATTGCTAATTCCAGACCTCCACCGAGGCAATAGCCGTTGATTGCTGCAATGATTGGTTTCGTAATCTTTCGAATGTTATCGAAGTAATCTAGATTGCCTCTCTTCAACGCGTCGATTGTTCCGATGTTCGACATTTCCTTGATGTCCGCTCCCGCCGAGAAGATCTTGTCTCCCCCGGTTACTACAATGCAACGAACTTCGTCGTCTGCATCAAGTTCATTCAGAGCTTCGAGCAGCTCTTTCATAAGAGAACTGGACAATGCGTTCATCCCGATAGGGCGATTTAGTCTCACTATTCCCACCAAGCTCTCGGACTTTTCGACATTGATGTTTTCGTATTTTTTTTCTGATTGTTGAGTTTCCAATTTTGTTATTCACTCATGGCTAACAAAGTCGAAGTAAGAAATAGTGAATAAAGATTCTAACTTTGATTTAAGATTGCTTTTTGCACAAGAAACGAGCAAACTTTCTTATGTTTCTTCGCTTGGCCTTTTGAGCCCGTAATACTCGTAATAGCCACCTTTGCTTGCTTTCTTCAACTTCGGATCACCGAGATATCCTTCTTGAACAAGTTTTTCAAGCACTGCGGGTGGTTTGAATCGTTCGTCATTAGTTTCTGCATATAGCGCTTGCATGTTTAGCAATCGCGAATCCAACCCGACCAAATCCCCTAGTTCAAAAGGACCCATCGGATATCCATACCCTAGCCTCATAGCGAGATCAATGTCTCGGACGTTCGCCACGCCTTTTTCTAGTAAGGAACTTGCCTCCGCGAAAACAGAAATTCCGATTCTGTTTGCGACGAACCCCGGAGTATCCGAGACGACTATGGCGGTTTTCTTTATAGAGAGACACACTTCCTTCAACTTTAAAACGGTCCATTTATCTGTGTCTTGTGTCCTAACTATTTCGACAAGTTTCATTATCTGAGGAGGATTGAAGAAATGCAGTCCGACAAACCTGGATCGGATCTCTGTGGAAAATGGCTCCGATATTTTGGAAATGCTAAGGGTTGAAGTGTTAGACCCAAGGATTGCATCGTCGCTGGATATCTGAATTACTTTGCGAAAGATCTCCTGTTTTGTTTTGAGCTCTTCGAATGCAGCCTCCAATATTAAACCAGAGCCTTGACATGCATGTTCAAGAGAGCTTTCGACACTGATTCGCGAGAGAACTGAATCGGCCTCTTCTTTGCTCATCCTTCCTTTCGCAACAGAGTTTTCGAGACCATATTTTCCCTTGCGAATCAGTTCCATCCCAGAGCGAAGTTGAGTATCGCTGACGTCGTATCCTTTCACTTGATAGCCCGCTTGAGAGAAGACCTGAGCTATTTGGGCACCCATTAACCCAAAGCCCAACACAGATATTTTAGAGACGGAGGAGGAAGAAGAAGTCAAATTTAATGAAGGAATAGCGCTGCGATTACAAAGATATTTCGGCTTGATCCTTCACGGATTAGCCGATTTCGCTGACAAAGCGCTCTAGTTCTCTTTCAGATACGGCACCGATCTTGCTCTCAGATGGGCGCGAGTCAGAAAAAAAGACGTAAGCAGGCAAGGATGAGATATGATATCTTGAAGCGATCTCGCTCTGCTTGTCTACATTGACTCGAGCAAAAGTTATTGAATTGTGCCGATCCGCTAACCGTTCAATCAGGGGGTTCATCCTTTCGCAAGGCTTGCACCAGGGCGCCCAGAAATCGACGAAAACTTTACGCGCAGATCTCAGAACCGAATCAAAATTTGAAGAATCAACATCAACAATGCGGGACATTGCATTATGATGGCCGAACTTTGGGGGATTTATAGTTAAAGGTCGAGTAAGAATCTCAACGTTACGTGTCGTCGCGGGTTATTTTTCGCCAAAACATTTTCTCTGATCACCATTTCGTGATAGGTCGGAGCTTTGATTGCAGTTTTTTGTTCGTGTTTTTTTGGATCAAATTTTTCTCCACTCACCCGTGCATCAAGCTTGAATCTCCCGCTCCGACTTTTCGAAACCTTGCAATCAAACTTTGAATAAAGCATTGTCTCTGTATCTTGTTTTATGATAAGAGATTCTAGCCAGTTGTACAGTAGTTCTTCTTTGTTGTCACCATCGACCTTGATATTTTCGTTGATCAACGGAGAAATCGTCTTGATGTCTACCATGGTATCTTCAAGGGCTTTTGCGGCGTTTTCAAATGCCTCTTCCAAATCCGAGCCGTAAGCCTCGATTTCAGCATCTGTCATGTGTTCGAGAAAGCGATAACCACAAGTCTTTGTTTCTCCATTAGTCAATTTGAAGGGGCCAATGAACTGAAAACCCAAATTCAGCATATATCTTTGTCCTATCGGATGGAAATCTGCTTCTCTAAGAACAGTTTTAAGCAGTAGTACACGAAAGACCAAGTGAATCCTTCCTGATGCCGGGGATGAAGATTGCCGGGGTTCTCCCTTTCTTTTAATGAAACAATGGAGAGGAGCGCCCGAAGGCAGAGTGGACTATTGCGCGGATACGATTCCTTTTCAAGGGATCGAAGCGTATGCCTTGAGTTCGCTCAAAATAGAGGGGCGACATGCCAGCCCGTGGCCGGTTTCCGGCCTCGTCGGTTCGAATCCGGCCCCCGGCGCGTACATTCCGCAACCATCTCTGTGTCTTTGTTTATTTCTATGTTTCAGTATTTCTCTCTATGAACACACACATGCCCTAAACGAAATAGAAAAGAATGCTGTAGCTAAAAACGGCCTTTTAAGACTCCGGATTTTGTCGTTTTATAAGCAAAAGGCCGCACTTTCTGAGGAGAGGAAAAATCGAGGACCTCGTATCTACTAAATCTGTAAATTTCCCGTGTGCGTGAATCTCAGGTGATTCTTTTCCGAGGCTGTATTAGGAACAGCAAGGCCTAGCTCTACGTGAGGTGATAAAATTGGAAAGAACCAAAGCAACCGCCGAAGATGCACATCTTGTAATGGAACTCTCAAAAATGATGATGACCGAGCCATCCATAAAAGCTTGGAATTGGTTTTTCAAGGAATTTGTTCCAAAGAAGATAACCGACTACGTGGAATATAGACGCCAGTATCCAATAGGTTCAGACGGGGCGAATGCAATCGCAATCATCGAATCCTACTTTCAACTGAGCTCAGTTTTGATCCAGCATGGCCTCTTGAATGAAGACCTCTTCTTTGATGCGTCTGTACCAGTTAATTTGTTCTGGGAGGAAATGAAACCAATAATTTACGGAGAAAGAGCAGAATTCAAGGAACCTAGACTTTGCGAAAACTTTGAGCTCCTGTACGAGAGACACAAGAAATGGGTGAAGTCTCATCCTCCTAAGATACCTTTAGTCACAGCTTAAAAGACACGAGAGAATTGGTATATTGTGAAATGCCCAACTTCTTCATAGGAACAAGGTGAGAATGATTCTTTAAAACTGGCGCTTGGTCATGTTTTTGAGAATCTTCTCACACAATTCTTTGTTATCTTCGAGACGATTGCACGCTCGACGATAGTTTACTATATCTTTACAAGACTATCTAGCTTCAGGGCATTATGCTCTAAATTAGTTGGCTCTCTCCCTCCGTCCCTCTCGCGGATGTGTGTGAGAGAGTGAAGAGGATAAAAATGGGTCGCTCTTGCTCTCTATAGTTTGCTCGCTCTTTAGCGTATTACCGTGTGTGTCCTATAGGAGTGACTTACGGATTTTAAGAGAGACATAGAGATAATCTGTGAGACACTCACACTCTCTTACATACTCAATGAGTGACAGCACACAAGAGAAGTATTAAGTTCAAAAGAGTTAAGGCCTTGTAAATCTAATCCTGTTAGGATGAAGCCGTTCTTCATCAACACCTATAGAGACACCTAGTGTTATGCCTCCTCTGGTAAATCACTAGGAAAGACATACAGAATCAAATTGGGGTGCGCGTACATCCCTTAGGAACTGTCACCTATTCACTTTGCGCTGGGCCTTATTCTTTAGCAGCGAATCACAATTAATCAATTTAGATTATGAAAAGACGCGCGATCTCATTCCATTTTTGATTTTGGATAAACAAATATATTCTGGAAAGGTTTCGCAATTCAAGGAAGGAACCTATTTGGGAAACAGTTTCGGAACCGATATTCTGATTCAAGCTCGAGATCCGCAGAAAGCAGCGTCTTTTTACACAAAGCAACTGGGTTTCAAAGTGACCGGCGAGAGTGCAAACATGATTAGTCTCCACGGCGACCACATCAATCTGTTTATTGAGAAGGGCCCGCCTCTTGGGCCCGTGCTAGAAGTCACGGTTGACGATGTTCGGAAAGCGCGACGGCGTCTCGTCAAGAACGGGTCAAAAGTTGTGAAGGACGAACCAGATTTTCCTAGATGTTATGTCAAGGACCCGATGGGTCTGATCTATAATTTGAAAGACTAGGTAAATTATCACTTCAGGTCCTTCGCCATCATAATATTTGTAGTAACATAACCTAACTTCTCGTACAGTTTTCTGGCTCCAACGTTATGGGCAAACACATGAAGCAGAATCTTTTCCTTCCCGAATTCCTTGACCTTTGTCTCGAGCAAGAGTAAAGTGGCGGTGCCGTAGCCCCGACCTTGAAATTCGTCATCTATTCGGATATCGTAGACGAACGCTCCGTTCGGAGCTTCGACCATGTTCGTCGCAAACCAGATCATGCCAACCTTTTCGCCGTTACAATCGTCTATAACAGAAAATAGATGTTGACCCTTCGTGAAGCGTCCGTCCGGTAAGTAGTTTTCGAACTCCTTCCTCGCTTCTTCGAGGCCACTTTCCGGAGGATAGTTCCCCACCTTGATCTTATCATTCGCGTAACTTTGAATCTCAGAATCAAGATAGTCTTTGAACTCCTTGTCGTTCATTTCTACAAACTTGACTTGCTTCATTTCAATACGACAAGAGGAAAAGTAAACACTTCTTAATAGCGTTCTCCTCCTTGGTCATCATCATTCTTTGCCCCAAAGCTAACTATTGGGTGAAACACGCTTTATGAAGAATATTTCAGGATCGTTCTCGTCTATATGTTCAACGTACCCGCATCTGACCTATCCCAACTTCGCAAAGAGATTTTGTATGATTTTGTTGGATTCATTTGTCGAGGTGAAGAGCTTCTGCCCCTGACAAAGAAATTCTACATAATTGAATAGAGCTGTTGCAATGCCTTTCCTTCCATGTTTGGGGCTCGTGAAAAGTGACCATATGAAATTCAACCCAAAGAAAGAATCCATATTGGAGATAAGATAACCGACAATAACATCATCCTCAATCTTGGCCAAGTATACTTACTGTTTTGCAATAGAATCCGATATGAATTTTCGTTCTGATTCATCGCGACTTGCAAGATCGTCTAAGGAAGTGATGCTTGAGAAATCTGATGTATCAGCAGGTTTTACCTGAATCTTCACGGTTCTCGTCGTACCTCCATTTTTGACAGTTTAGAAAGGGAAAAAATCATACTCCAGAAGAGTCGTTATAAGTGTAAAGTTCCTAGAACGAAGCAGTTGAAAGCTTTCATTTCAGTTGACATGGAGGGACTACCTCACATAGTCTCTCCTGAGCACATGGCCCCAGGCAGGAAGCTCTACGACGAAGCCCGGTCAATAATGACCGAGTGCGTTCTCGCCATGGTCGATCAGTTGCACAAATCTGGCGTGGATAGAGTCATAGTAGCGGATGGTCACGGCCCCAAGGTCAATCTCATTCCCGAAAAGATGCCAAATTACGTCAGCATTGTTAGAGGCAATCCGAGGTCCATTTCGATGGTAGCCGGAGGACAGGGTGCGGACCTAGCCATCTTTCTCGGTTATCATGCCAAGCCCGGCACACCATACGCGATATTTGACCACGTTATCAACGGAGGAGTTTTACATATGGTCAAGCTGAATGGACAGGAAACGAGCGAGTTCTACATGAACGCGGCAACTCTAGGAGAGCAAGGAGTACCCGTCGTGCTTGTCGCCGGGGACAAGGCACTCTTGGATGATGATGTCTCGAAGTTTGCTCCCTGGGCGGTTCGTGTTCCCCTAAAGGAAAGCCTCGCACATTACGCCTCAATTTCCCCGTCGATGCCGGAATGTCTGGAAAACATCCGAATGGGTGTCCGGGAAGCGGTTTCACGACATTCTGAGGGCAAGATGGAACCGTTGAAATTGAAAACCCCTGTTAATCTCGAAGTGTACTTCACAAGCACGGCATATGCCCAGATGGCTTGTCATTTGCCTGATTCAGAAATGCTGGGGGGAAACGGCATTCGATACCGGGCGAAATCCACGGAAGAAGCCTACAGGGTTACGCAGCTTTTGACCTTTGTCGCAGAAGGAGTACGCTCCTCAGTTATGTGAATTTTCGTATCACACAATTACCAAATCTTGAGAAATGGTAATTTTAGAGCACCATATAGTCGAATATCTAAGCTCTCAGAGAAAGTATCATATTCTCCCACTTCGGTAACTGCGAGTGTGTGGAAGAACGGAAAATAGTTACGTCGGTTCTCGATATGTTGGATGGAATTCGTACGCCAAATCCGACCAGTAAATAAGAAGGCTCGGCCTGTATTCTGTTTCGCACCTGAATATCCTTTGAGTTCAACGCAAAACCCTATGGTAAACAAGAAACGGCTTGCCATTTTAACGATCCTAGGACTGCTGGTGGTCGTAACATGTCTTCCACTCGTTGGTCCTAGATCTGCGTCGGCATCGGCGATGCCGCCTGCACCGACCATATCGCTGAGCTACCAAATGTCACAAACGCAAATCTTCGTGACCGTTAGCTCTTCGGACTCGCAGTTCCCTAGTCAAGTGATGGTTACTCTCGCGTCATCATACAATGGAACATCTTCCCCGTACAATGTTCAAAACGTTGTTGTTCCATCAATTTGTGGCAGGGTCACAGTAACTTTTTCCGTTCCTTATAGTGGACAAGGAGACTATACCTTTAGCGCCACAGTTAAAACTACAAGCGGCACTCTGCTCCTCCAGACGACACTAGATCCACGAATCGACCCCGATTGGCACTAGACAAGAAATACGACACCATTCTGACTTTTCTCTCCTTGTTGGTTTTTCAAACTCCCTTTAGGGCGTCAGCATTTAAAATAATCTTGTTTGCAATGTTCGGAGTGATTCTCTGAATGGAGTTTTCCGAGGGGGTATCTCTAGGCTCCACGATAGGATTACAGAACCGCAATCCTTTTCTTGCTTAAAATTACACCTAACCACTGTGTAGCGGCGCGTACGTTGTCTTCCGATCAACATACTTCTTTTCCCCTAATTGCAAGGATCCTTCGTACTGTACCGGAAGCAAATGCGTTCTACTTTTACCGGGCTTTGCATTGGTATATCGGAATTCGCTCGATGAACCTTAGCGAGTTTGAGAAAGATCTGAAGCGTGTCGAAATTGGCTCAATAGAGTTTCACATGGGCCGCGGCGACTTTGAAAATTGGATTCTTACAACTCTCGGCGATGCGACGTTGGCGCAAGAAGTCCACACTTGCAAGTCAAAAACAGGGGAAGACCTGCGAGACACCTTGATCAGAATCGTCTCGAACAGGCTAACTAGGCTAGAAAAGTTCCAGTAGAGAAAGAAACACTACTGTCCTAGGCTCTTAATTCTCTCTCTAATTGTTTGTGGATCTTCGGGGTGAGGATGTATACTCCTCCGTTTTTCAGGAGCTTCTGTACGCGCTTTTCATAGCACCTTTTACACACGGAATAATGCGCCTGGGCCATGTAGCGCTTGCAATCCTTGCATAGCAGCCCTTTTTTGATAAATTGAGTTTTCAGATTACCTGCATTTGGGAGTTTGTTCTTGTTCGAGCGCTCTCGCGTAATATGTTTAGTTACCTCTGCCAAATTCTTCATTTTTTCTTCCAATGTTCTTGATGGACCTCCTACATTCCTTGTCTCCAGAAAACGGGGAATCGGCGTAAATCGGATCCACTCGGGATCAATAGATGTCCCGCTTCGTAGCAAAACAATATTGTGATTTGATTTACTAAATGAGGAAAAATTTGATTGTTTGTTCCAAGAAAATGATTCAGCCATATTGTAGTACTACGGGGAAAGGGGTTTATGAAGCCATACTTACTGAGTCAGATATATATCCGATCTGGTTATGGTTTCAAGGTCTAGAGTCTCGACTAGTGTCCTAAATATCGTTCTTGAATCTATTTAGGGCACTGAATTATTTGAGAGAAAAGTGGCAAGATACGCTCCTACGCCCTAAATAAGAAGGAGGATGCAATATCCCGTCTAGTATTGCATTATCTTGTCGAGTGCCTTGAGTATTCTCGGCACACTCGGCAGGTAGTACTCCTCAAGCGTGTAAGGAAATGGCGTGTCAAATCCCGTTACCCGTAGCACAGGTCCCTTGAGATACTCGATTGCTCGCTCTGCTATAAGTGCTGAAATTTCCGCACCAAATCCCGAAGTCTTCGGCGCTTCGTGTACAATAACGGCTCTTCCCGTCTTTTGGACTGAAGTAATGACAGTGTCAATATCGAGAGGAACTAGCGTCCTTAGATCGACGACCTCGGCCTCTACGCCGTTTTTCTGAGCAGCCTCCGCTGCTTCAAGAACAACGTGAAGCATCGCGCCGTATGTGAATATTGAAACGTTACGCCCTTCTCTCGCGACGCGGGCTTTACCGATAGGGACCGTGAAGTCGCCTTCCGGAATCTCTCCTTTCACGGCTCTATAGATCCTCTTTGGTTCAAGGAATATTATAGGGTCGGGGTCGCGTAGCGAGGAAAGCAGCAGGCCCTTCGTATCGTAAGGATTTGATGGTATCACGACTTTCAGTCCCGCCGTGTGTGTAAAGTAGGCCTCGCTGCTCTGCGAGTGGTAGTGTCCACCTTTGATGCCTCCACCGTAGGGCGCCCGGACGACCAAGTGGCAAGAGTACTGCCCTCCCGATCTGTAGCGCAGTTTTGCAAGATTGGTAACTATCTGGTCGAATGCAGGATAGATGAAATCGAGGAACTGGATCTCAGGAACCGGGTTCAAGCCATAAATCGCCATTCCGATCGCCGTCCCTATTATTCCGGACTCTGCGAGAGGCGTGTCCATAACTCGGTCCGGACCAAATTCGTCGTATAGGCCCTCGGTAGCTCTAAAGACGCCTCCGTCTCTTCCAACGTCTTCTCCGAGGACGACTATCCTGTCGTCGCGGCGCATTTCTTCCCTCAAGGCTTGGTTTACGGCTTGAACAATATTTATCGTGGGCATTCCCTTTGTTCTTTCTCCTCCACTATTTCCTGTCTTAACTTTCAGCTTGCTTTTCTTCTTCCTTCAGAAACTCCGGTTCGTCATGGTAAACGTCAGAAAATAGTGTCGAAAACGGCGGCGGGGCTACT
>JASHOD010000121.1 GCA_030041295.1 Nitrososphaerales archaeon
TTGTAATGACACGCCGGCAGTGAAATGCGGAAATCTTTTGCGAACATGTAGAGGACGACGAAGATAGAGAAACTAAGAAATCAGTTTTCTACCAGATCGCACTAACTCAATTCCAGCCAACGTTTGCTCTAAGTGAGCAAAGACAGCTGGAAGGCTCTTACGCCCTAGCTTCTTTTCTTGTAGGAGGTATATCCGCATTTGCCGCAGGTGAGCCTGTCCTTGTGCTCCGCTAGGAAAACCCCATGTCCGCATCTAGGGCACTCCTTTCGAAGGCGATTAACTCTATCTCCCTTGACTTCGTAGTACTTGTAAATGGGGGTATCGGGTCTCTCCTTCTTTTTTGCGGGCGCCGCCGCTGCTGGTTTTGCCGCCCGGGCTTCTTGCTGCTGAGCTGTTTCTGACATTTGATGAACTACCTACGAATTATTTCTCTTGGGCAGGCTCTACAAATACTCAGAGATGCTTTTAGGTCTTGTTCTCCGGAGCGGGCTTTGCTGCCGCAGGTGTAGAGGGATTCGCAGTCGCAGCTTTCTTCCTATCTTCGCGCACCTTCTTGCGCTCATCTTTCGAGAAGTGCCTCAGCAATACATACTCAGCCAGCTGTTCCTTTGCCGTGTTTGCATCAGAAAAAACATACGCCCTCGCGTCGACATCTCTGACTCCGAACGACCCGTACAGCGAAATCACCTTGACGTTTTCCTTCCCCACTCCTACCTTTGATGCGATCGCCTCCGCAGCCGCTTGCCTGGTCAATAAACCATTTCCTGCCTTAAATTTGAGATGTAGTTCTCTGCGGCCTAAGAGTTTATTTTCGGAATCTTCCAAAATTTCAATGACCGACATTTTTCCAATTCGTCTCCGATACGTTAGGAAACCAAAATGCACACTCGACGTTATTTAATCGTAGCTGCTTCGCGACTATTGTCCTTGTTATTGTCACTTGGTTCGCGGCGGATCTCCTGTTTTGGTTTCCAAGCCCACCTGGAGCTCCCAAAATAATTGAATGCAAAGGCTACCAATATTGCGATAATTGAGCTGAGGTAAGTACCGAGACCCTCTTTCCACACGAATGCCACGAGAGGAGTGTAAATCGCAAGGTTCAGTGCAAAAGTCCCCAGACTTAACACATTATACTTTCCCAATCTAAACAACTTGCTTCGGTTTCTCCCAGTCATGTTTCTCCTCGCATTCTTGAAGGTGAACGTGTCGTTCCACACAAAGTTGCTGATGATGCTTATCTCGACCCCGAGAGCCTGCGCGAGTATTTTTCCTAAAGATGAAGCGAAGGCGAATAGAACTAGTTCGTTGATAACAGCTCCTGACGCGCCAACGATCAGGAACGTGACGAGTGTCCGCTCCTCCCTGATAGTTTTCAAAGGAGACTTGAAGAAGCGGGACACAATCGAGGGCAAATAAACTCCCTTCTCTTTGACGGAATCAGGTTCGCTCATATCTTTTTCCAAAAAGTAAAGATTCTCCAGGAGCTAAAATAGTTCCTAGAGCAATAACACGAGTCAATTTGGACAGTTGCAATTTAAAGAAGAATAATCTACTTTCTTGAAGGCTGTTCACGAATCCCCATTTCGTGCAAGGTCTTCCTAGCAAGATCCTTCGCGTCTCCCATGGCTCCGACTATGACAAGCCCTTGGTCAGGTTGACCGTACAGAACGATAGTATGCTCGGGGAAATAGGCGAGTATGGCGAGTGCAACAAGATCTTCTTCGCCATCGATGACTAGTCTCACAGTTTTCTTTGGTTCGGTCTTGATTAATTCAAGACTCGTCTTCACAGCCTGAAGGGTCTCTTCCGTCAGGGTACCGGCTGGATTCTTCGCAGATAACTGGCGCTCCTTAGGTCCTGTGAATGTCACTTCGGGTCTATGCTGTCGTTTTTCAGCGTTGTCCACAATCTCAAGATTCGAATAGACTTTCAGGTCTCTTATTCGCTCGGTCGTCCGGTCTCCTACTGTGACAATTATTCTGTTCCTTCCAACGAGTTTAGACGCCACCGCTTCCCGTGTAACCTGAGAATCAGGTATGAGGACGCCGAAAGGTTGTTTCAGCGGCTCTCGCGCGGAATCTGGTAGTCGGTGGGTCTGACTCAAACTGAAAGCCTCTTTCTAATGGAACTGCAATAATATCAAAGAGAAAAATGTATGTCTTTAGCTCTGAAAACATCTAACTTACTTTGAGAGCGTATCTCCCTGGCTTCGATATATTCAGGGTCTTTGAAACCGTTGACTTTTCCGGATCCACGACAACGATCAGACCAGACCAATCTGGCGTCAGCTCGGTGCTGTGACAGTTCGGACACACTTTTCCAGTCGTCAAAGTGTTGCACTTTTTGCAGGCGTATTCCTTGGGCATCTTATCTTTCACGCAATTATGATTAGGCTGTAAGTCTCAATTTCGTTAGTACTAAGACGCTGACTTTTTCTGAGCTTTCGTGGGCTTTGGAGCTTTCTCCTTTTTCTCATCTGTGGCGCTAGGCGCTCCACCACCTTTCTTGCCGAGCTGGCCCTTGCGAGACTTGTCTATATCTTGTTCGATCCATTCGAATGCTCCTAGGAAAGGTTGTCTGCAGGTCACGCCAATTTTGCCCAGCGCGGCACCTCTAGGCAAGCTCACAGCAGTAATCCTAACTCGAACCTTGCTGCCGACCTTTAACGTGCGCTTGCTCTGACTTGCGAGAATTATCCCTTGCTTGACGTCACTTGTCAAATAGTCATCAGTAATCTGCGACAAATGCAACAAGGCATCCGTGGGACCTATTCTCACAAATGCTCCAAAGTCAGTAATTTCGACAATCTCGCCTTCGACAATTTCTTGTAGGCGAGGGAAGAATGTCATCACGTCAAAGTTGACTTTGTGAAAAGTTGCGCCATCTCCGGGAATGATTTTTCCCGTCGGGTCGACTGCAATGTTCGTAATGAGTATAATATAACCTAAATCGGGATTGATGGTACTCTCGTATTTGCCCTTTAGAATTTCTCTCGCTACTTCATCAAGTTTCGAGCCAAATTTCGCTGGAGGAACGCGGATAACATCCTCTAGCTCTGAGATTTGAAACATGCGTAAGGAAAAAGCCTTCCTAGAGATTATTGGCTTTATTTGCAGTTAAATATCTTGCTCTCTGTTTGAAGCGGGCAAGCATTTTTCCATTTGACAAAGTTAGGTAGGGCAGTCCCATCTTTTCTAGGCGTTTTAGCAAGGATCCATCCATTGTCGCAATGGCTCTAGTATCGGGGCTTCCCTTCACGAATTCAAGAAGAGCATTGTCTGCATCCGAGGTTGCAACAGCTTCATGTTCATTTAGCATTTTGAAGATTTTTCGTTCTGTCATCACGCGCTTCGCCAAACGAGCTCTCCGAGATGTTGTCTGCGATTTGCTCGACTCGAGTCCGGAAATCTCTCTTAGCACCTGTGGAATGATAACCAGCTCGTTCTCATTCAATAGAAGAGAGGCATCGAACTTGGGAAGAGGGTCGTTCGTAATTTTGATTAGAAAATCAGTGTCACAGGCTATGGAGACCAAATTGGACCAAGATCTACCGCTGTGTGGAGATAGATGAATTAGAAACAAAATTAGGGCAAGACGGATATCTCGTGAGACAAACTACCTTACGGTTCCGGCTCCAATTAGCCTCCATCGTTCGCCAATCCTCCTGCTGATCGCAACCCGATCGCCCTTCGAAGCACAAACAGGTTTCTTCAACTTGGCGTCAACGATTGTCTCCCTAGCAGAGCTCACGACTCCAACCGTTACCCCGGTCCCGATGTTGAGCCGTAGAATTTCCTGCGGCCTTATTTTTTCCACTTTTACAAGATCCTGAGTTCCGACAGCCGTGTCGAATAATCTTACGTCCATACTCAGAGACTCGAAGACGGCAGGAAGTTCGTTCGGCCTGCCTATAACTGCGCCAACTAGAGAATCACTTCTAGTGTAAAATGGGTCGAGTTGAGTCCCGATAGCAATGAGTCCTCCAGGATGCACCTGCTCCGCCCTTCCCGCCGAACTCATGAGTGTAACCACTTTCGTTACAATTGGTTCTGCCTTGACAACGCCCTCCTCTATTATCCCAGGGCGGATTTCAATTTCGTTCCCGACGTCCAACTTACCCTGAAGAAGGGTTCCTCCGAGGACTCCGCCAGAAAGTTTGTTTGAGCTCAGCCCAGGATGATTTACATCAAATGATCGCAGTACCTGCATAATGGGAGGAGAGTCCTCGTTTCTCTTTGGAGTCGGGATTGTCTGTTCTAGGCTCTCGATTAGGGCATCAATATTCAGGTTGTGCTGCGCCGAGATCGGTATTATTGGAGCGTCCTCTGCAACGCTGCCGGCTACGAATTTTTTAATTGCCGTGTAGTTTTGAGCAGCTTCTTCGTTGGTTACGAGATCAATTTTGTTCTGAGCTATGACTATGTCCTTCATGCCGAGCATCTGCAGAGCAAGGAGATGCTCCCGTGTCTGAGGTTGAGGGACCTTTTCGTTCGCGGCAATAACCAGAATTGACCCGTCCATAACTGCCGCCCCGGATAGCATATTTGCCATTAGACTTTCGTGGCCTGGACAATCTACGAAACTTACTACTCGAAGTAGGGCCGCATTCCCGCCGCACGGTCCACAATCAGTCGATGTCTTGTAGCAATCTGGCGGGCCACAACCGTCGCACTTGTAGAATGCAGCATCCGCATAGCCCACCTTAATCGTAATGCCGCGTCTTAACTCTTCGCTGTGTGCACTAGTCCAAATGCCCGTTATGGCTTGAGTTAGAGTAGTCTTTCCGTGATCGACGTGACCGCTGGTGCCAATATTCACGACTGGCTGACTCGGAATCCTTGCTCTGACAGACTCGTCTGTTTTTGCGTCTGCGGCGGAAGAAGATTCCTTTTGTGTAGTGACAGTCGTTGACATACAGTTAGAGGATAAACTTATCGAAGTTTCGATATAAGCGCTTCCACGCCAGGGAGGAATGAAAGGGCGAAATTAATTCCTTATTCTAAACTATAACT
This sequence comes from Nitrososphaerales archaeon, assembly GCA_030041295.1. Classification (GTDB taxonomy): domain Archaea; phylum Thermoproteota; class Nitrososphaeria; order Nitrososphaerales; family CADDZS01; genus JASHOD01. The sequence continues at coordinate 5,013 of JASHOD010000121.1, forward strand.
GCATTAAGCTGATAGATTTCATCGGTTATCGTATTTCCACGAACGAGTTTTCTTTTCTTCTTGCCCTCGCCCGCACCGGTTCTAAATCCTATTCCCTCGGTGAGAAGGACATACTTCTTTACCCCGCCAGAAATATCCTGCCTCATCGGAAACCCAGCTTTGTCGCTCCCGCCAGTTATCTTCACTTTGCCCGATAGACCAAATATCGTACCGTCAACCTCGTCTCCAATTTTGAGGCCGACGAGCGCCTGAGCTTGCGGATCCTTAACCTCTACAGATTGAGATTTCTTCGTTTTAGGATCGGAAACTACAACTTTGTAGGAGGGCATAGTCAACTTGTCACGATTTTCAATAAAGGAGTGAAATGCTTCAAATTAGTTTTTTCCGAACTACGGCTAATAAAGATTGATCTACGAAGTTTCAATAACCATAGAAGGGAGTACTCTTTCTTCTCGTTTCGATAATCTCTTTCATTAAATCAACATCGTCCGAACTTAGGCTCGACAGATATTTCTCATTTATAGTTTTTAGCTCTACCTCCGTAAGTAGTGTATAGAAGATGTCCCCTTCGTTGATCTGCCTTCCAATCGTCGGTCCGGTCACTGAAATGGCAGCCTGCTTTCCCCGCGTAATTTCGGGCACTGACTTACCTTCTTCCTGAATCTGATGGACGGTTCCTACGACCTTCCCTTCCGAGTTCATGATCGTGACCTTCTGGCGAAGTTTGCCCTTAAGAACTTCGACTCCGAAAACTGCTGGATCGTTTCTCCTGAAGACGAACCCTCTCAAGAATTGGAACTTGCTTAAGGGCGTAACTGCAGCTAGTCCTGTGCGCTGCTCCTGTGCTTGTTCCTCAGAAATCCAATTAAGATAACTATCGATTAGACTGTAAATTATCTAATCCTGGAAAATCTTCGTGTTAGCATCGAAGGCTTCCTGTTCGGCATCTGGCAAAATCTTCACGCTGAACGCTAACACTACTCCGTGGTACTTGTCGACTTTTTTGACAGCGGATGCTTCGACGACCTCCCGCCTCGTGACTGGCCCGATGTCTGCCCTTCTAATGGGCACTTCTCGTCTTTTCAGCATTTCAACGATTGCTTCGAGCGAACCCAAAGCATCAGCCTTCAAAATAATTCCATTCGTTTCGGACTCGATCATTACTTGTTTTATCTCAGATTCAACCAAATTTTTCGCGATCTCAATATTCGGGTAATCCGAGGCTATCAGAATTGGTGAGCCAGCCAAGACGCCCTCCAGATCAGGTGTTACTATCTTCACCCCTGCGGCCGCAGAAATAGAGTTCACCGACACGAATTTGTCGCGCGGGTCTCGCATTTCATCCAGAGGCTTTGGAAGAAATATCGCCTTTATTCTTGAGACGATAGCACCTTCTAGCTTGCCCAAGACGACGGGATCACCTGTGTGCAGATTCCCGTCAAGTAAGATCACATTTGCTGTTTCTCCCAGGCCCGGTTCTTGCTTTACTTCGAGAACCAAACCTCGCACTGCCGCATTTTCGGAGATTGCGAGTCGTTTTTGCAGGTAGACTTGGGTTAGCCCAACTAGAACAGCGATCAATTCGGGTATTCCTTCGCCGGTCCTGGCACTGACGGGCACAATGGCGATTTCTTTTGTAAAGTCCTTGATTCTGTAAAGAGCTTCTGAGTTGAAACCAATTCTCGATAGTCCCCCGACTACGATGTACAACTTCTCGTCTAGAGCGTCTTGGACAGCTTTTTGCTGCATCTTGACTGACTGGGTGACAAATTGCGAAGTTCCTTTCCTCCACCCGGAGATAGTGTCTACTTTGTTTAGGGCTACTACGAAGGGCACTTTGCGAGATTTCAGGATTTCAAGGCTTTCGTACGTTTGAACTTCCAGACCCCTTTGAACGTCGACAACTAGTATCGAAATGTCGGCGGCAGAGCCACCTCTAGATCTCAAATTCGTGAAAATCTCATGTCCCGGAGTATCGATTACGAGCAGACCGGGGACTCTAACTTCCCCTCCTCCAAGGGATTTTAGCAGCGGACCACAAATTTTTTCCAAGGTCTCAGCCGGAAAGAAGCTTGCCCCGATGTGTTGGGTAATCCCACCGACTTCTCTAGCCTGAACGGCAGTTCCCCTGATTTTGTCGAGCAGGCTCGTCTTCCCGCTATCGACGTGACCAAGAACAACCACAACTGGTGAACGAATTTCCTTTCTTCCTTCCTTTCCTGACAAAATTGTTTTGACCTCCTCTACTTTGAGCCCACACGCTCAGACGGCTCTTGGGTACTGTGGCTGGATCAGGTACCAGAGACGTTTTCTCTCACGGAAAAACGTAGCTCCCCTTTATTCGCGAGAAAAGTGTGATTGGCTATATTCGAAGCGATTCAGGGCAATTTGGGAAACAGGATTTTGGATTCGCGTTCGAAACTTTCCTGCGAATCCGAAGCATGGATTACATTGTCGGTGTACCCGAGTCCAAAATCGCCTCTGATCGTTCCCGCAGCCGCCTCGAAACTTTTCGTAACGCCGATCATTCGTCGAACGACATCAACTGCGTTCGAACCCTCAAGTACTGCTGCGACGACAGGTCCGGAGGTTATGAAACTCTGCAGTTCTGGAAAGAATGGCTTGCCCACGTGAGGCGAGTAGAAGTCTTTAGCCCGATTTTCGTCTAAGTGAAACATCTGCAAAGCTACAATCTTGAATCCTTTGCGTTCAAATCTCGAAAGTACCTCGCCGGTGAGCGAGCGAGCTACGCCATCGGGTTTAACCACAATTAGAGTTCGTTCCGCCAAGTGAGATCACTTTTGGAAAAATTGACTCGCAGTCGACGATACTATCGAGATTTCGTCGGGACGGGCTGAGCTGCTACGGGAGCAGCTTTTTGTGTTGGCATCGACCTGACCGCCCTAGCTCCGGCCCGGGACCACTTCAGCTTGCGCGGATCGCGCTTTAACACTAAGGAATTCTTTCGACACTTTGCGGAGCAGAACCAGAACGTAGTTGCGTCATTTCGCACATACATTATACCATTGCCCAAGGCGATGGGCTTGCCACAGAATGAACATCTTTTAGGAGTATAAGACAATTCAATAAATCACGACCTTCAAATATTTACTATTTCTATCTGATTTTTCGTGCTTCTCTTTCGGTTTCGCGTAGCATGAGCACGTCCCCCATTCGAACTGGCCCTTTGACATTTCTCGTTAGAATTCTTCCGCGATCTCTTCCCTCTAGCAGCTTGACTCTCACCTGCGTAATTTCACCCGCGACGCCGGTACGGCCAACGACTTGGATTATCTCTGCAGCTGTTACGCGCTCTTCTGAACGAGTACTCAACGATGACTAGCTTCCTGGATATTATGCTGCTTATTATTTCGCAACTTTCAGCTTCTGTACAGCCGAAACGACTTGATCAATTAGAGGCTGAGCCTCACCTGGCTCGACAATGGCAGCGGAAGCGGAGCCCACATCAATACCGAGTGCAGGTCCCATGTTGGCTCGAGTTGGGACAAAAACGTAAGGAACAGTCCTCTCCTCGCAAATAATCGGAAGGTGAGCTACTACCTCGGGTGGGTCGACGTCTTCGGCGATTATGACGAGTTTGGCAATTCCTCGTTCTATTGCCTTTGTAGTTTCGTTGGTTCCCTTTCTTACTTTGCCGGTCTGCTTTGCCTGTCTCAAGGCTTCATAAGCAGCGTCGGAGATTTCCTTCGGAGTTTCAAATTTCGCGAAATACGGTTTAGACATACAATATCAACTCGATCTTGTGATTGCAAAAGGGAGTAACTAGGTTATAGTGAACACTCGGAGTGGGTTCATCCCTATACCAGTTCGCCCAAAGCCTTGATTTTTTTACTGCCTTATAAAATCTGCTTCGTCAACGAATCGACTTAGCTATGTGCTCTTATCATCAATTGATCCGAATCCTTTCTACAAAAGCCAAATCTTACGAATTGTACAATCTCGCCAATAGATAGTTGGGCAGCTGCTTGTTCAACGACGCCGCGAACTATTTTCAAACTGTCGGGGTTGAATTTATCGTCAATTAGAAGAGCACCCGGAACCTCGATCGTAAGCGGAAAACTTCCTTCTTCCGTTACCCATTGCAACTTTGGAACATCCGCCGTTCTATCTTCGCCGGCATAGCCCGCGAGCACCAAATTTTCATGAACATCCAAAATCCTCACGTTATAGGCTTCGATTAACCGGAAAATTGACCCTCTTCCCAAATTTCTAACATCCGAAAAGGGCACAAAGAAAGTATCGCCGAGTCTGATCTCCCGACTACCATAGTCCGTCCTTTCAGGATGGTAATTCAATTTCGCTATCAAGCTTGGTGCTTTCGAAACCCTGAGTTTGATTGGGTCGGGAACATAAAAGAATCGTCTTGAAATCGGATCGAGAAGTTTTCGGTTTATGCTTTCCAGTAGATCCCAAGTTGGCTGTGACTCGACTTTGGAAATTCCCATTCTGAGTATGAATTCGCGAATCGATTCTGGCAAAAAACCGCGCCGGCGCAGCGCCGAGATTGTAGGTAGGCGCGGATCATCCCAACCTTCAACCAGTTTTTCAGCAATCAGGGGTCTCAGGGTTCTCTTGTGGACAGTGGTATTTTGTAGATTTAGCCTTGAGAATTCAATTATGGTCGGATCCCTAAGTCCAAGAGACTGAAGTATGGCGTGGTATTGTTCGTCTCTTAGTTCGTACTCCTTTGACCGCATCGCATGCGTTACTCCATCGAGGCTGTCCTCAACGGGACCTGCAAAATCATAGGTCGGCCAAACTGAATACTTGTTCCCGAGCAGTGGGTGAGGTTCTAAGACAATCCTGAAAAGGACGGGGTCTCTCATAGTCGTATTTAGAGCGCCCATATCCCCTTTGAAGCGTAACGTGGCTTCGCTTTTTTGAATCTCCTTCATGACCATTTGGTGCCAAAGAGACAAGTTCTCTTCAACAGGCCTTGACCTGTGCTCGCAGGCTTCCGCTCTGGCTCTTTTTTCACGAATGCCTTCCTTTGTGCACGTGCAGACGTATGCTTTTTCGTTCCGTATCATCTGCTCAGCTAGATCGTAAAACCGGTCCATGTCATCAGATGAATTGCGAATCAAATCGGGTTTTATATTCAGCCAGTTAAACGCATCAACAAATGGTTGATAGTACTCCTTCTTCTCGGCCGAAGGATTCGTGTCATCAAATCTCAGGATAAATTTTCCGTTATACATCTTGGAGTATTCGCTGCAAATTATGGCGGCTTTTGCGTGTCCAATGTGCATGAAGCCGTTCGGTTCGGGTGGAAATCTGGTAACGACCGCACCCATCTTTGCATCGGGCAATTTAGGAAGCTCAAGTGCTTTTTCTGAATCTCTTTCAGCTTGTTTTCTCTTCCTTTCTTGTTCAGCTTCGTAAGAATCGGAATATTCCGTATTGAGAATTGATTTTTGTTCGTCTATTGAAAGCTTGTTTAATTCAGAAACGACACTCATGACTATTTGCGTTATAAGTTTCGACTGCCCCCTTAGATCGCCATGTTCTGCCATCAACCTCCCTACAACCGCCTTGGTGTCGGCCTTTCCACCATGCGAAACCGCATTCAGAAAGGAAATCTTCCTAGCCAATGCCCTTATCTCTGTGGAGCTCTCGGTCATGTTAAAATTGACCCTGCCAGTTTCCCAAGAAAAAAACTCAAGGAGGCATGCTTTGAAACTAATAATCCCTGCTTACAAGGAATTCGAGCAGCCGCCTCGTTATCTGACTATAGGAATGGGATTCCAAGCGGTACTCCCGTGAAATAGAGTCAAAAAGAGTCAGCCCTTTCTTGGCATGATCATCTGCTACTTGTTTTGCGTATTCGATGGCTCCCTTTCTTTGCATCAGATCGTAGATTTCTCTGACTTCCGCTACGCGCTTTTCTTGACGTGGTTTCGAAAGGATTGAAATGATTCTCTCCGCCTCTGCCTTTTCGCACTTTGATAGCAAGTGAATCAGCATGAGCGTTCGCTTGCCTTCGAAGATATCTCCCAAAATCTCTTTACCATATTTCTCCTGTGATGCCGTCAGATTCAAGATGTCATCCACGATTTGGAACGCAATCCCCATGTGCGTTCCCATTTGCACGAGTTGTTGGAGCAATTTCTTCTGATCTTCTGCAGGAACTTCTGAGGCGGAGAAAGAAGAGGATAGGATGACCCCCATTCTTGATGGCGACGTACACGTGTACCATGCCGATTTCTTGGTCACCATCAACAAGTAATCGGATTCGGTGATTTCCCAGTCACCTTGAACTCCCCACGCTAGCTCCAACTGTTGCCCTTCCGTCGTCTCATTCAACATGGTCGAAAATTCCTTGAGAATTTGAAAAGCAACCGCTTCGCCCAATGAACTCTTGCCCGACAGTAAGAGTTCCCACATTTTCCCATGTAGTGCGTCGCCTGCGTTAATGGCCAGTGGAATACCGTATTTTTTGTGGAGCGCTGGTTGTCCTCGGCGAAGGTCTGATTCGTCTTCGACATCGTCATGAATTAAAATCCAGTTCTGGAAGAGCTCCAATGCAGCGGCGGTGGACAGGGCATCCTCTCTCCTGCCGCCGAACAGCTGACACCACGAGAGGCATAACGATCCTCTGAAACCTTTGCCTCCTCTCGATGGATAATCGCGCATCATTGAGTAAAGAGACGATATTTCCTTATTCTGACTTTTTACAGGCAGGAAATCCAGGACTATTTTATCGAGCTCCCTCTTGTTAGAGGCAAGGTAGCTCAAAAGGTCATTTAGAGAAAAAGTTACTTCTTGTTCCAATTCTCTTAGATCGCCCTATGTTTCATTTGGTCAATTCTCCAATGCGGATTATCAAAAATCAATATCAAAGGACGAGTTCGGTAGCTCTTTCTTCCTTCCTACCAAGAAGCAAATTTCTTAACCTATTTGGTTTGTAGCCATTGACATAAAAGACTTGAGCACCGGTTTTGCGAACGTCGAATCCTACCTTCAGTTTTGATCCTATGCCGCCAGTGACATCGTAACTGCGCTTGCTGGTTGTGACCCCGAAAGTTGAAGAGAGCTGACGGATCATCTCACCCCTTAGACTGGGATCAGGATATATTCCATCTACATCAATAACAAAAATCAACTTTCTTACGTTAAGTGAGTTTGCAATAGCTTTGCAAATCTGGTCTCCAGAAATTACGAAAGCTTCTCCATGCCTATGCATCACATATCCAAATGTCATGGGAATCAATCCGCATTCTAGGGCGGCTTCTATTCTTGACTTCCCAGCAGAACTGAGTTGCAATAGATCCTCAGACAAGAGTTCGGTCGGGAGTACGGATTCTATTCCAAGTTTTCTTCTAAGCAATGCTTCCCCGACTGAGGCATGCAGTTTCAACATGGACTGGGTGGTAAGAGCTATTCCCAGAGGAGAAACCTTGGATGGTTGCTGGGATATGTGGAATTTCTTTGCGTAGTAATGACCGTACGACCCTCCTCCGTGCACGATAATCAGCTTTAACTTAGAATTCGATAATTTACTGGCAGAACTTGTTGCAGAAACTACGAGATTGAGAGCGTGCTCATTTAAAGAGAGAGGCTTGTCTTTGTTCGTGATTATGCTGCCTCCCAGTTTCAAGATTGTCACGGCACAATCATTTGAATCGAGAGTCATTATCTTACTCCAAACTCCAAGCTCAGACCCTGCTGAGGAATCGACACAAGGAACGCGACTTTGTATCGTTTCGAAATTTTTTGCAGCAATGCTACAGCTTTTTCGGGCATCGGTAAGGCGATTATGCTTCCGCCTCCTCCGGCTCCGGTCAGTTTCGCACCATAGCAAAAGGCGCTGTGAAGAACATTCTCAACTAGGGCATCAAGATTATTCGTTGAGACTCCGATCCAAGAGAGTGTTGCCTGACTGAAATTCATCAACGCTCCCACGTAAGGCAGGTCGCCATTCGAAAAAGCATCAACAAGTTGAAGGCTCGCGAAAGAAGATGCATCCGCGAGGTGCTCGAAGGTAGATGGAAATTTAGACTTTGTCTCCCCAACTCTCGATATCAATTTGGATGTGCTACGCGGTACGCCTGAATAGACAACCAGCAACTGTATCGCCCTATTCAGGGGGATTGGCTTCGGCCCCGTTTTTCTACTGAAAAGAATCATTCCTCCATAAAGGCTCGCGGCTGTATCAATTCCAGATGGATTGCCGTGGACAGATTTTTCTCCCCGACCCGCAAATGTGGCTATTTCCTCATGCTGAAGGTCGTGCCCCATGAACCTGCTTACTGCACCAGCCGTTGCTACAGAGATTGCGGCCGAAGAACCTAGTCCTGACCCTAATGGGATGTCGGATTGTATATCGATCCTAATTCCGTTTTCCGGCGGTCCATATTTTTCATACAACGCACGTACGACTTCTTTAACGGCCGAGAACCTTCCGCTATGTTCAGAAAGTTTCGACTTCATATCGTTGGAAAATATCAAGGTTTCTTTGCCCGATGTTCCACTAACTGTAACTCTCGCTCGCTTGGTGATTGCGGCAGCAATTGCATAGGAACCATAGACGACGAAATGTTCTCCGATGATGATTATCTTACCCGGAGCGCTGGCCGTCACGCTTTCCTTGACGCCTTCAACGGTCAAACAAAATGCACCGCAGAATAACCTACTACCGAGCTTTGGTCTCCAGTCACATCTCCGCTAGTCGCGTACTTCAGAAGCTTGCCTTCAGCTCTACGAAGTTTCTTTGCGACAGACATTGCAATCGCAATGGCGCCGTAGCCGCATGCAGTTACATTAAGACGCTCTAACACCGAATAATAGGAAATTACGTCCATAGCGGAAACTTTTTCCAACAGTTTACCGTCTTGACTGCTCGCCTTGGAGGCTGGCTCGTAGTGAGTTAGATCGCTCGAACCGAGGATTAGTACTCGTTCATTTTCCTTCGACCGTACCGCTTGATATATTGCTTCAGAAACTTCGTCTGCAGTTTCTTTATCCTGCATCATTAGGCAAATAGGAACGATTTCTAAGCTCTTTTCTTGACAGAGAAATTGTAAGAAAGGAATCTGGACCTCAATCGAATGCTCTCTAGAGTGAGCAATTCCATCGATGTCAGTTAATTGGGAAAAGCCCGCTATTGCGTGAGATAAGTCCTGGTCGACTTTAACTTTCCCCAAAGGTGTTTCCCATTCATCGCTTGGAGAAAGGGCGACACCGCTTCCGATTCCATAATGATTGGGTCCGAGTATTATGGCAGTAATTTTTTCTGACTTGGAGATCAATAGTTCGTTTGCCTTGTTGAAGCTGTGAGCCGCGACCGGCCCAGAGTACATATAACCAGCGTGGGGAACAACGAAGCACTCGGTATGTTGCTTAGAGCTGACCTCTTCCTTGACCTGGCCCAGACGGTCGGCTAAATCTGACCCGGGACCGATCTTTTTGTCACTAAAGCATCTTCGAATCTCACGAACAAGTTCTTGTCTATAGGAGGGGTAAAAGAATCCGGCGACAGCAGGAGGCCTAGTTCTAAGACTCAAGAAACTACGATAAGATAATACGCCAAATTTGGTTTATGAGCTTTCGTATCCTTCGCCTTCGCCGCCAGACTCTTCTCCTTCTTCCTCTTCCTCAACTAGTTTGGTTTCGAAGTCCTTGACGGTCAGTTTCATCTGTTGATCTGAAGCGAGGGCACCTTGGTGAAGAAGGACGTATCTAGCTAGGAGCCAGAAAACGGCGGCCAAGGCACTTCGACCCCGGTTGTTGGCAGGGATAACGACGTCAACATTCTCCGTAACGTTGTCGGTATCACAAATTGCCACAATTGGTATCCCCAGTTTTGAACCCTCGTCTACTGCTTGAAAATCAACTGCAGGATCGGCCACAACCACGATCTCGGGATCAAGATGCTTTGGAAAGAGTGGATTTGTAAAAGTCCCTGGCATAAAGCGGCCGGTAAGGCCGACAGCACCGGTCACCTCGCAGAACTTTTCCACCGGCGTCTTTGCATATTCTCTGGCCGAGTATACTACCACTCGTCCAATTTCTGATCTCGAAATAAATTTCGCGGCGGCGTCAATACGACTTATGGTCTTTGTCACATCAATAACGTGCAAACCATTTGCTTGTGTCCGCGAAACAAACTGAGCCATGCTCTTTGTTTTAACAAGAGTTCCAATCCTAATTCCAGTCGATAGAAGAGCTCTTTCTGAAAGGCCTGGGGCGATGGTCGCCTCTACGGAACCTTCCTCTTCGACTTCGTTCGTGCTTTGTGCCAAGTTCTGAAAACCGATGACGGCAAAATCTTTCCGTTTCTGTTTATAAAATCATTACCGTGATGATTGATTAGCTTTCAATTTCAACTTCTTGAAATCAGCAGTACATCACGAAATAAGAAGCAGTTTACATCAAACAACAGTTTAAGGAACCGTAGAAAAAATTACGCCTTTGCTCGAAGTCCGGACGCCGCTTAATAAAGGAAGGAAGGAAGGAAGGAGAGGAAGCTGGAGCAATTGCTTTTGTAGAACAATGTCAAACAAAGAATTAGGGCGTAAACACATAAAAAAACAGATCGAAGAGAGAAAGAATTTACAAGAACCGTTAGGGTTAAGGCAGTTCGTATCATTGTCGTTGTAGTCGTCGCTGCAATGAAGTCCTGAACTTTAATATATTTTCTTTGAATTCCTCTCTCGATGTTGCTCCGTAGAGAGATCCTTTCAATACTAATCCCTGCAGCCGCCTTCGTTCGCTAACAAACCAAGATCTTCGGGACGTACTTTTCTTTGCGTTGAATACAAAATCGGCTTTTTGGAAAGAGAAGTAATTAGCCTGAGGTCGCGACATCAAAAAGGTTGCGCGGTAGTCCATAACCGGAAGCAGGAGTCAATGAAGCTACTAATGAAGCGACCTCTTCAAATTCGGCGAGAGTTTTTACTTGTTCCTAGAGGTAGCCTGGTCCGATTCCCACGAATTTTGGTATTCGAGCATCCTTCCAAACGAATGTTGGCATATGATGAGCTTGCCTGATCACAAAAGAAAATCCAAGATTGACACAAGTTCCCACTCGAGGATATCAATTGGTCTCGAATCTCCGATCCAAATTCCAAGAGGGGCGCTCGCAGAGCTAATACAATCTTTGAGCGATTGCTCTTCGATATCTCGACCTCCAAATCTCGAACAATGAGAACTGTCGTCATTGAGATGTAAAATTATGCTATCAGCTCCGGCTTGTTCGCATGCGATGGAGAATTCCTTTGAATTTGAGGGTAAATCGGCAAGAATGACAAATTCCCCTGAGCTCATAGAATTAAGAAGAGAATTTACATTCGACAATTACGATTGCCTTTATTCTGCTGTTTGGATTCGCAGCTGTACTACTGGAGGAAAGCTTGCTTTTGTCTAGTGATGAGTGTAAAGAAGTACATCGGCCATGATGGCTATGAACATGAAGAAAAGATAGGGACTAGAGAATTTGAATACGGTCCAAGCTCTAGCGGCCGAGGGCAATTTCAACAACCAAACGTTCAGAGCTAATACGAGCGCTCCGAGAGCTACCGCGGCTCCAATGTATATGGTATGCAAGAAAAGTCCTGGAAAGAGGAGCGGAGTTAGACTGTAGATCACCATGATAATAGATGTGATAGCGATAACTCTCACGGATGTCTTTTCAGAAACCACTGCAGGCAACATTGGGACTTTGGCATTCTGATAATCTTCGCGATATCTGACAGCAAGCGACCATATGTGCTCAGGAATCCAGAAGAACACGAGGAAGCCGATGAAGATCGCCGTAACAAGCGGGATGATGGGTTTTGGTGTCGCAAAATAGCCAACAAGCACGGGCATGACACCGGAAAACCCTCCTAGGAGAATGTTCAGCCACGTTCTTCTCTTTGTGATATAGCTATAGACAACAGTATAGTCCACGAATCCGATTGCCATCGCCAAGCCGCTTTTCCAGCTCAAGAATAAGACCGACAAAACGAGGCTAATCGCGAGAAGTGCAAATCCATACGCTGCAGCTTTCTCAGGACTAATTCTTCCCGAAGGAATCGGTCGAGTCTTCGTTCTTTTCATCACGCTGTCCATATCTCTGTCGAAGTAACTTCCGATGGTGTTTGCAGCTGCCGATCCTAACCAGACCGAGGCGGCTACAATAAACAGACTGAGAAAATTTGTACTCCATCCAGCTGATGCCACATAGGCTACTGAACCAGTAAAAACAAGTAAAGAAATGACATTCGGTTTCGTTACGTAATAGTAATCTTTGATCTTCTCTTTGTTAGATGAAATTGTGGTTTGCAAATCTAGGACGCTTCTCGTCTATATTGAACTAAATGAATTCGTTTTTCTAGAATCAGTCATTAATTTTTTGTTCTTATTCCTGGTTTTGATTCAGTTATAAAAGCAAGGTCAGCTAAGAGTTTCATTCCTAATAACGATTTTCTCGCAACTTAAACCCAAACTCAATTTAAAGAATGGTTTTGCCGTCAATGAAAAGTTGTTTCACGTTCGGGTTCTCGAAGTCAGTCAAGTAGTTAGGTTTGATCACAACGAGATTACAATCTTTACCCTTTCTAATAATCCCAGAGTTCTTAGTTAAAGGCGAAAGCACAGCCGCACATTCTGTGTACAATTCCAGGGCGTCTTTCAGTGTTAGAGATTCACTTGGGTCAACTCGATTATTCATTGCCGCACGGATTCCAGTTACTGGATCTATTGATTCGACCGGCGCATCCGACCCTCCAACAACAAGCGACGCCTGCTTTCTTAATGCTTTGAACGGGTACGCTATCCGCTTCGATCGATCTCTTCCTATTCTCCCATTTATCCAAAAATCCGATGTCGAGAACATCGGCTGTACCGAGAGAATTACGTCTGAAAGTAAATCAAGCAACTCGCATCTTACTATCGATGCGTGCTCGATCCTAAATGCGTCACTTTTCTTTATCCCGGCTTTCATGTAGCATCTGACAGTTTGTTCAACCGCGCGGTCGCCTATCGCATGAGTGGCCAGCGTCATTCCTAGACGTTTGACTCTCTTCGCGTAATCGACTAGTTTGTCATCGGAATAGTTCAATGTCCCAGAATTTCCAGGATCATCGGAGTAATCTTCGCTAAGAGCTGCCGTTCTTGCTCCGAGAGATCCATCAGTGAAAACCTTGAACCCTATTACTTGGTAACGCAGTCCTTTCAATATCTGCTTTCGCCCTGTCTGAGGCATTCTTTCAACATCACCAAGGACATCAATTGGAAGAAAAAGGGAGAGCTTTAGTTTGACTTTTCTTTTTTTGTCTAATAGCTTAATGGCATAAAGCTGATCGAAGCCATCCAAGATACAATGAATTGAAGACAGACCAAAACGAAGTGCTTCTGACTGGCCCCGTAAGAACTGCATTTGAAGTTGGGAAATAGAAGGTTTAGGAATCTCCGACCAGCAAGAATTGAGAGCATTTTCCTTGATAATCCCTGTCGGATTTCCTAAGGTTTCTCTTGGCACAAGCTCATGGTCGAATTTTTGGAAATTCCCGCGTGTCTCGAAAAATTTCAGAGCAGCTGTATTCGCTACGGCAATATGACCGCACACTCTAGTCATTATCGCCGGAAACGCGTCAACCGCCGAGTCAAGATCATGCCTATTAGGAAGACGTTTTTCTTGAAACCTTTCTTGGTCCCATCCGCGGCCGAATACCCATCTCTCGGCATTTCGAGATCTCGACAAAGAAAGCAAGTGCGCGAAATTTCCTATCCTTTCGAGCATTTCCTCGATCGAGCTGCAATTTCTGAGATCAACCTCTTCGCGTTTCTCGCCCAAGGCAAAGAGATGACAATGGCAATCAATGAAAGCGGGAAGTACTAAATTTCCCTTTGCATCGTAGTCTCTCTGGCTGGAGGCAGGAGTCGATTTTGGGTGGCGCGAAATACTCGAGATTTTTCCATTGTTGTTTATCCAGATATCATGGAGAATGTTGTCCTTGCGATCATTAACAAGCCTGCAGTTGATTATTCTTCTGAGTCGCCCTGAATTCAAATTGATTTCACGCGTTGATTTTAAGAAGTTCTCGGAAGCTTCTGGTTTTCAGCTTTGACATCAATTTCTTTAGGTCGTCCTTCGTGTCTATATCCCATGAAAATTCCTTTGATCTCATTATTGTGTACCCTATCTTGAATTTCTTTGCTTCTTTGACATGATTTCTGTAACTGTTGTTATCGTAGTGGAATGGTATCTTTCCTTTCTTAACTCTGAAGAGTAAGAGGCTCGTCCCGTCGAGCTTCGACGAGGGGCCTATTACTAGATCATATCTGCTAAGTTTTGAAATCGCATCATTGACCGCTTTGGAAGAAAGTAATGGAAGATCCGAGGGGACAATCATGAAAGATGATATATTGTCAAACTCGCTAAGGCAGTATGAAATACCATCCGTAACGGCCTTATTGACTCCTCCGTGATATTTGCTCTCACTGATAACGAAAGTGTTATCGGACTTGCCAACGAGTTTCGAAATTTCCGCTTGGTCGGAAGCTACGACTAGGATCGTAGATATCCGGGCGTCACTCAGCGCTTTGAGCACATGTTTGAAAAGTGCCTTGCTGAGAGCGGACCTTTCAGTGCTCGACAAATAACCACGGAGACGAAGCTTACTTTTTCCAAATTCCCTAACCGGAACTATAGCTATAGCTTTTTCTTTCATATCAGGTTGGCAATCTCGTTCACAATTCTCTCTTGATCACTTCGATTTCGCATTATGATGTTAGTCTTGATGCATTCGACGCCAAGCTCCTTTATACGATTGATTACCGACGGGTCTTCGCTCGAATGAACTAGAAAGATTCTAAGAAAATCGGAATACAGCTTCGCCACGCCAAGACTCGAGCATTCTATCTTCTTTGCTTTCATGAACTTTGCAGCCGGTCCAGAAAAAGCGTTCGTACCGAGGAATGGACTGATTGCGATTACCGACGATGAAATTGATAGCTTTTCACGAACTCTAGGAAGATTCAACGTAGGTAGAATGCTCGAAATAGGATTCGCTGGAAGTATTAGGACCTTGCTAGAAATCGCCTCGAGCAGCTTTGGAACGGGCCGAGCTTTGGTGAGACCAGAATATTCGACGTTTAGGACTTCAGGTTCTCCTCTATTCTTCACCCAGAATTCTTGGAGATGCATTTTCCCGCCCTTAGTAAGAATGTAAGTCTGAACACTTTCATCACTTGCGGGAATAATCTCTTCTTTGATCTGTAGTCGTTCCCGAAAATATTCTGTGATTTTCGAAAGCTTCCAACCCTGACTAAGGAGTTCAGTTCTCCGATAACAAAGAGCTAGGTCTGAGTCCCCAAGGCCAAACCATGCTTCATCGGGGTTGAGTAGAGCATAGTTTCTCACAAAATTCCGGGTATCGCCATCTATGCCCCAACCAGTTTTTTGATCGAGTTTTCCGGAAAGACAGTAAGTCGTGATGTCCACATCGGGGCAAACATAGACGCCGTAATGCCAGAAATTATCCGCGACGTTTACGATAAAGCATGGTTCTAGCGAGTGAAAAGGAAGATAGAGGCTCAAAGGTCGTACGAACTTCGACGAGCCTGAGCCACCGCAGAAGATTCCTAGTTTCTGTTTGGTCATTTCTAGAGCGTTCTCTGATCAGACTAACTGTTCACCGGAACAAATCGCGGGCCGGTTTTCGCGAGAGGCTTTTTGAGCTTGCATCCTCATTTCTCTTGAATTTGTAGCCCCTGATTATTACCGCAGGTATCCTGTCTAGCTTGTTCATGCACAGTTCTGCGGCGGACGCGAGTTCATCAGCTGTGCAAATTACACTAGCCTTTAGGTCGTAACCGTACTGATCCCTCATTCCTCGATAATCCGAAAATGGGTCTAGTCCGGCAATTCCAATAGCGATGTCTACCTGTCCTTCCCGCCAAGGCCTTCCAAATGTATCCGAAATGATCACTCCGACGTTCTTTCCAGTTTCTTTCTTGATGAAACGCTTAACGTTTTGGGCTGACTTGTCTGGCTGTTTTGGCAATAGAACCAAATTACCCTTTTTCACGTTTGATTGGTCAACACCGGCATTCGCGCACACAAATCCGTGGAAAGTCTCTGAAATGATGAGGCCCTTGACCATCTTCACTAGCCTTCTAGATTCCGAAAGGATCGCTTCAACCTGTCTCGGATCCTTCCCGATGTGTCTTCCGACACGGATTGCAAACTTGCTTGGAATGAACGAGTTCAAATCATAGACGCGACCTTCGGCCTTGGAGACGATCTTGTGCGTCAGGACAATGATATCGCCAGATTCGACTCCGAGTTTTCCCCGTTGACAGGCACGCAAGAGTAGCTGAGCTAAATCATCCCCTTTGTTCACCTCTCCGATTCCCATTACCGGGATAATTTCGATAGGCATAAGCTTTGTATTTGGCAAATATTCACGTGCCTAAATCGTGCATGTAGGCCTATTCAAGATATTGCATTAGAACTGCTACCGAGCATCGGAGGAGCCTCTCTTTTATGATCGCTTGCCTCGTGCATTTTGGTCACCTTATCGACGATCCGACGAGGGACTTTGAGGGTCTTCGATACTTCGTTAGGCCCTCGGCTCTGGTCGAACAGCAGTCTCAGAACTTCGTCCAGAATAGGATAATCCAACGGAATCTCATCAGTAGCGAGGTGACCCTTCCAAAGGTGTGGGCTGGATGGTTTTGAAACGATTCGGCTTGGAATGCCTAAATGGAGGGCGAGCGATTTCACCTCGGTCTTGTATAAGTGAGCGATGGGTTGAAAATCAACGCCTCCATCACCATATTTTGTGAAATAACCGATCATTTCCTCGGATTTGTCACCCGTGCCTGCGACAAGCAAATTTCGCGAATTCGCAAATGCATAATTGACAATCATCCTAGCTCTTGCTTTGATATTTCCTAAGGCAGTTCTAGACAGTTTATAGTCTCTAAGAGTCGTATTGAACGATCGAATAATATCCGAAAACGAGACGTCGAATGATGAAATGCCCAGCTGTGATATTAACTGCTTCGCATCCTTGAAATCTGCAGAGTTTCGATCTTCTTTTTCAAACAATAGTAGACCCATGACTCTTTTACGTCCGAGGGCTCTTACAGCTAGGGTCGCCACGACGGCGCTATCTATGCCTCCGCTAACAGCTACAACGACTCCCTTGGCACGAGCGTTTTGAACAACGTGCCTTATGAAATCGCAAATCTCGATTACTTGAGATTCCGCATCAAACTTTGGTGTCAAGAATTTTCGCCCGATTTACTTTCTATCTTAGCCGTAACCAGAAATTTTACCGAATAATCAGTTTTGGGATTTTTCCTACCGTGCCGAGTCGGAAGCGGGCCCGGAGGGATTTGAACCCTCGATCTTTGCCTTAGAGGGGCAACGCCTTATCCACACTATGCGAGATTTTCTCATAAGAAAATATGGCTTACTAGGCCACGGGCCCCGTGCAGATTTTGAGGTTCCGAGAATTTGGTATTAAGACTTGCGAGTCGGTTAATTTGCTTGCGCTTGAATTTCTTTGATTAATTCTTGAGCTCGGTCAAACCGGATCTTCCTCTCTTCAACCATTTTCTGAGCTACCTGATCGATGAGCTCGCCGCTTGCTCCCGCAGAGGCAGCAACGTTCCTCGCGTGCAGCTTCATATGTCCCTTTTGAATTCCTTCGGTGGCTAGTGCCCTTAGTGCAGCGAAGTTTTGCGCCAGACCGACAGATGCTAACACCTCAGCTAATTCTATCGCTGATTTTACTCCCAGAATCTTTACGGCAGCTTTCGCGACGGGGTGAACCGCGGAGGCTCCTCCAATCAATCCAACAGCAAAAGGCATCTCAATTGTTCCGACCAGATTTCCTTTCTCATCTTTCTCATAAGTAGTGAGAGATCTGTATCTTCCAGTAAACGCGGCATACGAATGAGCACCTGCTTCGAGGGCTCTTGTATCTTGGCCAGTTGCGAGGGCAACTGCGATGACGCCGTTCATTATTCCTTTATTGTGGGTCGCGCACCGAAACGGATCAGCATCTGCAAAAGCGTACGCATCAACGATCGCATCGACGACGTCTTCGCCTCCTATTGTTTCCTTATCAAAAATTGCCGTGGTTCTAACGATACGTTTGATTGCGAGATTTGAAATTATCCTAAGGAACACTTTGCCCCTTGTTATTCTCTCGATCATTGGAGCCACTGCTTCGGCCATTGTATTCACGGCGTTAGCTCCCATGGCGTCCCTGCAATCGACAATTAGGTGTGTTATGACCATTTTTCCTCTAGCGGTCTCAATGACCCTTACCTCAATGTCTTTTGCTCCTCCTCCGACTGACACTAATTTTGGATCCTGCTCGTTTGCTTTTGATAGCAAGAGCTCTTTGTTTGCGAGAATTTCATTTCGAGCACGATAAGGGTCTCTGACGCCGACAGTCTGAATCTGTCCAATCATTACCGGTCCCGTGTTGCTGGTCCGAAATCCGCCAAGCTTTCTTGCCATTTTAGCTGCGTTGCTCGCGGCCGCGACGACGGAAGGTTCTTCGATTGCCATAGGAACAAGGTAATCTTTCCCATTGATCATAAAATTTGTAGCTACTCCGAGAGGAATCGGAATTGCGCCGATCACATTCTCAATCATTCGGTCCGCAGTCTCCATATTGAGTCCAGAGAGTGAACCGATCGCTTTGAACTCGTTATCATCTAAACCGGCAAAATCGCGAACTTTTTTCAATCGCTCCTCAGGTTTCATCTTGTAGAGATTTGGAATCTCTGAATTAGGCATTGTACTTCACTTTTGTTACCCTTGACTTATCTTGAGACTATATAACATGCTCACGTTATGCTTCTCGGGCGCTACGACAATCAACGTAGAACGAATTCTGAGGGAGCGTATGTATTTCGGACTGACATACGACATTCGCAAGGAAATCGAACTTGCTCAGAAGTAATCTCCCATTTTTTCGCAGTCGAATCAAGAAGATATTGTCGCGTACTACAAAACTGATGATAAGTTTTCCAAGAAGGCGAAGTTATTGAACCGAATAAATATAAATGCAGAGTGTATTCAAATGTGAAGCAACGCCGGCAAGAAGATTCCGAGAGCTTCTTTCCCTGATTTCTAGTGTTCTAGAAGCAGCTTATTTCTCGTGTTTCTACACAAAGTGAGCACAAGTTGCCAAAATTCAAGACAACTCAAGAGATTCTCAAGACTATTTCAAACAAGGATCACATCCGAAACTTTGGTGTTATAGCTCACGTCGACCATGGCAAGACGACAATGAGCGACTCTCTTCTTGCTGCCGCAGGTATGATTGCGCCTTCTGTTGCGGGACAGGCATTGGCTTTGGATTCCATGCCCCTTGAACAACAAAGACAGATGACGATCAAGGCTGCGAACGTTACCCTCTACTACGAGCAAGAGGGCAAGCCGTACGTTTTCAATATGATCGATACTCCGGGCCACATAGATTTTACAGGACGTGTTACGAGATCTCTTAGGGCAATAGATGGCGCGGTTGTTGTCTGCGATGCCGTGGAGGGTGTTATGACACAGACGGAGACTGTGACTCACCAAGCGTTGGACGAGAGAGTCAGGCCGGTTCTATACATCAATAAAATCGATCGTCTTGTGAAGGAACTGCGTTTAGATCGCGAAGCGATGCAAAAGTGGATATCGGATATAATCAGCGACTTTAATCGCTTGATTGATATTTACGCTGAACCCGAAATAAAACAAAAATGGAAGGTTTCGATCCAGGACAGTAGCGTATCATTCGGATCAGCAAAGGATCGTTGGGCATTTAACGCCCAGATCGCCGCTGCGAGAGGCATAAAGTTCTCCGATGTTTATGACACGTACACTAAAGGCGACGAAAAGGAAAATGTGAAAGACCTCGCATCGAGGGCGCCTCTACATGAAGCAATCTTGGGCATGGTGATTAAACATCATCCTGCTCCTCACGCTGCTCAACAATACAGGATTCCGAAGATCTGGGGAGGCGACTTGAGCAGTGATGTTGGAAAAGCTCTCTTGGCGTGCGACGACAATGGGCCCATTATCATGATGGTTACCAACATTAACGTCGACCCTCAAGCTGGAGTTGTGGCAACGGGGAGGCTCTTTTCTGGAACGGTCAGAGATGGAGATAGCCTGTTCCTTCTGGGGGCAAAAAGGCAAGAGAGAGTACAATCGGTCAACTTCTACATGGGCGCTGTTAGGGAGATCGTGAATTCTCTTTCGGCGGGAAATATTCCAGCTCTGCTGGGACTTGAACATGCCCGGGCAGGAGAAACCTTGTCTTCCATAAGGGACATCGTCCAATTCGAATCGATCAAGTATGTTTCGGAGCCTGTTGTCACCATTGCGATTGAGGCAAAAAAGCCTCAGGATCTTCCGAAATTAGTCGAGGCCCTTAGAAGGCTCACTATAGAGGATCCAAATCTCGTAGTGCGAATCAATGAGGAGACAGGCGAACAGCTGTTAGCCGGCATGGGTGTTCTACACCTTGAAATTGCGACTACATTAATTCAGAACCAGGGAATTGAAATCGTAACGAGCGAGCCACTGGTTAACTACAGAGAAGCAGTTAGGGCGAAAGCGGGCCCGGTCATGTCCAGATCGCCAAACCGCCACAACAAGATTTTCATTCAAATAGAGCCCCTGACCGACGACGTCATCGAGTTAATAAGAACCGGTCAGCTGAACGAGAATACAGACAAGAAGACAGTTGCCAAAATTCTGAGGGAGAAGGGATGGGACGCTGACGAAGCGCGTTCCGTCGTCACAATCGATGACAAGGGAAACATGCTTCTTGAAGAGACGAAGGGAGTTCAATTCCTCCAGGAATCCATGGATTCAATCAGGGCAGGATTCAATGATGTAATGACAAATGGGCCGCTGGCTTACGAGTTTTGTAGGGGATTCAAGGTCGTTTTGACGCATTACGTTCCGCATGAGGACCCCGCTCACAGAACGTACGCACAGTTGATGCCAGCGTCGCGCAGGGCAATCTTGGGCGCCGCACTAAGCGCAAATCCTACCCTACTCGAACCAATCTTGGGAATGGAGGTAAAGTGTCCTTCCGAACAGATCGGAGCAATCGCGAGTGTAATATCGTCAAAGAGGGGCAAGATGTTGAATGTAGAACAGAAAGGACCAGTAACGGTTATCTCAGGAGAGATTCCCACTTCCGAGACCTTCGACTTGTCCGAGGTTATGAGAGGAGCCACAGCCGGGAAGGCAATGTGGAATACTTACTTCAAGTCTTGGGCCCCTGTCCCCAGTTCGATGTTGTTGCCTTTGGTGCAGGATATTAGAAAGAGGAAGGGCCTTTCTCCAGAACCCCCCACCCCCAACGAATTCATCGATCGTGAGTAATTCGGCTTTGCGCTAAATCTATGGCGTGTGCGGAATCGCTCGTTTCAGAAGGAATCGGGTGCCCAAGGTCTGATGGTTAACATTATGGACTGATCTTATGCTTTCGGAAACTAATCTGAAACTGAAAAAGAATCGTCGGTTCTCGATTTTCGTTTTCGATTACGACGGAACTTTGACTTTGGAAAATGGCACTTTGCCGGACTCCACCCACGAGGCTCTGATCGAAGTATCGAGGATGGAAAATACTTTACTCGGTATCGTCTCCGGCCGAGATGTTGACTTCTTGAGACAGACAAACAACAGGCTGAAAAACGTGTTTTCCTTCCTAGTGGGAGAGAATGGCGCGGTGACGTACTTTTCCAACACTGATGAATTAACGATAATTGGAAGAGAATGGTCGCAACTTGCACGAATGGTTTTTTCAAAAGCTACTTTTCATATTCGTTTCTTTGAGATTATTGGGTCAACTCAAAGAGAGCATACCGAAGAAATTACCTCATTGCTTAAGGAGTCTAATCTAGAAGCGAAACTAATTCCGAACAAAGATTCGATCATGGTATGCCCGCCTAGCGTCGACAAGGGAGTAGGCGTCGCTTCTGCGGTGGCACACTATGGGCCTACCTCGGAGATACTATTGACTTGTTTTGGTGACGGTGAAAACGATGTTGCCCTATTTGGACCTGCGGATGTTGGCGTGGCCGTCGCAAATGCCATCCCGCAATTGAAAACTATCGCAGATGTTGTTACCGAAAATCAAGGCGGTCTGGGCGTGGAAGAGTACCTTAAGAAGAATATTCTTCTTTCTTATCGCGAACGAAACTAAACACTTTAGCAATAGATTCCGATTATTTTGCCAAAGCTGACGAGGTAAGGAGCGGAATTTGCTCTTTGGTTCTCAGTGAAACCATGACCAATAGATAGTCCATCAGATGCCTAGTGATTAAGAAGTTCTGGCGCACGTTCTCCTTTCCGTATCTTCCCATTCGTTCACCCACCTGAGGATTTCGCAGGAGGTAATGCATCCGGTAAGCAGCCCCTTCGATTGTATGTACCAGGTAACCGTTCAAACCGTTCTTGATCTGAAGCGGTATCCCGCCAGTAGCGCCGGCAATTACCGGTCTAGACTTCCAGAGCGCCTCAGCCACAGTCAAGCCGAAGCCTTCCTTGACTGATTTTTGAAGAACTATAGTTGAGGCTCTCTGAAGCGCATTAATCTCGAGATCACTGAATGGCGGAATCAAAAGGATGTGAATGTCTTTCCTTCCTTTTGAAGCTTCAAAAACCTTGGCGTGAACTTCCAACCCTTCTGGGTCGTCGTCAGCGAGACTACCTCCCAATACCAATTCGCAGTCAATATGTTTGCTTACAAGTTTGAAAGCCTCGATGACGCCGATAGGATCCTTGGCGTAGTCGAAGCGCGATATCTGAGAAATTATCGGTCGCTCAGAGTTAAGTCCGTATTTCGATAGTACTCGATCAATGAAAGTCTGTGGAAGTTCACGGTTCTTATCTGCATGAACTGAAGTATTCCGAGATCGTCGTGTGCGAAAGCTGGCGAGGAAAAAACCGACGCATCGTATCTGCGGACGTACCTTGATAGAAAATTCCAAACGTCAATGGCAGGGTTTGAAACATCTATGTGGCATCGCCAGATCCATTGTTGGTCGGAGTTTGTTTTCCGTTGCGCGATCATGCCAACAGGCTGCGGATCGTGAATGAATATGGTGTCCGCATCGATCGAAATGTCGCGAAGATTCTCGGCCGTTTTCTTTTCGAATTCTTCGAAATTTCTCGGCTTGGCGATCTTCATTCCGGTTTGGAGAGCATTATGAAACGTCTTCGTCGCTTCATAGAACGCTTGATCCCCTTTTATTACCTCCCACTTTGCGTCGAGACCGAGTTCATTCATTAGAGGCGTTAGCCGGAATAGGATTTCCGCGACTCCGCCGCCGGCCTTTGTCGAATTGACGTGGACAACCGATTTCTTCCGAATATTTTCCGCGAAAATTTTGAGGTCCTCAATGACTTGCGGTCCGACTATGGGTTCGTATTCGCTTAGTTTGTGAGGCTTTTGCGCAATCAATTTTACTACGTCTCTCGTAATTTTTCCTTTTGCGCTCTAAATACGGCCGAGGTTTTTTTGCCGAAGATAGTGCTGTAGGATGTTCATTATCTCCTGCTGGATTGATTTGACACTAGCATGCGTCGTAGGATCTACACCGCGGATCTGTTCGGCAAGATCCGTGTCAGTCGTGTTTGACAAAATCCAGGCCGAAAAATCATCATACGAAGATGCATTGAATAACCGCGACGTGACCATGTGATAAAATACGGACAACTCGCTAGCTTGGAAAATGCAACGTGTCAGAAAACCAATACGAAAAATCATTCGGAAATTCATATGGAACTAGATGCGAATCCAGCAACGGATGATAAATGTGGTAGAATATGGAGCTGACATCGGCCATTTTCAGATAATTCAAGAAATCTGCAAGATTCGCAGCTCTCTTGCCGGTTAGCTCGACGATGTATCTTGCCTTAAGAAAAGTAAACGGACTGCCCTCAGATCGGAACTGCGCAGAAGCTTCAGAAAGACTCAAAGTGGAAGGAGCAAACCGTTCTACTCCTAGGAGTTTAAAGATTATTCTTCTACTTAACTGAAAGTTAAAGCTGGGATTAAAAAAGACTCGCAAGCCGCTAGCGTGGTTTAGTTTTCATAAATTCCAACAGTTTTTCCTTATCGTATCCCATAATCTCGTAGTCTCGAGCTTGGAGAGCCATTTCCATTTTGTCTATTTTCCACACAAGCATGGCCTCTGCAGTTTTGGATTCCAATAATTCGAGCCAATCATTTAGAAGAATTTTGCTTGTGGGACTACCCAAATTCGCGACCAGTTCGTGCATGACTTTATCCTCTTCTTTTCTGTGCCAAGACTGTGAGTGTTTTTCTTCAGGCAACCTGTCTCCGATTACGGATTCAGCGAGGTCATGTATAAGACACATCCTCACAATCTTTGAAGAATCTAGCCCGAGCTTTAGACCCTGTTCTAGTCCCATAATGGCCATCCGGAAGGAATGGTCTGCAACGGATTCCCTGTCAGAAGTTATCCCTACCTTCTTGAGCCAGCCAGCTCTCTTCACGAGCTTAAGCGCGCCCGAGGCCTTGACTAACTCGGAAGTGGCAAAGTCAATGGATCTTTTTTGCGTCTTGTCTCGCAAGCTACTGGACTCTCGATATAAGAATAAAGTATTATGACGACTCGAGTTTTGACTTTATATTGCTGAAGATCTGGCTAACCTGCTTTTCACTTTGACCTTTTAAAACCGCACCTCCTATTCCGGCAATTAGGCCCGACAAGTCCGACTCGGCTGACCATGTCATGTTAGTACTATCTTTGACTGCTGTCAAGTCGAAAACGCTTTCTATGTGCATTTTGCTACCGGCTCCGGATCCGTCTCCAACTAACTTTGCGTGATTTGGCGACCTTTTATCTTCCAAGCGAAGCTTCATGTCAACAGTCCCTCTCACGAGAGCAATTCCCACTCGAATTTTCGCCTTGAAATTCTCATCGTCTATTATCTCATGGGACTGCAAGTCTGGAATGCATGTCACCATAAAAGCTGGGTTGATAAGATTGGAATAGACTTTTTCTAGTGGACACTTGATCGTAACATTGCCATCCAAATGGAATTTCATTAAGGTCTAATTCACCTATAGATTTCGAAAGAAGCATTTGTTAGCACCATGTATTAAGAATTGACCTCGTTCACTACTCGGCCAAGGATTTAATTCAGTACGTATTACAGAGAAATATAGTATGCTCTAAAAGCATTCTCTGTGAAAATCTACCGGTAAGCTTCATATTCCTTGCCTAGAATTGTTGAGGCCACTTTAAGCTCCATTATCTCATCAGTCCCTTCGTAGATCCGCGCGACCCTAGAATCGAGTAAATGTTTGCCCACTGGCGACAGAATAGAGTATCCGAATCCGCCGAATATTTGTACGGACCTGTCCGCGGCGTCGAACGCGTTTTTCGAAGCAATGAGCTTCGCGGTCGCGCTCTGGCGATCTACTTCTCTCCGAAGCTCTTTGTTCTGAGGATCCATATCCAGTTGACGCTTCATCAAAGCAGCCGA
>JASHOD010000122.1 GCA_030041295.1 Nitrososphaerales archaeon
GAATCGTAATGGAGCTTTAATTATGGGAGGAGAGATATCCCAAAATTGAGAAAAAGCATGTCTGAGTCAGGTTCTCTTTTTTCACCTAAACGTATTGTCGCGCCAGTTGATGGCTCTGAGAATTCTACAAGGGCCCTTAAAGTGGCTGTAGAGATTGCTAGTAAGTATGGGTCCGAACTTATTGTGTTGAATGTGACCACCAGACATGCCTTTAGCCCTACTCCTCCTAAAGATGCAACAGCAAAATATGAGGAGTATGCAGAACAAGCTGCCAAGCACTTGGTTGAACAAGCTGTGAAATTTGCGCAGGAAGGTGGGGCAAATGCCCGAGGGAAAGTAGTTTGGGCAGCAAACCTTGGTGTAGTAGGGGAAATTGTTGAGATTGTGAACGAAGAGAAAGCAGACCTCGTTGTAATAGGATCGAGAGGTCTTGGCGAGTTTAGGCGACTTGTTATGGGAAGTGTGTCAACCGGTGTCGTGACACATGCTCCCTGCCGAGTACTTGTTGAAAGATGAGCCGCACTGATGTAAGATTTGCCGTTTTGACAGAGACTTGTGTCTCTGCGCATTTGTCCAAAAAAGGGAGAGATTTCATGAGAGCTATTTTTAATCGTAAAAGTCGAGCGATTGATAGAAGACTTCGCGCTCTAATCACATATGACGTAGAATACTGGACTGAGTAGGAACTGTATTTGAATTGCACATGGATGAAAAACGTCTACCGCCAGTGAAGAAATCATGTAGGTTTCCGTTTGTTGAAGGTCTGCACAAATGGTTCAGAAATCAACATTCTGGAAGTAATGTAAAACGAATTATCTGCGCCGAGAGCATGAACGAAGCATATTGCTGCTATTCAGACAGAATCCAGGACCAATTTGTATCACAGGTAAGCTTGCAAAGAAAGTAAACAAAGCTGAGATTAAAGGTGTGCCTATCATAAACGACATTAGAAAGCTTGTCAGCATGCTAACAAAGTGACACGAGTGACGGGGCTCGTGTAGCTGATTCATACTTTAAAAAGCGATACTATACTTACATTTGTGTTGGTCGATGTCTGAATCCTTTGAGGATGAACGCGTTACGAGGGTAGATCAGATACCCATCGTCGAGGTATCAAGAAAAAGTTTTGCGGGACGACTTGATAGATTAGCCACCGAAGAACCTCTTGAAATTCGCCTCTTAAAAGTCGATGATATAACCCGCAATTGGGCGAAATTCAGTATTGCAGTTACAATGAGGACACCAGGAAATGATTTTGAGCTTACTGCCGGTTTTCTTTTTTCCGAAGGTATTGTCAAAAAGAGGAGGGACCTTACTAGAATATCCTACTGCACGGATCCCGAGGAGAAACAGCGATACAACGTAGTTAATGCATACCTTTCAGATGAGATTGCTTTCAGTCCTGATACCTTGAGCCGGCACGTCTACACATCATCTAGTTGTGGAATATGCGGCAAAGGATCGATAGAACAGGTAAAGGCTTCTTGCTCTAACAGACCAATTGGAACGTTTCAAATTTCTTCCGAACTATTGACTAGCCTTCCTCTTAAACTAGGTAAGTCCCAGAATATCTTTAGTCTCACAGGTGGTCTCCATGCCTCAGGATTGTTTGATATGGAAGGTAAATTGCTGCTCTTGAGAGAGGATATAGGCCGTCATAATGCACTCGACAAACTTGTAGGCTCCCTTCTCATGAAAGACGAACTCCCAGCTTCGAATAGAATCCTCATGGTTAGTGGAAGGGCAAGCTTTGAACTTGTGCAGAAAGCTGCACTCGCCGGCATACCGGTTTTGGCAGCGGTTGGCGCTCCAAGCAATCTAGCAGTATCGCTTGCTTCAGAATATGGAATGACTCTCATCGGATTTCTACGAGGAGAGCGATTCAACATATATTGCGGCGAGGAACGGATTTCTAAGACCTAAAGTCCCCTACTCTGGAGGTATCTCTTTGTATGAAAGAGTGATATCCAATCCCTTTTTTCCATAATATGCTCTCGAAACATAGTAGATTACTATTGCAGCAATAAATGCAGCTGCTTCAGATCCATAAGCCAGCACATTACCTCCCCATACACTTGGATTCGCAACAAACTGATAGGTAAGAAAAGCAAATACTATCGCATCCAGCACTCCTGCTACTGCAAGCACCAGTTTAGTTCTACCCTTCTCTTTCCTCATTGCCCAAATCACTGCTGCAATTCCTACGAATCCAAAAGTAATCATCGAAGCTGCAACGGCACCGTAATACGACGTAAATTTGCCGTAAAGGAAAACTGCTGCTCCGATAAGTCCGATTGTGATAACCAAGTCAATCGCATGTGCAATAACAGGCGATCCGTATTTTGGACTGACGTAGGCAAACCTCTCCGGGAAAAATCTATCGAAAGCATATGCGAGAATGTATCGCGAGACATAAATCGCCGTCCAGAACATTATGGCTATGTCCCAAAAGATCCAACCAAGGCCTAAAATGAGCGCTGCTGTTGAGTTGTGAGTCAACCCCATAGCCAACGTCCACAGATTGAATGAATAATTGTAGACTAGTGTCGGATTTGCGAAGGCCGCGTTTACGAAATTGTAACCCGCAACATAATACATCGCGCCGAATGCGCCAGCCAAAATCAATACCATGATAACACTACCCAAAGCAACATTGAGTTGGATTGTTCTTTTTCCCTTTAATTCCGACCCTGCGACAGCGGCTCCATTTATCCAAGGCATCGAGAAGATTGCGAAATAGGGTAGCATGAACACCGTTGCTCTAAGGTTGAATTGTGGGCCTGAGTAAGAACTAGCTATGGAATTATACGTCGTTCCATTAATTCCCAAAGAATCAATGTAGCTTGCCACACCTGTTCTCCCCGCAGCGAAGAGAATTACAATTGAAGCTATCACAGTCAAGACCGCGA
>JASHOD010000123.1 GCA_030041295.1 Nitrososphaerales archaeon
GGGCTGTACATATCTGTGAGAAAGCGGAATATAGTCGACCTTACTACCTGTAACTGAAAAGAGAGAATTTCATTGATCAAGAATCTTAAGAGGCGAGGTCGTGTTAGAATACCAGTTGTAGCTAAAGGTAAATCCGCAGCTCGAGCTAAAGCGCGAGGAGGAACATCCATGAGAGGAAGTCGACTACTCGGTCAGGAATGGGATCTGTCGCGTGGACAAAGAGGTAAAGCGGAATTTCCACTAGGGAGAACTAACCGCACGAAACCATATAATGTCTCTCTAGGAACATAAGCATTCGCTTCGAAGCACTCCATGTCCAGTTAATCCATTTCTACATATTTCTATGGGTTACATGTTGGATATTTGTCATCGCCAAGAAACTGCAGATTTTGTCCGAATTTCTTTTTGAAAATAAAGAATCCGTGGAGAAAGCTGTGGCTAACAACGCCTCCACTTCGATTCAGAGACCCATGAGTAACGAGGATGGTGGATCCCCTTAACCACTGAAAGTACACGACCTGAATATAACTCTGATGACAAGAACTTAAAGGGTTTACACCTTTACGTAGGTTTCTACCACACGACAACTAGAAGATGGCTCAAGGCAGAAATTGGATCTCCAACTCCGATTAGTCAAATAGGCCTCCAAAATTTTGCAAGGCAAGCCCTTAGCAGAATCAGCAACTTCGATGAGATCGAGAAAAAAAATCAACCTGAAGCCCATGTTTCTGAAGATCCACTTTCCGGTGTAAGAAAGTCTGGTCAAAGAGAAGGCCAACCTCACGATCTTGGCGCTTGTCGGCGCGATGGCGCCGCGGAATTCTGCAACAATTGCAAACCGGAAATTAAGGCGCTGTTTCATAATGATCGGCATAGTCACCTCCCACGGCGAGGAAGAAAAGAGCTAGGAGAATCTCGAAAAGTCACGAGTGATCGAAATATACCGCCGAGAAACGGCCCCACCGATCGTAAGGGCGTTATTGATGATTCAGATAGTGAATACGACCATTCCGACATGGAACCCATGTGGTGACTTCCTGATGGTCAAAAGCGACGATTGGGATTCCGAGGAGGCAGGTAGAGACGGCTGCTTCAAAAAGCATTTAGCAATTCTTCGTCGGTTGCATGTCAAAACTTCACACGAAGAAATCCGCGAACTCTGCCATCTTTGGGGATGTCGCGACCTCAATGATTTTTGGCAAATGATGAATGAACTGGACGATGAATCGTTGTTTAGCGCAGTGATGGAAGCCGTCAGACGTGTTAAAGCTAGAAAGAACGCAAAGGAGAAAAAGAAGGAGGTAATTGCCGCTTATGACTGATTTAAAAGAACTCTTTTCCTTCGATGTTACAGATTCTATAAAGATCCGAGTCTATCGAGGAAGCGGGCTCTTTGCTTCTATCCTTGATAGGGGTCAGGAGTTTCCTCCCGACGCAAAGCTAGAATTATTGTCGGACGGACAATTAACCGAACAAAGTCAGGCCCTTCTTACAAGGGTTCTCTCGGGAGACCTCAAACTCGAACCAGAGTTAACAAACAAGATCGAGATAGCTTTTTACCAAAAGGAATTCTCCGAGAAGATAAAGAAACTTTCCGAGTCAATTTCGCTAACGCACATCAACGACATCGAAGATCCTACGTTAACCGGAAAGTTCGTCGAAGTCGTCGCGCTGATTTCTTCAAACTCTTCAGTTATGATTGTCCCAACAAAGCTGATAGCAGAATCGCAAGGTGCTAATTCGGTTACCCCGAAAGCAGTCAAGGATTACTACGCCGGCGAACATTCGCTCCCTCTTGAACTGGCAGGAGTGGGTCCAGATAAGAAATATCGTACATTTCGAAGAAGCTTTGCAACCTTAAAAAATCCAAAGTTCTCCGAAGAAGAATTTCGTAGCATATATCGAATAACTGTTCGGGCACGGATTCACACTTTAGAAAAGACGAAGGATGGGAGATTGCTGGATGAAAACGGAAGAGAGTACAAATCCCACTCAATCTTCCTTATCGCAGACAAGGCGGCAGATTTTCAGCCTTCAACGCTAATCAAGGTGAAGGGATGGATGCTGCCCCATCCCCAAAGCGGAAAGCCGGTCATTTTGGCCGACAAATGGGAGTTTCCAGAGAAAATTGAAGCGTTTGACAAAGAGAAGCTCATCGCGCTAGGAAAAAAATTAGAGCAATATCCCAGTGTTGAAGAAAAAGTTCAGTGGATCCTCTCAAACTTTGAAAAATTCTCTGGAATTGTCAAAAGAAGAAATGTCGCGCTCCTTGGCTTTTTGGTCTTCTTTACACCAACTTACTTGGAAGTAGAAGGCGATGTCCAGCGAGGTTGGGGCCTTGGATTTGTATTGGGCGATTCTACGACAGCAAAGAGCGAGACAGCAAGAGAACAAATTAGACTCCTTAAGGCGGGAACATACGTTCCTGCCGAGATTGCATCGGCCGTTGGACTTACAGGTGCTGCAGTCCAAGTCGAAGGAGGTGGAGCATGGCAGGTCGACTGGGGCTTTTTGGTACTGGAGGATCGAAGAATCCTCATCCTTGATGGGGCCCACAAACTGTCACCTTCAAATTGGGCGACACTTGCGGAAGCCGAACGACACGGAACCATTTCGATCGTAAAAGCAGCGAAGGCAGAAGCGCCGGCGAGAACTCGGCAGATTAAGATAGCAAATGCGGTCGATGAAGAGGCGACGCGCTTTTCCACAAAGGCCATGAAGGATTTTTTGAATTCAGCTCAGGCTATAACAACTGTGCTTGACATAACTTCAATTGCAAGACAAGACATGGCTATTTTCGTAAAGACAGATGACGTAGATCCCAATGAAATCAACGTCCCAAGGGACAATTCATTCGATAAGGATCTGGAACTATTATCGGAAGCGTTGAAGTTTGCATGGTCTAGCAGCGCAAAAATAAAGTTCGAAAAGGATGCGAGTGACCAAATTCTAAAAGAGGCAACCAGGCTGTATCAAAAATTTCATCTTGATTCGATACCTCTCATTTCGATTGATATGAAATGGAAAATACGCAGGCTCGCAGCGTCGCTCGCGACGATGATCCTGAGCACTCAGGACTTTTCAGAGACTCTCGTAAAAAAGGAGCATGTAGACTTTGTCGTCAAATTCATAGAACAGGAATACATGTCCGCCGGCCTTCATATTATGGCGGCGGAGGAAAAAAATGAAACTATTTCGGAAGACGAAATATCCAAGCTAATTTTTGACATAGCCTCTGACGCCTTCTCCGTGTACAGCTCGCTGTTGCATTGCAAGGTCCTAGATGAGCCGGAATATTATGAAGAAATAGTGTTTAAGGTGATAAGCTTTATCGTTCTTCAGGGTAGAGCTACGAATGACCAGATTGGACAAAAATTCGATCTATCGCAAAAGTCTCAGCTTAGACCACTCATCGCTTCTCTCCTGACCAATCGAGTCATACGACAAAGCAAAGGGTTCTACCCTACAGCTCGAGCAACTCAGTTGGTGAGAGTAGTCGGCTCTGCCGGCTTTGCCGCGTTTGCCAAGGTCAGAAAAAAGGTGTAATGCGTGTTTGACTAGTGGGAACTTTGATGGGGGCCTCGCTTTCCAGCTCGGCAAGTCAGGCAAAGCCGGCAATACGGGGCAGATACAAGACGCTTGGCGGAAGCACGTGTGGGATGGATTTCCAAGAGAAGTATGGAATGGAGATAGAGCACAAAAGTGGTTGACCATTTGTTCCATTGCAGACTTTCTCTCATATTGTAAAGAACAAAGAGAATGCTTCAATCCCGTGCACACAAGCATCAACATTGGAACAGGGCCCGTTCTTAGCACTCGATATTCAAAGCCATGGATATGCAAGTTCCTCTTGGAACTTGATGGCGCTCTCAGGGAAAATTATAGAGATATGCGCAGACTGTACGTATATCTCCGAATGATATATGATGCGAATCCGCGAATTTACTTTTCAGGAGACAAGTCCTTCCACATCTTCTGTGATTTTAATCCTCTTTCTCTAAAGGAGTCGTTTGATGCCCAAGTTTCATTTGCCAAGAAAATCATGAAAGAATTGTCCGTAACCAAGATTGATCTCCAGAGCTACTACGACAGAAAGTTATCGCGAGTCCCTCATACGATTCATGAAAAGACAACTTTGGATTGTGTTCCCATCTCTCCATTTTGGACTTTAGAAGAAATCAAGAAAGAATCATTTAGACCAGCAAGATTTGAGCCCGTTAGAATTAATTTCTCCCCTCGCATAGCAGTTGCGATAAAAGAATTGGATCGTGGACCCATGCAAAGGGAAAATTTCGAACAGAATAAAAGAAATAAAAATGGTTCAAATAAATGGATTCTTCTTTTGCTCGAACATCCGATTGGCGATGGTCGACATCGAGTTCTATGGCATATACTTGCGCCTTATGCAATGAACTCTATGGGACTCTCCTTTGACGAAGCTCAAAGATTGCTAGCCGACTATTTCGAAAAATGCGCCCAGCTTAAGCCTCTTCAACCTTCCGCATGGGGTTTCAAACGTGAGATTACTTATTATCTGAAAGTGGCAAAGCGAAGCACTTTCCCTCCGTGGCGACTTGACACGATTCAGAAAAAGGACCCTCATCTTTACGAAATCATCACTAATGTGTTAAAGTGAATGAAGTCCCACCAGATTTGTTCCGCTCAGTGTGCATATGTCTCGAACTACAAGCCGGGTGCGCCGAAGGTCGCGAATGTCCTTTGAAAAAGCGCAAGATTTCTGAAGATGCTTTCGATGTGGAGATGGACACTGAGTATGCCGATCTTGAAGCACGTTGTTTGCTCGAAATCCTCGACGAATTTGGAACGGAGGCAAAGGAGGAATACAGATTCTGTTTGATCGAAAATTCTCGAGAGGATGGAGGCCAATATTACCAAATACTCATGTCCCAAGGACGTGAAGCCGCTGAAAGATATTACCTTCATTTGAAGGCTTGGCAGCACAGGAGGATTTTGACAGGGGAGGATTTGAACTAATTTTCGCACAACGAATAAGTTAACCATGAAAGCCTGAACAATGAAGAATGAGGAAATTTGTAATCGCAATTGAAGTCGAGTATTACCTTACACTTTTCCCACCCAATGTTTGTTGATGTATTTATGAGACTCCTCTGCATCTAGGGGTTGGGAGAGGTTACCATTTCTAATGTAGAACCCCTTCTTTCCCACATCCCTCGATAGAAAAACAGGTCACGTATGGCAGCCCTCGATTAATACCTAAATATCTTAGCTACGGCATATCTGACTCACTGGCAAAGCCATGGCAGAATCCATAGAAGAAATAGAACTATCAAGAAGTTGCTCTGTTGACTTCGTCCTCATGGGAGTTATCAACTATGACTCGTTAGTAAATTTGTTCAAAGCATCCAATTCCTTTTCTAATGAAAAATGGAGAATTGAATGGTCTCAAGATATTCCCAAAGTAGCATCATTAAAGAAATCGGAGTCTGTCTTGCCTCACGAGTTTTATGAAAGGATCTATGATTTGATTGATCTTGGAGTCCTGGTTTTCGAAGACAAGAGTGGAAATTTTCCATTCGGAAGGATCTATATTTATATTCACGACAATATGTGCCCGAGTTTTCAAATCAGAACCAAACTACGCTACGAATGTTCGTCATCCAATCCTAACAAAGAGCTACTGGAAAAGATACGGGATTTCGATAGGATGCTGGTAGACTTTGCCAAATCCATTGGATTGATTCCCCTTACGAACTGCTGGACCGTGCGCTATGATTTTCTTGACTCTATTACTAACTCTGCAAAACTTAACGTGGACAATCTTGCTAAGTTAAGAAATGATTTCTTTGAGGATGAAGCTGTAAATATTGATAGTTGTTCGCTCATTGACCAGACATTTATGGTCAAAATGCTCGAAGAGGGACGGGAAGAATATTTGGTACTCGATCTTTTCCAAAGCGAACTAGATTTCGCACTCAATCGTTTTTACTACTTGATGCTCTTGAAAACTCGAATTAAGCACTTGGTTGAGCAATTGAAGTCCATATACACTGAGAACATCCAGAACATGGAGGAGGAGTCACGCAAACATAAGCTTGTCAAAAAGGTTAGAGCATCCGAAGTCTCTCAGCTCTTGGCCCTCCGAGAGAGTATCGTAAAGGTTTCGGAAAGGTTTGGGATCCTGAAGAATCAGGTTGAACTAATTCGTAATTTTCTTCGATTTCATTTGCATTCGTTCCTTGATGAGACAACAGAGTCGTGCTTGGACCAGACAACGAAAGGGGTGATTCAATCAGAAAAGTTAACTCTTGAAATATTTTACTTAGGACCTCTGGAAATCCAGACGTAGTATTTGGATCGCTTCGCAAAGCTCTTCCCAAGGTCAAGAAAGACTAGGTTCCCTCTTCCGGCGACGAAATCTGTCCACTGTTGGAAATCCTTGACGTGCATCGATCATTCTATGTCGAAATAAATCGAGCGGAAATTCAATTATGAACTCCATCTTTTCCGAGCTCTTCGTAGATCCTCTTGTATGTCAAAACTGCTTTGTCGCTACTTTCAGAACCCGTGACCTCGAATGCGTCACCGACTTTAATCTTCAATTCCTTGCAAATTGAGGCTGGTATGGTCAAGTCGAGCGAATGGGTGCCTTCGTGTTTCCTAGCACGGACGATGGCATGTCGTGGCATTAACTTGACGACCATGTTCATGCGCATAAGTGTGTTTGTGCGCATAATGCACACAAATTCATTTCTTCACTGTTAAAGGAACTTCGTCCGTCGCCCTCATGAAAGACAGCACGCGTAATGAGGTTGCAAGACTCGTTTCGTCATTCATCGACAATATACCAGAGATTGATGCAAGTAAAATAGCAGAAATTAGATTATCCAAACCTTTCCAAGCGGCTATGTTCGGCGAGGAAGCCTTACTCTATTCTAAGCAAGAAAGGACAGTCGTTACAAATATGGGCAAAGAGTTGTTTCCCTCCCTTGCTCGTACGATAGCTCTGGACTTGTATTCAGATGTCCATCGTGAATATCTCGTCGAAGGTGAAATCGACTCAGGGAGTCTATCAGAAATAAATGCAATTGGTCATGAGCTAAGGGAACCGTCCGGCAAGAAAAAAGCAAAGCGGAGACCGAATCATGTGGAAGAAACAAATTCAATTATTACCAAACGCTCTGGTGTGATGACTACGGCCAATTTTATCGCAGATCTCTATGTTGGCGATCACAAAGACGGGCCACTGTTCATGGAGATCAAGAGTCCTATGCCTAACATCGATGTGTGCGCAGAGAGCAAGCACAAGATTCTTCTCTTTGAGGAAATGAAGAGAAAAGAGAATGGAAGAGGTTATCTGGCATTTGCGTATAACCCTTGGATAACCCGTGCTGAGTACAAATGGTCTTTCACCAAGACCATTATGGACTTGAAAGATGAAGTCCTAATGGGTTCTGAAATGTGGGACAAACTTGGCGGTGAAGGAACTTTCAAGGAATTACTGGAGGTGCTAGAACAAACGGGCGAAGCCAAGCGGAGAGCATTAAAACAAGTTCCGAAACAACAATCTCTATGATGGAGAAACTCAACTACACTCATACGCTGCGACTTTATGAAAAGAATAACAACCGAATGAGCGGATATGGTCTATTTTCCCATGAGTCTTTGGTTAATTTACGAATAGGTCAGGCTATTTTTGAAAACTGTAAAATCGACTATTACGGAAAAATTCGAGTAAAGTCAGCATTCAAACCTTATTCTGTTGGTCAAAAGTTTGAGATTTATGTTGACAAGGACGCAAGAATGATAGAATTGAAGCCACTAAAGACGGAGATTTAGTTCTGTTTGTCAGACTTTTGTATTTCGGAGAATGCCCTGTCAAAAATTAGTTTCATAGCCTGAACTTCTGGCGTTTTCTCTATTCTACGACTGAGGGCGTTCCAGACAGCACTTATTGCCGCCTTCCCATGCTCTGCGACTTTCTTTTGATGTGCCGTATCCAATATCTTTTGAGGAAAGTCCTCTGAATAATGAAAGAGGTCGTTCCTTTCTTTTTGGAAGGCTCTTATCTTGGCATATTCGTCAGAAGTAAACAGTTCCTTGCTTTTCAGAAAATCCATTTTCTGGGCAAAACTTCGGTCTGTAAGAAATTCTACTTTTGATTCATCATTTTTAATATCAAATTCCAATGTCAGAATAACGTCGATTCCGCCCTCGACCATAGCCCAATAGAATAGAATTTTAGTTCCGAATGTCCCTTCGTTTTCGGCTTTTAGGAAGTCGACTAACTTCTCGAATTCATCTGGTGAAGACTGCGACTCGATTTATTGCGCCTTCCATATCAAAATCTGCTCGTAGAACTCAGTTGCCCTTCGACCTGTTCGTCTATCCACATGTCTTTCCAAGACTTTCTCAGATGAGAAGCCGCATTTCTCCGCAAGGTCTGTATACAATTTGTTTCTATCATGAACAACAATGATCGCGGTTCCGTTCGACTTCATGTTCTTTCGAACATTTTTGAAGACTTCACCAATTTGGTTAATGTAATCTGTTTGAGCTTTTTTTGAATGACCGCATGCGGCTGGGCCGATTTCAGATTCTCGCTTGTCAGGCAAATTCAATAATTCGTATGAATAGCGGTGCTGCTCATGGTAATCAATCAATCCAACATAAGGCGGACTCGTCATAATGCAATCACATTCAGGAAATTCAAGAGTTCTAGAATCATCGCAAATTATGTCTACTGGGGCATCCGTCTGAATTTCCGCAAACTCCTTGATTCGTTCGATAGTATCTTCACTGTATCTCCTCAAAAATAGAAGAGCATTCTTAGTTGGCTGGCAAGTGCGACTGTGTTTGTAGCACCAATAAGGTGTTGTCTGGGGCTTGGTCGGGAAATCCAAATCGAAATGAGTCG
>JASHOD010000124.1 GCA_030041295.1 Nitrososphaerales archaeon
TTACGGTCGAGGTAGAAATTGCGGGCCAAGCGGCGCGCATGGGAGATATTACCGAAGTTCCAATCACATACTATGAAAGAGTGGGAAAACAAAAACTGTCAACTTGGAAGGATGGTCCAAAGATCCTCTCAGCAATAGTAAAGTTGGCTAGGTTGTATAATCCTGCGTTTCTCCTTTCACTAGCTGCCGGTGCGGCCCTAGTGCCTGGAGTTGCGATGCTACTTTGGGCTTTGTGGGAATACATCTCAAGAGGCGTATTCGCGACCGGTTGGGCGTTCGGCGGAATGATTTTGATTCTCTTTGGAAGCCAAGCACTCGCGGCAGGAACAATTTCTGTGCTCCTGAAACGCATGGAACGAAGAATTGTGCGTAGTTTAGACCGTTTTTCTAAACAGTAGAATCCCGACTACGCTTTTTTTCTTAAAGTCACATTGCTGTACGAAGATAAAATATGCCTCTATACAACGTATAGTCGACAGAGAATTTTCGAGACTAGTATGACTCTGTTCTAATTTAAATATGTAACTTTGAAAGAAGCTTCCTCTTCACATGCAAGACGACCAAAGAACCACTAGAGTTGGAGTTGTGGGTGTGGGGAAGATGGGGCTGCTCCATGCTAGTATTCTGAGCGTGATACCCACTGTTCAAGTTGTTGCCCTGTGTGATAATAACGAGTCTATCGTCAAGTATGCAAGAAAATTAAATAAGAAAATAAGTGTCTTAACTGAAATTCAAGAGCTTTGCAAATTAGGTTTAGATGGGATTTATGTCACGACCCCCATCCCAACTCACTTTGCAATTATACAATCAATCCTTTCCCTAGACAAAGACTGTGGAATATTTTCGGAAAAGACTTTAGCTAATAATTTCAAAGATTCACAAGAATTGGCTAGAATAATTAAGGATAGAAAATCTCCGTGCACAGTAGGCTATCACAAGAAATTTGCTGTTACATTCAGCAAGGCAAGGAGTCTCCTTGAAGAGGGAGCAATAGGAGAAATAGAGTCGTTTGAGGCATACGCCTATTCTGAAGATTTTCTTGATGCTGCCAATACAAAGACAGGATCATCTAGGGGCGGTTTGCTCAAAGATCTTGGGAGTCATTGCATCGATTTAGCTCTTAGCTATTTCGGAGAGGTGAGTGTAGCAGAATCTTCAGGCCGTAATGAAACACCCGATCATGTCAATTTTTTGGTGCATACAAAAGACGGAAAGGAAGGAAGGTTTGATATTTCTTGGTCAGCTGAAGGTTTTCACAAACCCGAGGTCGGACTTAAAATCAAAGGACAAAAAGGGATCCTGGAAGTAAATGATGACAAACTTTCATTGAAACTTGTGAGCGGAGAAGAATCTCGATGGTCAAGGCACAATCTCAATGACAATGTTCCATTCTTATTGGCAGAACCGGAGTATTATCGCGAAGACGAACGATTCATCGAATCGCTTAGGGCAGGACAAAAGACAACTTCTGATTTTGAATCAGCTTCGAAAGTTGACTACGTAATTGGTGAAGTTGAGGGAAAAGTAGAGTAAAAAGAGGTAGGAATTCGCTGAGATATGATCCTCGTAGGAGATAATCCATTTCATGGGATAAGCCACCTGTCACAAGATAGAGTCAAAGCTCGCGGATCAGGAATCACACAAGCCAAATTTGCATCTAACATTGTCGTGAAATCCTTGGCGAGCGGGGCGGATGGATTCATGTTCTCAGTTGACGAAACGACGTTGGACATCGTCAAGTCAATCCGAAAGGAATTGAAGGAAAGAAATGCAAGGCTCCTGCCAATTGTCCCGTACGCGTATGGATACGTGAGGCAGATGGTTCAAGGTGGCGGAATGACTGGGTTGCTCAAGGATTTCTTGAAAAAGACGACATCGTCCATGAATGTTTCAGCGGCGCTAGCTGCATCTAAGGCTGTTTCGACAAGCGACCCGGTTTCCCTTATGAAAGCATACCTGCTTTATGAGATTTCGAGAGTAGAGTCAGCAAGCGGATCAAAAAAGAACCTGCACACGCTCTTCTTGCATGAAATTGTAATCGATATGGCTTTAGCTTTGAACCTTGAGAAAATTACGAAGGCCTTTTGTTCGCTCATGAAGGATCGCGGCATAGTTCCGGGATTTGAAACACGCAATTTTCCGTTCCTTGTGAAGAAATTGCAAGAGTGGAACATAAGATTGGAAGATGTCGCGATAGTTGCTCCGTTCAACAGTATTGGATTTCAAATGACTCCGTCAAGGGAGGAGTGCGAGAGCGTACTAGCTAGGATGCCCATTTCAAATACGATTGCGATGAGTATTTTGGCAGCTGGATATCTAAAATTAGAGCAAGCGTTAGATTATATTTCGTCACTTCCTAACTTGAGCGGCCTAGTTTTGGGAGTATCAAACGAAAATCAAGCTGAGAAGTCCTTCTCAATGGCGAGAGATAGGCTCGGGTTTCAAACAATGACGACGCCAACCGCTGCAAGGAAAAAGAAAGCTTGATCTTCGCAGCAACCATACCGATGATCGCTATATTGAACAGACAAGTGGAAAAAATAATTTAGGTGTTCTGATGCAATACGAGAATTTAGGGCTGCTGCCACACGTAATTTGAAAGTACTCTTTGTATCCCGGGAATACCCACCGTTTGAGGTGGGAGGAGTTTCAAAGCACACTTTCTTTCTCGTAAAGTACTTGCGAAAACTTGGAGTGTCGTGTAAGGTGGTGTCATTTGGAAATTCAAAGTTCTCTGATGATTCTACAACATTTGTGGATCCGTCAAGCTCTGT
>JASHOD010000125.1 GCA_030041295.1 Nitrososphaerales archaeon
AATAACAACTGGCCGTATGGAGAAATTAAAAGACAGACAGAATACAAAGCTCAATGGGAATGAGTACCGGTAATTCACTTGACGAAATCTGAGACCAAAGGCACGAGTTCGAACTGTTACGTATGTGGGGAGAGACTCCAAAGTAGCAGAGATAAGAAAAGACAACTCTGGTGTTGGAAGTGTGGGAAGTGGTTTGAACGCGACACTAATCCGAATAGTTGATCCAATGAAGTTATGTCAGAGGGATAAGGGGAGAGAGATCTTTTAGTTTGATCGATCTGCTGCTAACAACCGAAGACTACACAGAACCGTAGAATGACTAAAGTACTCAGGTCAGGAAGTTTTTCTTTAATAAAACAACGTAAGCTTTGTGAACAAACTAGGCACGTGAATCACTGAAGACTTCCTACAACGTTCTCACGCTTGATAATCGACTTCCATGCTTAATAGCCGAGGTCGATCCACTTTAGATCAGGTGCAGTCTTGAGTAAATTGATGCTCAAGGAAATTTCTCTCGATGTGAAAAATACAAATCCATTCAGAGAATTGGCATCGAAATTCAGCTGTCAAGTTAATGTTGTTGACTGCAAGGATACAGGTTTTGATTCAACTAATCTACTGCTGGAAGTTTCTGGTCAGAATTCTGAACAATTAATTGATGAACTTAGGGAAGTCAGAGAAGTAAGGACCATCTATTCCTCAAGACCTATGCAGAAAAGGGGAAAGGGATCCTTTCTTGTGATTGTTAATATGAGAATGCCATTTTATTGTGGTCTGGCGCAACGTTCCGGCGGGTTCTGTCTTTCTTGCCCATATGTCTCGACCGAATTTTCAAATGAAACTATTCCTTGGAAGTTATTCATCACGAGTTTAAGTTCTATGCGGATCATAATTGACGCGTTGGAGAAGAACGGCAGCGCGGGCGAATTGAGCGATGTCTCCCACGCTTCGCCTGGAGAGGTGCTTACAGTAAGACAAAGAGAAGTTTTGATGAAAGCCTCAGAACTCGGTTACTTTAGCTTCCCACGAAAGATGAGCCTAACCGAAGTGGCAGGCCAGATGTCAATTACACCAGCTACTTTAAGCGAGATTCTTCGCTCTGCGGAAGCCAAGATTATGCGCCACTACGTAAGTCACACTATGAAAAATAGCGTGGACTAGACCTTCTCGGGCAAATCAGTGACACAGAATTCTTCCGGATTTTAGCCGCAAAGATTGGTTACAAATCCCCGTGAATACGGCCCGGCAAACCGAATCCCGTACCTGTTAGGGAGAGGATGCATAAAGGAGGATGTCTCACTCGTGAACTACAAGGCAGGAAATGATTGGGAATATGTGGATTAACGATACTGAAAAGGTCCGGGCAATTGTCGGAGCGTTGTCCGACGAATATTCTAAGAGGATAATCGCGGCAACAATCTCGGCTGCAAAATCTCCGGAGCAGATAAGAGCCGAACAGGGTATTCCGCTAAGCACGTGTTATCGAAGAATCCATGATCTTTTGGTTCTTTCAATAATTCATGTCGACAGAATCGACCTCGCAAACGGGAAGAAATCAGTTCTATACAAGAGCGCTTACAAGAATATTCTGATCAAATTCGAATCAAACGAACTTGTGGTAGATCTAGTGTCGAATTCGGACGGCGAGAACTCACTTGAAGCTTCTTCAAAGGCAGGTGCAGACGTACCTCCTGGTGGTGTAACAGGAGACTGTGATCTCTGCCAGACACAGGACACTCTCTGCAAAGTTTTCGTCACCGGCGACTCGAAGAGTTATCTCTCAATTTGTCAAAAGTGCGAGAAGAAAATGTATGAGCGAAACACGATCAAGGCGATTCACACTGCGACCCGCGAGAGAATGGCTCAAAGCGTTTTTAACAAAATAGCAAAGGAAGCCAAGACGAAGCGAGAATAGAAAAGAGGGAAGAAAAACCCCCTCTCTATCCTCCTTTTTCTTCACACAATTCATTTTGAGAGATCTTTTTAGCCTGTAAAAAAAGGGCACATGAATAGCGCAACATCAAAACAATTCAGAGGAAAACCAAGCTAACAAGTACATTATATCCGTAAACAAGGAAAACCTACTTGCTTTTGTTCACGGGAATTCTAGTAGTAGCGGATGCCTCTAGGAACAAACCTCGCCCGGATCAGTTCCTCGAGGTAGCTAAGCTCGATCGGATGGGTGCGTATGATGTCCGTAGTAGTGATTATTCCGACAAGCCGGCGCTCCTTAACGACAGGTAGTTTCGAGATCTTCCTTTCAATCATAAGCTTCGAAGCTTCTTCCAAAGTGGCATTGGGTCCAATCGTGATTAGCGGTTGGGACATTACGTCACACGCGCGAAGAAGATCTGGGTCTCTTCGATTCATGACAACTTCTCTCAAAATGTCTCCCTTCGTAATTATTCCAACGGGTAGACCTGCTCCGCTCACGATCAAAACTGACCCCACGCTACGCTTCAGAAAAAGCGACGCCGTCTCCAAAATGCTATCGTTCTCTCGAACACAAACTAGTTCACTTGTCATAACGTCTGAAACGCGGATCGCAATGGATTGTAAATTCGAAGTGCTCAAAGCTATTTCACGGGTTCTCCTTCTTTTTTTGAATTCGTTTAGTGGGACTTGATTAGCGGGGGTTCAGTTTCGTGAGCGGCCTCTAATTCATGATTTCTTAGTTCAATGAAGCGTCTTATTGCATCATTGACTATCTCCGCTCTGCTCGTGTAACCGAGGTTCTTTGCCACGTCGTCCAGTTTCTTCGCGAGATCGGTAGGTATCTTTACGGTTGTGTAATCCTTCCGCATATCTTATCTAAATCACAAC
Organism: Nitrososphaerales archaeon; assembly: GCA_030041295.1. Taxonomy (GTDB): domain Archaea; phylum Thermoproteota; class Nitrososphaeria; order Nitrososphaerales; family CADDZS01; genus JASHOD01. The sequence continues at coordinate 2,824 of JASHOD010000125.1, forward strand.
TCCCAAAGTGTTAGTAGCCCTTTTATGATCGTTCATAGAGGGCTCTCGGGAGTTTTTAAACTCCGTACACGATTACCAAACTTGAGAATCAAAAATTTCTAGGCAGGTAACAAAGGTTAGACTAGAATTGGAAAGGAAAGCGCGAATAATTAATTCAAAGAACTAACGATACTGCCCATAATCCACAGCCCACGATCGCCGCAAGGCAAAGCCAATATCCAATTTTCAAAGGAGTACTTGAAGCATGCTGTCCAAGTATTTTTTTATTTGATGCGATCAGACCTAAAATTACACCTGGTCCAATCAGGACAAATGTGAATGCAACCATAGAGTTGAGTAGCAGACCAAACAGGTTAGGGATAAACATAGGCACTGCAAGAGCGGGCAGTGATTCGGCAAGATATATCCAAAAGAACTTGTTGCGGCCCACGCCCACCGCTTCTGTGACCGCCCATGCGCTAGCGAGCGAAATCACCACGAGGGCAAGAAAAGCTGCGGCGATTAAACCAATCGCAAATAAGTAAACGGAATATCCGTCAGCCAGAGTGCGCAAACCTTCTGCTAAGCTTGAAGCTGAATTAAAACTTAGATTTGCAGGGTTGACTCCAACTGTTGCCATTAGTATGACAATCATTATCACTTCGCTTACGATTGCGCCCACAAGGGTCTCAAATCGCGATGCCCAAAGATGCCTTGTTTTCTTTTCTGCGGTTGCCGATGCCTGATAAAAGAGCATGAAGGGCATAATGACGGCGCCGGCGCTCGCAGCGAGCAAATACACGAAATTTGGTGACGAACTAAACCTGAACAGGCTCGGTACTGTTGCGTGGACCCCCCGAGTAAAAAGTGAACCCACGTAGGACAAAACAAATACAATGGAGATCGCGATGAGGAACTTTTCCACAGTCACGTACTTTTTCTTGAAGACTAAGAGCAGGTGGGCGACGTAAGCGACGGGAAGCGAGAAATAAACCGGGATTCCTAAGAGCTCGAATCCCAGCGCGATTCCAGCATATTCCGCTACGTAACTAAGAACATCCGTTCCAGCCATCGGGAAGCTCATCAGGACAGCTGTCCTTTTGCTGTAGTTGGTCCGAATTACGTCGCCTAGCCCTTTTCCCGTCACGACTCCGATTCTGCCGGCTGATTCCTGGATTATGAAAAGCGGAATGATCAGAAGCAAGAGAAACCAGACGAGGCCGTATCCGAAAGCAGCACCGTCTTGCGCTGCCGTGAGTATGCTCGCGGCGTCGACGTCCGCGATCATCACGATCCAAGCGGGACCAAAGGTACTTCTTAGCTCTGAAAGTCTAGAGCGCCTCGTTCCTAGAGACGCTTCAACGGCAGTTTCACGAGCCAAAGTTGAGAAACATTATAACATACGGAATATTTTGTATATAACCCAAGGGGACGTTTATCAAAACTGAGAATGATGGCTACAGACGCAGCCGCGTCCTGGCGGTTCCTGAACTTCAAATCGGAGAGATAACTCTGAGTAGAGAACAAACGATCAGCAAAACTATGATAATTTCGGGAATCCATTTTGGCTCTCGCATTGGATTTCTGGATCATCACTTGGCATAGCGTCAATAATCCTTTTTCCGAGATCTAGGAAATGATAGGGATACGGCACTCCGTGGACTTCGAACAAAAACGGATTGAACACAAAGTCGTAGCGCCTAGCTGATTGTCCTTCTGCGTAAGCGTCCTTAAGGAGTGACTCACTTAAAACTTAGGTCTTAGGGCATCACCGAAAATAGATCGTATTCGAAGGCCCCCTCACAGCCTTCGCACTGGCGCAGGACTCAATATCTATCCTTGATTCGTTTCCTAGGTAGGAATGTAAGATAGCATGATAGCTCACCGCTTTTAATAATCTCTATGGGGCGCGCGATATGACCGGCGGGCGCCTCTATAACGAAGGAAGCTTGTAACCGAGGGTACAACAATCATCCATATGCGAGGTACGGCGCGCCCTCAGAAGCCGCCTTTTCTCACTGCAGTCAGGCGGAATTTCCCTTTTCCTATCCGAATGTCAGAAAGAGATGTCTATCTGATCTGGGCTATGCTTACTTCTTGCTCAGTTTCCAAGCAAGCTCGTTTGCTATCTGGTCCCTAGTCTTTCCGCTAACGTCTATTCCTTCGTTCTGAGCTGCGATCACGAGAGGATCTGACAACTGGGCTGCGACAAGTGGCGGCGGTGCTGTGTACACTACAGCTGCCGGTGCCGGAGTTGCATTCGTAGTCGTTGTTGACCCATTCTTTGACGCATCGTTAAACTCCTTGCGGGCTTGACCGATTGCTCTTGCGAATTGCGGAATTCTGCTTGCTCCAAATAGGAAGACTACCACTGCTATGATTAGAACCCATACGATAGGGTCGTCCCAAGCCATGTTCTTTTTCTAAACCTCGGAGATGATTAAAGGTTACTGATTATTTAAGGGCTGGACACGATTCTCAGATATGGGAATCGTATGCTGTATTAATTAGATCGCAAACGTGAATATAATAATTCGATGGGCGAGTTGGTGGGCACTAGTACGGCAAGCGAGCAATCGAAGGCCAGCGATCAACCCACAATTGAGGCATCAAGGATGCCGCTCATGCAGCATCTCTCCGAGCTCGCCCAACGAATCAAGAAGTGCCTCTTCGCGTTCATAATTGCCGTTGTTATAGCTTCTGCAGCCCCAGATCCGTTTCATCCGTTCGGAGGGCCTCACGCGTTCTATGGGTACAATTTCTTCGTAACCGACATGATCCGCTACGCGGAAACTACTTACGCGCGTGGTTACACAATTTTTCCGCTGAGCCCCACAGATCCAGTTTTTGCTTACATCAATGTTTCAATGATACTTGCCTTGGTAGGAAGTATGCCCTATATTTTCTACCAGCTATACGGATTCATCGCGCCAGGACTCTACCTTAGGGAGAAGAGAGCGATTCGAAAGTACATGCTTCCGTTCACACTGCTGCTCGTGACTGGCGAGGTCTTTGGCGTCTTGGTAATCTTCCCGGTTGTCATGAGGATGATCCTCTTATTCTATGGACCAACTGGAACGGCTGCGTTTATTTCGATTGACAGCTTCATCAACTTGCTTCTAATAATTCCGCTGATGTCTGCTATCGGGTTCACTTTTCCAATTTATGTAATTCCACTCGTAGAGCTTAAAATAATAAAGGCAAAACAGCTCTCGGGCATTCGAAAATGGGTGTACATTTGTGTTCCACTCGCGGTAAGTATCGCTAACCCGGACCCTACGGATATTTCGAGCATTCCGATTATTGTGCCCATCCTCATTCTCTATGAAGTAACAATCCTGCTCGCAAAGAGAGTTGAGAAAAACAGGCTGAAGAAAGAACAACTTCGTGAAGAGCAAGAGTCGTCAATGAATGTTCTCACAAAGTGACTTTCTGTTAGGCAAATAAGCCAAGGAAAGTACGCTTTTTTTGTTAATTTCCGTTTTGAATCCATAGAAATTCCGGTAGGCTGTATGATTCTCTGGTGAGTCGTAAATTAAGAGGGAAATAGAAAAAATTTCGGAAGGATTTTGGAAAAAGTGTTCAAGCCGCAATTACGAATTTATTTGATTAATAGCCGTGCTCGAAGGATTGTCAAACATGGAATATTGGAAAAAGAACATACCTCTTGCCATTGCTCTAATTTTCCTGATATCTTCAGTTTTCGTGAGCTCACAATTTTCATCGTATACTCCTTCTTCTTCCATCGCTACTGCCAGGAGCGATATCTCTGCCGTTAATACCAAGATTACTGCAAATCAATCCGTTCCTTTAGCGCAATCGGTCATCTTACGCAGGGGATACTATACTTATTATGAAATTGACTCTTTTTCAAATAACACCTTCGTGAGCTACAATGTGTCCAGCGTTTATTCGATCTCGATCGCGCTAATGACGTCAGCTCAGCTCAACGACTTTGAAAACAACAATACCGATCCTATTTCAAATTCCGTGACTTGTGATAATACGACAAGTCTTCTAAATAGCGTCAATATCACATCTGGTCAGTACTTCCTCGTTTTCTATTACCCTCTTGATTCCTTCGAAAGAGAGACGAATATTGAATTCGGTTACGTTGTCACTCCAAACGCGCCCTTCAGCTACGGTGCCCTACCCACGCCGCTATCTTCAGGGATTGCCACTTACGGAATCAGTAATAATTCGGGCGTTGTGACTCCATATGAAGTCCAGACAAACGAGATTGTGGGGACAGCGAATATCTCGCAATTTCAGGTCTACACTCCGAATGCGGCACGGTACGGTGTCACCCTTACGGGGGCCACTTTGCAGCTTAATACGTTACTTGTGGTGAACGATAACAACAGCTCTGAAGCGCAGGTCTACTGGGTCCAGGGAGTTCCAGACTTTGAGACGGGCCCGTCCGTGGTTTCTTTCGGAGACGAGATCTGGAACAACACGAACACGTTGGGATTCTTGAGCAATCAGTCGATTACTTCGACTAACTTCAACAACGGAGGAGCCGTCTATCCCACCGGGAACGGAAATACGGGACCCTACGTCTACAGCTACAGTTCGAACAATTTCACATATTCTCTGCCGTTTAATTTCGCAATTTTGTTGAACGAAACCCTCTTGCCCAATTCAGGAGTGTTGATCCAATTCGGATATATTCTAGATTCTAACGGATCTGGCATCGCATCTCCCGCGATTAATTGGTTTGATAACGTTACGATTGTTGACCCGAATGTGCAGAGCGCGTATTTTGATGTCAATGGTAATTCGACTACTCCAATCGGAAGTTACTACGATACTGAGCTGGTCTTTGCTGGTGAAGGCAATGCAGAATCTGCTACTTTCACTGAGCTTAGTGCGAGCCTTGGATTATTCTATCACAACGCGAGTAGCGCGGGAGACGTGCTAACATCGTTTCCCACGTGTTACAGTTTTGGCGAAGATAGCGGAGAAGCTGCCAATGATCTTGTCGTAGCTTACTCAAATGGTATCGCTATTGTATCCACCGGAGCATTTCCTAACTATGACTATTTGGGGAATTCCACGCTTTCAATCAATCTAAATTCGTTGCTATCGGCGCAAGAGACAACAAACACTTCTACTACTTCTACAACAACTCAGACATCAACTTCTCTGACAAACTCCAGTTCGAGCACGCAAACATCATCGTCTCAGACAAGTTCGAGCACTACATCAGCTTCTTCTAATTCTTCGACAGCAGGAGGCGGAGGAAACATAACCCTTCCCGCATGGGAACTAGAAGTTGGTGGTGCGGTCGTTGTCGTTGTCATCGCATCTCTCGCCGTAATGGCTCTCAGGCGAAAACCTGCCTCTTCCCTCTCTTCTTGGCAACCAGCAGCGTGAGTGGAAAATACCAAGAATCATTCAGTAAACCAGAAATTTCCTAGTTCTAGGAACGTGGCACAAGCTACAGGAAAACGGGAAATTCATATAGGCGCTCGTCTTCTCTTATTGTTCCGTAATGGCTCGAGTTCGCGTGCGCTATTTCGGTGCCTTGCATGAGATCACGAATAAGCGAATGGAAGAAATCACGATTGAGGACTCGGCGAGCATTAAGGATCTAATCGAGAGACTGGCCAAGATACACGGCCGAAAGCTGTCTGAGTATGTTTTTGATTATGATCAAAAGGTGAAAGACGGGTTTGCCTACGCCGTGAACGGCGACTCCCTACCTGAAAGCGAGCTCTCCAAGGTCAAGTGCAAAGACGTCTCGGAGTTCGTTATTTTGCCGCCGATCAGCGGCGGGTAGCATAGAAATACAAGCGGTCCCATTGTGAATGACCGTTAGCATCGCGCCCGTACTGCGAATGGCCGAAAGACGCGATCCATAGCAAAGAATCAATACCCGTTCTAAAATGTTCAACGGGCGAGGGGGAGGATTCTTTTGCTGAAGCGCGACACTTTCCTTATTGCATCTTTCGGCGGGCTTGTAGAAGCCTCACTTCTCCTTGTTTACTATTTCACGGGCTTCAACCGAACCACGACGCTTCTCGAACCGTTCTTCGCGATCCCATTTGCTATCTACCTTGTATGCGTTGTTTGGGTAGTTCGTTCGAAAGGCTCTGGCGATTTTGTCGCTTCCACGATTGTGATAATTGCAATTTCGGTCGTTCTTTACTTCACTTTTGTCCTCCAGACCCCTACCCTTTCAGGCGATATTTACCGCTACATCTGGGACGGGAAGCTGATCAACGACGGAATCAGCCCGTACAAGTACCCTCCTGATGCTAGCCAGCTCGATTATCTTCATGACGCAAATTGGCAGCTCGTGGAGAACAAGAACATCATTTCCCCGTACCCTCCTCTTCTCGAATTGATCAATGCGTTAACTTATCGCATTTCCCCAACAGTTGCTGCGTTCAAAGCTGCGACCATCGTGGCTGGGATAGGGACCGTCGCGGTCCTCCCCTACATGCTGAGGAAGATCAACTACGATCCCCGATTGACAATCCTGTTCGCTTGGAACCCGCTGTTTATTCTCGAGTTTGGAAGTTCGGGGCACGACGACACAATTGCGCTTTTCTTTGTCTCGCTGTCCATGTACTTCCTCCTTAGTAACAAGAGGATTCCTTCAGCCGCGATGATGGCGCTCGGAGTAGTCTCGAAGCTCTTTCCACTTCTCATACTTCCAATCTTCCTGAAGAGATGGGGCGCCAAAGGGATAATCGTTCTCGTTGCGATAATAGTTGGGCTCTACGCGCCATTCTTCTTCCTCGGGGGAAGCGTGGTCAATACGCTTTCAGTTTATGTTCTTAGCAGCACGCCGATCTTCAACGCCGGGATATTCGCGGTCTTTCAAAATATCTTCGCCAATTTGGGCGCGAATGAAGCTCTCTTTGCCTCGAGAATCATAGAGTATTCGGTATTCGGGGGGGTCTTGATCTACATGCTCTGGATGATATTGAGAAAGAATCTCGCGGACATGCAATTGATCAGGTATGCGGGAATCTTGCTTTCTGTTTACATCATCTTCAGCAGCACGATTGAGCCCTGGTATGTCTCCTGGCTCTTTGTCCCATTTCTAATCATGATGCCTACTTGGTCTTGGATTCTTTTCTCCGGGACTGTCTTTCTGACTTATTTGACTTATACTCAGACGCCGATTTCTCCCGGCTACTGGCCGGAGATACTCTGGGTAAAGATAGCGGAGTTTGCCCCGTTATATGGAATGATTGCTTACGAACTCGTCACACGGAGGTATCTCGTAGCTTTTCTACGGAGGAGGAAAGAACCTAAAATCAGTTGAGTTTGTACAACTGCCTACTATCTACTTAACCTTTCATGCGTTGATTATATCACCCGTAACTATTGCTGAACAACGCATTTTGCGTTGAACCGTGAAAAAATTCACGCCGGTGCGAAATGTGCGTGAATTTGCTTGTTAAATCAATGAACGATAAACAATGGCTTTACAAGAAGATTGCAATGACTTGAGCAAAAAAAGAACAAAATGAAGCATCAACAGCTTGTTCAAACGAAATATCTTAAACTCGACACGGCTATACATCTTCTTGTCTACTGTTTAAAATTAGGCGGAGGTTCACATGTGCCTCTTCTGGTGGTACATTTCCCAATTTTGAGAATCGTGCTGGGCCATAAATAGCCTAAAACGCGATCTTTTTTCTTGAGAGGAGCTAGCGTAGTTCATTGAGTACAATTGTCAATCCCAAAAGGACGGGGCCCTATCCATTTCCAAAGGCGAAACCAGAGTCCCGAAGGAGAAACTTTTCAGAGGTACAACTTCCTTACACTTTGGAACAAGCCGTGCAAGAGGCGCAGCGTTGCCTCGTATGCGGAACACCCGTTTGCATGGACGTGTGTCCTGTTCAAACCGATACGCGCGGAATGAATGAGGCGGTCGCGCGGGGAGACTTTCAAACCGCTTATGAGAGGGTCAGGGAGACGAATCCACTTTTGGGGACGACGGCAAGATGCTGCCCGCAACTAGAGAGCTTGTGTGAAAGCGCTTGCGTGATGCAGTGGGGCGGCGAACCCGTCGCAATCGGAATGATCCAACGAGCTGTCGCCGATTGGGAAAGGACGCAGTCGAAGCAAAAGCCTCCGGCGAGCTACCGCGACACCGGAAAGAGGGTTGCCATAGTTGGCGGAGGCCCTGCAGGACTAGGTGCCGCAGAACTTTTGAGAAGGTATGGACATCGCGTGACGATATTTGAGGAGCTCGCACATGCGGGTGGAACCGCCTGGTACGGGATTCCCGATTTTCACCTTCCAAAGGATGTCCTCGAATACGAGATAGAGAAGATTGAGGATATGGGCGTGGAGATCTGGCTGGGCATCAAGGTGGGAGAAGATATCAGCCTGACAAAGCTTCTGGATGAAGATTACGACGCCGTGATAGTTGCGACTGGATGCAAGGATGTATCTTCACTCGATACCCCTGGAGCAAATCTAAGAGGAGTAATTGAAGGATACAGATTCCTTGAAGACGTCTATGTAAATGGAGTGGAAGAATACCTCCGCAAGCCGACCTATGACTTGGGTAATGAGATTTTGGTGATAGGTGGAGGAAACAGCGCTGTGGATGTGGCGCGAACCGCCCTAAGATTGACGGGTGGAAATGTAACGATTGTGTACAGGCGCACTGAAAGAGAGATGCCTGCGGATCGTCAAATAATCGAGGAGGCACAGGAGGAGGGAATCAATTTCAGGTTCCTTGCTGCACCAAAAGCATTCAACGGCGGAAAGAGGGAGAAACGAAGATTAGGATCAGTCATCATGGAGACGATGGAACTAGGAGCTCCAGACGCTTCCGGAAGGCGCAGCCCTCAACCAGTTCTTGGAAAGGACTTCGAATTAAAATGCGACAGTGTTATCATGGCGGTTGGGCGTGGGCCCGATTCATTTCTTTCTAAGAAAGAAGGGCTCAAGACCGGAAGGAGCAACGCGTTGCTCGTCAACGATCACTTCGAGACGTCGATTCCAAGGATCTTTGCGGCAGGCGACGTAACGACTGGAGAAACTTTGGTCGTAAAAGCGCTAAGATCTGGTCGCGACGCAGCACAGAGAGTTCACGAGTTTTTGGCGAGCGCGGAAAATGAACATGAATCGTTGTACGAAAAGTATTTCCTTCGTCGGGTGTACAAGAAGCTCTTTTCGGAATCTATGAAGGATGTCCTACCTCCTCCGTGAGCGTTTCTGTTACAGAGAGGTAATGAATATGTACTAATCGTAGAATTCCTTGGTTTCATTTTGGTTACTGAAAGGTAATCAAAGTGCTGAAATGAAATCACCCGTCTCAATCTTTGTCCACGCGGCCCTTCGGGAATAGGTCAAAAAAGTCCTTCTCTGTCTTCGAGTAATGCAATAACGTTGCACGGCGGACCAACAATCTATCCTTCCCTTGAGCATATCTAATTCTGGCAGAGCATCTCGAGTTTCGCCAAGGAATTAGAGGAGCACCGTTGAGTCACCAACGAAAAAAATTTGCCTCAGAATTCTCAATCTGTATTCCGATTCTGACGCTCTTATTTGTGAAAGAGCTTCAATGATTATTCTGAGGTTAGGTAGATTTTCAGCCCCACTCGCGAAAAGTTCGCCGTAGAACCCGTCACTTTGAGTCTCGCGTGCCTCATAGAACTTAGGGCTGATGATGGAAAAAACTTGGAAAGATTATGGAAACAGCATTTAAGGCAATTATTACTATGGTGTGCGGATAACTAAGATAAGGATCTTTCAATATGTCAAAGAAATTCTATTCCTGGCTGACAAATCCGGAAAAGCCATCAAAGAGAACTACGTCGCTAGCGATTGTTGTTTTTCTTCTCATGTTCTCTGCATTTATTGTGTTTCAATTTCCCCATGATAGCGCGGCATTCACCGGGAAGTCGTCATCTCTTGTGACTCAGGAATCCGTACCCTTGACGCAGTCTCTCACTCTTAGAACCGGTGATTACGACTATTTTGAAGCAGATTCATTTTCGAACAATACATATGTTTCCTATAATGTCTCGAGCGATGTGTCGATTTCCACTGCAATCATGACAGCCGCTCAGCTCAATGATTTTGCGAACAACGCCAGCGATCCTATTTCAAACTCTATAACGTACCAAAACGGTACAAGCGTTAATAGGACGGTTCAAATCGCTCCGGGCCAGAACTTTCTCGTTTTCTACAACCCACCCAACACTTACGACTCTTCGTATTCCAGAGCGAATATAGAATTTGGTTACATTGTCACGCCAAACACGCCCCTAAGCTACGGGCCGGTCCAGGGTCCTTTTGCTTCAGGAATCGCCTCCTTTGGCATCGCGAACAACTCCGGTGTCGTTACGCCTTATGAAGTGCAAACAAACGAGATAGTCGGAGTGGCAAATATTTCGGCAATGGAGGTCTACACCGCAGATGCCGGGCAATATGGAGTTACGGTTACCGGAGCGACGCTTCAACTCAACTCCGAGCTCGTAGTTAACAACAGCGGGAGTTCTACCCCGAATGTATACTGGGTGCAAAACGTACCTGATTTTGTAACAGGGACTTCGCAAGTTTCGTTTGGAGACGAGATTTGGAATTGGACTGACCTAACAGGCTATCTGAGCAATCAGAGCGTGATCTCCACGAACTTCCAAAACGGAGGAGCGGTCTATCCTACCGGAAGTAACAAAGCAGCGTATGTCTACAATTACAACGGCGCTAATCAAACGTATGCCCTGCCTCTCAACTTCGCTCTGCTCGAGAACGAGTCAGTCCTACGGGGTACCGGAGTCTTGGTCCAGCTTGGTTACTTGTCGACCGCAAACGGCACTGCTACTTCTTCCAACATCAATTGGTTTGACAATGTCACCATAGTCGATCCCAACGTGCAAAGTGCCTATTTCGAGATTTCAGGAAACGCAGTACCGCCGATCGGATTATACTATGACACAGAGCTGGTGTTCGGGGGAGAAGGGAATGGAGAGATGGCCGACTTTACACAGCTTTCAGCTAGCCTCGGATTGTTCTATCAGAATGCGACAAATCCGAGCGGGATACTTTCCTCGTTTCCGACGTATTATGATTTCAGCGGAGACACCGGAGAATCGGCCTCCGATCTTGTAATAAGCTATTCGAATGGGATTTCGAGCGTTGGAACAGGCCTAGTTCCTAACTATAGCTACTTGGGCAATGCTTCGCTCACTTTGAATTTAAAATCCTTGAATTCGACGACAACAAGTTCGACAACAACATCATCTACCACCACGACAACTAGCACAAACCAGACATCAACAACTACCACCACGAGCTCTTCAAGTTCGACTACTCAATCCCAAACTACTTCAAGCTCCTCAACAACAACAACAACGACGTCGTCCCCTATCACTTCGGTTGGTCCGAGCACATCTACAAACCAAAACTCTAATTCCAGCTCTTCATCTAGCAGCTCGAGTACTTCAGAGACAACAACGACGACTTCCGCAACCAAAGAGAATTCCGAAGGGATGCCTGCTACGTTTGAATGGATTGCGGCGGGGATTGTGATAGGCGTCGTCATCGCGTCGCTTGCGTTCATGGCTCTCAGACGGAAACCCTCGAATGAATCACCACCATCCGTTTAGCAACCTGTCTAATGGCTCTAAGGAGAAGATTCCCCGCATGGCCATGGTAGCCTGCTTATGATCTTGATATAGCCTCCACTCATCTATTCGAAGTAAATTAAAAATTCCTTCGTTTCAAGACATAAGAGGATGAAATCAAGTAATTCCGTTTCCTTTTCTTTTCCAAGAGAAGGCGGAATAGTTACTTTATGGTGTTGTGGGACTGGCATAGGCGCGTATTTCCTAGTTTGGAAACTTGATTTCCTATCAGCAACATTATTTGTTGCTGGCTCCGCCTTGCTTCTCATTTCGACTGAGACTGTAAAGGAATTTATCTGGAGAAAAAGGTCACACTATGACAGACAAAACGAATACCTTCTCTTAATTCCGCCCGCCGGAGGTTTGGCCCTATGGTCCTTGATCGTGTCTTTCAGCAATTTAGGATCGGCACTTTCATTTCTCGTATTTCTCTCGATTCTATCCCTTGTTGTTCTCCAGGTCATTAAACGAAAGGAACGTGAGTCGAAGACAAGAGCGGCTTACGCCGGAGCTGTTTCCGTAATTCCATTCATTGGACTCTTCGTATCAAAGATCGAATTAGGCGGAGTCGCCATTGTTTTGATTTTTGCAATACTTTTCTCCTTCTTCACCGCGCAGGAGTTGTTCGTTCAGTTGCTCATAGATACTAACAGGTCATCAATCAAAAACGAAGGGCTACAGCTCAGTAAAGTAAAGCAAGGAAAAGAAAAGCTGAGGATCGCATTGATTTGTGTTCTGCTTGTGTACCTTATGCTTGGAGCAATATCATTCGTCGTTATTCGCTTCGCGATAATTCCAATTCTTTTTGAATTGCTTCTAGTATCTTTCCCCGTCTTTTGGTATCTTGCAATTCATCGGGACAGAGAGATTCAAAATAGGTTGAACTTCCGTACTATAGGCGTCGAGCAAGCAATCATGGACATTTTGGTCGCAGGACTTATCATTGCATTTGTATTTTTTGCGGCAGGCAAATGATCACAAATACATTCATGATACCTTCTAAGAACACGAAGAGTAACATGCGATTTGAGCCATTCAAAATTGCATACTGGATCAAAGTCAAAGAGGGACTCAAATATAGAAGGATGTCAGTTATTGAATACAGCGCACAAGGCTTTATACAACTTGAAATAGCGAACGCGCTGCCGTAATGCTTCTTCACTCTTCTTTCTCCATCGAGACGAGGATCGTAGGGCCTCTTTAGGCATACAAAGCAGAATGTGATCGTTTTACAATTACAAAAGCGAGCGCAGAGGCAATTATCAGAGAACCTATCTCCGCGAAAAAATACTCGATATTTTTGGTTTGAAGATTAAACAATGAACTACTTACTCCTGACTTGGAAATTGAGACAGATTCATTTGAAATTGATCTTGTGGAATACTCTAAATGCATGGATTCTCGGAGCATATAATCTCGTTAAAGAGGTAAGAGATAAGACTCTCTATTTATCCGCCGGCCATAGAAGCCAAAAAGACAACTTCGGCGCCATTCTCGAAGTTTGGATCTCACGTGGCGCTGACTCCATTGATCAAGACTTGCATCGCGTCCATTGTCTGTAATACAGGATGCTCCTTCCAGAGCACGCTTTCGAGATCAGAGAGTTTCGCCGGAGACTGGATCCTTACGTTCTCGGAAGTCGGTTGGATTATGCCCGACATGGCAACATACTGGAACTAGACACTGATGCATGTGGTCCTAGGCCTAGATGCAACATATGCCAGCCCTCCCGACGTAGCTGCGACCGCAACCCCGAGAGCGATAACCACAATATTGCGAAGGGTCCTTCTCTTCGAAGGATTCTCCACAAAGGTCAATAAATACGCCGCTCGTCGGTGACTGATCCTATTTCCTTAGCTGCTTTGCGAACTCTTCTGCAGTCGCACGATCTGTGATTTCGAATCCGCTCAAAAGGTCGCCCAGCGCGAGGTAGAAATCGTTCTTGCTCGCCCATCTCAGTTTCTCCACCAGTTTAGGTACCCATTTCGAGAGGTGCAGATCCAGAAACTCAATTTGGTTTTCCATGTACCCAGCCGCGTATTCCTTGTTTTCCTGGTCCAGAGAAAGGCACGCCAGGTCGCAAAGATGCGCCATGAACTCCAATTCTATCGCAATGTGATCCTCGGGCTCCTTGAACGATGATCTCTTCTTGAATTCATACAATCCATAGATTCGGACCACGTCGAAGTAGGGTTCCTCATAGAGGAGATGGTCCTTGCCTAGATAAACAGACTCTGCAAGATAGACGGGTTTCGGTCCTACATTCAAAAATAAGGACGCGTATTCGACAGCGAGGTCCTGAAGGAATTTCCCCTTATCCTTCTCATAGTCCTGTTTCACCGAGTGAACGAAAGCGGCTAGTCGATCAGCCCCCTTCTCAAAGTCCTCATTATCAATATGCGAGGCAAGTTCGTTGATTGTGGGCTCGAGAAGAACCATCCATTCGAGATAAGCTTCATCGATTTCGAGGCTGAAGCCTCTGGACAAAACTCTGTAAAGAGTTCCCCTTGTCATTGTTGCTTTCTTGATCTCTTCGGTTGAGATCTCTTTGTCCAATTTAGTGGCCATGGATGAATAAGAATGCGAGCTTGATATAAAAAGCCAGAACACGATTCTCAAACCTGAGATTGCTTTACCTGAGTACCCAGCTCGTAATTGTTTGGTATCGCATTAATGAGTCAAATGTGACTCACAGACATTCCAAGACATAAGCATGTATAATAGCATGTCGCAGACCTGTAGCAACCTAGCAAACGAAGAGAATTCCTTTTTGCAACCTTCATCATCAACGCCTCCTTCACATCAAAGACACCACAGCGCAATACTTGGTGGGGTGTTTGTGGTCTGTTTTGTCATTTTGCTATTCCTTCTCAACGGCGGTGTGACCGCCCTAACATGGATATCAAGCAGTATTGCAGTCTATGCCCCAATTATTGAACAGCTTCTCGCATACCTTGCGGTAGCCGGGTTTGCGACTTTCGCGATCAAGTACGAGGGAATAACTTGGAAGATGATCGGGATAACAAAAAGGAAGTTCCAAGATTCTCTTCCAGTTCTTGCTGCTCTCTTGGTTGCGACCATGTTAATTGCGTGGCTCAGCCACCAATGGCCGCAGATGTCGGAATCTACTTCATCCGGCTTGACATTGCCACTCGGAGTCGTGATTGCGATTGTTATCATTGCAGCTGTTGTAGAAGAATATATCTTTCGAGGATACGTTCAGGCAGGGACTAGAAAGCATTTCGGGATCATGGCCGGCCTCGTCGTTTCAAGTGCAGTGTTTGCGATTGCACACATACCGACGGATATGAATCAAGCCGGAATAAACTCGATCTCAGCTTTCTACGCAGCAATCCCCACACTCGGACTTTCAGCCATCAGTCGGTTTGCCTTCGCAGTCATGGCCTTTGCGGCAATGTACGAGTTAACTGGGAACATTTTCATCACGATATTCACTCATGCCTTCTACGACTTTAGCGTGGTCTACTATCCACCCGCAGGTGGGTCGATAACCGTCATCGTCGTCTGTCTCATCTTGCCCTTCGTGGTAGTGTTCATAATGCACGGCCTTCGTACAGCAAGCAAGGTTACTGAGAAAACGAAGGAAACGAAAGTGGGTTCTACGGTTACGCGAGGACAGGTTGCCTAACGATGACGAGGAAGCGGCTGAGTTTGAGCAGGCTGGTCGTCCAGCTCGAAGTTTAGAACTACTGAATCTTGAATTTTCTCTCGCCAGCTCTTCCCGATGTGACCCGGACAGACCACTGTTATTTCATACAGATCAGGAACCAAGTCTTCGAAAGCGAATTTTCCTTCGGACGAGGACGAGGTATTCAACTTTGCAACAACCAATCCCTTTCTCATAAGGTAAATTTCCGAGTTTAGTGACGTTCCGTCCTTTTTCGAGACAACCTTTCCCTTGATGGAAAGATTCGCGGTTCTCAGGGTGAAATTAGTGCGAATAGTACTTCCACCGGTCACATTGACAGATGCACCCTCGATCATGTGTCCCTGGCTCTTTGCCCTAACATAGTAGTTTCCGCGGGGGACGTCTGGGATGACGTAGTGTCCCTTCTCATCGGTTTTGATGATCGTCGCCGGCTTTGCGAGTCTGAAAAGACCGGAGACTTCTGCGTCCGCCAAGGGTTTTCCATTTTCGTCAGAGACTGTTCCCTCGATAGTTCCCGTGACCTCGTTTAGGAATAGAAACAGTCCTTCTTTTTTCTTTCCCGCTTCGACAAGAATATCTTGCTCGTAATTGTAATAACGGTTGGTGGGTGGCTTTACTCTCAGCTTCACGAATCCCGGGGGAATGTGCTCAAGGAGAAAGTTCCCCTCTGAATCAGAGAAAGTGCTTATCATGCCAACGGAGACTACTGCATTTACAACAGGTCCCTGAATACATGCCACTTGCCCTTGCACCGAGGATTCTGCTATTGCTGTCGCTTCTTGAACCGACTCGGTTTTTTCAACGTTGAATTTCGTTGTATCCTCTTGACTTTGGCCGTTTTGTTGATCTGACATCTTAAATCAATCACTCTCTTTTTTGTTTCTCTTAACTTGTATCTACTTCAAACGTTTGAGGAGTACATGGCGACCCGAAGTTGTCCTTGTACTCGGTCGTCAGGCTCACAAGATCTCCCTGTTTCACCGCGGTGAGCAAGTATCGTCTTCCCTCGCCGACCGTAATATCATCACGCTGAATGTTTAGGAACGACACGCCAAGTTTGGCCCCTTTTGCAGAGTGCGGTATAACTTTCACGGAATGCGCAACACCCTTCCCGTTGTTCAGGAGCTCAAACTCTACTCCGCCCAGCTTCATATCCTTTTTCTTCGGGACGAATTCTAGCCTGGGCGCGGACTCTATCCTCGCAAGAGTTTGAGTTCCGACCGATAGCGTTTGGACTGTAGTAGAAAAAGTCTGAGTCGCTTCGGCGAGGCCCTTTACGTGCTCATCAACAATCAATGTTGCTGACTGGAGTTTTCCCGTCGCGTTTGCCAGCATTTCGCTAGCCGTAGCAAGTTGCCTAGATAGGCGGATCTGGAATACAGCAAAGACAACAAGAACCGCCGTGAAACATGCAGATAGTATCGCCAATAAAGTGGTCGAATCTATGCCAAAGAGTAATGCCATTTGGTGCTCCTCTTGTTATAAAATAAAGATCTAGGAATATAACACATAACGACGATTCTCAGTTTTGAAAATGAGGAGAGAGTCATTCTCACCTTTGAGAATCGTGTTGGCTTCTTAAGTAAGGCTCCCAACGAGCTTATTGCCATACATTGTGGAAGAAGAAGCGAAAGTATGAGCGATGAATAGTACTCTTTCTAGACTCAGACGAAGAGATTTTCTAAAACTGGCTGCTGCTGGCGGACTTGCTCTATCGATTCCTGTCTTTGGTAGCAGGCTGGGGTCTAGGCTCGCAACTAGTGTTGAGAGTCAGCCGATTTCTACCTCCTTCAACGCACTAGGAACTACTGTGATTATCGTGATTGAAGATGAAATTTCAGTTGAATATGCTAATCAACTGTTCAATTCCGTATCAAACAAAATAAGCGAACTTCAAACCATTCTGACAAGATTTCCGGGAGGAACGGATCTTTGCAATCTCAATCAGTGCGGCAAATTAGAAGACCCTTCACCAAATCTAGTTAATTTGCTACAGGAGGCTACTAAGTATTCAGAGTCCACAGAAGGCTCCTTCGATGTCACTGTAGAGCCAGTATTGAATTTGCTCCAAGGTTACCTCTCCGGTCAACCATTTCCATCAGATTCGCAATTTGATTCATGTTTGAAACTAATCAATTTTGAAAAAGTGGAAGTTTCTGAAAGTCTAGTTTCCTTTGGCAATCAAGGAATGGGCGCCACGGTGGATGGAATAGGAATGGGTTACATCCTTGATAAATCAATAGACATTCTGAAATCAAATGGAATAAAATCAGCCTACATTAATTTTGGCGGGACGCTTGAGACTATCGGATCAAGGTTGGACGGAAGTCCATGGGAGGTCGGCATTATTGATCCATTGAATCCGACGAAAACTATGGGTTCTATTTACTTGAAAGATCAAGCAGTTGCAACGACCGGCGACTACGAGGACTATTTCACATCAAACAAAGAATATTACCAGATTATTAGCCCGTTCACTGCGCGTTCGCCGTTATTCTCACATAGTGCTTCTGTCGTTGCCTCAACCGCATTGATGGCCGACCCTCTGGCAGTGACTCTCATGGTCGATGACCCTGACGCTGGGATGAATCTGATAGACTCTTTCCCTGTTGAAGGTCTGCTTTACACCGATAACAACGGAGTCATGACCACCTCAGGAATGAAACAATTGATGACGGGATGAGGTCGCGTATTCAATTTGTCAAGCTCATCCAAAAGTACCAGAAAATTCGCAAAAAGTAGAGTCATAATAGTAGCTGCTATACTAGTTGTGCTGGTTTCAGGCTACTCTCTGAATGAAATTGTTTCTTCACGAACCACTAGCTCCACCATCTCCGGTACCTCAGAAACTACAGTCAGTACTACTACGAGGACAAGTTCGTCGACTTCCGTTTCTACATCAAACCATACGAGTGTAAGCTCGTCTACGAGTATTACATCAAGCTCAACAACGACGAGCAGCAGTAGCACCGTCAACAGCACTTCCAGCACAAGCGAGAGCTCGTCTGGAGAAGCTACGCTGTACACAATCTACCAATCAGACTTGCGAAATTGGATGAATCAATCAATCAATCAAACAGTTATTCCGTCCGCTTCTAGTTTCAAGCCTAGCCCCACGAAGGTACCATACTATATCATTAGCCAGCCAAACTCCAGCGCCGTGCTAGGTCTGCTTTATCTGACAACGGATGTTGCCCCGGCCTCGTGCTGGGGATACAACGGTCCGATCGGAACCCTGGTTTTGGTTAATGTGACAGGATCCATAAAAGCGCTTACGATATATTCCATCGTCGATTCCTGGGGCTACAAGATTACTCAGACTTGGGAAAACACCTACATAAATCGTAGCGTCTTTGAGCCTCTCGAGTTTGGAGTAGATGCTGAACCGGTAACTGGCGCAACATATTCTAGCACGGGAGTAATAGACGGAGTGAGAGATGCTGGACGCATTGTTGTAGACAATTATCAACAGAATGTGAGCTCGAGTACTACTACAACCACGGGAGACCCTCGGACCACACTTATTCTTTCTGCCATCTTGAACGTGTTTGGAACGTTCAACAGCGAATTTGGCCTCTCCGCGGAGTTGTCAGTAGTTGCCCTAATTTGTTTGTTTGCGGCGGCCGTCATTGCTTTCGAGCTCAAGAGCGACAAGATCAGGTACGGGGTTCAAATCGGATCTATTCTCTTCATGGGGTTCTACGCTGTCAGGATGGTTACCCTCGGGGATTTTGTCGATTTTACTTCTCGGGTCTTTCCTCCATTTTGGCACGATCTTTACTGGTACGCACTCTACGGAGGAGTTCTAGTCACGTCGCTCATTTGGGGAAGGTTTTACTGCGGATACCTGTGTCCTTTTGGAGTATTCACCGATCTTTTGAACAAGATATCCCCTGTCAAATTAAAGGTACCTTACAAGTACCAGTCCAAATTGAGACTGGTAAAGTACGCAATCTTCGCAATAGTGATTTTTGAAATTCTTCAGGGGACAATCTTGTATCAGTTTGAGCCCTTTGGAACATTTTTCCTCTTTAGCGGTGATACTTTTGCTTGGGTATTCTTGGGATTAATTCTAGGGACTTCTATATTCCTGAATCGATTCTATTGCAAGTACATTTGCCCAGCCGGAACTGGTCTGGCACTTGTGAGCTGGTTTAGGATGAGGGAGATCAAGAGATGGCCAGAGTGCAAGAAATGCATGGTTTGCGCGAACCAGTGCGAACCGCAGGCAATCAAGGGCGACAAGATCTCAGCATTCGAATGCATGAACTGCAGAGGGTGCGAGAAATTATACCTCAACAAGCAAATTTGTCCACATTATGCCAAAGAAAGGATAGTCGTTAGGACAGTCAAAAGCTAAGTACGCCTCGACGACGACTGCTTTTTTTGCGCAAAACAATTTTTTGAACT
>JASHOD010000126.1 GCA_030041295.1 Nitrososphaerales archaeon
GATTACAACATCACAATATCTTTTCCCGACTCAAATGTAGCTAATTTATTGCAACCTATCCAGGATGGTGGATTCCAACCAAACGCAATTTACTTGAGTGATCTGTCTCTTGGAATTCAAAGCATTCCGTTTTTCAACTGGGATCTAAGCCAGATCTATGATAGCGCCGGCAATACAATTCTTTCAGACATCATAAACTACACAAAAACTACACATTCAGCCTTGATTGGAAGCGCAGGGACTCTGAGCGACTGGAGTATCTCGACCTGCACAAGTTCTGTCCAGATCGGCGCGCTTGGAGACGTAGGAGATTCCATTCAAGATGCAAACCCTCTGAACGAATCAACCCTCGCTACCATGTTTGGGATGCCCCTCTCGCCCATTGCCGAGTACCTCCGCAACCAAATAGCAACTGGTCTCTGTAGCGAATTCCCTCCCGCAGGTGCCATAGTTGGTTCTATCCCTCTTCTTGTTCCAATAGTACCTTGGAACGGAACAATAAGTGCTGCTTCCACATTCAATTCATCATTACTACTGGAAACAAATAATGCAATAATGAACGGCCTGCCCGCAACTATCAATATCTCTATGCCCAGTGTCTACAGTCAATTCGGCTACAACGCGGTCAACACGATTGGATGGCAACTTTCTTTTCCAGATGTCCTGGCGCTAGCAGCCTGGAGCGCCGCTAATCAGTCCCGGACCCTGGCACAGGGATTAGAGCAAGACATCACTTCTTTGGTTCAAAACTTAACTTCCGAAACAGTGAGCGCGGGTAACTGGACGACGAGCATCGACTACGCGTTAGAGCAGGGGATCAACAACACTTTCAGCTCAATTGTCCAGGGCTCAATAAACTCCAGCGACATAACTGTTTCATTCAATGTGCCAAATCTGGGGAGCAGGGCCTTCTCAATACCTTTCAACGAATCAGAGATTGCTTCATTGGTTCCCGTTCAGGTTGCTGCACTTTCTCCCGATTTCTCGGCAGGGATCGTCACTTACGACAAGTATTTCGATCCTCAAGGATATAGATCAGTTTACTTCAGCTTCCCCATCGAATCTTCCAACCAATCGAATATCATGATCCCCTTAATTTCAAACGCCATAAACTGGGCGATGAGCTGGAAATACGAATCGCCTTTTTCTCTTGGCAATGTCATAGTCCCTAGCGAAACATGGCAAACAGTTGAGAATTTGGAGACACAGATAGGAGGAACAAATGTTTCTTCAGCTTCTATTATCGCAAATGAAAACGGCGCGTCGCTATTTTCATTTGAGGCTTCGACGCCAGGAAATTATAGTCTCATAGCGGCCCATCCTACTTCGGCTTATGTCTCTGTGTCTGTCGAAAGTCCACTAAGGATAGTGAATGAATCGTATCTTGGAGATAATGTAACGCTTGTCAAAGTGTCAGTGCCGACCGCGAGGGTTGCCGAGCTCAACATTACTGCCGACGCCGAGAGCAGTCTTAATCCTGTATTCGTTCAAGTAATTTCAAATCCTATCACAACTACATCAACCAGCAGTTCCACTTCGAGTTCATCGACTTACAGTTCCTCAAGTTCAACTTCAACGATGTCTACAAGTTCAAGTTCCACCGTTTCTACCTTGTCTACCCGTTCCTCAATTTCGTCAGCAACTTCTTCGACTTCCGCATCAACTATTACCCAATCTACGACCATTGTTAGCAAAACCTCATCGACTATGGCGATTTCTTCGACTACGTCTACTTGTACCGGATTATGCGGGCAATTCTCTTCTATTGTGGTCGTAGCCGTGATAATTGTTGCGGGAGGAGCTATTGGCGCCTTGTTCCTACGCAGAAGACATTGAAAGATCGAAACTTCTTGTCCGATGTAACTACGTGTTGCAAACCTTCCCAGTCGTTAAGCGGCACTATCGGAGGCAATAGCTTAGTTGACTCTAGCGCTTAATGCCTCTATCTTTGTTGAAAGTCATTATTCGAAAGCAGGAAATCCTTGACGATTTCCCGGATCAAGATCCGCAGGGTTGCTGCAATTGAGTTTTTACAACTGGTAAGCTGTTGGTCACCGTGTGGGTACGCGGCAATTGTCATGTGTGTGTAAAAATTGGCGCCAATTTCTTAGAGGGATTTGGATATGCCTCTAAAGAGTTTAAGAACTGGTTCAGCAAATAGATACGGAGAACTATTTGATGGCAGACGCCTCCGAAAGTTATTATATCAGAAGGGCGGGCAACGATCGAATTAATCTTCGCCTAAATTCTGACGAGAAGGCGGCGATCCTTGCAAGAGCGGAGGAGTTGGGCTTTGCCTGCATCAATCGTTACGTGTTGTCGCTGATCAAACATGATGTAGATCAAGCAGCAGAGATAAAGAGAAAGAAGGAGGAGCAAGAGAATTCCAAAAGAAACTCCGAAGCATGGATGAAACTCGTTCAAAGGATGAGAAAAGATGTTGAAGGTAAATAGCGTGAAGGGACTTGGAATTGTCGCATAGCGATAACCCAACTCTCGCCGTCTGGTATTTTGCTTTTGTTATCGACAGATACAAGACTAGGAGGAACATGTGGTTCTTTTACCGCGTCAAGGATTCGAGAGCTCCAAAATCTCTCGACGAACTAATCGACCAGCTAAAAGACGCCGCGTACGCTGCGGATTTCAAATATGGAATCAAAGGCATCTTTCAAATTGAGGTCGCGAGACCGAAGCTGGAGATGAGATTCAAGAGGGAAACACTTCTCTTTGCCAAGATTGACTTTACTGGGAGGGAACCGAAGGTCGTGGCAATCTATTGGAATTTGACCGATCCTTTGATGAGGAGGCTTCGATTCGCTTGGCAAAATCGATCACTCCACTTTGAGAAGCCCCCGGAGCTTGTGGAGAAAGTACCCGATCTTGTCAGAAGGGACAAGTTGACAGGCGAGTACATGCCGCCATTTTCAGCGTCAGGACGTCTTCACAATCAGTACGAATCTAACCATCATCGCTCGGTGGGCTACAGCCCCAGGGATTCTTTTTCGCAGTACGCGACAGGACCTGCCAACCATTACTACGACAAAATGTATGCTCTGCGTAGTGCGACCAAGCCACATCTCCAAGAACCCACGTACTGACAGCCTATTCCGATGCGCAAGTACACTTTCCATTTTCGTGCCTATTCAGCTCAGTTTGAACGGAACTTTTTGGCATTGAAAGAATAAGTGCAATTTTGCCGAGCGAATTGGTCTTCCTAAGCTCGACAATTTTCCTGTGACGTTCAACTCGTTTTTGAGACGAATTCGAACTTTTGCGCGAGTTTTTGTTTGGTAGTCTTGTAGTTTCTGACTCTGAATCTTTCAAACTAAATCTTTCCGTACGGCTTTCTGACGACGAAACATAGGGATCTCTTGTAGTTACTATGATTGAAGAGACCACCTGTCTTTGTGAAAAATTTCCGATTAAGCTAGCGGCTAGAACAGCGATTATTGCCACTACCACAAGCAACGGAATCTTCAATTCATAAAAGAGAAGGCCTATTGAAAGTGCGAACATTAGTACGCTTTAGTTATTTGCAAGTAGCTGTATATTACTGCGTACGAATCTAGGTATCAATCTTGGGAATTGGACGGAAAGGTTTGCACATCTTGAAAAGTTCTGCTTCGGTTGATACGACAATCAGTTTGCGCACGGACTTGCGCATTCTCCGTAGCAAAGTCAGAAACGATTCTATCCTTGAATAATCATGTGCCTCCTCGAACGCGATGATCCAAGGCGCTAGTCGTACGTCCCCTTCCAGTCTTAGAAGGGCCTTGCTCATTTCGCGTACGCTCATCCTTCGCAAATCTAGATCTTTCTCAAGATAGATTATGTACGATTCCGAATGGTCGATCCAATTGAGTCTCAACGCCTCGTAGAAAGTTAGTTTGTTTTGTATCCAAGAGTGCTCATTGTTTGATTCAAACAAAAGAAAAGGAATCTTGGCCTCCCCTGCCTTTCGCAAAAACACGTCCAAAGTGTAGGATTTGCCTTCGTACGGCAGACCTACAATTGACGCCGGAGTAGGATCTTCCAAGATCTGATCGAATGTCCCAACTGCAAGGTTAAGGCCCAATCTAGCCTCCAGCTTGGAACGTTCCTCGTGTTCAGTGATTAATCCTTGAATAACGCCGGGGCGCTGATTAGCTCCAAAATCTGTCTTCAGCGCATCGATCTTCTCGATGGTCGATTTAGGGAGAAAGAGGTGGCCACGCATAAGCAAATTCTGCTACAATCTTGATACATTGTAGGCGTATTTATCTCAACGACGAGTACGAGTCCCTGTCGCTGCGAAACATGATGAATAGATAGGAATCTGACTTGCTTAATTTCAAATATCCGACTAATCACCATCGGGAAAAGAGGTCGAAACAGAATGTCGATTCAAGAAAGACTAGAAGCAATCAAGGTATTTGAGGCTACCCCGTTTCCACTAAAGGGAAAAACCGTTGGAGAAACAGCCGAATTCATAGCGGCAAAGTCCCAAGCGATCTGCTACTACGATGACCTTGTGGCAAAGTTTGGTCGAGAAGAAGCGAGAGTTAAACTCGTAGACCTTTTCGATTCAAACTATCGCTCCTCAATACTGTCGTTCGTAGACAGAGTCAATGAGTTCTTGAAGTCGGACATGCTTCAGATGGTCTCTAGGGCGACCGACCTGTTACGTTTCTATGCTGACGTTTTTGAACTGGTCTGCATCGAGCTCACTTTGCTTACGAAAGAAGCAACTGAACCGCGAAGATTTACATGCGGAACTGCTAGGAATCGACTCAAAGATGCCACCTTCCAAGGGAGATATGATTCTGAGATTTTAGTTTGGTTCGATAATTTCTTGAGGAATTCGGTTGACCACCAGAATTACAATTTTATAGACCTAAAGTCCGGTGAGATGCTGGTCTGGAACACTGATGCGAATGGCAATAAGATCGATTCCAACGGAAATCTGGGAGAAGAACATCACAACGTAATGGAATATTACAGAAACAGCTTGGAACTTTACTTTTTCCTTCATGCAGTTGGG
>JASHOD010000127.1 GCA_030041295.1 Nitrososphaerales archaeon
CGAATCATTTTTGCGTTCAGCCATAAATTTCATGCCTTCTGGGCTATCCCACCAATCCGGCCCAGAGGGATGATATCCTCTCTCGATTGCCATTTCCTTCAGCATATCCCCGCCTGCAATGTGACGTAGGCCGAACCTTTTCGCAATTACTTCTGCTGCGGTGGTCTTCCCGACTGATGGCATGCCCGAGATCACAACTGAAATTTTTTTCCGGGCGATTTGAGTCGAGCTATTCTTTGACCCTTTTGGCTTAGCCAAAGCGAATGCAATTTGCTTATTTTTTCGAAGACTGTTATGTGTGTTTCTCGACAAAGAAAGCTATCTTATGAGAACTAATTAGGGAGAAATCTATAGTCCGAAGGGTAATCTAGAGAGGTTATGCCCTAATCCAGTTGAGTCTGATTTAGAAAGCCTAACAGTACTCGATTCAATAGTCGAAGGTTAGACCAAAGAGTCGGTTTATCAAAGTGCTAAATGTAAATGAGCATACGAAATACCAGACCCAGAACGGAACCGTAGCCGCTGCAAAGATGTAAGGAATGTAAATTGGGACGGTGATAAGTGGCACGCTATGCGAGCAAATGAATGTCAAAGTGTTACAATTCATGTAACCACTGACCAAATAGTATAGTCCGAACAGAGGAATCATAAACAGAAAAGTTGGCTTCATTTGCTCTTTGCTCATCTCCATTTGCATCTTGTTCATCTGTTGCTGTTTCTTTTTCATCTTGTCTTGCTTTTGCTTGTCTCCTTCGCGCATCGCTTGAGTCATTTCTGAGCGAAACGCTTTCAGTTCCTGCGTATAGCGACGCATCTTGTCGACGTCAGTAAGCTTTAACCTTCCGACGGCGTAGAGCAAATTCACGCCGATTGCCATTCCCACCACAAGAAAAATCTTGTACCAGTCCACTGAAGTCGGCGACGAACCCACGGCGATTCTGCTAGAGCCCAAAAGTCCTAGAAGAGTTAACAGATGAACAACCTCGGGAATCATTTGAGCGTCTGCACTATACTCCTAACCATGTTTCCGTATATATTTAGCTTGACGCAATTGCATTCACTATAGTTTCAGCGGTTTGTTCGATATGGCCCTCCGAGTTTACCGCCACAAGTGCCGGACATCCGGTTATCACGGTCGAGGCAAATAACAGGGAATTGGCGGCGCCAAGTTCTCGTTGGAGAGACTCCTCTGTGGCTTCATCACGAATTCTGGTCTGGTCGCTCTTTCTCCGATTCAATATCTCTTCGGGAGTAGCTGTGACCATAATCAGATTTGTCGGTTTCAAAGCTTGAAGGACGTTCATTGGGATCCCCGGCCAGAACCCTTCCTTTGTGGAAATAAAGAGATGAGTGTCTACAATAACGATCTCATCGTCCATTCTTGAGATCGCGGTCGCAGCGTGGACTTGAAGTTCCCGCTGAGCCTCGATCGAAAGTTTGCGCATCTCGTCGCGAGACTTCAAATTGTGAATCTTGGATGCCTGCTCAAGCATCACCGTACCGTAGTTAACTACGTTCGCATTTTTTCCTTTAGAACGTAGGATATCTAGAACTTTGGATACGACAGTTGTCTTTCCAACGCCCGGGATACCGACGATCACAATCCTACGAGATCTTTTTGGTACGGCAGACGCATTGGCAGCCATTTTTGAAAACTACACTCCTCGTCTAAATCAATCAGCAAGTAAACGAGTAAATTTGCTTTTGGTTTAGCCGCAGGTAAAAACTCGGATCGATATCTGGAAGGGTGTACCCGATACGTGTGCTACGTTCTACCGAGCATGGCACCTAGCCTCGGCATCATGGACTCTAGCTGCTCCTTTACCAGCATCTGGTAATACTGGATTATGATATCTACCATAAGGAGGAGACCGACTCCGGTTCCGAACACGCCAAATAGGCTTGTCACGGAAGCTAGAAGACCAATAAAGATGCCTCCGATTATGGTGATCACAGGGATATACTTGGCCAGTATCGCTTCTACGGAAGCACCCGTTCGCCTAAATCCAGGGACCATCACGTCAGCCCCGATCAAGTTCTTGGCTGCTGCTTTAGGAGAAAGGCCCCCGATCTCGACCCAGATTCTAGCGAACATGACGGAAAACGCGACCGCGAAGAGTACGTACGTTAATGCCCTAATTAAATCGGCATGGGGCACAAGAATATCGTTCGGGGATGTCATGTAGTAGATTAGACTTCCTTTCAGGGGAACGTACGATAATGGAGTCGCCCCCTGTTGTGATACCGAAGTCAGGTTGTACTGGGCGAGATAATTGAACCAGTGGTTATAGTTTCCAACAGGTGCAGCCGGATTATTGTTGTAATCATACGCCTTCCACAAATATGCAAAGAAGAAGGATAGGTTTGCCGTTAGCGCGGAGAATAGTATGACGGGGATGTTCGAGACGTAAAGCAGCTTTATTGGATATACTCCGGCGAATCCTCTGTACTTTGTCGATGTGATAGGAATTTCAATTCTCATGCCCTCGACGTAAACGACGACAAGAATCGCGGTAACAGTGGTACAGAGCCCAAGGATATTTGGGAACTGCGAAGCTTCGACTCGAAATATTGCGCTGTACGGATGTCCTGCAAAAGCTGAACTGATCAGATACGGGATAGCGCCGTAGTATTCGCTCACCCCGCTCGAAACAGAGACCGAAAGCGGACTGAGCATATCCCACATGACTTTCTGCGCTACTCCTGCGAGAATGAAAAGACTAACGCCGCTACCAATACCCCAGCCCTTTTGGACCATTTCATCCAGAAGCATCACAATGATTGAAGCTCCTAGTAACTCGAAGAAAATTGCGATCGCAGCAGAAGGCGAGATAGATCCAAACAAGCCTCCGATTAGATAGGCAGAAGACTCTACCACGATTACAATAATCGTAAGCAGTTTCGTCGCGGAAGTGAAGATTGATCTATCATCGGGGTTTTGAAAATCCACTTTGATGATTTCAGAGCCCGCGAGTAGCTGGAGAATCAAGCCTGCTGTGACAATAGGCCCAATCCCCAATGTCATGAGTGTACCCTGAGCTGAGGCAAAAATGACGCTCGAATACGAGAATTGGCTCTGAGCACCGATCTGAACTCCTGTTAAAGGAGTAACCGCCATAACAAGGTAAACAACCACTGCGATGGCAGTCCAGATGAGTTTCTCATTAAGGGATGGTTTTCTAATGGGTTTTTTTATCTCTGGGAGAACAGTTGCGGCTCCTTTCACAAAATCCCTGATACCACTCATTCTAAATTCCAGACCAGACTATAGTACTATATCTTGTTGTTTCCTTGATATCGGAAATCCTCTTCATCTCTACAAAGACAATACAAGTCTGTATTCTTTGACTTCAAGAAGAGTTTTTCTCGGTCGCCGGCGACTCCTTCTTTCCTTCTCCCTTTGAAGCTTTTCCCGATGAACCGGCAGACGTTTGTTCGGAATCCTCTCTTGACTCTACCTCAACTGAACCCCCTGCTGCCTTGATCTTTTCAATAGCGCTCGCCGACGCTCGGGATATCTTGATAGTCAAAGCATGCGATACATTGCCTTGACCCAACAGCTTATCGTAACCCATGGCTGTGAGATCAAGTTGTTTAGTTTCGTTAGAAATAGTCTCCATTATCCTCGAAAGATCTTCAAGGTTCAGCCAACGTTTGGTCACAGTTTGCTTCGGAGGCCTAAAGTCATTGTGTCCAAAGTGGTCAGGCGCGTACTTTACAGTGTAGCTCCACTTGTGTTTGTGCATGCCCGCCATCCCAGTTCCTCCTCTAGATCCACTGTGACGATGCTGGGCAATCTGACCCCAACCGTGGGTCCTCGAACCTCTTTGTCGCCTAACTTTTCTTAACCTAGTAGCCATCGCAGTGTATCCTCATTGTGGTTCCTTTAGACCATCTTCTCTACAATTTTGGGTAAATCTTTGTTGGGGCCCAAAATTCCGCCTTCGCCATACTGTCTCCGAATAGATCTTTTGAATCCTCCTCTCGGCGGACTTAACCTAAAAAATTGCCTAAACCCAAGGTCTTTGCCGAGAGAAGCCCGGCCCTCAGTAAGAGCAGTTGCGAGCTCAGAATAGGAAGCGTATCCAAATTCCTTCAGCTTGGTCTCGTCAAACTTTCTCCCATCTGATAACTCGGCCCGATTTGAAAGTATCGATTTTGCTGTTTCAGCGTCTAACTTGCACCACGCGAGATGCTCCTTTGCAGATTTGAGCATTCCACGATAAACATCATCGTCAGGTACTATCGTAGCGTTGTATCTATGCAACAATTTTAGTTGTACCAATGTCTGCCTTACTGGTCTTCTCGTATTGACCAAGCCTCTCATGTTGATAACCAACAGACTTGAGGTTGGCGCTGTCCTGCCTTCCGACTTTTGTTCGCTCGTAATCTCTTCACCTAATATACTATCTAACTAATGTACAACCCCGATGCCGTGAATTCTCTTGAGAGCGTCGTAGACCGCGTTTGCGATCGAAGACATTGTACTTGTCGACCCATAAGTTCGCGTCCACGCATCTTTTATCCCAGCTAACGTCAGAAGATTTCTAACTGTTTCCCCAGCGACAAGACCTAATCCTCTAGGACCAGGAATTATTTCAACTCGAACACTTCCGCCCTTGCCGCTTATCCTGAAGGGAACAGAATGGTTTCTGCCGCAACGGCATTCCCAGCTTCCACACCCAAGCTTCACGGGTATCAGATTCAAGTAAGCATCATTTGTTGCCTTGTCTATTGCATTTCGCATTTGTACGGCCTTTCCCCTGCCGACACCAAACCAGCCTGCTTCGTTGCCCACGGCTACTACAGCCGCGAATTTTGTGACCTCGCCTGCATCTGTTTGCTTCTGGACTATACCAACGCTTACTACATTCGTCTTCATGTCAGGGGCGAGCATCTTGATTATCTCCGCCTCTTTGATCTTCTGCCCGCTCTCGAAAATCTCCTCGAGCGAGGTAATCTTTCCCTCGGAAACCAGAGACCCAAGTCTAGTTTTAGGTACCCACGGCTGTTGTTCAGGCTCGCGGTCTCTTCTTCTATCGGAAAACCTGCCGCCCGATCTCCCCCGAGGTCCGCCTGATTCGGATGACCGCTGCTCAGACGGAGGTCTACTTTCAGTTGTCGTTGGTGTTTGTGCCATTTCTTTCTAAATCTCACTGCAATTGTTTATCTTACTATTTTTGGATAGCCTACAGATTGTTTGAGGCTCCGAGTGAAGATTGCACTTGTTCAAAATGTGTTGGATAGTCCGAAGGATTCAAGCCCTTCGAAAGTACTCGCGAAAACATCTGTTTGTACTCGGAAGCATCTTCCGACTCTAACTCTTTAGCATAGTCTGCGATATGTTTGCCATTCAATCTATTCTTTTCGGGAATGATCTCTTTGTCAAACTCAATCTGAAGCCCTCCGTCTTTGGCTCCCGCCAAGAACGCGGATAATCTAGAACCGTGCACAAACCTAGACACGCCAGCATAAGCAATTGCTTCAGTGACTTTGTTTTCCTTCGCTTTCCTGCCTAATAACAAGCCCGAAAGATAAGCGGATGGCAGGTTCTTTGTAGATCCTTTCCAACCGTATTTCTTCGCGAGAGTTCTAGAAGATGAGGAACATAAGGCAATGTCCCCGTTCGCCGCCGACTTCATCACTTGGCCGTAGATGTAACGATTCGAAACGTGAACAGTAAGGAATGGTTTCTTGCCTAGTATAATCCCTTTGCGTTTTCGATAGTCAGTCTTGCCTTCTCTCCTTCGTTTAGCTATCTGGACATATTGTTGCCTTGCCATTTTTTCAACTTCACGCTCTCTTCTTCGTTTACCTGCGACCTAGCTTCGTGAGCTCTTCGTCTAGCCTTCTCCTTGTCCTTATTTGGGCTCCTTTAACCTGTCTGTAAAGTAATTTGAAATTCTCATTCGTCAGTTCTCCACGGTCTCGCATCGTTTTCAATATGTGTCTAAGCATTCTGACGCGAGTAACCCACACTCTTTTCTTGCCTGCCCTAGCTCCCTGAGCTCCTTTCTTAGACCCCTGACCCCTGCCCCGCTTTTTGCTTTTTAGATGCCTTAGTCGAACTCGTCCTCTCGAA
Source organism: Nitrososphaerales archaeon (assembly GCA_030041295.1). GTDB lineage: Archaea > Thermoproteota > Nitrososphaeria > Nitrososphaerales > CADDZS01 > JASHOD01. The sequence goes on from JASHOD010000127.1 coordinate 6,083, forward strand.
TTTCCTCTTGCGGGTTCAACCCAGATCAGTCCTGCGGATATCCATCCACGAACATTCTCCCGCGTAATTGCATCTTGAAGTTGTTCCGTGGCTTCAGGGTCAATTTTTACTCGGGATTCACCTACCCCGAGCACCTGCGCGGCCATTCTGCGCTTGCTACTCAAATCAACCAAATCGATCTAATCACTTTTCCTTGCTCTTCTTTTTCTTTGATTGTTTTTTCTTGGATTTTGCCTTGGAAGCTTTCTTTGTAGCAGACTTCTTTGCGGATTTCTTCTTTGCTGCTTTGGAAACCTTCTTTGGTTTTGATTTCTCTGTCGGCTCTGCTTCTGTCTCTTCTTGTTGCTCCGTTTTCTCCTCCGTCACAACGACCCCACTTGGCTCTTCTGGAGTAGATGTGATCTCGTGTTGCTCGGTTTCAGAGACAGGTGTTGTTTCCTCGATCGGTTGTTCTCCCTCTTGCTGTGACTGCTCTTCTGATGATTGAGCAGATGTACCGGTCTCTGGCGCTGCTTCTTCTTTTCCAGTCATGACCGGTTTTTCCTCTTCTTCCTTCTCTTTTTCTTCACCTTGAGGAGATTTGACTTCAGAAGGTAGCAGTCCCCTGCCGTTGAGGACGCGGATTCCCAATTCTCTCGCTCGTATCGCTAGCTCAATTTTCTTACGTCTTCCAACAGTGGCTGCCAGTCTCGCTGCGTCGTAGTCTTTCGAGAGTAATTCGAGTTCTATCTTGTTGTGAACGAGAACGTCTCGGTAACCCGACGGATGAAGGCCTCGTGCTTCCCTCGGACCTCGATATCCAATCTTGACTAGTGCGGGCCACCCCTTTACTGAAAGACGCATATGGCTATCAACACCTTTTGGCTTGCGCCAAGGATCGTGAATTCGAACGTATCGCCAAGATTCCTGTCTTTGAAACTCTGGAGTCTTCGATTTTTTCAAGGCCCTCATCTGCAGATACTCTTGAATATCTGCTCGTGATGGACGATGAACTAGTTCTTTGTGAGATGTCGGTTCTTGACTCTGGCTCAAAAATCAAACCACCTATGCCTTGGTTTTCCTAATCCTCTCGTAGACATAGACTCCGTCTAGGAAGACTCTTTGGTCTTTGCGCTTTACTGTCGTCGCCTGCTCTAGATTTGCGGCTGTCTGTCCAACATCCTTTATCGAAACCCCGTTTACGATAATATCTTCTCCCTGAACCTGGACCTTAGTGTCTCCAATGATTTCCGCTACTCGTGGAGATCTCTCGCCATAGAAATTTTCGACGAGGACTTTGTTACCTTGCACTTTTACAGTCACAGGGAAGTGAGCGAAAATTACTTTGAGTTTGTACTCGTATCCGAATTGGACGCCGTGAATTGCGTTTGTGATCAGAGAACGAGCTGTGTTCAAAATCGCATTATCTGTTCGACGTGAACCGGTTGTTGTAATCTCAATCTTGGAACCTTCGATCTTTATCCCCACAGGAATCTTTGAAAAATCCTGTATGACCTTTCCGAGAGGGCCTGTTATCACAAGTTGGCCGCTCTGAAAGCTGCCGCTCAGTCCCGAAGGCAGATCAATCGAGATGTTTTGGCCCTGATTCTTCTTGGAAATCTGTTGCTCTTGTTTAGTAGACATACCCAACTAATCTTCCTCCAAGACCCTTATCCTGAGCTTCGTTGTGAGACATGACACCTTGTGGCGTAGATACAATCAATATTCCTACGCCGACGGCGGGTAGAAATTGACGTTCCCAACGCGTGTATCCCGACTTTGTAACGCTGTACCGGGGAGATATGACTCCGCATCTATTGATCCTTCCCAACAGTTGAACGCGAAACTTACCTCCTATTCCGTCATCAATGAATTCGAACTCGCCGATGTATTTGTTCCTCTGCATAGACCGGAGCACTTCCGAGGCTAGCTTAGATGCAGGAATGGCAAGGCACTCCTTCTTGTTTCTAATCTCATTGTTATAGATCGTCGAAAACAAATTTGCTACTACATTATTAGATGCCATATCTCTCTTTTCTCAACTCCCTTTTCCTAATTTCCTGTTAATCGTACTTCTTGAAACCGATTTTTGTCGCAACTTCTCTGAAGCATTGTCGACAAAGCATAAGATTGTACTTTTGAATCAAAGCACCATATTGTCCGCAGCGTTTACAGTACCTGGATCCTTTACCAAAATTACGAGTTTTTCCGTGTCTTTCTTTTGGCATGTGTTAACTAAACTACCTCAACATTGAATTTCTTTTTGAAAAATGCGACACTTTCCTCTTTGTTGACTCGATGATTCTTTCCAATTTTGCCCGGAGTCCTTGTCCTCCGAGCAACGCGATATCCGGCCCTTTCGAGAACGACCGAAGCGTTCATTCCGAATATGCCAATTTCGGGACTGTATCTGACCCCAGGAATCTCAATGTGTTCCTTAATTCCGAATGAACAATTGCCAAAATCGTCAAACGAACTCGCGGAAATTCTATTCTCCCTCGATTGCAAAAGAAGCTTCAGGGTGTCCTCGGCTTTTTGCCGTCGAAGAGTCACCATCATTCCAATTGGTTCCCCTTTGTGTACTCCAAAATCTCTGATTGATTTCTTCGCTTTTCGAAAGCTCGCCTTCTGACTCACAAGATCTTCGAGAACTCGACGAGCCCGCTCAATTGCCTCGCCGGACCTTCCTACTCCTATATTCAGGACGAGTTTGCCAATTCTCACGTCGCGAATTCCTCCTTGCACGGTTTTTTTCCTTGTCTCTTGCATCAAGGTAGTGGTGCTGCTCAAATTGTTCGACTCCAATTTATGCCCTTAGCATCTAAGATGATGATACTCCGTGACGGGTAACTGTTATGCTTGGCAATTGTTTGCCTAGAGGCATTAGCGCCGTAGAAGGTAGCTCTGAACCAGATCCGTCTGCAAACCTAACTGTAGCGATTGATCCTCTCGAAAAGGTTCCCGGCTTCAGGTCTTCGATCGTGATAACCTCGCCCGATCTTTCACCCCGAACGAGAAGCGCCAAGCTCCCCATCGTGAGTCTATAGCTCGATTGGAATTCCTGTTCGGGCAACTTGAGGATCAACGAATCTCCCGGACGGACATCGACCTCTGCCTCGGGATAGATAACGCGCCCGTCATGCAATCCACAGGCGGTCTTAGCCCCACGCACTGTTTTCTTGCTCTTTACAATGCACATCTTGAGATTCTTTTCGTTATCTGAAATCTCAATGGGTTCCAATCCGCCTTCCATGGGAACTAGTCTAAAGGCTTTCTTAACACTTGGAACATCCACGACGTCCATCAAACCAACGGGGAAACGCGGAGAATGGACAATGCGTCCGTCGACCAGTATCTTTCCTGAATTTAGGACGCTCATCGCTTCTCGGCTGTTCTTCGTGATGGAAAGTATATCGCGCATCAGGACAAGCAAGGGATAGCTCTGATCCTTTCGATGCGGCCCAGGCTCTGTTCTGACAACGAATCTTTTGTCTTTCTTTGAAATCTTCCAAAACCTTGGCACGTCAGCTCTCTTTGTCTTTAGACTGCCACTCTTTCTCGCCATTTTCAAAAATCACCTGTCTATAATGTTCTTATGGAGATAATCCTTAATGAGTCCCTTCTATCGCTGAGCGTCGCCACTTGTCGTTTAGGTTAAGACCAGTCACAACAAGGTTCGATGTATGAATCCGAACTGGAGTGTTTCCTCCTGCGATCTTTTCGCGATGAATGCCTTCTACAGTAACCAGCCCTCCTTCAGCGAATACTTTCTGAACCTTGCCTTCGATTCCAGAGTACTCGCCCCGAACAAGCTTCACGTTGTCTCCTATTCTGACGCGAACAGAATTCTTCGCATACTTTGTCTTGAGATCGCTGGAAAGGGCCGCGGTTGGGAATCCGGTGCTCTTTTCATGACAACGGGCGAGATGCATCCTTTGCCGAGCTTTGATCGGTTTTGCGGAAATTCCATTCTTTGCTAACTTCATGACATTTCTTTCCTCAACAAAAAAATCATACAATCATTGTCGCAAGATTTGCAATCCTAGGCCATCTTTCCGCCGCTTCGGCTGCAACCGGTCCTTTGATGTCGGTTCCCTTCATATCGCCTTCAGGTGTGATTATGACGGCGGCATTATCTTCGAAAATAACACGCTGCCCGCTCACTCGTCGCACCGCGTACTTTTGTCTGATAATTACAGCCCCGAAAGTCTGCTTCCTAAGCTCCGGCGGTCCTCGTTTTACCACAACAGTAACATGGTCGCCGACCGACGCCGCAGGCATTCTCGAGAGACGACCGTGATATCGAGTGACGTTAACAACGCGGAGCGTCTTTGCTCCAGTATTGTCTGCACAATTTATTATGGCGCTTACAGGAATGGCCCGAGTAATGTAAAGTTTGAATTCCGAGACTCCCTTCGCCGAAACTGCTCTCGACTTTGCTGCCATTTAGAAATCTGTCAACTCTCTTGTCGTTCTAGTTATTCTTCCTTCTTCCTACTATGCAGTAGTCTCCGAAATGGTTGCAGGACTACCTGCCGCTCGATCTAATACTACAAATGAAACAGTCTTCGCAATTGGTTTACACTCTCCCACAGTCGCAATATCGCCGACCTTCAGATCGACACAGGGAGGCAGGTGTGCATGAAGCTTGCTACGCCTCTTTAGATACCGCATGTACTTCTTGTTGTACTTGTATGATTCTCTCAGCACCACAGCGAGTTTCGCTGACGAAACGCTGACGACCTTGCCCGATAGCAACTTCCCCCGGACTCTAAGCGAACCGTGAAATGGGCAATTTGGATCTTCACACGGTCTTGCCGGTGCTCTAACCTCAAGACCAACATTCTTTGATTCAGACATGTAACTCGCCTTCATTCTCCCCAAAAATTAGAGTTTGTAAATCCTCTCTGAGATGGTTCCGTAGATATCTGCGCCGGACACTTTCATTACATTTTGTTTCATATGAAATTCGAGCAAACAGTCCTTCTTTGGAATTGTCAGTTCCTTCCCCAGATGGTCTCTAATCTTCAAAGTGTTTCTTGTTTCATCCATCACAATTCCCATCTTCAAAATTAGACTGGGATCAGATGAATGGATGACTTTCAATCGACTGCTGATCAACATCTCTTTAACTAGCATTCCGTTTTTACCTTCTGCTACTCAAGATTGAGGCTCTTCCTTTGCCTTCGTGTTCTTTGAAGAAGAAGCTTCTGCTCCTGCTTCACTCGTCTGAGCCCTGTTGTATTCAATACTTATCGCAGTCATAACGCGGGCAATATTGCGCCTGACTGTCTTGATCTCGCCCAATTCTTTCTTGAGAGTCCCTCGCGCGGCCTTTGATCTTAATCTGGAAAGCTCAGATCGAAGATCGCTCTCGCGAGCTACGAGATCGTCATGCGATAGCTTGGATAATTCTTGCGTCTTAAGTCGTTTCATTCTCAGTTTTTTCCTCCTTTTTGCTCGAAGCGTGCCGCCTCGAGGACCTTGGAGTTGGCTTCGTACCTTCCGCTCCAACCGTCGGTTGTTGCGGTGTCGTTGTTTCTTCCTTCGTTGGACCTGATTGTGAAGGGGGTTGCGTCGATGAGGCCAATGCCGAAGCTGAATCAGATGAAGTTGGCGATGCTGTTCCTTCCGTAGCAGGTTTCGGGCTCTCCTTCACTTCAATATCAGGAGGAACTGCATTTTTTATGGCAATCTTGACTTGAACGCCATAGAGACCCATCTTCAGCAAGACGTCGGTCGTGGCATGTCTTACCATTTTTTCGGCGGTATCTCCGCTCTTCGGTACAACGCCTGCTACATACTTCTCAAAATGAGCTCGTTCGCTACGCAGTTTTCCAGCAATAACAATTTCGGCGCCCATCGCTCCGGCATTCATCATAGAATTTAGTGTCCAAATGGCCGCACGCCTAAACGCCGTTCCCCTTACTACTGTTTGTGCAATCCTGTTTGCCATTATTCTCGGATTAAGCTCAGGTGTAGTCTCCTCGACAACCGAAATCTGAGGATTGGGAAGACTGAACTTCTTCTCCATCTTCTCCGTCAAGTCTCGTATTCCCATGCCTCTTCTGCCGATGACAAGTCCCGGTCTTTGAACATACAAAGTAATTCTAGTCCCGACCGGCGAGGTCATGATATCGACCCCACCATATCCCGCATCCTTGAGCTGTTGCTCAAGGTACTCATCGATCTCCGAATTTCTCGAAAACTTGTTCATTACTTTTCGAGTTGTGGTGATGGTGGCAGAGGACATTCTTCAAAGATCACGCTTCTGTGGCAACCAGTTCGATGTGGACAAGCGTATTGAATGATGGCGAAGATCTTCCCTGAGCTCTAGGGGTATACCCTTTGAGAACTCGTCCCCGCTGGGCTGCAGCATGAATTATCTTCAATCTGTCCAAATCAAGTCCTTTGAACTCTGCATTTGATTCGAGATTATTCAAAACGAGACGGACTTCCTTGGCTGCCTTCATTGGATAAGCACCTGCATGGAAACCCAATGATTCCGAGCGATGCGCTCCCCCTCGCTTGTAGCGCCTGAAGGGAACGGATTGCTCCCTCGACTCGACCTGCTCTAGGTATTTCTTTGCATCTTTCACTAATTTACCATTAATCGCAACGCATACCTCTCTTGCAGCTTTGGGTGAGACATTGACCTCTCTGCCGCTAGCTTTGATATGCAGAAGAGGGTCGTATCTCTGGAAGCTGTACCTAAAGAGGGGCAATTTACTAGAAACACTTGTAGGAAAGTTTAGTTTCGTCGGATGTGATAAATACCTATCGTTGTGGCTCCGGTTTTCAAATTTATTTCAGCGGGACGTAGAGACTGGAACGAGACGCGCCAATACCGGGAGTGCCATGCTGAACTTTCTTGTTGGTTATGACATACTCTCCGAGGTAGTGCCCAATCATTTCTGGCTTAACCTCTAATTGAACGAATTCTTTCCCGGAATGTACAAGGAGACTTAAACCCGCCATATATGGCAGAATGACCATATCTCTAGCATGAGTTCTGATTTGACCCTTGAGTTTCCCGGTCTTTGCCAAACGGCTTTGCTCAATGAGCTTTTTCTTCTCATCAGAGATTCCTCGATTGAGAGTTCTACGTTGACGTGAAGGCAAGAGATTCAGAAATGACTCGAATGACATGCCTTGAAGTTGCTCTAACGTATAACCACGGTACTTATATTCTCTTGGCGTTTAACTCACTACTCTTTCTTCTACCCAGAAACGACTTCGCTTCTCAATCTCTTGCGTCCAGTCTTCTTCGCAGCGATCAATCCAACCTTGCGACCCGGAGGAGCGTTCCTCGAAGTCGAGGTGGACTTTCCAGGGTGCTGGTGTCGTCCGCCACCGAATGGGTGGTACACAACGGCCATCGCAATGCCTCGCATTCTTGGATAGATCTTTCCTTTGGACTTCTTCAAGTGATATCTTGGGCCGGCTCTGAGAAACGGTTTTTCGATCCTGCCCGCGCCGCTCACGACACCGATGGATGCGCGACAACCTGACGGCAAAGTTATTGATTTCCCTGAGGGAAGTCTTACTACTGCTCCAGTGGGTGAGTTTGCAAACAAAATTGCGGAGCCGCCTGCATTTCTAACCAGTCTTCCACCATCACCTTTGTAACGTTCGATATTGCAAATTTGAGTCCCTTCCGGTATGCTTGTAAGAGGAAGTACATTGCCTGGAGCAACGGTTGCCTGAGGACCTATCTGAATTGATGATCCCACCGTAGTGCCCAGAACAGCGGGAATATAGAACCTCTTGCCCCCAACATCAGCTAGGGCAATCGGATACTCTCTACCTCGCTCGTGTACGATATTGAGTACTCTCGCTTCAAAGGTCTCGTTGCTAGCTAGGAACGGATATCCTACTACAGCAAACTTTCCTTTGGAAGGAGCTCTATACTGTAGTCCTCCCTTTCCTCTATGTCTTTGAAGAATACGTTTGCCCAATTATGATCTAGACCAAACCGAGTTTAGAGGCAAGGTCGCTTGCGGGATTTTCTGGCGCCAAGCGCACATAAGCCTTCTTTCCCGTCACAGAAATAGAGGTATTGATAGATTGCACCTTGACTTCGTACAAAGTTTCGATCGCCTGTTTGATCCTCTGCTTTGACGCCCTCTCGTCAACGAGGAAAACAATCTTGTTTTGTCTCTCTATAAGATCGAACGTCTTTTCAGTTACGTAGGGCCTGAAGACAATCTCTAGGGCTTCTTCAGCTTGCATATTTCTCACCCAATGCGATAACAGTCTTTGATAACGAATTCAAAGATCCTTTTGTCCAAATCGTAAGTCTTCCAGGGATCGAGCCGGGGGCAAGGTCCAGGACAGATAGATCCGAACCCTTGACTACAGTGACACCGGCAAGCGATTTTAGAGCGGGCATTAGGATAGTATTATCCGCGACTACGATGAGAGGGCCGACTCCGGATCTACTTACTTTCGCTGTGTTAGTGTTTAGCTTCTTTGTTCTTGCCAAAACCCTATCTAGCTCCTTGTCTGCCCCTAGAGCAGTCAAGAATTTTTTCACATCTCGAACCTTCGCGACTTTTTCAAGTTCGTCAGAAACGACAATCGGCAAATCTACCGAAAAACTATGGCCACGCTTTGAAACAAGATCCTTATTCGCAGTGGCCGAAATGGCTGATGCCAAAGCCAATCGTCTTTCCTTTCGGTTTAGTTCTTTCCTTATTACCTTCTCAGATCTAGGCGGAAACGGTAATCTTCCGTGAACTATACTCGCGACCCCGCCTGCCATTCCGGACTTTGAGTATCTTTCACCTTTCACCCTCGGAATTCTTGAAATCCCTCTACCCGTCGGCGGGTTGTTTGTTTCCGCAGTAGTTCTTTTGCCCGCAAGAGGATCTCGTCCCTGCGGTTGTCTACGGTGGGAATCTAAAGCCACGAAGGCTCGAGCGATAACTTCGTCTCTGACTGGGGTTGCAAAAACAGCCGGCAGATCTACGGTCTCAACCTCCTTTCCTTCCAAATCGAGGACTTTGGCAGACGTTTTTGTGCTCATATCTAATTCAATCCACCCGTTCGACAAATACCACATTCTTCATTTTGTTTGGGATGTCTGCGCCACTTGTGGAACCTGCAGAGGTACCCCTCCGAGATTAAGTTCGACGAGCCTTGCGGGGACGACTTTTTGTTTTCTCGGATAAATGGGTAGTCTGAGATCAACAAGACGTTTTGCTGGGCCGGGAATCGAACCTCTTAGTATTACGTAATCTCCCTTGACCTCTCCAAAATGGAGATAGCCACCAGACGGGGTAATCGGATTCTGCTGAGAATTGCCCATCGCAAGAATCCGATTATTCTTCATTATGCGTTGATGAAATCCCATCTGACCTGCTCTCGCGACGGTGTACATTACCGTGGCAGGATGCCAGGGGCTAATCACACCAACTGCCCTAACACTCTTTCTTGATTTGTGTTGTTTCCTTTTAACACCAAAACGAGTAACAGGTCCTTCGAATCCTTTTCCTTTGGTGATCGCGATTGCATCGACATATGCCCCCAGTTTGAAAAGATCCGATGATTTCAATTGCTTGCCCAGAACACTTCTAAGATAATCTAATTTAGCCTTCGCATCGCCGCCAGCGATACCGATTTCCTGGACTTGGGGAATATTATTTGACAGCCCAGCTTCGTTCGGCATTATCGCGACCATCGCAACAAATTCAGTGACCTTGGAAATTTCCTTCGAAAGGAGATCGATTTTCGCGTCGGCATCTGTATTCTTGAGGCAGCCAATCTTGTCACGAAGAACTTCCTCCAATCCCTCAGCAAAAACATCACAAATCACAAATTTCCGTCCTTCCTTTTCTCCATAAGCTCGAAAGGCGCAGACGGTTATCGGGGGTGTAGCAAGAATTGTGGCAGGGTTAAACATCGGTCGACCATAGTTTGGAGTCCTTTCTCGGTCGTCGATTGTTATTGCCTGGACCATACCCGCCTTAAATGCTGGAAAACCCGCAAGCATCGGACGCTCGGCGCCTCGTTCGGTCCAATTCCTAACCCTAGGAATGAGGACTTGATGACGCGCTCTCGGAGAAAAAGCAAGAGAACCACGTCTAGGCGCATTATGTTTGCGGTGACCCATAAAAAAACAGCCGTACTAGTCGAATCTCGCAGAGTTGCTTTTTAAGCGTTTAGAGGACAAATGCTTTCCTTTCTCAACCTGAGTCGATATCAACGATCATACAATCCTTCCGGCTAACAAGAAAGCTCTCGATGCACGCAACAAATTTCTCTATTAAATTCTAGCTCAACAGGTTCACGATTGATAAACATCCGATGATAGCTTCTTCAAGACGCACTGTCGCCGTGTTTTGAAAGGGAAAGAAGTTAAGATACATGGCTTTGGGAAAATCTCTAACAGCTGCATGGTCCTGTTTCAACATGAAATCCACGCCGGCTTCCGGAGATCCAAAACAAAGCAACAACCTGTCCGCCGCTCTTGATCTTGATTTCAATTCTTCCCAGTTTTCTGCTATGTTCTGACCTAGTCTACTTGTAAGAATCAGAAACGGAAAACTTGAGCTTCGGAGAAAACGTGTCAGACTAGGAGCGCGGCGCACCTCATAGCCCCAGAAGGCATCCTGAGGAGGATTCGCAGTCTTTGCGGTCAAGGGTGAACCAGAAACAATTTCGACCGTAATTCGTTGCCCGGGTTGCCCATGTCCATCAAAAATGGCCGGTTCCCTTAATCCAACGTCCGCCACGAGTTTTCCATTTTGCATGAATAGGACAGCTTCTCTCACATCGCCCTGAACTATTTTAGATTCTTTGACATGATGGGGGATCTTGAGTGGAGGAAGAATGCCCGCGTATTCTAGCTCAGACTTTCGACTGATCAGGCGCTTTCTAAGATACTGGGGAGTTTCCATATACTCGAAGATTTCTTTCGCCGTCTCGTAATCCCGGTCAAAGTCTCGACTCGCGTCGCGGTAAATGTAAATTCTCTCGACGCCGAAAATGGCAGCAGCTCGAGCTATTTGCCCAGCTTTAACCGTCTTTCCTCTTAGTGTATCTTCATCACTAAACAAAGAGTCAGGGACTGCAATTGAACAAATGGGATTGCGATGCATTGAAAATGATAGACACTCAAATCTTAGAGTCAGCAACTCTAAAAAGCTAAGCTCCATTTATCACTGACACGAGCGTTCGTATAATCCCGTCGCGGTCGTATTCATGAGCTCCGAAGATCAAAGTAAAGAAGAACAACAGAATAATTCGGAAGACGATACTACACTCCGAATGCTGAATGCGAAAAAAATGCTAGAGCTCAGGCGCAGAGCAACCTCCGTGTCTAACAAAGTTGCTCCGGCCCCTAACAAGGGACCGAAGATTTTATCGGACCGCGAATTATTGTTAAAGGCTCTCGTTGACCGTGGTGAGGAGGTGCTTTTGTCGGCAGAATGTAGCTACCCAAATGAAATGAAACTGTTAATACCGAAACTTTCAGATTTGATTCGAGAGGGCAAAGTCTCGACGATTTCCGGCGGGGAATTGCTACAGTTTCTCCGGGCAATAGGACTACGTGTGAGCGTAGCCACTTCGATCACAGTTGAAGATCACGGCAAGTTCGTAAGCTTGTCCGATAAAATACGTGAGAGAAACCAAAGTTAGGATTCAAGGACCTGCATCCCTTGACTAGCAGCCCGCACCAGTTCGGGATCTAAAATCGCCTTCTCAATTCCGAATTTTTGTACAGCCACATTTCCGGCAGCTGTTGCTAAAGCTAGGGATTTTCTGATATTATCCGTCCTAGAGAGTTCGGCCGCAAAGACGGCCAGGAAGATATCGCCTGCGCCCGTGGTATCCGCGACTGGAAGGATGGCGGGTTTGATTTGCCACCTCACTTTGGTGCCCTGGTACAGCTGGATTCTTTCCGAACCTGAGGTAACTATAATGTATTCCACAAATTTAGAGAGCTGTCTTATTGACACCGCTAAATCGGCGGAGCCGCTCCAAGCTGAAAGCTCCTCTCTATCTGCTTTTAGATATTCAACGCCGGAAAGGGATGATATGTCTAATCCGGTCCTCATCTGCACTTCGCCTCCCTTTGAAAATCTTCTCACAAATCCTTGTGAATCAACGAGAACTGGGTCGAATTCCTTCGAGACTCGATCCAGCAATGATAAAGAAAATTCTCCAGCAACAGGGTTTACAACTAGTGCCCTGGAATGAGAATAAACTCTAGAAAATTCCACGTCAAAAAAATCCGATCTTGAAATATTCCTGCACTTTCGAAGTAGCCACATTTTCCTCGGATCGGTGGTCCTATCGATTCTGAATGAAGTAGTTCTCTCCCCCTTCAGTCGAAACCTTTCAAAATCGACCCCACCCTTCTCTCGTAGCAGTTGCGAATACGAAATGGGGAAATCGGAGCCGATCTTCGATACAATTTCCGATGTATACCCTAGGCTTGAAAGGGCTAGGCACGAATAGGAAACGGGCCCTCCGAGGGAAATTCTAGGCTGAAGAAGTTCCCGGGAATCTATAATCTCGTCAATCACGGTATGCCCCGCAATGAGAACATCCGGAGTTCCCATGTCCAAAGATCGAAAAACCTACTCGTTTTCAGCGCGAGAATTTGTGAGAAATATATCCTAACTGTTCGTCATCATCCAAATCTAGCTCGATCTAGGTCTCTGTCTTTCTTGGTTGCCTTCTTCCAAGCTTTGTAGTGGTCGTGGCAAAGAAATGCCCTTCTATCGGCCGAAACGCTTAGTCCGCTGTTACCAATTTGATTCCGGCTTATCGAGCGCTCGGCGCTATTCTTGCAACCAGAGACGGAGCAGTTTACCCCCTTGCCAACTTTGCCCAATTAAATCAATGAACCGGCCTGCGAAATTAGAACTTTAAGGTTTTGCAAGCATTTTCATAATCGTTTCAAACGGGGCGACATTGAACAATGCAACGCATAAAGAAGCCAAGAACCGAGTACGTTGTTCAAGCTAAAGAAAGCCAAAATTCTTAGTCGATGCATGAAACCATGGTTCTTAATCAATTAAGGGCTCGCATCGCGCCCGTCTTGAGTGCAATCGGACGGGCGTTAGGAGATGCGGGAATAACTCCTAATCTTTTGACCGCGATCAGCTTTGTACTTGCGATAACTGCAGGATTGCTGTTTGCGATAGAGCCTACCAGCTCATATCTTGCTGCCATCGCAATTCTTTGCTCTGGAGCGCTCGATGTGCTTGACGGTGCGGTCGCAAGAGCTACAGGAAAAGTGTCAACGTTGGGTTCACTGAACGATTCGACCCTCGATAGGATCTCAGAAGTGGCAATCTACGCTGGCATTGCTTACCAAAGCGGGCATTACGCAATTTCTCCAGTTGTAGTTCTTTTAGCTTTGGCTTTTTCTCTGCTCATAAGTTATGCGCGTGCAAAGGGGGAATCGCTGAACATCAAAATGTCCGGAATAGGAATAGGTGAAAGAGCTGAGCGAATGCTGCTCCTTGTCATATTTGCTCTAATAGGATATGTCTGGATTGGAATTTACATAATACTCGTATTGGCTGTATTCACTTTCTTACAACGGTATATGTACGTCGCGCGCGCCCTTTCGGAAAGAAAAAAAGTCGAACAGGGTTAGACTTCGCGCATAACCTGCTTCTTACCTGCCAGATATGCCTCTAATATGACATGCGTCTCTCGTCTTTTGCTCTTACTTTGACCATGCCATAGTGAACAGCGCATGAGACGCAATAATACCTTATAGTCTTTGGCGCCGCGATATACGCCCCCGCTGCCCTAAGCTCTCGAGCCAGCATGGGTTCGACCAAGCTCACTCGCGTGGTCATCTTCTTAGCTTTGTCTCTTGGGATCTCTCTACCACAGTTGCTACACTGAACCGTGTCGGAGCTTCCTTTGCCTCCCTTTGAACGCCCGCGGCTCTTTCGTTTCTTTGTCATTACAACACCTCAGTGCTAATTCCTAGGCTTTAAACTTTGGAGTGAAGAATAAGACATGGCTTATCCGTATCTCGCAAAAAATTCTTCGTGCGCCTTCCTAAGCAGGGCAGGACGCGAGGGCTTCTTGAACCCGTAGTCGCAGATCTCTTGAGGCGAACCATATCTTTTCTGGCTCTTTGCTTTCGAGATGGCCCTTGTTACGTCTAGCAATATGTTTCCGGCGTTTGCCCCGTCATTCGTACGGAGATAGACATCGATCTTTATGTCGGAATCGAAGAGGGTTTTTGCCTGTATCCAAAAATAGCTGGTTCTGTTGTTGCCCATATAATCAACGTAGTCTGTTGTGCCCGCAACGGTCTCAAACTTGTAGGGAATCTCTTCGGATATCGATCCTGTCTTTATATCCCTCTTGTCCAGTTTGATTTCCTCGTTTATTGTATTCAGGGTCTCACTTCCTCCCCCTACGTCAAGCTGGTAACTTTTCTCAATGTGTACTCCCCTGCTATTCATGAAATCCAGTATTCCCTTGTGAAAAGCCGTACCTCCGAACTGGCTGAGCAAATCATCACCGACGATTATCAAACCTGCTTTCTCGAATTTTCTTACCAGAGCCATGTCTGTAGCGACCGAAGAGGGGGATGCATTCACATAGGAACAGCCTGCCATCAAAGACGCCACTGCGTACTCGTAGCTAGTTTGATGCATTCCCGATGGAATCAGGTTCAACACGACATCGGCTTGACAAGCCTTCAAAAGCTGTCCAAAGTCGTCGGACTTCACAGGCGCCCCTGCTATGTGTTTCGGAATCTCGTAATTTGCGATTCCAGGTTGCACGACAATGCCGGTTTGACCGACCTCGGAAAATCTAGGGGTTACGTTCGGTTCAGCAAAGATTGCTTCCGAAAGATCATAGCCTACTTTGCGGGCATCGATGTCGAACGCGCCTACTATCTTGAGAGCTGTTCTCTCGTACCCGCCGATTCTTTCATGCCAAATACCTTTGACATCGCCAGCGTATATCATCTGCACGAAGGCGCTCGCAACATTGCCAACGCCTATGAGCGCGACACGTATCGCCTTTGACTCACGCGGTAGACCTCCCTTCGAATTTTTTGAGAGTTTGTGTGCTCTCTTTGTAATAACGACGTTCCTATTTCCGGACTTGCGACGCGATGATCGTTTTGATCTATCTATTCTCTTCTTGGATTTCTTCGACTTTGCCAATTGAGCTAAAAGAACCTACGATTACTCTTAGCTTAATAAAAAGGGTTGAATAGCGTTTTGATTTCCGAATTGAGGGATCTATTCGAAGCGCAGAACAAGAAACGCCGCGCCAACGAAAATCAATAGCCCGCCCATGAAGTAGAATATTGGAACGAGCTCTGGAATCAACGTCGCCCCAGCTACGAAATACACGAACAGTCCTCCAATAATAATGCAGATGATAGCCAGTACTCGAAGCATAGCATCAATTCGCTGCTGAGACTTGTGGACCGACTGCGTCAAAACATCTACCAATCCCCTTGTTAGGCTATAAACACTTTATGCGCACTGGCAAGCAGTGCATGCATTCCGTTTGCATACTAGAGTGATTTCGCTTCTTGCATCTTTTCCTTTAGGTAATTATCCACGATAAAAGTAAGCCCGTATTTCGAAAAAGCTTCGAGCTCGCTCTTCTTCTTTATCCTTAGGAAGATTTCCAGTTCCCTTTGCCAAACTCCGCCGGTATATCTGGGATCTTTTTTCAGCTCTTGGGCTCTCTTTATGTCGGCTTCTGTCATAGGATCGGTTGGTAGTTTATATTTGACAACATCGGATGCCCATACGCCCACCCACTTCGCCGTGGGGACTGTTAGGTCGCGCAAATGCGCGGCGTTAGCCGAACCTGAAATTATTACCATGGCAATATGTTCGCCATACACATCTCCGTCGCTCATAATGTAAACTGGCAGGTTGAGCTCCTTGTTCAAGCGCCTGAGCATGTATCTCGTAGACCTGGGGGCCTGTCCCGCGGTATCAATCAAAATAGCCTTGTATTTTCTGTGGACTTTCTCCTCGACAAACCTTGTAAAAATCCCGCCTTTCTCAACCGCAATAATCATCTCCGCTGATGTGTCAACGAACTCTGCAGTACTCAGAGAGGGGCCGATGAGATAGCCGTCTGGATGCGAAGAAAGGTTGAGCCTCTGACCTTCGTAGCCCGGAACTGTATATTCCACTGTCAGATCTCCAAAGATTGCGCTTCGCTCTTCAGGATAGATCTTTAGTTCCTCTCGAGATCTCGAGAGGACAGCCTCAAGGTCAGTGATTATTTCATCAGACTCGGCCTGGTCGACGAACTCCATATTGTATGCTTGTGAAGAATAGTAAACATCTCGAAGAGTGCTCGTCTTTCGTTCGTTCACAAGTTTATCCGCGAAGAAAGCCAACCACAATAACTGCGTAAAGGGTCTGATGTGTTTTATGTTACCCGAAGATCTCTTGACGTTCGTCTTGCCGAGGATATACTGCTTTAGTTTGGAATCGTACACGATGTTGCTGACGGAACGACTAGGGAATGTGAATTGAGGAAACACACCCGAATTTAGGTCGCTATACGCCCTCTCTCCTAACGATTTCAATTGCGATAGTAATTCCGCTCGTCTGGCGGTTGCCGCCTTTTTTGCGTCCTTCTTGCTCACTGCACTATTACTTGGCATATACTACTTTTCATCCTCCTCACTTTGTCCCCCTGCTTCGGTCGTTTCAAGCTCGGAGTCCTCTCCTTGATCCCCCTTCTTGCCTACCTTTCTGTTCATTCTGGAAGCTCTGCTATCTCTCGTGGCTGATTCAGTTTCTTCTTCCTCCGCTAATGAACCGTCGAGCGAAAGCTGTGCGCTCTTGCTTTGTTTGACCTCTTCGCCTTCATCTTGCACCGGCTGCGGATTTGATGCTAAATCTGGCAGTTCTACGTCATCTAGCGTTGCCGTTTCTGTCGTCGCTTCCTGTTCCTCCTCGATCTGATGATCTTTCAAGAGAATCTTATAATCAGGGACTTTCTTCTGACCAGCGAGCTCAGTCGAAAACCGCGCAATTAGCGGAAGATACTTACCGTATATGTTGAGCCTTTTCTTTTGAAATTCCATGGATCCCTTATGCGCTAGAAACGTTGAGAGCTTCCTCAAGATGTCTCTAGCCGCGTTCTTTAATTCTCGCTCTAGTTCGGGCCGATCTGCGAGGTACTCCTTTCCGACAGTCTTGTAAGGAACCTTGGTCGAGCAGACGTGACTGATGATCGCAATTGGTGCATCCTGAGGGATCCTGTATCTTTTCCAGTCGATTTCATCGTTGATTACCTTGAATGCTACATCATTTGCTTCGTCGTAAAGGAGGGGAATCCGGTTAGCAAATCTCAGGAGGCGAACTCCAGGAGGAATCTGTTTTCCACCGTACGCGATGCCGACTTCGACGATGAAGGGGAAACCGGAGTATGCAGAAGGAGGCCTTATCGACATAGCGACAAATTCAGGCTGAAGCTCTTTCATTATTCCAGCATTCATGATTTCTTCTCCCAACGGAGACAAGCAAGAAGCGTCAGGTGGAAGGAATTCCTGAAACTGATGAAGGGCATTAACGAACCTTACGACATCCTCGTTTGAAAGCGATTTAGGTTTCGATGATTTGTCAAAACCAGCAAAGCTCAAAAATTTGTCGGCTGTTTTGTCTCCGACCCTGTGAAAGTTACTCGTCATGAATTTTGTAAGCGTTTGTTCGGTTGAAAGTTTAATCAGGCGCCTCAGAGCCTCGACATCTATGCCGTAAGGGTGAGGCCTTGTCTCCTGTGGGGGCGGTGGAGTCGTCTGGGTCGCTCGCTCGTATTTCGTTGTCTTTCCGTCAGGATCCAGAAGGGCGATGTTTGCGTACGGCGTGACAACTGCAGTTTGTTTGAAATAATCCTGAATCTTTTGGGCTGCCCTAAGATAATCTCCCATAAGGGTTAGTCTCACAATGGTGCCGGTCTTACCATCTGATTCTTCCGTCTTGTGTCTAAGAATGATCGGCTTGTTTTCCTGTATGTCAATCAGCATGTCCAAAGTGTGCCAGTTCTTGCCATCAAAGCAAGAAGAGATAGTAACCGGCTTGTTTGTGGTGATTTGAGCGTAAAGTATCGCCATTGTGCCTCCCATCCCAAACATGCCGCGGGACTGCTTTAGCTTGTATTTAGAACCATAAAAGACTCGGCCGAAGGCGTTCGGCAGGTGCTTTGCCTCGATTCCGGGACCATTGTCCGTTATTGTAAGTATGAATTGTAGTTGATCCCCCGCCTTGCTTACCTCTGGCCCCGCTTCGATTTTGCATTCCACATCCGGAAGGATCGAGGCTTGTTCGCAGGCATCAAGGCTGTTTTCAACGAGTTCTCTAACTGAAGTATAAAGAGCCCTAGAGGGATTACTGAAACCCGCGAGGTCACGATTCCTATAGAAAAACTCGGATGGAGAAATCTCAGAGTAGGTTACTTTTTGCGAACTGACTGTTGTTGCCACTTTGTGCTAACACCTCATCGGTGAAATTTTTCATTTACTCGATTACAATTTTCAGTTTTCAAAAAAAGAAAAGAAATTGCCTAAAGAGCGACTTGAAATCAGAGTATTAACGCGACAGGTAATAAACTGTTCTGCAAAACCGAAATGAAATTCCTTGTCAGTACTCTCTCTCTTCCGGAGGCTTTTGTGATTCCCATAACTGCAGCCTATCCAATTTCTGTTTGGAACGATATTTTTGGAGCATTTGGTAGGCAGCCTTGTGCGTACCACCAGACGCGATTTTCACAAGGGCATCTTCCGCAACTTTGGATTTGCCCGAATCGCCGATTATAGAAACTGTATGACCGTAGATGGAAATCGCAGTTCCAGATAGTTGCTCTATCAGTTTTCTCGCCTTTCCATCGGAACCTATCAATCTGGATTTAATTCGAGCTAGCGAATTCTCCGATTTTCCAGAATATTGTCTCAGATCAATTGTCAATAGCACCTTATTTTCTTCGAATAACGCAAAAGCCCGTTGCGGCGAAAAGCCCCTCGCAATAGCAGTGACGACCTCCTGGGCCTTGAAAGGGTCGCCTTCCTTTAACGAGTCTGTGTCGTAAGTGACCCTGACGTCGCCCGATTCACCGTCTATCTCAAGAGACACGCTGCATCTTTTCTCGATTTCGCTTTTTACCATGCCTTCTTTTCCGACAAGTGCTCCCACGCGGTCAATGGGTATCTTCACTGACTGCGAAGAAAAACCCATGCTACTCGCCAACCATAACCGCCTGCTTTTCGCCGTCTGGTTTTTGTTTATGGCCGAACTCCCGCATTAATCTTTCTTCGGGAATGACCTTGACTTCTCTTCTTTCAAAGAAACGATTCAGGTTCTGAATGTCTCTGAGTAGGAAATCATTTGCAAGGGGATGTTCTCTTGAAACCGCGGACCCTAAATCGAAAATAATCAGTTCCTTGTGAAGTTTGAAGATATTGTATTCAGAGAGGTCGGCATGAACTATTTCAGCCTTGTTAAACAACGTCTTTACTGATTTGACGATGTAGAGGTAGTCTTTCCTAGTTACACTGACGTCGATCAAAGTGGGAGATGGGACTCCGTTTTCCCCGATGAATTCCATGACTAGGACATTTCCAAGAAAAGTGATCGGCTTTGGGACTCTGACCCCACAGTCGAAGGCTTGCTGCAAATTGGTGTACTCTTTTCGAGCCCAGAGTTCAGCAACGCTTCGGCTGTCCCTGCTGAATCTGTTAAATCGAGGATCGCCTAAAATATACTGCGAGCGCTTCTTAAAGTCCGAAGACGAAGTAAGATAGATCTTCACGGCGACGTCGGTTTTCTGATCCGTTACGCCCCAGTACACTCGCGCCTCCTTTCCTGAACTAACTACTCCGTTGAGATATGAGAATGCCCCCTTGTTTGCGAGAGAGTAAAGTGTCATTAAAGTGCGACGATCAAAAACTTCCTCGAATACGCTCCTTTCCTCTTCGTTCTTGAGGATTACGCGATCTCTCCTGTCTATCCGCTCAGCCACTCTGTGAAAACGCTCAAAGCCCTTTTCGTCTTGTTCACGAATGTACTTGACCGTTTTAGATTGACACCAGCGCGATGGGAGAAGTCGAGCTAACAATAAATCGTGACGAAAAATGGATCTCATTACTCAGGACAGGAAAACGAAGAATCAGAACTTGTAAATCATTAGGAAGGAAACGTCGCCGAAACGCTTGACAGCTTTTTCATTTGCGAGGTTCGCCTTCACAACCTTCGTAACAATTCTCGTTCCGGCAAGGTTAACGATACTTGAACCCTTGACAAGGTCTATCGCTTGTGTCTCGGATACCTTGTCGACACCGTAATACTCCCTGGAGATTGGCAAGTCGATTTGCTCGGCCCTTACAGTCGTGCCAAGAAGCTCTTCGTCGCAAATGTTGACCAGCACGACTTTCTTACCCATTGTATCCCAGTCGATCCTACGGGCGATGTACTGCCTGCCTTCTCCTAGACTAGTTGTCGCTCTTTTACTCATCGGAAACTCCCTTTTCTTGAGTCCTTTTTTCGGTTCTACCCTACAATGGGCTGTACATAGGTTTATGCATTTTTGTCTTTTTATAATTCAAATTAGCAAATGCGATTTTAAATATCAGGGACGAAATAGGAATATCCTTTCACTTGAATAAGTTGCCTATAGCTTACAGATTTGCACACCCAGATTCGCTTGATTTTCCATATTTTGATTCCTGTCTGTTCAAGTCTTCGTAAATCGGAGTTTGATTGATTTGACTTCAAACCGCTTATGCTTCAGACAACTAGACAAGCCTCAGGATATTTTGATTGCGAATGCGAAATTTGTGATAACGCCGAACGGACCTTCCGAAAAGACTTCTATCTTTGTCTCGGACCGGAAGATTGTTGCAGTCGGGGAAAAGTCCGAAATAGAAAGAAGATACACCAAACCCGAGGTTATAATTGATGCTAGTAATTCGCTCGTAATCCCGGGTTTTGTTAACAACCATTCGCATATCGCAATGGCCTTACTTCGCGGATTTGCGGAGGATTTACCACTATTCAACTGGTTGCGGGATAAAATATGGCCCATAGAAGCAAAGCTGAAGCCTTGGCAGATCGAAGTCGGAGCAATACTGGGTTCGACGGAAGCATTGCTGTCAGGGACGACTACAATTAACACGAACTACATTTACGATCCGGAAGCTAGCGAGGCTACAGCCGTAGAATTCACAGGCATGAGAGGACTAATCTCGCACGGAATCTTTGATTGGACGGAAGAGAAATCGCTCAGACTTACGCAGGATCTCGCCGAAAATCATCACGGGAAAGACGACGGCCGGATTCGAATTGCGACATCGCCGCATTCAGCTTATAGCTGCAACCCCGAGCTCTTGAAGAAGATTCATGCTCTAAAGGATAAATTGAATGAGAAATACGGGAGGAAATATCCCGTCCTTTCTACTATACATGCATCAGAGTCATCCGCTGAAGTAGAGGAGATAAAGGCAAAGTACGGAGTCGACGCAAAACGCGGAGTGATAAACTATCTTCAGTCGGTCGGTTTTCTGGATTCTCAGACGATCTGCGCGCATTCGATTCATCTTACAGAGGATGATTACAAAGCATACACTTCAACAAAAGCCTCCCTCGCCTCCTGCCCGATTTCTAATCTCAAAGTTGGGGTGGGAGTTGCTGATCTACCACGAGCATTAAGCGAGGGTATAACGGTCAGCCTGGGTACCGACGGTCCTGCTTCGAACAATACCCTAGACATGTTCGAGACGATGAAAATGGCTTCACTCCTCGCAAAAGGGGTGAAGGGAGATACTACGCAGCTGACATCGAGACAAGCTTTCACATTGGCTACCGAGGGTGGCGCTCATTCTTTGCGGCAAGAAAACGAGATAGGAAGGCTGGCTGTGGGATATCGTGCGGACATCGTCCTGCTTGATCTATCAAGTATTTCGGCTATGCCATTTTACGATCCTTACAGTTACCTCACATTTGCTGCACGTTCTGGGGATGTATCCGATGTACTTGTGGATGGCAGAATACTCGTTAGTAATCGGAAAATCCAATCAGTAGATGTCGAAAAACTTCGAGAACGAGTTTCGGCGGCAGTGTCTGAAATCATAACCCAAATTTAGCTAGATACATTATCAAAAGAAGTGACAGCATCTCTTGCTCTCATCTAAGAGACTTTTGCAGGCTGACGAAGGAAGGCGACAGTTTCAATGGGCAAAGGGACACATGCCCGCCTTGTTGTTGGCAAAACAACACGTGGATAAAAGCGAAGGGAGAAATCTTCTGTCTGGTTTGAGGATAGGACTCTGTCTCCACATTTCTAAAGAAACCGCGGTATTGGTTGAGGCTTTTCATTCTTTGGGAATGAAGATCAACCTAGTGGCCGCGAATCCGCTGTCAACTCAGAATCCCATTCGAGAGTATCTGTCACATTATTTGAAAGTAAAGGTCGGTGGTAACAAGTTCGAATCTGTTAGAGATTATCGCCATGATATCGACAAGCTTGCGAAAACTGATCCTGATCTGATAATCGATGACGGCGGAGAATTGCATGTTGCGTACGCTCGATCTAAAGGCAACAATTGCTTCGGTGGAACAGACGAAACTACCTCCGGTACGACGCGACTTCTCGCTCTTCAGAAAAAGCAGATGCTCAAGTATCACGTGATCCCTGTCAACGAGGCACAAACGAAGCACCTTTTCGATAACAGATACGGTACAGGTCAGAGCTCACTCGATGGATTGGTAAGAGCTACAGGTTTGCTCATTGCGGGAAAAGTACTAGTTGTATGCGGATATGGATGGGTCGGGAAGGGAGTAGCCGCATGCGCCCGAGGATTGGGAGCAAGAGTAATTGTTACCGAAGTAAACCCAGTAACAGCACTCGAAGCACATCTCGATGGATATCAAGTAATGCGCATGGGTGAAGCAATTCGACTCGGAGAAATCTTTCTTACATGCACCGGTCAGATAGATATTATATCGCGTGGGCATTTCGAGAAAATGAAGGATGGAGCTATTGTGGGGAACTGCGGTCATTTTGATAGAGAAATCAATATCTCTGATCTGAAGGAACTCTCTTCATCCTCAAAGAGAATTACTGAATACGTGGCGAAATTCGGACTTGGAAACAAGTCCATTTACCTTCTCTGCAATGGACGTGTCATCAATCTTGTCGCGGCGGAGGGTCATCCGCCAGAAGTGATGCAACTCTCTTTTGCAAACCAGCTTCTCGCGATACATTATCTCGCAAGACACAGAGATGAATTCGCGAGGGATTCTCCGAGAGTGCTCGTCTTTCCTCGAGAGATAGATGAGATGGTCTCTAGGTTTGCCCTAAGCGCTTTTAATCTTACTATTGACAAGCTATCACCAGAGCAACTAAGATATTCGGAAAGCTATTCTTGTTAACGTTGGAGAGCGTTATCTAGCATAAGTCATATACTTGATTCCATAATCCTACATTCTTTCAACGCATTTCGATCGCAACTTTGGCTCCAAAGCGAAGGAATACAGTTATAAGTTGAATAGTCCTTAAATTTGCAAGAACATAAACCAATGGAGATTGAGACACAAACTCTTTTTCAACGACATTGAATGCCTAAATGTACTACCGGCGGTAAAGTCTCTAATTTCCATATTGGATACTGTTGTCGAAATCGATTTCTTGGAGGTGAATTTCTAATTGACGAGATGGGTCGTTACTTCGGCATGGCCGTATTCATCGGATGTTCCTCATTTAGGAAATCTAATCGGCTCCATTCTTTCAGCAGATGTTTTTGCTCGTTTCCTTCGATTGGCTGGCCACTCGGTCGTCTTCGTGTCTGGATCTGACGAGCACGGAACTCCCCTTGAGGTTGAAGCGCTCAAACGCGGGCTTCCAGTCAAAACACTAGCCGACGAAAATCACGCAAGGATAAGCGAATTGTTCAAGCGCTGGCTAATTTCTTACGACAACTATACGAGGACGGAATCCTCCGTACACAAGGAGTATGTCAGAGGATTATATTCCGAGATTTACTCAAATGACTCTTACATATTTACAAAGGTCGAGAGGATCCACTACTGTCCGAAAGATAATCGCTTCCTGCCAGACCGATTCGTAGAAGGCATCTGTCCCTTCTGCGGATATGAACCCGCTCGAGGAGACCAATGCGATAATTGCGGTCGACCCCTGGACGCGGAAAAGCTGCTGAACGCGCATTGCGTGATATGCGGTAGCTCGACTGAGCTCAGGGATACAAAACAATGGTTCTTCGATCTGCCCAAGCTTTCAGAATACGTGTCCGGATATCTTGACCGTGCAGAACTATCACAAAATGTCATCCGGTTCTGCAGAGGATGGTTGAAAGAAGGTCTACGCCCTCGCTCCATTACAAGAGACTCCGAGTGGGGAATAAAAGCCCCGTTTCCAGGAGCCGAATCGAAGACTATCTATGTGTGGATGGAAGCGGTCCTGGGCTATCCTTCCGCGACTTTGGAGTACTTCAAGAAACTTGGCACGCCCGAAGAGTGGGACGAATACTGGCTTACCCCAGGAGCCAAGACCTCCTTCTTCATCGGAAAGGACAACATACCTTTTCATGCGATAATCCTTCCGTCCCTTCTCCACGCCTCTGGAAGGAAATACAACGAACCCAGTCTAATCAGTTCAACCGAATTCCTACTTTTCGAGGGCCAAAAGTTCTCGAAGAGCAGGAGAGTCGGAATCTGGATTGATGAAGCTCTCGAAGTGCTACCCGTTGATTACTGGAGGTATGCCCTCATTGCGCTACGCCCAGAATCCGGAGACATCAATTTTGGATGGGATTCATTCTGTGAGAAGATTAACAATGATCTAAATGACACGATTGGTAACTTTGTGAACAGGACTCTTATTGGCGTCTCGAGATTCGCCGATAACAACTTCGCGCTGACCTACGAAGAAATTTCAGAAGAGTTGAAGGACAAAGTTACTGAGATAAAGAGCCGGCACAAGAATATCTGTGAGCTCTACGAAAAGACCGAACTGCAAGCAGCCTGTCGTACAACTCTCGACAACTTGGCGAAGGCAAATGCGTTCTTGAGTGCCACCGAGCCGTGGAAAGTTGTCAAGCAAGACAAGAACAAGGCTCAACAACTCCTATACGTCTCGCTCACGAATCTCAAGATTTCCTGCGCGGAGCTCAGTCCCATTATTCCCTCGACCGTAGATACAATAATCCATCAATCCGGCTTTTACAAAGCATCAAATGGCGTTCCAAACTGGAATGATGAAAGCATCGACAATGAACTGCCGATAAGCGTGAAGGACGTGAGTCCCATTTTTCAAAAGCAGTCGCCAGGAAAACTTCGTCAAAAGCTGGAAGCATTGAGAAACGAACGTCTTGAAAAGAAGAAATAAATGCGACATGCAAAGGATCTGATTTTGAAAATGTCCGAATCAAGCGCTCCTGCTTCTCCACCATCTTCTCCCGCTCACCCAAAAGTTCCAATAACTGAAGTCTCATTCGAGGAGTTTCAAAAGATAGATATCAGAATTGCCAAAGTTCTTGAAGTAAGCCGCGTCCCAAATTCGGCGAGACTGCTAAAGCTCAAATTAGATATCGCTGGAAACGAAAAACAGTGCATCGCTGGCATCGGAGCAAAATACGAACCCGAGAATTTGAAGGACAAACTAATCGCGGTCGTTACCAATCTAAAACCAAGAGAGATAATGGGACTGACTTCTGAAGTTATGCTGCTTGCTGCCGCAGATGGGCCCGAAATCTCCGCGTTGGTCGCCGACAGATCAATGAACTCTGGAGCAAAAGTAACCTAAGAGAAACTAAAGATGAAAGTCTTGGATCAAGAGCTGAAAGAACTATTCGATACAGTCGAAAGATACGTAAACCCGCTCCTGGGAAGAGCCCAAGAAGATACTACCCTATCCGCTCAGGAAAACAAAGTACTCGCTCTGCAAAACGTTAACAGGCTAAATATCAATCTTGGAAAGATTGCCCGGTCGAGGAAAGACGAAACGGGAAATCTTCATCTTTTGCAGATGTACGTGAATAACCTAACGGTTGGTATCAAGAATGATAATACTCAGTTAATGAAAAGCGCAATCGCATCGGCGAGGAACATTATCAATGAATTGGAGAAAGCGAACTGAGTCAAGATTTAAAATGGATTATAACTTAAATTAATTTTACTTCCTCGGGCCAGTCGTCTAGAGTATCCTCACTACGGAAAACCTGGTTAGGACAACTGCAACTACAGTTGCTGTCAGACCCTTACACGGTGTGGGTCGTCGGTTCAAATCCGGCCTGGCCCATTTACATTTCTACGTCTTCCCATCCGCCGCAGCAGACCAGCAACTTGACCGTCCTCGACGGTTTAGAAGAAAAATGGATTTCAAATCCTGGATGAAGCAAGTCAGCTCGTAGTTTTTCTTGCCTTGAAAGCCATGCCGAAAGTTCGCCCTTTTCCCTCTGTGTAAGATGTCTCGGTAATAAGATCCTTGATAGTTCGGTCAACTCTTCTGAACTTTATTTCTTCGATATCAAAACCTGCCCTGTGGAGCGAATGAACAACGGAATCCAGCGAGTGATGATAGAATATCTTCTTACCCCTTTGGCTGCGATCGAAAATTAGATCTCGGAAGAGTGGGGAAACATTCGCATCAGGATTAATATTGTCAAAGACTAAAACCCCTTCTGATTTTAGCAGCCTGTAAGCTTCTGCGAACAGTTTTCTAACATTGTCAATGTGATTGATCAACAAAGGGCAAACAAGAAGGTCAAATGAATAACTATCCAATTGCGGTAGCCCAGAACGAATGTCTGCGAGAACAAATTCAATATTCTTCCGGTTTCGAGATTTTGCTTTCGCTAGCTCCAACATTCTTTTAGAAAAATCAACGGCCACGACCTTCTTGCACAGTCTTGAAAGCTCGAGAGTTACCCTGCCGGTCCCGCAACCAATTTCCAGAATTGCATCACTCCTTTTCGGATTTAGAATGGGAAATAAGAGATCTCTGCTAACCT
>JASHOD010000128.1 GCA_030041295.1 Nitrososphaerales archaeon
GTGAAAACAAAATTAGTAGTGCCACGATGCCGATTGGTATGACGCGAAATCCTATTTCTTCCCTTAAAGGGGCAATTGCTAGTTCGATAAACTCGACCAGTGGATCAGTAGGGGGTAGACTACCGGTAGGAATGCCAGCACTTTGCTGCAATTCGGCGAGAATTACGGAGCCCCATAACGCAATAGGAAATACCATAAACGTTGCCATAGCGGAGTTGCTGAGCAACCCGTTTACTCCGTTTCGCGCGCTTTGCTTGAGAGACATGAGTATGTTACGAAATGGACCGTTGAGCGCGACCGCAAACAGAAGTATGTAGATAGTCCACAAGGCGATGAAAAGCTGACCGTAAGTGAAATTGGCTGGAAGAACGAAAACCAACAACGAGACGAAAAAGTAGATCCCGCTCCCGACGCTAGCAGCAGAGTAATTTTGCTGTGAGTCTACGGTCACGTTGATAAATTGCGTCGAACCTATTGACACATACCCTCCGTTTCCTATTATCCAAACAGAATGAGGCCTGAAACCGTCTGAGTTAATCTTGGAAAGATTCGAAGAAGAAATGGTCAGATTTACGGGATTGATGTATCCCAATGAGGTCGTACTAACGTTTCCAATCTTAAAGCCTGAACTCGCGATCACCAGGGAGGGATTGGAAGAAGAAAATTGCGGATCAATCCAAACAATTCTCTGCGCATTGTCAGCAAAACTCGCTCCCGCTATAGTCAGATTTGCGCCCTCGCTCGTCTTTGTTGTCAGAGCAACGACGTTGCTGTCCGGGTTGTTGAAAACGGTGTATGTTCCCAATGCAAATGTCAAAAATGTCAATGCGATCAAGATTATGACTAGAACACCGAGCAAGACCGCCAAATAGTGAGTCTTCGGCTTTGCAGAATAGCTGAAAGTCATTTCTGATCATCCCGAAAGCTTTCTTCGACGAAAGCTATCGGGGGTGAACTAACAAAACAGGTCAATGCTTCTCAAAAGGGTTACCATGCCTTCGGGAAAAGCCTTTTCACTTTCGGTTATAGTGTGAAGCTATCAATATGCGCGTGAAACTCATATGGCACACGCCAAATCCCGAGATTGCTGTGGCGCTTGCAATGCGTAGATGTTACAGCTCAAAACCAATCGAAGAATTGGAAAAGGAGCTCGTTTCAAAGCCGGGTTATGAGAAGGAACTGATTGCAAAAGCCATTCGAGACAAGACCTTTGACGTAATTGAGCATGCCGTATTCATGTTCGAAATCGAAGGCGTAAGCAGGATCCTGACTCACCAATTAGTGAGACATAGAATCGCGAGTTATGATCAGGAAAGTCAACGCTTTTCCGCTGTGGAAAAGGAGGATTTCATTATACCTCATACTATTCAGTCGAATCCTGCAGCCCTCAAGGTTTACGAAGATATGCTGAAAAGTTCTATTGAAGCCTTCAAGAAACTCAAGGAACTCGAAGTTCCGAAAGAGGATGCGCGGTTTGTACTTCCCCAATCAATTGGTACAAAAATAGTAATGACTGCAAATGCAAGGGCCCTGATGCACTTTTTCTTTCAGCGAACAGCTTTACAGGCTCAATGGGAGATCCGCGAGCTCGCCGATATGATGTACAAGGAATGCAAGAAAGTCGCGCCGACGATATTCAATGAGGTCGTGGAATCTTAGTGGCTTATTTTACTGATCCTATGGGAGAAGAATTTCGTAAAGCCTTAGAGGAGGCAATGAAAGACGGCGCGGTGCTCGAGGACCCCGATGCCGAAGCTGCCAGATTGGCGGACAAAAAGCCTTCAAAACGATCTACGGCCGTTCGAAAGAAAAAGACTGCGCGATCTCCTAGAATACAAAAAGCTCCGAAGCGAACTCCAAAGAAGCCGTTGCTATCCCGTAAACTAGCAGAAGAGCTTCGCTGACCTAACAAGAGAAAGAAGTTGCATTCAGGTTTTGGGAGGGACTTGCTCCTGAGATGTAGCCTCAAGTGCGACGTGTCCGTGATATCCACAGTTTTCGCAGAGATAATCGTCGGGTACTAACCACCCAGACAGTTCGCCAATTTTCTCTAGCTTTGAAAGACACCTCGGACATAGCTTCTCTCTTCCTTTGACGCTCCTACGAACGAATTTGATCTTCGAAGTGTCCGCTTCAAGGGAATCGACTTGTTCTTCTTCGCTTTCCCCCATCTACCGATCACCTAGACCTTTATTGGTCCTCTACTGAACTTCTATCGAGCTCTCGGCGAAACCCATTCCG
Source organism: Nitrososphaerales archaeon (assembly GCA_030041295.1). Lineage (GTDB taxonomy): Archaea > Thermoproteota > Nitrososphaeria > Nitrososphaerales > CADDZS01 > JASHOD01. Next base: position 2,242 of record JASHOD010000128.1, read on the forward strand.
ACGAGACTATCACGAACCCCGTCCCTATGGTCTCCTTGAAGAAGAATATAACCATCCTTTGCAGTTCCGCCGCATGCGAGCTTGCTTTTCAGGTCGTGAGCTATTCTATCTAGGTCAGACCTTTTCGGATTCAGCCCCTCAACCATAGTGGTCGGCTTTCTGAACCTACGCATTTCCAGTCTGACTACGATACGAGTCTCTTCCTTTTCAAGGTCCTCGCAAACACAAAGGTCTTTTGGTAGGCCGCACGTTGTGCAAACTTCTGCCATCAGTTGGGCCTCGCAGAAGATGCTTTCTTAGAAACTATCTTGTTTTCCTTACGCATCGCTCAAAGAGAAAAAAAGGCTGTCAAATTATAAAAACGTTGTGCCGCAATGCGCGACTCATTTCAAAGTTAATATTTGAGGAATCCGTAATAAAAGATCTCGGAGATTTTTTACTCACATTGCCAGCGGTTTGTTCGAGATGCGGCGAGGAATATACTCCGATTCTTGAATCTGACGAGATTGAAGGTTTGTGTCCTGCGTGCATATTCGACCCTGAAAGAGAAGAACAAAAGTACTGCCCGTACTAGGCGTACAATCACCTTTGTTAATTTCCTACCTAAGTTTTCGATGTGAACCTTAGGGCATGTGTTCCTCGGCGGAAGAGATGACACACACGTTTTAATTTTTCAGCTATCCATAATGCGCATCATTGAACTTTGACCTAGTCCCATCGGTATCTCCTGCCACTTGATTGAGAGCAGGTC
>JASHOD010000129.1 GCA_030041295.1 Nitrososphaerales archaeon
AAAATCCATTTCAAGCGCGGCGTCGGTTTTCAAAAGATACATTCCAGACAAAACATCGGATAAATGTGTACCAAAGAGAAAATTGAAAGTCTTCGTAATTATCTTATTACCGAGTCTATGACTGACCGAAAGGGATTTGCTGCCTTTTTGCAACTGGCGAGAACCGATTATCTGGTCATAGTGTTTTGCGTGGGGAAGGAATTTTTCAATTTCGCTAGCGCTGTAGGTACAGTCGCCATCCATTATCAAAATATACGGAGTAGTCACGTGTTCAACGGCCGTTTTTAGAGCGCCAGTCTTTCCCCTGCTGTGTTGTTGAATAATGGGGATCCCGTATCGTCGCAGAATGTCTACTGTACCATCAGTAGAATAACCATCAATGACGAGTACCTTTCTGTACCCTGCCTTAATTATTTCCTCTAAAACTAGGGGAATGGCCTTTTCTTCGTTCAAAACAGGTAAAACAATGGTTACATCATCTTTCGAAATAGCATCGCCTGCTTCTTCCTGCTGCTGTTTTTGCCAAATACTAGTTTTGGAGGTATCGATTAGTGATTCCACTTGGTTTTCTTACTCCCTGTTAACACAATGCAGGCTATAGGATTCGGACTCTCTATGCAAGATACGAAGCCCGAATATATATCTTATCTTTGTCTGAAGACTCACTTGTGACGATGAGCTATCGGACACCGATACAATCTCAACTTAAGCATCACCGAATTCCATAGTATCTCTACGAAACTTGGATTTCGCTATGTGACTTTTTCGAAAATAATATTCTGATTTTTTATAGGAATTTTCAGCCGAATAAGGAAGAATATACTTTACCGCGTGTCTTTCGCCAATGTACTCCCCTATAAGGAAAATAGTCTATTGCCCTAATGGCGAAAGAAATTGATTTCAGACAAGATTTTGAGGATTGAGAAATATTTTGTTATTTCATCATTTGCATGTCTTAATTGGTTGAATCTCGGAGAAAATCTTCTTTCCACAGCTAGGATATCCACAAAATTATAACTGCAAGTCCCCTGAATAATAATTCCTTAGATGGTCAAGTTCTAAATGCCCTATAGAGAACTCTATATCTCTATTATTATCCGTACGAAAGAAATAAACGTACGATCCGTTCATACATAAGTAGCGTAGCAAACGGCTCATGGACGTGCCAAATAATTATGTAATTGATGCGTCAACGAATACGGTACGTGTCCATCGACTGACGCTCAAACAACGTCTGGCTATCCTATTTATCGGGAGCGCGAAACTAGAGAAGATCAAACTGCCATCTTGGACTTCCTCGATGCAATTCTACGTTTTCAAATGCAAGTATCACGGGTTTGTTGCTACTTATCCCGGATCTTTTGATCATGTCCTGCTCTGTCCTATGTGTCTTAAAAATCAAAGGTCGGAGCAAGAAATTCGAGCATAAAGACTCTGCGCACTCACTTTTGAGGAGTGATTGTCCGCTTACGTGAAACTCGGAAGTGTCCCTCACGATTCTATAGCGTAGCTTCGCAATTTGTATTGCATGTATCTCCTTTCAAGCGCGCTGACTAGACTTACGAAAGTGATAGCCGAGAGTGAGAGAACAATTGGAACAAGTGTTATCCCTAGAGGAGTGTAATTAAGAATTAGAGCAATTGAAGGCAGAATGACCAGACTAAGACCCACGGACAAGGCAATCTGTTTCGCCAGATTTGAACCGCCAATTCCTTTTTCTTTCTGATGCTCTCCCTCTTCCTCTCGTCTTGCGTAAATGAGCTCCGTGATTGAGTAGCCTGGCAGGAAGAGAAGTAACAGGGATCCAAAGAAGTATCGTAGATATAGGCCAAAACCCGAAGTCACTAACATGAGATCGATCGAAACAATAGCCGCAATAACCGAAACCCAGAACCAGTTAGAGTAAGGCGAAAACGAGTAATCAAGAAGAGAGCTAAACCTCGTCTTCTCAATCACTCGAATATCTTCATCTTGCTCCAGGGTTCTTATTGCATCCACGACTTCGTACTCGCTACGACCAATCCGCTTTGCTATTTCACTTACCAATGTCGGAAGACTGGTCGAAAGGCTCTCTGTGCCATACCCGCGAAAAATAACTTCTCTGACTTGTTTGAGAGCTTTGTTCTCAGAGTCATCGGTGACTTTGGTCTTTCTTTGAAAAAGAATGCCCTTCGATGTGGCCCGGTTTGTCAAATCTTAGACTCTTCCCTCATTAATGTCGATTCGGGCAGTTTATGGCGTAGTCACGTTTACCCAAATCTCATTCCAAACTCCGGTGTACACAAAGGCCGTTTGACGAGTGTTATATATCCAAAGTTCGAAGATGAGCCTTTGGTTATTCCCAATACTGGTCAATGAAAGGACTATCGGGAACATTGTGGACTGATTATTTGGGACGAGCGTAGAGTTTGTAAAAATTATTGGCGCATTTGCAGCTGTCGTATTGCTTATCTGAGTACTCTTATTTCCTAGCTTGATCTCAAACTGGTAAAGCTGAGTATATCCTTCGTGATTCTCAATATAGCCATACAGAATAAATGGCTGGGCAGCAACACAACATGTAAAGCATGCACCAGACGCCTGCTCGCTCGAAGAACACAATTGTCGAGGGTAATCACCTAGGTTCTGATTCGGTCCTAGTACTGCTAGCTCGGAGAATCCACTATAATCGTATGACGAGATCACAGGTTGCATGATTGCGATGATTACAAGTAAAGCAATGAATGAAAGTGCGGCTATCTTTAGTTCCTTATCCACTTTCACTGTTCCCCCTTGTTTTCTTCACAAGAAGAATAACATAGTCCCTGCGCTGATAGAGCCATATCCAATCGTAAATTCTTCCACCAAAGATGTAGACTAAAACAGCGACAATGATTACAACTGCTGAACCACCAATTTCAGCAGAAGTCTGTAACGTCCTTTGCGAATCTGCTTTCTGGACCAATGGAACTGCCTGACTGTGTACGTCACTTGCGATCTGAGTGGCCTTTTGTACATCTATGGCTGCCTGAGAAGGATTTGTAGAATTCTCAATCTCCGCTTTGTTGTAAAGAGAAATAGCGACGTTAAGCTCACTTACAAGATTTGACGCGTTTCCCCCATTGTGCTCAATGCTAGAAATTTGCGCGTAAGCCGATAAAATTTCACTGTTAGCGCTTTGAAAACTTGATTGCTGAGCTGTCGCAGTCGACGACGACGAGGAAGTTATTGTTAAAGAGGAGGAAGAAGAAGAAACAAACAAGCCGGGAAGAAGCAGAACAACGACTGTGAACGAAACAGCGAGAATTGAAAATGTTCTTAATGTTCTTCCATCGGGGTACAAATTCATGCCTCTCTTGCGCTCGCGTTTATCCTTCTAGTAGTAGTTGTTCCTTCTCCGTCTCTTTTTCTCCCAAGAGATAAAGCATGCCCCACTAACTCCCATGTGTCTCTCCCCTGACGATATGGAAGGCTTCTCGCTCATTGTGAAATGGGTACATACCAAAGGCATATCCCCGACTTGTCTTAAGCTAATTGATAGAAGGGATATCTCTGTTTCTGATATGAGTTCCGGATCCGTTGCTCAAATACAAATCCAAAATACGCACCGCTAATTAACTTGACTCACCAAATCTAGATTCGTATTCCTTCTCA
>JASHOD010000130.1 GCA_030041295.1 Nitrososphaerales archaeon
AAAGGTTGCCTCCTCGCAAGGGAGCTCCTACCCGCGTATGTTACGGCTCTTTCCATTTCCTCGGAGGCTGGCTTTCCTTCTTCATGGCTAGTCCAATTGGCTCGGCTTTTTCTTTTTGGTCTGGGATGGCGTTGCCGCCCGCAAGGCGCTCCTACTCCATCAGCAGCAGAAAGAAGAGGCCCGGCTATATGCATGAAGGACGATGAGAAAACACGATGACGTACAACGAAGAGTGAAAAACTAGCGGAGCTGTTAAGCGGCAGACTTTTGCTGAATACATGAATCCAAAAGGATACTAAAGATCTTGCATTACTTGTAAGTAAGAACCGGCGCGAGCGTCCTTAATGAACGCCATTCGAACCAGAGCTTTAGGGTATCAAAAAATACGTCATACACCTCATCATTGAATTATTAGGAAACTTGCCTCGTTTTGCAGTCAAGCGCGAGGGTCTCCTCTCTCGCTAACTATTTGTGACAAATAGATAATCTGTCTCCAAGTGGGACTATTTGAAACCTAAATTGATGTACTTTGGAATCAGAGTCAAGGATATGGATGAGTCGATAAAATTTTACACTGAAGTTATGGGCATGAAGCTCAAGGAAAGGATTCCGCACTTTGATACGACTGGAGGTGAGGTTGCCGTTGTGGCGAGCGAGGACAAGGGGTCAGAAATCGAGCTGAACCACTATAGGGAAGACAGCAAGTACTTTGAGCCTTACACCAATGGTCAGGAGCTTGTTTACTTGGCGTTCTATCTCGGTAAGGATCACGAGGAATTTCTTGCCGAAGCAAAAAAGAAGGGGTACGATACTGTACTTGGAAGTAAAATCACCGACCGAACATTATTCATACATCCAAAGACCCGAATGGAATTTTTATAGAGATAGCCGGTGCTTTTAGTTAGATTTCAGCAAGCACATCACAGCACATAACAAGGAGATTTTCCCATAAAGTTACCAGAACCGCTTGCTCGGTTCAAGTCTTCGAGTCTATGACTAATTTCTTTTCTCTGTCGTAAGTCGGGTATTTTGCCATTATCTGCATATTCTGGGCCATGCAAAAGCGAGGCCTCGCACTTATGTATGTGCTTTCACTGTTTAGACTAGAGGGTAAGATGTCTCGCATGGTGTCTAGGGAGAGCCTAGAACGCTAGCAATCTCACGAGGAGCCATGAAACAAAGAGACTAATTATCCCTCTTTCTTGCATACAGAGACTAGAGAGTGCTTTTCTTCTTATCTTCTGCTGTGGCGTTCAGAATTATCGTTAATGAATTTGCCTTACGTTCCGCGAACTTGAGTGGCACCAAGTGCGTAATTTACTAATGCAGTTTTATTTCTTCGCGATCTATATAGGGTCGCATCGCGCTGCGCGAAATCATCCTAATTACAGTCGAAACTACTCCAAGTGCAGATGGCATCATCAGGAGGTAAAGTAAGGTACTATAATCCACCGAAAGCGTGGCACTTCCAACCGCGACAGATAGCAGACCTCCGTTAGTTATGAGATAGATGTAAGCGATCTGGGCGAGTCCGTTCGCGATAGCGGCACCGTCTCCAAGAAAGTGGTTCCGGTAAACTGTAGAGACACCGCTCAAGATGGTGATGAACACAGCATAGTAAACAAAGTAAGTGAATGGAATCCCAAGGGAATTCCCAAAAGCTGGAATTCTCGAATATAGGAACTGCGGAACATAGAGGAATATTATCAGGGTAATGACTCCGGTGACAATGGCACCGCCTAAGCGCGAGAGAAACGTTCGAAGCGGAAGCCCTAAAATTTCGACCATTTTAGGGAATCGTCACGCTCTCTGGAATTGTAACGTTCGCCCCGAAGGCATTGAAAGTAACGTTGAGACCAATCTGAGATCCGGGTGTGAAATTCTGTGGTTGAAAATTGCTTGAAGAAAAGAAGAGATTGGCGGTCACATCCCCTGGAGACCCGGCAGTCACATTCAAGGGAATCGAAGCGCTTGGAAGCGACGAAGACGAAGTGCTTCCAGGTAGACTCGTGACTGCGACACCGACGTTTCCGCTAAATGAAATCGGCGAAGGATTATTCCATGAAATTCCAACCGGCAGATTACATCCGTTACTGGTACAATTCGGAGTCCCAGGGTTAAGGTTCAGACCGCCTAATATTGCCGGCATGGTGGTGTTCTGGGTTGTTGTAAGGTTCAGCCCAAGCAGCGGAACGATGTTTGCAGAAATCCCAATTGAGAAAGTAAGGGGGGCCGAATTGAAAAGCAAGGAGTCTAGTGCGGTCTGATTTGAAAGAACTTTTTGATAATCAAGCGAAGCCATGTTAAGTGAAATAGGTACAGTGTGTCCTGGCAGGATGCTTTCTTGTGGGGTCGAGAAATTTCCAATTATCGTCCCTGCTAACCCGACAAGGCCGCTTAGCTGAATGGTTAGGGGAAAAGTCATGTTATTCGGAATATTTAGAGAAAGCTCCGTTCCATTGAACTGCAGAAATTGTGAAGAAGATTGCATGTTCGAGGAGTTACTATTATTATTATTTCCCATTTGCGATGAATGCTGCGAAAATGCACCGGATAATACTTGGTATTCCTGCAGTCCAGAATATCCTGCAGCAGCGACCAAGGCAACGGTACTTACAATAAGTGCCAAAGACACGAGCCTTAGCGCCTTGGAGATTAGAGGCGCTTCACTCAATATGCTCGCACGCTCTAATTCTTTTGTGGTTGGGTTGTTAGTTTCGTATCGCTAAGATCGAAAGGGTTACTTTCTGCTGGCATTGAGGGATCGGAGTTTTTGTTCTTTGAAGAAGAAGAAGAAGAAGATTTGCTCTGAGTCATTTCAACCGATGATACAAGGCCTACCTGCCCTGATCCGTTATCTACGACTCCGACGCTCTTGTCGACCTTCAAGGTCACGAGACCCACTCCTCTGTCAACTTTCATAAAGTCAACACCGCGAGTGAGAAAGATCGAACCGATCCATCCCATGACGGCCAAAATCATTACCGGCACAAGGGCCTGCAATAGCGCGTCAAGGGAGCCTAAAAATTGGGGAGACGCTGATTGCGCGGCATTGGCGCTTTGTACTAAAGTAAGGTACACTTCGTACAGCTTATAGGCGTAGATGAAAGAAACTCCTAGGAGTGCTCCGCCGGTTAGTGTTACGGCGAGTCCGAATGTTCCAGATTTGCTCAGTTGCATGGGTTATTGCACTAAAATGCAACTCCGAAATCAGTATAAAACAGCCGTGGAGCCAGAGTCCGTTTTACGAATCTATCCAAAAGAGAGATTTCTCATTAATTGAGATAATTTTGAGATCTAGGTGCATTTTTCCTAGAAACTCTCGAATCTCTTGTATAGGATGTAGCCAGTCGAGCAGGGGATAATAGCTGAGAACGTGTACACAATCACGGAGTTTCCGGCGCTACTAGACCCGCTTGCCCCGCAGCCCAATGCATCAGAAAGCACGACGTAAATTGAGAGCATCATCACTGCGATCACTAGTTGGATTAGAATTACGACGCGTGTATTAATCAAAGATGTGTATTTGTTGAAATCAATGAATTATCTTGCTTTGTGTACATTTTTTGTAAGAAATGTTGTGCATCGAAGTCGTTTACCCAAACACTAGATACAGCCTTCCTGGGTTCATTCACGACGTCCAATTCGTTTCTATCTTTTCCATTACTTCTCGCTATTTCGTAAGATAGTTTGAAGAGCTCGATTGCGCGCGCCACATCATTTTCGTCTTTGAATCGAAATGTAATCCACCCACTCTTTGGGAGAATATGATGGGGCTGGGCCTTGTTTTCGGATACCAATTGATTCCTAACATTCATTGGAAATACGATGTCTGCCTGGTAGTCGCCGTGAATGTGACCTAATTCCCTTCTGCCCAATCTGAACTCCGTTCCTCCGAAGCGATGCGGGGCCTTCGTCACGCCCTCCCACTTCGATACCTCTTTCACAATCTTCTCCTGAGCATGGGGAACCATAGTTCTTTCGATTGTGAATAGGGAAATTGCCGCTTAAGAACGCAGCTGCGCCAGCGCATTTTCTGAAAGCTCGTAGGTTAAAAATCGAAGTAGGTGTCTTCGGGAAAAGGTTTTCCAAGCCAAAGTCGCAAGCTAGATTTGAAATTCTTGTTGCTTATTAGCGATTAGATTGTTTCAAGTTCCAAGATACTTCAAAATGAGAATGAGTTCAAAGACTCTGTTTCTTGTGTCAAAACTCTGCCTTGCTGGAGGAGCCGTCCTAATTGTTGCTGGAGGGTATCTGTCATACCCTAAAGTCATGCATCCAACACTTCTTGATCTGAGTCTGGAAGGAATTGGGATATTAGCGATCATCGGTGGCTTAGTCTTACGAAAGAAAGCATACCATGTTCGCAAGGTTTTCGACTGGACGAACAACTACCAGAAGATTACTGTCTAAAATCAGATCAAGGTGCCTAAATCGAAAATGACCATGGGCATGTCAGTTAGCAAGGCGAACTAGACACTTGTGGGTTTGGCTAGTGATGTCCAAGCCTCGCTAGAAGAGTTTGGGAAGAAAGGACTGAAACTGGCTGAAGGAATCAAGTTCGTAGATAGAAGACATCTCGAAATGGATCTTGAAAGCATGAAACTAAAAACAAAGGAAAAACGCTCCGATTTCTTCGATTCGGCTCGTGAGCTCCTAATGGAAAAATCGAACGAGTGGTTCGCCTTCTTTCATCTGCAATCCTGAGACTTCGCCGCCACGGGAACTTCGTTCTTTACAAATGTTCAAGTCATATCATCCACTCGAAAAGGGTCCCACAAAGTTTCCAATAGCCTCAATAACCTTCGAAGCTTTGGTTTAACCTGCGGCATCCCACATGATAATGAATTATGGCGAGAGAATTAAAGATCTAAAGCTAGTTAACCTAGCTTCTCAGCTCAAAGGGCCGACCCTTGTCCGAGTAGATATCAATCTTCCATTTGAAAATGGATCAATCGCATCAGACGCAATGCGAATGAAAGTTTACGCCAACATTGCTGAACTATATGCATCGTACGTTCCTCTCGTGATATTTGCTCACCAGGGCAGGAAGGGCGATGATGACTTTTGTTCTATGAAGCCCCACTACAAACTTCTTCTGAAGCTGACAGACAAAGTTGACATTGATTTCGTCGAACAAGACAAGATTTTCACGAGCGAAACGAGGAACAGAATCTCGGAGCTCACTCCGGGCAAAATTCTCTTACTTGATAACGTGAGATATTTCGATCATGAGACAAGCTTTGATCCTTCGACCTCTCCGTACATAAAGTGGTTCAAAGGCGTGATACAAACATGCGTCAATGACGCAATTCCTGCTTGGCACAGGGACAATTCGAGTTTGATGTGTTTACCCCATATCGCCCCAACTTATGTCGGCGTCAGATCTTGCTACGAATTAGGAGAATTGGAAGAAGTGAAAAACAGCAAATCTAGTAAAGCCCTAATAACTGGTGGAAGCAAGTTACAGAAAATATCTGACCTGAAGAAGATCTTTGATTTCGGGACCGACGGTTTCACGGGAGGACTCGTGGGGCAGCTAGTGGCTCGCGCGGATGGTTACGATCTCGGAGAGACTAACAATAATTACCTCTCTAGAAAATTCTCGCAAAAGGAGTTTGATGATGCGAAGAAAGTAGTCGACATGAAAGTGAAGCATCCGATAGATTTCATCGTTTTTTCAGATGATGGCGAAAAGAGGAGGGTAGACCTCAAGGATATGCCGCACGAAACTGGCCAAATAGTCGATATTGGAGATGCGACCGTCGATGTCTATGCCAAAGATCTGCAAGCACATGAGATAAGAATTCGCGCCGGACCCCTTGGAATCTACGAGAAAGGTTACGACAATGGAATTGAATTGACAAAGAGAATAGTTGGCGACGGTTTGTATTTCTTGGGAGGAGATACTTCCCAAGAACTGGTCGAAGGCGAGCTTGTTGACCACATTGCCAGCGCAGGAGGTAAGATACTAATCAGTGGCGGGGCTGCCTTGCATTACTTGGCTGACGGAAGTTTCCCATCAGTCGATGAGATTTTAAGATTAGGCGCGCCTCAAGTTGTTTCTCCCTCTGCTTCGTAGCAATTAGAGTTCAGTATTCTGCATTCTGCACAAGTCCTGTATACTGCCATAAATAGCAGTTCTTAGTTTCAGGTATTCAATAGCAAGGTTTGCGTAGCTATTGCTACATCTTAACTACGCAACCATAGTGGCGTTTACACAGATTGAGAGGAGGATCAGTAATATTGCCCTTTTCACCATCTCTACTCTTTTGTTGCTTAAGGCGAATCACCAAGTTTGAGCAGCTTCGACCATATTGGCGAGCTTTTTTTAGATTTCTGCGCGGATTCATGATTATGAGTAGAAGTTAAGAGAGCACTCGGGTGCTTGACGGTTGCGTCATGAAGCTTTTCTCGGTTCGAAATCCAATGTGTCGAATTTTATTTCCCGGATCCGGCAAAACTGGCACTATCTCTTCCTGCTAACATTGGATCTAGTCTTCTTCAGCGCTTGGTCGGTCGTCAATGGAATTGCCCCAGCAGGAGACATCCGGGAACACATTTTTCGGACTCTAGAGTTCGCCTCAGGCCTCTCATCGGGCGACTACACTTCAATCCAATACCACGGGTATGCTTTCCTTGCAGGCTATGGTGTCGGATTCTTCGCAATTACGTGGGTTCTCTATTCCTTCCTCGCCTTCTTCGTCGCACCGTTTCATGCGGCGACGATCGCCGTCAATGTGATGTGGGTTTTCACTCCCTTTGTTCTCGCCATCTCAGCTGTGGCGCTTGCTGACGAGCTCGGAATGAAGAAATCGAGCCACCATCGTTTTATGCAAGCGCTCTTGGGCGCGGCCGTCCTTATCATCCCTGGAGGAGCAATCAGCTACTCCGGAGCCGACCCGTACTTACTTAGTTTCTCATTCTCACTGCTGTCACTTGTCTACGGCTTGCGCACGAAAGAGTCCAATCGTGCGCTCTTCGGTCTCCTAATATTCTCAGCCCTCTCGATCTACTGCGAGAATTTTGGGTACTTCTTCATCGCAACCGTATTCGTGGGACTGATAGCCACAAGGAGGCCCGTCCTAAAGATCCTCCCAGTACTCGCAGCAGTCTGCGCCTTCTCTTGGGTACAGCTCTTGGAGGTGATTAGCTACGGCTCTCCATACATCGAGTATGTGACACCCTTCGGCCAAAGTTTCCTTACGTTCTTCGGTGTCCTCGGCACTATCATTACCACTTTCTCCTTGTACTTCGTTATTGGCTTGCGAAACAGTATCGATAAGGAGCGTTACCGTGCAGTCCTGGCGATCTTGTGGGTCACGTTCCTCGTGATGACTGCATCCGTAGCAAAGGCGTCGTTCGGAATTAATCTCGGAGTTCTCGATGGGCTGGTCGACAATATCCTGCCGTGGAGGTTTCTCTATCTCAACTTCCCCGTTCTACTTCTCGTCTCTGCCTTTGCTCTCGGCGCTCGGTACTTGCGCTTTCCCAGGATGCCAGTGGTCCTTGCGGCATTTTGCCTCCTGCTCATCTTGGGGTCTGCTATTCTTGGAATCTATACAGTTCACTTTGCTACCTTACCTCCCGCTAGTTACTATGTACAATTCTCAGGAGATCGGGTGCTCGTAGCCGAGCCGGCGCTTACGACGCCTGGAAGCTTGGTCACCTACTCTGCAGCTTTCAACTATAGCACAGTCAGCGGGGCCTTCGCCCAGGGCGACCCTTCCTTCTTCTCCCTCACCGCGTACTACGAATGGTCGCAATATCTTGTTGCCAACACCGTCGTGGCGAACAACCTCATGCACCTCACGGGAGCGAACGAATTGGTGACGACCGCAACCGTTGCCCCCGAGCCCTCTTATGACAACAACAACACGATCCCATATTCGCAGGCTGTGGCGGTCACACCGATACTTCTCGAAACAGAGAATGCTTCTGAAGCGCTGCAGTTTGCTCTATTCGTCAACCTCTTTGGGAGGAACGGGTTCATGCTGGACTTTGTTACGAGCGCCCCGGCGAACGAAGTCTATGGTGCAATCGTCCTCCCTGGGTACGAAGGGACCACCCCGAGCGGTCTTCCTGTGTACTCGTTACAGAACGATTCCGCTTTGCGGGAGGACCTGAGCCTGCTTCCCTTGGTCAAGCCATTCGTGACTCCTCCGTTCAACTTTTTTGTGGCTGTCTCCAACTCAACGGTGGACACTGCGTCGACTATCGCCGCCTCGCTCATTGCGTTCTTCCATCCGACCTACGCACCTGCCGAGTTGGTTCAGGGCACGAGCTACTATTCGGTATCGTCGAACTCCTCGCTGCCAATCCAGCTTGCGGTGAGCTATTACCCGTATTTCTCGCCTACGAACTACTCTCAGAACATCTATCATTTCATACTTCTCCCCGGTTCCGAGAGAATCGCGTGGCAACTCCCCTTCTATGACGTCGCAATCGCAGTCTCCCTACTGGCCATATTTGGAGTAGTGGCGGCTGTCGCTGTGTTATTCGCGAAGAAGACTGAATGGGGATCGCCCCCGAAAACTACTTCGTAAAAGCGTAGGGAAAAGTACGACACAGTTTCTGTAATGTACTTTACATGTGTCCAGAGAATTGAGGAATTAAGAAAGATCGATCAGCTGATTTTTATGACCGTCTTTCGTCGTAACGGGAACTTTGACTTCAGATTCCAGCTCCGTCCTTCTTAAATTAACAATAAAGAATGGTGCACCCTTGGAAATTTCAGATTGAATCGCGGAGTCTTTTCTGTCTCAGCTCTTGTGCTCATCTTTAGCATATTCTTGATATCTTCTCCCATTGGTTCATTGTCCGTCCAGCCGACTTTTGGCAATCCGGGGAGACTGCTTCAAAGCTCCGCTCAATCACAAAATGATAATTCAAGTGCATGGCATGAGGGCGGGAATCAGTCCACAGCCGAGGTCGACGTAAATTACTCGCAAGCTTACACTACATCCTCGGCTCTCAACGTCCAACCTGCGAACAAGAGCGTCTTGAATACAATGATGGCTTTGAGCTATAACGACGGCACAGGAGAGATGATTCAATTTGATACAAGATATTTCTTCAACCAGGGAGGTCTGAACGTGACGGGTCAGCAGGTCCTAAATTGGAACGATGTGAATCAATCTGGTGTCGTTCTCAATACCTTCAGCAATGTAAACGGAACATCTCTCGATACAATTTACAGTTTCAACGGTTTTGACGTCCTTAACGGAACCGCGAGCCAATTCAATCTAACTAGCTACGTGCCTTACGGGATAGGCGGCATCTTGGGTCACCAGATCAACAACATAATTGGCTCGATCAACTATGCGAATTGCAGTTCTATAGCTATAGGGAATGTTCAACTTAGTACAGTCAACACCACGACATCCAATGGCGCAGTTGTAACTGAAAGTGTAGCTAAATTCAACGTGACTATGGAGGCGCAATTGTCGGACATCCCTCTTCCGCCTAATACTCAGAATATTCTGAGCGCTCAAAATTCAACTAGCGTGTCTGTCGTGCTGATGTTTCAGATTACACATGACACAGCACAGACGAAAATCAAGTACGGAGTAGACATTGATTGGAGCGCGACGAAAAACTTTCCGACCGCAATGGAGAAACCAGATAATCCTCCCATAGATCCACTAGTGTACAACATACTGCAACCTGGAGACAACTATAGTCTTGTGGCACAGGATAGCCTTTCATTCTCATATGGCTCTTCGCATAATGCCTCTACATACGCAGGTACATTTTCCTCGGACGCTCAAAATGACAGTGCTATATTCACCGTGAATGGTACTCAAGTTTGTCGAGAATTGTTCCCAACAAACTACACCTTGGAAGGAAGCTCAGAGGTCTACAATACAACTCGCGTATTCGTCCCGCTCAACTGGGAGTGGAACGGCACCGAGAGCACTCAAAATAATGAATCAGCAATATACGTACTATTTGGCGGTTTCAAATACAACGAAAGCTCTGGCTTTTCTTTTGATCCAACAGTCATAACTCCGAACTCTGTAATGCAAGGCAGTCCTGGTTCGTCTACTACTATGACTTCAACAAGCATGACAGCTTCTTCATCTGCTTCAATTGTAGCAACCACAGCTTCGAGTAGTAGCAAGATTAGTAATTCGACGCCTAATTCACAAATTCCATCACTGTATCTTGGGATAATTGCAGTCGCAATTGTCGCGATTTTAGGTGGATCACTTGTATTCTTCATTCGAAGAGGAAAGACCAGCTAAAATCTCTGTTACAAAGACTAATAGAACCGAAGAAAAATAGCTCTCTGGTTTAAGGATAGATCATGTCTAAACTAGCAGCTGTCCTCGTATCTACTTTGGTTTTCTTTATCCTAGCAGTTAGCTTGCTACCGTCAAGCTTTGATCCGATTTTGAACTGGTTTGGACCCGTACTAGGTCCGTCGTTCCAAGTCTTTCTCGCCCTAATCTTCATGCTATTTGGTAGCCCACTGATCTATTCTATAGTTTTCACGACGTGGGCAATCACCGGCGTAGTCGTGGGTCTTTTCACGAGGGGGCTAAGAAGGGCCATAGGTGCCGCGTCCCTGGTCTATACTTTTGCATATGCGCTTCTCGGTATCGCGTTCGGAGCGGTCTTCATCCAGCTTGACAATTCGGGACTGCTTAGAGGCAATGGCAACGCGATCCCGCCAGCCCCGCCGGGGACAAATACCGTAACGCTGCTCAATATCCCCGTTTTCAAGCAGTTTGCGCCATTATTTCTAAAGGGAGTTTCCGGGTTGTCTAGCGGCTCCAGCCCTCTTTCCAGTTTTAGCATCGGGAGTTTGCTTTCGACAATTATTCCGTCTATTATCGGCGGCTTTGTTATTTTGGTGATCTTTTCGGCAATAAGCGGTTTCGCCATGGGTCGAGTGTCGAAGATGCTCCGGCCGAGTAAACAAAAGTGGCAACCTGCAAATGAAACCGCGGCGAAAGAGGAGAAAACTAAACCTTCGGAATCTCCACCGCCTAGCCAACAAGAACCCGTTCCGATTTCAGTAGGTGCGACAGTGATTGCAATCATTGCGATTTTATTGATCGCCGTTGTGTTTGCTGCATTAGGAAACATAAGCTACGCGTCATCGTCGTCGCCTAGCTTCTATACGGAGTCAGCTGTATCCCTAGTAAATCCAGATGGAAGTGCGACGAACTACTACAACTTTCTGAGCAATTCGTTTGCGATTGGTTCGATGAATTCTGGCTCAATGGGGTCGGACATCGTCGCTGCGCTTGTCGCTTCGCAAACAGGGAATCTTGGTTTCCTGCCCCATAGCATTGTAAATCAATTTTCAAAGTATACAGCTTTGGTGCCTCCGACAGTAGCGATCTTGCTCTACAGCGAATCGTGCAACTCCACAAGTAGTGAGGCAAGCAGTGCGAGCACTTCCTTAGCTTCGGGGTTTGGAGTTACCGATCTTTCTCTTCTCGTCTCATTTTCAGAGTCGGGAAGCAATCTGGGGCTGACGAACGTGCAAAACGCATGTGTATACGTCTACCAATCTAGCGAATCGATGTCCACAATGGCGACGAGCTTTGAAAGTTCTGTAATCCCCACTTTTTACGGCTCTGGTCTCATTTCTGTATTCCAAAATGGACTCTCGAGCGGGTTCTTGATTCCTGGTGAGACTCCGACAAGCGTTAACTCTAGTGCGATCTATGCGGGATTCATCGAGCCGCAATTCCTTTCTAATATTCCTGTAATTGGGCAAATGAATTCCGGATCGACAGCCTCGCAGGGCGTATTGGGAATCCTCGGAGGCGTCGCGCAGCAGGACGGCGCATTTCATTCGTCTAGCGACCAGCACACTGCTTCTTTTGCCCAGTTGATGGATTATTCAAGTCAGATCAGTTTTGCAAGTATCTCATCCTTCTCTCTAGCAGGACTAGGAGTTCCTCTTCCCTCGAACAACAGCACGTCGAATTCTATTCCGAGTCTTTCGGGTTACAACTATACGATGGTGACTACGAGTCCGACTCTCTTGGAACAGTTATTGGGCACTGGACAGAACATTATGAGCTTGAGTGCCGGTCAGAGCGTGAGTGATTCCACGCTTTTGGCTTCATTCTCAAAGGCTCTCCCAGCCTATCTTTCGTTCACAAAGTCATTCAAGGCAAACCCCGACGGCACTGTTACGGTGACGCTGACAGTTGTGAACAAGGATATTGATTCGCTGACAAACCTCGTTGTGGATGATTCGGCATTCACGAGCACCTATTCAAGCTCTTTATCGGTCGTGTCAGGAAATCCCATTAACAGCTCTGTGAGCAATCTCAATCCATCAAGCTCGGTATCATACTCATACAACGTAAAGTTAAGCGGAATCGGTACCTATTCCTCGGTCGGGAATGGTTCGGCCGCTGTTCTAAGTTATGATCTGAACGGGACACAGTTTCAGGCATTTTCAGCTCCAGCTTACTACAACGTGACTGCCCCGACCTCGATCGGAGCCGTCGGAACTCTAGCAAGTTCGATCGGCGGCCTTTTGGATAAAGCCGTCAACATTTCAAGTGGCACTACGCTGGTCTACGTAATTCTTGCCGCATTGTTCGCTGCAGCTGGTTTCATGGAGTACAGATCTTTCAGCAAGTGGAGAAAAGGATAAGCCTGGCTTGTTGAGAACGCTCTAAAATTAAAGATGTATAGATCAACAAAAGATCTTGCTGAGTACTCTAGAACCCTGTGGGAGAGTTCTTCAAGAGCAATAATCTAGAAAAGCTTTAACTAGATCTCGCTTGTTTTTTTATTTTAGAAAAATGTCTTCCAGCGATTCGGGAAAGGAAGCAACCAATAGTGACATACTTGAAGAGTTAAAGAAAATCGAGACCCTCCTTACTCCTGCGAAGCCACCTCAGCCAAAAGGTTTCACACAGGAATTTACCGCTTTCCTCAACAAATATGGTGTCGTAGGGTTCATGGTCGCGTTTGTGTTCGCCATATATCTAGGCGATTTGATACAACAGCTTGTATCAGATTTCGTAATGCCACTTTTGGGCCTTGCTTTGGGACAGGGCAAGGCTGGTGAAGTTCAAAATGCTGTTTTTTGGATTTTCTTGGTCGGACCATTTTCTATTGCTCTCATCACGTTTCTCGTTGTCGCTGTGATCATATTTGTCATTGTGAAGCTAGCCGGTAAATATTTGAAAGTTCAGTGATCGATTTGTATCTCCTCCGCTATCTCTGAGTGTTCGCTATATTTTTAGCGCAAACCTACTCTTTCAACATAGTTTCCGTTTTTAAGCTTCAAAGTGTATAGGTATTTGTTCGCGAGACGTGTATGGAGCACTATGCTTTGCGCATGTAGAACCTTAGTGTCAATGGAACAAAGATAATGACGATTGCAGCTGATCCGAAAACTGAAAGCCAAAAGTCATTTCCAATGGTTCCTTGGTTCAAAAGTTGCCGGGTCGCGCTAACTATGTAAGTCAGCGGGTTCACATTCACAAAGTCTCGAAGCCACCATGGAAGTGTATTGGTCGGGACAAATGCGCCAGAGAGAAAAGACAGTGGAAACAAGATCGCACTCGAAATCCCCGACACAACCTGCGTCGTCGGAGCAATAGTTCCGAGAAGAGCGAATATCCAGCCAACGCACCACGCCGCATAAATCACGAGTACACCAGCTAGTAGAACGGCGGCAGGGTTTGCCCACCGAAAGCCTAGGAGATAGCCCATGAGAAACGTCAGGCCCGTTGCGATGGCGTAGCGCACGAAATCTGCGACTAGCGGTCCCATCAGCGGGGCAATGCGTGCGATAGGCATTGATTTGAAGCGATTGAACACTCCCTTGTCCATGTCCTCACGAAGCTGGACCCCAGTTTGAATCGATGCAGTTAGAGCAGTCATCGCAAGAATTCCTGGAATTATTATCGGGAGATAACCTTGCACACTACCCGAGATTGCTCCGCCGAACAGAAACGCAAACATGCCGGTAAAAAGAATCGGCTGAATTGTTACGTCGAAAAGTTGCTGTGGCGTCCGACGGATAAGGAGTAGACTGCGGTATGCCATTGTCAACGAGTTGGCGATGGTTTCGCGCAAGGAAATGCGATTTTTAAGATCTCTTTCCGCGGCAGGAATAATTTTCTGAGCACTCATCACTGATCAACCTCTTCCACTTTTGGAGTTCCGGTTAGAGCAAGGAACACCTCATCAAGCGTTGGCTCCTGAACACTCACCGCGGCGAGACGGATGTTCCCTTCGCGTAGAGCGATAAGAAGATCGGTGACACTATCGGGATTTGCCATGGGCGCTGTAACAAGCGAAGGCTCTGGATTTGATGCCTTTGCAGCGAGAATCTTCTCGGTTATTTTCATAGTCTCCTCGAGGTCTTTTTCACTTGCTAGCTGCAGACGAAGAGTTGCCTTGCCTATTGCGGCTTTCAATTCGTGCGGCGTGCCTTCTGCGACGACATGACCGCGGTCTATCACAGCAATTCTGTCTGCGAGTTGATCAGCTTCCTCTAGATACTGGGTCGTCAGGACAATGGTTGATCCAGTTTTGACGAGTCGCTTGATGGTATTCCACATTTGGATCCTTGTGCGAGGATCGAGACCAGTCGTGGGCTCGTCAAGAAAGATCAAGGGCGCTTGAACTATGAGGCTCGCTGCGAGATCTAGCCGCCGACGCATTCCGCCGGAGTATTTTTCAATCGTCTTGTTCGCGCTGTCCGCTAGCTCAAACTCCTCGAGCAGTTCCTTCGCTCTCTTGCTGGCGTCTGATCGGCTGAGACCGAGCAACAATCCAAAAATAGTAAGATTCTCGTATCCGGAGAGCTTTTCGTCAACTGCCGCGCTCTGGCCGGTTACGCTGATCAGTTGGCGGACAACTTGAGTTTTCGTCCTGACGTCTTGACCGAAGACCTTTGCGCTACCACCGTCGGGTTTGATTAATGTAGTAAGCATGTTGATGATGGTTGTTTTGCCGGCACCGTTAGGGCCTAGCAGTGCGTAAATTCCGCCGCTAGGAATAGAGAGGTTGATGCCATCAACAGCGCGATTTTGTCCGTAGACCTTCACCAGTCCATGGGCTTCGGCAGCAAGTGTTGTAATTCTCTTGTCGTAATTTGAATCTTCAGTTTTAGCTTCTTGTAACGTCAAAATGTCCGCCCAAGAAGAATTAGAGGAAGGCCGTTCCGTATAAATGTATCTAACGCATAATATGATATCGGTATCAATAAAGACACTGTATTAGAAAGACTTTATACCATCTCGTTACAAATGTCCACTTGGCACTCTTAATGCCTCATCTTGCGCATCGTAAATTCCTTCATAGTCCGTGGAGGCATCGCATAGGGCCTCAGGCCGTACCAAGGGGCTTTCTCGCCACGTATATGCTTTCCATGATTTCACGCGACAATCAAAACGGATATTCCATCATGCAAGGTATTAGCGAAAAGAGCAAAGGTGCATGGCGGCCTGGTCCCGGCACAATATATCCGATGCTCAAAGCCCTGTCAAAGGAAGGATTGATCAAGTCTTCGGATACGTCCGATCAGCGGGGAGACAAAAGTAGCACAAACTACGCAATAACTGAGAAAGGAAGAGAGCAGCTTGATGAATGGCGGAAGTTCATAACCGAACAACGAACTAATGATTACGGAATGCTCGCGATTTTCACAGAGTTGTTCTCACCATCTGACATGATCACTTTCTATTTGGAACATATGCCAACTGAATACGATGTTTTCTTTGAAAAGATTACTCAGCTCCCCCCTTCTCTTAAAGAAGAAGCCCTCAAAAACATGAGAGAATTGATGGAGACACAGATGTCAAAAATTGATTCTTCTTTGAAGAAAAAAGACAGGATTTAGAATGTCATTATCAATCCAAAATGACCTGACCATAAAACGTAGCACGCCCAAGTTGGGCTGACCCTTTCAATCCAAGTAGCAACGAAAGAAATGCAATAGTAAACAAGTCAGCAGAATTCACAGCATTCTTTGAAAGTCATTCAAGAAATCAGGTTGAGCGCGCAAGTGGGCCCTTTCCTTGATTCACATATCTTGAGAGTTCGACCTTTTCCTCTCCAGGGATGTACTTCCTAACTTTCTCTTCGGTTGCTTCGAGCGGCGCAGTCGCGTCGATTCCGATCTTCGACTGATGGATGTGATGGAGATCTCTTGGAAATCCTCTAGCTTCAGGAACGACGAATATTCCCTTATCCGGTCGTCCCCTCGTTACCATAGCCCACCATACGTCGTTCATATCAAA
>JASHOD010000131.1 GCA_030041295.1 Nitrososphaerales archaeon
AAGTACGAAGAAGTTTAATTTCGATCTTTGTACAATTAACTTTGGCGTGGAAAATGGACTAGTAGGTTATAAGAAGCAATGACAGATTCATTAACGAATCAAATGTTAAAGCAATTGCAAGTACTCTCCTACTTCTATTTATTCTTCTACTATGAAGCCCATCCATTAAGGAACAAGGCGTCATTTTGATTGCTCTAAATTTTCTATAGAATAAGTGGGTCCTCTTTGACGGCGTAAGGTGTGTCTTATTTAGCCTTGAGCCGCTTGCTTTTGGTCGTTTCGGCGGGTTTTTCTTCTATTTCCTTCGTTTCGACCTTGAACTGCCTCACCTGTTTTTGATAGATTTCGATCAACTCCCGCACAGTCGTGGCATCCTCGGGAGCCTTGTCGGTTCGCACTTTGCCTGTGAACTTTGGAAATCGAAGAGCGAGTCCGCTTCCCGGTCGCACCTTGTCAAGTCCAGCGGTGTAAATCGGACTGAGCGTAATCTCAGAGGCAATGACTTCGATCACAATGTGAGGTTCGAACCAATCGTCCGGACTAACTGTTGCATCTACCCTCGGACTCTTCTCTGCGATCTTTTCCTTTTGTAAATCCTTTGATAGATTTTCGAGATCGAGATCGGTAAACCCCGTTCCTATCTTCGTGGTCGTACGAAAGACGTCGGTGTCTTTGTCATAAGCCGCCAGAAGGAAAGTACCGTATCTTCCGGCGCGCCGACCCATTCCGTGACTTGCACCGACTATAACTAAATCCAGTGTGTCGCGAACATTCGCCCTGTACTCAGGCTTGAACTTGATCCAAGCGTACTCTCTCGCTCCGGCTCTGTAGGTGCTCTTGACATCCTTGACGACCAGTCCCTCGCATCCTGCGGCGAGAGCTTCCTGTAGCATCGAATCAATCTCTTCAGGTGTCTCGACTCCCCTGCCGGGCACGACGAGGAGCTTCAAATTATCAATCCCCTTGGAACGCCCTAAAAGACCTTCGAGAGCTTTCCTTCTAGTAGCGTAGCTCTCGTCGATCATTTCCTTCCCATTTAGGTAGAGGACGTCGAAGAGGTTGAACGACGCCGGATACTTTTCCATGGCTTCTTCGATCCCGTATTTCCTGCGCCTGTGCATCAGCTCCTGGAACGGAAGGTATTTTCCCTCCTTGTCCAAGGCCACGGCTTCGCCTTCCACGATGAACTCCTTTGCGGCGACCGATCGTAGAGACTGGACGACGTCTTGGTAATGCGAGGTGATCACTTCGACCCGACGTGAATAGAGAGTGATTTCTCCGTTTGATTTTCGATGGGCCTGGACTCTTTCGCCGTCGAGCTTGTACTCCGCCACTCCCGCACCCGACATCTGCTCGATGATGGCTTTGGAGCTTTCCATTCTTTCCGCGAGCATAGGACGGATCGGTTTTCCGACGGTGACCCCCACTTCGCTTACCGCCTTTAGCCCTTTGTTTGCAAGGAGTTCGGCAACCTCCCCCAGATCGCTTGTCAGGTTGTATGCCTTCTCGAGTTTCTCCCTGTTCTTCTTGTCGTCGGTGAAGGTGAGCGCTAGGGCGTCAAGGACAGTAAAATCGGCCACCCCCAAACGAAGCTTCCCTGTCACGAATCTCGTGAGAAATTTCGCTTCGACTTCGCTCGATGAATTGAGCAGAGCCGCGAGGCGTGCAATTCTGCCTTCGATCGATCCCTGCCCTGTGGATTTTGCAATCTCGTCGAGCGAGGAGTAGACTTTCTCAACCGTCAGCTTCTCAGAGAAGAGCGATTGCTGAACTTTGTCCTTCGATAGCAACGCCGCAACGTCTCCGAGATCGCCAGTCTTTCGCAGAAGGGATTGAATTTCATTGGGTGAAGCGCCGTAAGCTTTCTCCAGAGCTTTTGCTACGGTTTTCTCTGCCATACCAAGATTGATGCCCTCGAAATCTGGATGCAGTTTCCCTTGTGTGAGGTAGGCAACCTTTGCGACCACCGACTTATCAGTTTCCTTCAAAATTTCGACAAGGATGTTCGTGAGCTCGATCCTAGAGCTCGTCTTCGTCATGCGCTCGTAACCGCTCGCCATGATTCGAAAGTCCATTTCCTCGGTTCCAGACCGAATTATAGGAAGAACGTATTAATAGTATGCCGAGGAAATAATTTGAGAATTCTCTAGAGATTCGGATAGGGGAAGTGTGGTATTTTATGGGTGGCACTAAAAAGAAATCAATGACTCAGGCTGACAAAGCTCAGAGCGCGCAGGACAGCGGCCAGAACGAAGGCGGAGCAAAGAAACCGGAAAAGAAGACCGCAAAAGAAGCAAGACTAGCTCAGCAGCAGGCGAAGCAACAGGCCCTCATCATGCCGAAAATGGATGAGAAGCAATTGTTGAAGACGCTTTCGCCGCTCAAAGCGATTACGGTATACGGTGCTTCAAGAGCACTCGGACTCAATGCCGCGATTGCCGCTCAGGCTCTTCGTAATTTGGAATCAAAGAATGTCCTAAGAAGAGTAGGCGGATACAGCGGGCACTACATTTATGCGCCTGTGGCAGCCCTCGGCGGCGGTGGCTCTGGCACTCAGGGTCAGACCGCTGCTTCTTCTTCTTCTTCGCAATAAGGCATCTGTCGCTGACTACGGAATTTCTCGAGTGGCCGCTCCATCCTGTTTAGGGCGGAGCGGATATGCTTTCGACCCTGATAGAATCTCCCCTCTTCAAGGTTGAAAGAATGTCGAACCCTTCGACGATCTCTCCGAGGAGATTCATCGGCTTGTAGCTTCTCGTGTTTTCAATAAAAAAACACAGCATACATCCGGCTGGCATAAACGCCAAGGAACCCTTGGAAAACTCTTTCCGCGATTTCTCTTCGCCGCCTACTACGGGAGTCAGAATATACACAAAGTTCCTTTCGAAGAAATTTGCATTCCCTCCGAAGGGAATGGAGCGCTGGATCTTACCGAGCGTAACTGGCGAAAGATGTTTGAACACTCTCGCTTTGATTTGCCCCCTGCCATAAACGCTTGCGGTCAGGACCAGCTCGGATACCGATGTTGCGCTCATCAGAGATCAATTATCGCGGTGCGATCGGTTGAAATCGAGTATTTTCATTCTCTTTAAGATTTGGAAAAATTCAGCGAGTAAGGTTTAAGAGCGCCGAATGAGGTGACCTTTATATTTCTGGTGCTTTTTTTCACTTTTGCCATTAGTTCCCCGTGCTAGAGTATCTTCCCAACAAAAAGTCAGGCGCAAAAAACAGAAAACGTCGGAGCAGGAAGCAAAAGAGACATTTGTAGTCGCGATCGGACCCCCAAAATTGACGAGGTTTGAGAAAGCGCGGATTATTGGAGCTAGATCGCTTCAGCTCGCGCTTGGAGCTCCTCCATTCATCAAAGTGTCCGCAAATATTCACAGCCCTATCGACATCGCGGTTTCTGAACTAGATTCGAAAATACTTCCTATTAACATCAGACGAACGCTCCCAGATGGACAGTACGAAGATATACCACTTGATGTACTAAGTATTTAGTGAAGAGCGGGGGAACAACCCTTCGAGTTATTTTCTCTTATGGTTCCCCTTTCAAGAGCAGAAAACGAGTCTGAACTGAACTAAATGAAGTGCTACGTCTGCGCAAAAACTTCGAAAGCGCAATGCGAGATGTGCAAAAAGCCGGTTTGTAGAATCCATTTCAACATGTATTATGACCCGAACACGCGCATAATGACTCCTCTTTGTGGTAACTGTGCCCAGATCAAGAGAAGAGAGCTCGGCTAGATAAACGCGATCTTACGATAGCATAGTTTGACAAAACCCTTTGCGATATAGATTTTCAAGGCTAGGATTACATCTGTTCGAAACACCTTCCTAAACGCAACATTGCTCTAATTATCATCGTTTTTTCCGAGAGTCAGCGATGTTATTTTCTTCAATACTAACCTTCCATGCTCCTGTTGATTCACAATAGTATTGTCAAAATCTTGGGGAAAGCTTCCAAAAGGCGAATGCGTTGATGAAGAGGGTATTTGGGTGGTTATTGCTTAAATCTAGCACCTCTTGAATCTCGCTAGGCTTAAATAAGAACAATCAAGGTATTTCTTCTCTGCATATCAAAATTGGCGACAGTCAGCAAAATGTCAACAAACAATCCCCCAAAAAGTACCGAAAGTTCAGAAGGGCACGCGCAAGAAAGTTCTCGACCAGCCGAAAGACCTTCGCGTAGTTCACCACCCAACCACGTCTTCGTAGGTAAGAAACCGGTAATGAGCTATGCAATGTCAGCGATGGTTCAACTCGCACAAAGCGGAGAAATCGTACTAAAAGCTCGGGGCATGGTAATATCTAGGGCTGTGGACGTAGCGGAAATAGTTACCAAGAGACTGGGAAACAACACCTTCGAGGTCAAGAACATTAGGATCGACACAGAAAGATTGGGAGAAGGTGACGATCAGCGCAATGTTTCGACCATCGAGATAGTAGTCGGAAAGAAAGCTTAGACTGGAAAGAATAGCCTAACGTTGTCGCGTACTAGACTTTGGAAGCCTAGTGGCGAATTTAGACTCACAAATGGGAGATCTGTCCTTCCTAATTAAATTTGAAGTCTTTTTAATTCGTCTTAAGGCAAGATTATTTCGAGCTTCAATCGATGACTAGTGATCTCTCGCTCGAAAATCCAGACCTAGTGAAGGATGGGGATCGGGTGCTTCTATACCTCGATCCAAGACGCACATGGCTGGTACAAGCAAGCATAGAGTCACCCCAATTCCATACCCACGCCGGCATCGTGGAGTTGAGTAAGATCGTAGGTCATAGGTTTGGAGAGTCGGTACTGACGAGTCTAGGCGAGCGCATAACGATCCTGCGCCCGGTCACTCTCGACTACATTATGAAATCAGAAAGAAGGACTCAGATAGTTTATCCAAAGGATTTTTCCTATATTGCGGCTCGCTCTGGTATCAGGAATGGTTCGAAAGTGATAGAATGTGGTACGGGTTCTGGTGCACTGACAACCTATTTTGCGAGCTTAGTCGCCACAGAAGGATTGGTGCACACTTTCGAAGCAAGAGAAGATTTTTACTCGATTGCGAAGAAAAATGTGTCCAAGTCTGGATTATCTCAATTTGTCAAGTTTGAAAATACGAATTTACTAGATCCCAGCGTTGTATTGCGATCAAACTCTTATGATCTCGCGGTTCTTGACACTGGGGACCCATGGCTTTTACTGAAGATCGCCCACAACGCACTTAGAGGTTCTGGCTTTGTATTTTGTATATGTCCCACGACCAACCAGCTGGAGACAGTAGTAGAGACTATGAAGGACGGATTATTCTGCGACGTAGAAAGCGTTGAGATCATGCTTAGACAAATAGAGGCGCGAGCAGGGAAGACTCGCCCCTCGATGAGAATGATTGGACACACCTGCTACATAGCATCTGGTCGAAAGGTACAGCAAGAAAATTTAGACATTGAAAATGTTAAATCATCTTAGGCAGAGGGTAAATATTCGATCAGCTTGGTTAGCAAATCCTTTGGGGAAGATATAGCATTCTTCCTCTACCTCGTTCCCATTGTCGCAGGTATAGTGTACGGCGTGTACGAGTGGTATGAGTTTGGCCCACATTCGATCTCAATGCCAGGCTATGCGTACGTTGTGGTCTCAAAGAGTCCGTATCTATTTCTTGGGTCACTCGTCGCGATTTGCGTAGGCTTTCTAATAGAGCTCAGATCTACACCAGTAAACGAGAGGACTACAATTGTGTCCGCGAACACAACGCGAATGCAAATTCTTGCGATAATTGTTCTTCTGTTTTCGCTCGCAGCCGCTATCAGCTCTGCAAATTATAATTTCACAAACGGAGTGGGTAGCTTCCTGACCGGTCGCTACGCGCTTATCTTTGCTTTCTTCCTTATCGGATTTTCAATTCTCCTTTCGCCGAGGCAATTGGTGGGGAATGTAAAACTGAACGTAGCCCCCGAATTCGTTGGTCTTCTAGTAATGGCGATCTCGCCGTTCGTTCTGTATGGATGCATTAAACTGCACCTGCCTTATAACGCCGCGAGTATCGCCGCAATCGCGGTTCTTGCCATCGGAGTCGCGATTTTCCTGTCCGGTTCAAGGTTGTTCAAGAGGAAGCCGGTCGCGACGCAGGATCGTCGCCAAGCGCCAAAGATTGCAGCTCCGGCGTAGCTATGGTTCTTTTAGAGCCACTCCTAAGAAAAAAAGGTGTGGGCCCGGAGGGATTTGAACCCTCGACCGACCGGTATCTCATTTCTCTTTTACGAAACTATGAGCCGGTCGCTTTTGGCACGTACAGTCGGAATGAAACCTTCTGGGCATGTTCTTCTACCAAGCTGAGCTACGGGCCCCTATTTGGACTGCCTCAAGATGTTCTCGCTAAGGTTATTTGTCTTTCTTTTTGTAGTTTCGAAAATCCGAAACAAAACTCTAAATGTGGAGTACGACCGATAATACAAAGCAGAAGAATCCAAAGCGCTCCGGTGGTGTAGTCCGGTCAAGCATACTGCCCTTTCGAGTGTCCGATCTTCCAATTCTGAAGCAAGACTGTTTCAAGAAACTAGAGCACAAAGAGAGGCAGTGATCGCGGGTTCAAATCCCGCCCGGAGCACAGGTCATTGATTCGTTACAAATCACAGGTCGAGATTCTGGTACCTGCGGCTTCATTTGAGATCCGGACGGTAGCAAACTAATTACCCTGTTCCGAAATCTAGCCTGAACGTTCAATAAGGAGAATTGACAAGTAAAAATAATCGATAATTCTGGAGCTGTGCCATAATATTTTGAGTGAACAAAAGCAAACTAGGGAGGATTACAACAACCTCTTGGCGAGAATCAGGCAAGCTAGACCCGAGAGTTCGGCCCAGTCGGAGGATCGACTAAAGCTGCCTAGCCCTCATACTATGGTTTCGGGTAAGAAGACTTTCTGGCTCAATTTTATGGAATTTCCAAATCTCTTGAGACGCGACCCGAACGACTTTCTTAATTATTTTCGCAGTCAACTTGCGATAAATGCCTCGATCGAAAATGGTCGGGCTATTTTTATGGGCCGACCCGACAAGCAATCTTTTGCTGCGCTTGTGCAAAGATACCTAAAAGAGAGAGTGATTTGCCCCGTATGCGGTAGCCCAGATACCAGATTGGAGAAGAACAAGCAAGCTCTCACGATTCTTTGCGAGGCTTGTGGAGCTAGATCCGCAGCAAAGTGAGCAAACGGACCTCGTTTCTCACTTTAGTTACATACATTGTAAATGCCAAAGCGATATATAGAAAGAAACACGTTCATGCTTCGTTGATTTTCTCGCGGAGAATGTGAATCATTGGAACTTAGCGACACTGAATTTGCGACGTACTTTAGGTCGAAAACAATTCAGTACAACACTCGAATAGAACATGCTATTTCTGACGTTCTGGCGAGAATTTCCGAGTCAAGATTCTACGAGCCGCTCAACTATTCAATACAGGACGGAAAGAGAATCCGACCTCTGATCGTCCTTTTGGTTCATGACGCCGTAGCAGTGTTGCACAAAGAGATTACTAGCGATCCGATTCCCGCAGCCGTTGCGATCGAGCTTTTGCACCTGGAATCTATAATCCACGACGACATCATAGACAAAGAATCCATTAGAAGAGACCGACCTGTCCTACACACAAAGTTCGGGCTGTCTACTTCGATACTTTCCGCTGATTTCGTTTTGGGGATCATTCTTGAGATAGCTTCACAGTACTCTGACTCTCGGATAAGTCGCGAACTTTCAAAGGCTGCTCTACTTATGAGCGAAGGCGAAATGGAAGAGCTAATTGTGATGTCGAAGGCCAAACTGGAATTGGAGGACTATGTCGATATTGTAACAAACAAGACTGCTTCCTTATTTCAATCCGCCGGAAGAATCGGTGCGATTATTGCCGGAGCAAAGCAGCAGGCTATTGAAGCAATGTCTGATTTCGGACTAAATCTTGGCATCGCCTATCAAATTCAAGACGACCTGCTCGACTGGAATGAAGAAGAAAGCTTGGCTCGAAGAGTACGGGTACCCCAGCAATCTTTGCAAAAGACTTCATACGAGTTTGCTCGTCTTGCAAAAGACTCGCTGGTTCATCTGTCTGATTCCGAACCTAAGGATCGCCTGTCCGAGCTCGCAGAATTTGCGGTGCGCAGAAGATTTTAGATTTTCATCTCCGAGCGCCCACAGACGAAATCAAAAATAAACTGCGCGAAATCATTCCTTCTGACAATCGTGATAAGCGAACCTCATTGGCGACATTTCAAGAAAAAATATCACTGCTCTAATTTTCGAATCGGAGTTAATTAGACTCACTGGCCCTTTCTGAGGCGGCAAGGCTTAAATAATCTCCATAGAGAATTTTCTCGACGAGAAGCAGTATGGTAGTAGCAAATCCGGAAATTGCAATCGCAGCTGCGATCGTTATGGCCGGCGGATTAATTGGAACTGGACTGGCCCAGCAAGGTATCGGGGCCGCGGGCATGGGTATCATTGCTGAAAAGCCTGAAAAATTCGGTCAGGTTCTGTTCTTCTTCGTCATTCCTGAGACTTTGTGGATCATCGGTTTCGTTCTTGGAATAATTCTCCTTCTCAATATCTTCTAAGCCGAAGGGTTTGTACGCCGTATGGCTACTGCAGCAGAGAGCCTACTCAAAGAGGTAGAGGAAAAAAGGAAGAGGGAAGAATCTAGGCTCGAAGCAGAGCTGGCATCGAAGCAAGAAGAAATTCGAAAGAAGACAGAAGACGAAATTGCAAGAATATCTAGCAACGCCAAAGCCCAAACTGCAGATCTATCTCAAAGAGAACGTATTCGCATCGAAGGAGCAGGAAAACTCCAAGCGAAGAAATTGCTTTTTGATGCAACAGAAAAAATGCTTGAAAATAACCTTGCTTCGCTAAAGCAGGAGTTTGCTGGTTTTGCCCGCTCGACTCAATACAGAAATCTTCTGCCGCAAATGGCTCAATATGCATCCAAGAGGCTAGGAGGGGAAATTGGCGTAATTTGCAGGCGTGAAGACGCTGACCTCTTCAAGAACATCGGTTCAGTCAATGTCTTATCCGCGGACCTTAATTCGATAGGCGGATTCAAAGCGGAGAAGAAAGACGGGACTTTGGAATTGGATTTAACATTCGAAGAAATACTTCGTAGCCATCAAGACGAAGTTCGAGCGTTGATACAAAACCCTGATCAACGCGCGTAAATTTCGACGAGACTCGACTCAAGCTACACAAGATTTCATTTGCGTCTGAGACAACGGAACAGGAAACAAAAAGAGCGAAAAGGTGATCCCGTGCAATTCTCGTGGCCCTCAAGTTCTGGAACTTTAAAGGTACAATCACTAAACTTTCTTACAAAGGACCAGCTTTTCGATCTTGCAAAGGCTGAGGACGTCGGAGAAATTGCCCAGCGATTAGAGTCGACCTGGTACAGAACCTATATCGAAACTGCCTCGGCTGAGTTCAAGAATCCCGAAGCGATAGAAGTTGCGGCAAATCGACATCTCGTAGATACGAACCGAATCGCTTTGCAGTCCGCATCGATGTTTCAAAAGAACGCATTAGCAGCTTACCTTTCAAAATGGGACATCGAAAATATTGAGCTCATCATCGCAGCCAAAAGTCTGGGGCGCGGCTTGGAACAAGCTGGGCCTTTTTTGGTATCTTCTAGAAATGTCCCGGTAAGCTTTGGATCTTTGATTCCGCTAAGCGAGCTTCAGACATTGCTCCTACAGCCAGACGTGGAGTCAGTTTTGAATTCTCTCGTGAAATACGGCTATGGATCGGTGCTGCTCCCTCAGCTCGGTAATTTTCGCAAAACCGGAGACCTAGGCGTCTTCTCAACCGCTCTTCAGAACTATTATTACTCGAAGCTGCTCTGGGAACTAAGATTCCTTCAGGGAGACGAGGGCGTAATCCGAGAATATATCAGGGCTGAAATTAGTAAGAAGAACATTCTGACGCTACTCAAAGCTCGTGAATCAAAGCTCGATAAGGAAACATTCGCTCGACATCTTATCGACGGCGGGTTGATTCCAAATGATAGTTTGACAGAAGCTTTTTCGTCCCCCTCGCTGGGTGACGTCGTAAAGCGCTTTGAAACTTGGTTTGACCTTTCTGCGAGTCTGGAGAAATACAATCAGAGCGGGAATCTCACAGAGTTTGAAGTTTCGATGGACAAACTAATTGTCAGCAAATACATCAGCAGGTTTCGGACTTTCTCTATTTCCATCGCTACAATCTTCGGTTTCATTTTACAATCGGAATTCGAAAGACAGAATATTAGAAGAATTACTTACGCAAAGCAATATTCCATGACCGAAGAATACATAAGGTCAATCATTCTTACATGGTGATCTCCTTTTGAGTGGCAGATCGACAGAGCAATCGGGAAGGATAGCGGTTGTCGGCGGAAGAGAACTTGTATTGGGCTACAGGCTCTTGGGCGTCGACGATGCTTTCACGGTAGGGCCTGAAGATGCTCAAAAGACGCTGATGGATCTATTCAATTCGAATAAGTACGGATTGATTATCGTCGGGAACGAGGTGCGTAGAAAATTGTCTCAAAGCGCCAGATCACGATTAGAATCTTCTATTGTTCCGCTTGTAGTTTTTATGCCATCGCCTAACTCGAAAGAGGTTGAAGAGGAGTCATTGTCGCTGTTGGCGAGGCGTGTTCTTGGTGTTGATCTTAAGGTGAATGCATAATGACTGATGGAAGAATTATCAGAGTTAGTGGACCAGTAGTTACTTCTGAAGGTCTGGAAGGAGCAAAGATGTTCGATGTCGTGAGGGTAGGTGAGCAGGGACTCGTCGGAGAAGTAATCCGACTGCAAGAGAATACTGCAACCGTTCAGATCTATGAAGACACGACAGGTATTAGACCGGGAGATAAAGTGGTGAACACTGGACAAGCACTATCTGTTGAACTCGGGCCGGGGCTGCTCACATCAATCTACGATGGAATCCAACGACCCTTGAATGTACTAAAAGAAAAGAGCGGCGACTTCATCAGCAGAGGGCTCGTAATTCCGGCCTTGGACGAGAAGAAACTTTGGGAGTTTGTACCCACAAAGAAGCCCGGTGATAAAGTAACTGAGGGCGAGATAATTGGAACAGTACAAGAGACCCCTCTTGTTTTACATAAGATTATGATTCCGCCTGGAGTAAACGGCGAGCTCACTCAACTAAAAGGCGGAAATTACACAATCAGAGATCAGGTTGGGGTAGTCAAAACCCCAGAGGGAGAACAAAAACTGTATTTGGTTAGCAAGTGGAAAGTTAGGACACCTAGACCTATTTCGAGGAAATTGCCTCCTGACACACCATTGCTGACAGGGCAGCGAGTATTCGATACTTTCTTTCCAGTAGCGAAAGGTGGTACGGCGGCGATTCCAGGTCCCTTCGGTAGTGGCAAGTGTGTTCCAGCTGGAACACCAGTAATGCTATCCGATGGATCTCTGGTTGAGATTGAGAAAATCTTCTCGATGGCGTCAAGCGAGAAGAGAGAGATCGTTGGAGCTAACGAAGAAATTATTCCCTTCGATGGCGCGCAAGTATTTTCATTTGATGGAAGGAAGTTTATTTCAAAATCAATATCGCATGTCTACCGAGGAAAGACTGGAAGCCTAATCCGGCTTATTACGAGTAGTGGAAGGACAGTTTCCGTTACACCCGCTCACAAACTGATAAAATTCAAACCTGACGGTAAATTCGAAGAGGTTGCCGCAGGTAAGCTCGCAGTTGGAGATTATGTTGCTGTCCCCCGGAATATTCCTATAGTCGGACTACCACAAAGAATCGATCCATATTTATTCGGCGAGGCGAGAATCGCTAATGATGATACACGCCGCAACATCCAAACAAAGGTCATCGAAGCTGCGAAGAAAGTTGGGTCACTGAAAGAACTTGCGAAGAGACTTAACATCCCATATCACACAATAATCAATTATGCGCTAGGAAGAAATAGACCTACGGTTAAATTTGTCGCGGCCCTTTACGATTTTGCAGAAATTGAACGACCTGAGATTGACTCATTAAAGCTAGAAAGACATGGCTCCGCAATAACGATACCCAAAGTCGTCAATGAGGATCTAGCGGAATTTATCGGTTTCCTGCTTTCGGATGGCATGATAGCTGGAAGCGAGGTTCGATTCTTCAACAATGACGAAAACCTGCTTGCGCGTTTTGAAACCATTGCAAGGGAATTATTCGAAATTGGAAGCGTAGGGAAAAGATTTAGGACAGTGAACGGAGTTGCTATTCATAGCACGGCCCTGATTGCATTCCTGAAAGCTTTTAGTTTTCCACTTTTCAAAAAGTCACAGAATGCGTCTGTCCCGCAGCAGATACTAAAATCCTCCAATCAAGTGATAGCCTCTTTTCTCAGAGGCTACTATCTAGGAGATGGATCATTTTCTAGCGGAAGGGCCGAATTTTCATCAGCTTCTCCAAAACTTCTGAATCAATTCTGCTATCTGCTCAACCGTTTGGGTATTCTGTACTCTGTGAGTCGCCCGAGTGCCGTTCATCGTAGAATCTCAATCTCCGGAACAAAGCAGCTCAATGCCTTCCTTTCTCAACTATTTCCAATTGGGCACGAATGTCATGAGATAAGTAAGGTTGCCAGGCTGAGAGGATACGCATCTTCAATCATCGGCAAGAGTCAAACAAGAGATGTAGTTCCTCTAGGGGCTGACACCTTGTTCTCTCTGTTTTCGAGAAATTCGGTGTACAATTATGCCGTCTCAAACGAGAGACTGGGCGCGTACAAATTTACTCAATTGCTTCAAGGGGCCAAAGCAGAATCCCTTTTGGCAATGGAATCTCTTCTTGAAGCGCTGAATTTCGTTGCGATTGACAGGATCGAGAAAGTAGAGCAAATAAACGGAGAGCAAGTCGTTTACGATTTGACTGTTCCCGAAACTCACAATTTCATTGGGGGGCATGTTCCAATGATCTTGCATAACACTGTCAGTCAACAACAATTAGCAAAGTGGAGCGATAGCAGAATCATAGTGTATGTAGGCTGCGGCGAGAGAGGTAATGAAATGACTGAAGTTCTCGCGACTTTTCCGGAATTAGAAGACCCGAGGTCAAAGAGACCGCTTATGGAAAGAACGATTCTAGTAGCAAATACGTCCAACATGCCTGTTGCTGCAAGGGAAGCGAGCATCTACACGGGAATTACGATTGCAGAATACTACCGTGACATGGGGTACGACGTCGCGTTGATGGCTGATAGCACATCTCGGTGGGCCGAAGCTCTCAGGGAAATCTCCGGAAGGCTTGAAGAGATGCCTGGTGAAGAAGGCTACCCCGCTTATCTCGGTAGCAGGCTCGCCGAGTTTTACGAGAGGTCTGGAAAGGTTGTCACTCTTTCCCCGGATGAAAGGACAGGCTCCGTGACTGTTGTTGGGGCAGTGTCGCCCCCTGGAGGAGACTTCTCGGAACCAGTTTCGCAGAACACCCTTAGGGTTACGAGGGTTTTCTGGGCCTTGGATGCGAGCCTTGCTGCGAGAAGACACTTTCCTTCTATCAACTGGCTAACTAGTTACTCCCTATACAGCGGCGACCTAAGAGAATGGTACACTCGTAGTGTATCTAAAGAGTGGCCAGATATGCGTACTGAAGCTCTGGAAATACTGCAAAAGGAAGCAGAGCTCCAGGATATCGTTCAACTGGTAGGTTACGACGCATTGCCTGAATCGGAGAAAGCCACGATGGACATCGCTAAAATGATCAGAGAAGACTATTTGCAGCAGAGTGCGTACGATCCGGTTGACACTTACGCATCTATTAGAAAGCAGTACTTGATGATGAAAACAATACTTGATTTTGGACACAAGGAGTCTGAAGCAGTGAAGTCTGGAGCGCAAGCATCGCAAATCTCAACCCTCGGGGTAAAGTCCAAGATTTCAAAGATGAAATGGACTCCAGAAGAACAAATTGAAGCGTTTTCAAAGGAGATCGGAGACGATATGGAAAAACAGTTCGTGGAAACAGTAAGGGGGATCACGGTTTAGAATGCAAGTGCAGCAACCTCTATCGTACAAGACCATCGGCCAAGTAGCTGGGCCCTTACTCTTCGTGGAAAAGGTTGGGAATGCAGCCTATGGCGAGATGGTAGAGATAACTAACGCGTTGGGCGAGAGACTGCGAGGGCAAGTCTTGGATTCACGCGCCGGTCTCGCAATCGTTCAGGTTTTCGGAACTACTCTTGGACTCAACACTACCGCGACATCAGTAAGATTTCTGGGCGAGACTGCGAGAATATCTGTGTCAGATGAAATGCTCGGAAGGGTCTTCAACGGGCTCGGCAATCCAAAAGATAATGGACCAAGTATTGTGTCGAAACAAAAAGTTGAGATTGTCGCATCGGGTATCAACCCTTACAGTAGGGAAGAGCCATCCGAATTCATCCAAACCGGCATTTCCAGCATCGACGGAATGAATACCCTCGTCAGAGGGCAGAAGCTGCCACTGTTCTCTGCGGCTGGGCTTCCGCACAACTTGCTTGCCGCCCAAATCGCAAGACAAGCAAAGGTCCTGAGTGCTTCTGAGAATTTCTCGGTTGTCTTCGCAGCTATGGGAATTACAAGCGAGGAAGCAAATTTCTTCATCAGACAGTTTGAGGAAACAGGAGCTCTAGAGAGGACCGTTCTTTTCCTCAATCTATCATCAGACCCATCTATGGAGCGAATCCTGACACCGCGACTTGCCTTGACGACAGCCGAATTCTTGGCATACGAGAGAGAAAGCCACGTTCTCGTTATTTTGACAGACATGACGAATTATTGTTTCCACAAAGATACAGAGATAATTCTTAGCGATGGCACTATCCAGCGCATAGGAGAATACGTAGAGTCGATTATCGGTTCTGAAACCGTGAGCGTTCCAAACAAGAATTCAAATCAAATGCTCGTATCCTTTAGGCAAAACTCGGACATATCCAAAGCAGGCCAATTGGTCTTATCTTGGGACTTGTTCGGTCCGATCAGTAGTAGGGTTGATTCTGTTCAAAGAATAGATGCACCGAGCAAGATGATCAAAATCAAAACCCGCTCTGGAGCCGAATTAACTGTCACTTCAGATCACAAGATATTGATCGATTGCTCTGAAGGCCCCGAAATGATAGAAGCTTCTCGGGTTCGAAAAGGCATGGAAATTTACTCAGCAAAGAAATTCTCTTTTGATTCACAGCCTCCGAACTTGATGGAGCTTTTGATTCCCAACTCTTATCGTTACTTCGTTCACATGAAGAACGACGAGCTTGAGTTTCGCCTTGCTCAAAAATATGGCTCGCTAAATGAAGCTTCCAAGATTCTCGGGCTAAATTACAAGACAATTTCATGCACTTATGACAAACGATGTTACAAGCTCGGAGAGTTGCTAAAAATCATAGATGATCTCGGAATAACGCTGAGCAAGATAGCACCGAATATCGATTATGTAACGGCCGGTGGAAAACAAAGGATCGGATTCTCGAGTACGATTGTCTCTGCGACTATTGCTCGAATCATGGGTTGGATCGCCTCTGATGGGAGTCTGTACAGGAATGAAAAACAAGGAACGTATTATTTCAGCTTCAGCAATCTGAATAGAATGCTTGTTGACAAGTTCTGTGAAGAAGTAAAGATTGCATTTCCGGGAATCGCCACTCCGCAGATTCACAAGAACCAAAATGGCGTGTGGATTGCGCGATTCAATAGTGACGTGCTTGAATTCATGTTTCAGTCACTGCTGGGACTTGATGGACAAAACCAGTTGGCCCGCATATTCAAGCTGCCTCAAGACCAAATTGCAGCTTTTCTTTCGGGATACTTTGATGGCGATGGTTGTGTACAAAAGGAGAAGGGCTATCTCAAGTACACCACTGCAAGCCCAATGAGAGCAAAGAGGATCCAGCAACTACTCAAGAGACTTGGAATTTCGAGCATTATACTAAATCGGAATTCCGAAGGAGGTTATGCTCGCAAGACTTGTTTTGATGTATTGATCCGGGGAAAGAGCAATGTAAGAGAGTTTGTAAGTGAAATTCATCTATACCATCCACAAAAGGATAGAGACCTTAGTTTGATTAATTTTAGTGGAAATGGGCATTCTAGATTTGATCTTACGCCCGTTGCAACAAGCAGGCTCTTTCGAAATTTGAGACTGAAATATGGAATTAGCGCCGTCAATCTTGGGAAGACTAGTACTATTTCCTCCTTCGAGAATGGAAAGACAAGAGTTAGGCGGGAGTTAGTACGGAGTTGGCTCGGGAAGCTATCCAGGTTCATAGATACAAGTGATCAAGACTACAAGAATCTTGTGAAAATAATCGAAGGCATCTACATCCTTGATTCGATCGTAGAAGTTTCTGAAATTGAAAACACGGACCAAGATTATGTTTACGATTTCACCGTCAGAGGAAGCCACAGAATTCTCGCTGAAAACGGCTTGGTTACTTCAAATTGCGAAGCGCTGCGTGAAATTTCGGCGGCTAGAGACGAGGTTCCTGGAAGGCGAGGATATCCTGGATACATGTATACTGACCTTGCAACAATTTACGAGAGAGCAGGTAAGATAAAGGGAAGAAAGGGCTCGATTACACAGATTCCCATACTTACAATGCCCGCGGATGACAAGACTCACCCGATTCCTGATCTAACCGGATACATCACAGAAGGTCAGATCTACGTTAGCCGTGAGCTAGAAAGGGCTGGAATCTATCCACCGATCGACGTCTTGGAGAGTCTTTCACGTTTGATGAACCAAGGAATCGGCCCGAAGAGGACAAGGGAAGATCATAGAGGTATGGCAGATCAGCTTTACGCCTCCTACGCACAGGGCAAAGACGTCCGCGCGTTATCTGCGATCGTCGGAGAGGAAGCCCTTAGCGAAACAGATAGGAAATTCTTGAAAATCGCGCAGACCTTCGAAAAAAAATTCGTAAGACAAGACGTCAACGAAGATAGAAGCATTGAGCAAACACTCGATTTAGGTTGGGAAGTAATTGAGCCTCTTTCGGACTCTGAAATAAAACGAATCAAACCTGAAATGATCGAGAAATACAGAAACAGAGCAAAGCCATACTCTTAGGGGTTGTTTAGAGCAAGAAAATGCCGGCCGCCTTCAACGTTAGGCCAACAAGAATGGAATACCTGAGGACTGTACGCCGTATCGCGATGTCCCAGAAAGGACTGAAGCTTCTGAAATTAAAGAGGTCTGCATTGATTCTCGAGTTCTTCAACATGAGCAAGAAGGTGGCGGATCTGAGGAGCGGACTACAAGAACGACTCGCGAAAGGATATGAAGGAATTCATAGTTCCGAGATGTTCGTAGGACCGCTGAGGTTGGAATATGAATCATTAAGGATTCCTCATGTACGAGATCTCACCCTGAAGAGCAAGAACGTGATGGGGGTTCGAATCCCGCAGGTAACTATGAGCGAGGGTGGCGGCGAGGTCGGGCAGGAATATCTCATCGAAATTCCGGCTTCGATTAACCAAGCGGTCAAGTCGTTTGAGGAAGTTCATCGCATGGTATTGGACGTCGCAGAAAAGGAAACTGCACTACGAAAATTACTTCTCGAGATAGAAAAGACAAAGCGCCGCTCGAACGCCATCGAAAACGTTCTGATTCCGAGGCTCAAGGCAAATGCAAGATACATAAAGTTCCGCTTTGACGAAATGGAACGCGAAAACTTCACGAAACTCAAGACTGTAAAAAGAAAACTAAACCAAAGAGAGGAAGAAGACGGGGATGTCGAGTAGCCCGAGCGAAGAACCAAAGCAAGAAAAAACCAAGAAATACTGGAACCCCGGCTCGTACAAGTACTACATTCGGTATTCCAAACCTGTGCCCCAAGGTGGTTTGCTTCAGACCGGACTAGCAAACAAACAAGTGAAAAAGTTCTACATCATATCAACCGCGTTCAAGATAGCGAAAATTGTGGCGGTAGTCTTGATCGCTCTACTACTGATTGGGCGGCTCTAACTGATTTTTCTGTTAATGTATTTAGGACAGAACCAAAAATAGATTTCAAAAAAGGGAAGAACATGTCAACAGAATTGCAGAGTGACTACGCGTCAGAGCTAAAAGCTATCAAGGAAAAAGAGGAAGACGCTAGTCGCAAATTAACGCAGCGAAAGAAGGAATTGGAGATCGAACTTCAGCGATCGGAGGAGGAATCAAGCAAAGCTGTCGCTAGCGCAAAGTCGTCAGCTGAAAAACTAGTTTCGCAGGAAGTTGAAAAAGCAAGGGCCTTGGCTCAAAAGGAAGCAGAGAAACTTT
The DNA here is from genome assembly GCA_030041295.1 of Nitrososphaerales archaeon. GTDB lineage: Archaea > Thermoproteota > Nitrososphaeria > Nitrososphaerales > CADDZS01 > JASHOD01. The sequence continues at coordinate 18,265 of JASHOD010000131.1, forward strand.
TACAGGATAAGAAACAGGATGCAGAGAAAATAGCTTCTCGAAGGCTGCCTGAGACCGAAATTAGAAAAATAATCGACGATGTTCTCCTGTCCGAATTCAAGATGTAAACCAAAAAGGCGCTGAATGTCCACTAGATGGTACTTAAACCTGCAGAAATGCAACGCGTCGCCGTCATAGGACTAAAGGACGAAAGACAACGGATTCTATCGATACTCTACGATCTAGGCGTAATTCAGATCGAACCCATCTCCAAGTCCGCTCTGGAGTTCTTGAGGAGCGGATCGGAAGATATCAACACCAGAGAAGTGCTCGAAGAACTACTTAGAATTAGAGCGGTCAAATCCGCTCTCCCTCCCGGCCCTCAAGAAAAGACTGCCTTCTCATCGCTTGGAGACCTAATCTCGGTATCAAAATCTATCAATATCGATGGAGAAGTAAACAGACTTGTCAAAGAGCAGAGCCGACTCCTGAGCAAAATGGACGAATTATCGAATAGAACCGAGCTTGTAAGGAAGCTATCCTATGTCAAGGAGGATCTCAGCATTTTCGATCTCGAATCAGCTACTGCTTTCTTCGGATCTCTTTCTCGAGAGTCTTACGATTCACTGTACAAATCATTAAGTTCAATCGAGAACGTGATCACGTATTCTGTTGGAAGAACTCAGGATAAAGAAGGAAAGAAGGATCTCGTAAATATTGTCGTGGTTGTTCCCAGCGCTCAACTGGATAAATTTGGTTCAGCGATCCAGAAGGCGGACGTCAGACTGGAGCGGATTCCAAAATTAAAAGGCAAGCCAGACGAAGTTCTTTCGAGGTTAGCTACCGAACGGCAATCGATAGAACAGGAATTAAAAGACATTGAGGCCAAGCTCAGGAAATTATCAGAGCGATACTACACCGCGATCTCTTCCGTCGAAGAGCAGCTCTCCATAGAGGCAAAGAAGTTCGAAGTCACGAATAGCCTTGGTTTTACTGACAACGCATTCGTAATGGAGGGATGGGTCCCCGAGGACAGATACAAAGAACTCGAGAAAGTCTTGCAACGCGACTCTCCGAACACGAACCTTCTTCGAATCCGTGGCGAGGGAGAACCGCCTACTTTACTTGAAAATCCCAAACAGCTAAGATTCTTTGAATCCTTCATCCGATTTTATTCTATCCCAATTGAAGAGGAACTAGACCCAACTCTCATATTCGCTTTCACATTCCCGATATTCTTCGGATTGATGCTGGGGGACGTAGGCTATGGACTCGCGATCCTAGGCATCAGTTTTTGGATTATCAACAGATTGAATCATCCCGGAGGAAAAACTATCGTCCCCAAATTTCTTAGGTCGTTTGCTGGAAGGATTTTCAGACCTTCGCAGTTTAAGAAATTGGCGATGGCGATGATTCCAGGCGCAGTCCTTGGGGTAATTTTCGGATTTTTATTCAACGAATACTTTGGATTTCCCTTAAACCAATATCTCTTCCATTATCTCAATACTAGTATGCATTCAAGCCTGTTGCCTTCGAGCGGAGCTTTCCTAGATCCTGTTTCGTCAGGAGGGCTGAAAACTTTGCTTTTGTTCGCCGGATATGTCGGGTTGTTTGAAGTTTCTCTTGGGCTCGTTATAGGAATGCTGAATGGTTACTGGGAACACAATAGAAAGCATTCGATTGGCAAATTAGGTTGGTTGCTTGTGGCTTGGGGAATCTCACTCTTCGGTCTCAACCTGCTTCATGGCGGCAGCATGAGCCCAGCAACAAATCCAATCCTTGGGGTTTACATTGGAGCTATAATTGCCGGATTAGGTCTAATTGCATTTGGCGAAGGCCCAAGGTCGCTGATCGAACTTCCGTCTATTATTAGTCATATACTTTCGTTTACGAGAATCTTGGGCATTCTCCTCGCATCCGTAATTTTGGCCGAGGTTATTGACAAGATATTTGAGGGCGAGCTACCTGCTTCCTCAGCCCACGTAACCGTGGCCGGCATTGGCTTTGCCATCGTGGGAATAATCATCTTGATTTTTGGTCAGATGTTTAACTTAGTACTTGCAATGTTTGAACCAGGCGTTCAGGGAGCGAGGTTGATCTATGTCGAATTCTTTTCAAAGTTCTTCCACGGAAGCGGAAGACCCTTCAGCCCATTTAGAGGAGGCAGAACGTATACTGTTTCTGAAATCGAAATGATGGATTCCAGAGTAAGCAAATCGAAAGTGCCGAGCGGAGTTTCTCCCGAAATTAGGCCCCCGACATCCTAACCGATAGCTGCGACAGAGTCGTAACGAAGCAAAAGCCCGAGTAACAATCGTCAGTTCGGTTTGTTTCGACCACAGAAGATGCTCTTTCAGGAGAGGATCTAATGAACGATGTTTGGGATTGCTTTCTGAATAAACGAGATTATAGGACCGGGAAATACTCCCATAAGAATTATCAAAGCCAGTAGGACTACATAGAGACCGATCATCAGTTTGGGCTCTTTGACCTTCGTACGATCGTCTGGCTCCTCCATGTAGATTCTTCGAATAATCATCGCATAGTAGCCCATGCTCAAGGCGCTATTTGCTACTGCCGCGACGGCTAACCAGGCGTAAGGTGTGTTTAAGACTGAGGCAAAAAGTAGGAGTTTGCTCCAAAAACCGTTGAGTGGAGGAACTCCAGCCAATGCAAGGAAGGAGATCGAAAGCGCGAACGCGGTGACGGGCATCCTCTTGCTGAGTCCCCTAAGAACTTGAGTATCACCTCTACCTAGTTTCAGTATAATTAGCCCTGCGCAAAGAAAAGCCAATCCTTTCATGACTGCGTGATTTGCGACGTGAAAAATCGCTCCAATCATCCCGAGCGTAGCTTGATGAGCCAAGGCAGTATTAGCAATATTCGCCGGTTCGTTTGCATACGCGTAGATGACAAAGCCGATGAGTATGTAACCAGCTTGAGCTATGCTCGAATAAGCTAGCAGCCGAGTTATGCTCTTTTGAGTTAAAGCTGCCACATTTCCCAGAGTCATGGTGACAAAAGCAAGACCCGCAAACACACTTGCTAGAGTAAAGATCGAATTGTTTGTTATGACGTAAACGGTAGTTAGGGCAAGTAGGACTCGAATTAGTGCAACAAAGCCAGCCTTCTTAGTTCCTGCAGCGAATAGCGTTGCAATTGGCGTAGGCGCGCCTTCGTACGCGTCCGGAGCCCACATGTGGAACGGAACTATGGAGACTTTGAATCCGAAACCTACGACGAAGAGAAGAATAGCGACGCTTGCTATAGGATTGAAGACAGAATGACCTGGAGTAGTAAAATAATTCAAAATTGCTGTGATCTGAGTCGAGCCTGTTACTCCATAGATCAAACTGATCGCATAGAGGATTATGGCTGAAGACAGTGCACCTAGAACCGCGTACTTTACTGCGGCCTCATTCGATTCACGCCTAAATTTGCTAAACCCAGCAAGCGCATACGTCGGGAGACTCATGAGCTCCCAAGCCACAAACAGCATGAGCAGATCTGCGGAATAAGAAATGAGCATCATACCAAGAGCAGCGAAGGAAAGTAATGAATTGTAAAGAACGGAGTTAGGGCTTTTGTATAGCGTAAGGGATGCAATGGCTACGAAAAGAGAAACAAACAACATGATAAGTGCGAATATTCCGCCCAAAACGTCGGAATACAATAATCCCTTAAATTGAGAAGCGCTTTGAGGACTATGGGTGTTCGCGCCGATAAATGCTATAGCCAAAACAAGAGCGCCGATCAAAACATAAGCTGCAGTATTATCCTGTGACTTCCGAAGCTGCAGAAACGGAATAGTGACCGAAGACACTGCGAGTGTTATTATTGCAAACAGCAGATAATCTGTGCCTGAAATATTCATCCTTCAAAGACCCCTCGCGACCGAGACGATGTGCACTATCCAAGCTGAAACGTTTGAGGCGGGCCCCAATATGATGTAAGAAAAGATCGTTAATCCCAGCAATGGTGCGATATAGAGTAGAAAGATCCATGCGTCAGATGCACGCAAATCATGCTTCTCAACTTCGCCAGGTTTCCCGGCAAGGGAACCTAGTATGGTTCGTTTGATCATCCAGAGAAAGTAAGCACCCGTCAGAACTGGAACGAAGATCGTTATTGCCAGTATGCCATAAGCCGAGATCGCAGCAGAAATGACCAAAAGCTCAGCTACGAAATTTGCAAATGGAGGCACCGCCATCGCCGCCGCACTTGCAAGAATTAGTATCCCTGCAGTTCTTGGCATGGTGAGCCTCATCCCCACAAGTTTCGAGATTTCTGTAGTGCCTGCCTGTGTTGTGACATAACCGGAAAGCATGAAAAGCGCTCCAACTGCGAGAGCGTGTACGAACATCTGGAAAATGGCTCCATCTATGCCCAGAGGATTTCCTGAAACGACTGTTGCAAACGCTCCGAGGATCACAAAGCCCATTTCGTTTATGCTCGTATACGCAAACATTGTCTTTAGATCCTTCGAGAGTATCGCCACTATCGCGCCGTAAAACATCGTAACAACGCCGACCACTACGAAGACCCAGCCGTACTGGTAGGCCGCGTACGGGAACAACCCAATCGAGATTCGAATAAGACCGTACGCGCCCATCTTCACAAGAATACCAGAAAGCATGACAGCGATCGGAGCTGGAGCTTCGCGATAGGTGTCCGGTAGCCACGAGTGAAAGGGAACGACTGGAAGTTTAATCCCGAAACCGATGAAGGTCGCGAGCAATGGGAGATACTGAAGGCCTGCAGGAATCTTTCCAGAAAGGTCTACAATGTTAAAGGTCTGAGCGTTCGCTCCCAAATATGCAGCGAGAAAACCTAGCAGCATCACCGTACTTCCTGTGAAGGTGTAGATCATGAACTTCATTGAGGCATATCGTCGCTTGTCTCCTCCCCAAATTCCTACGAAAAAGAAGATGGGAACTAGCGCCAGTTCCCAGAAAATATAGAAGGCAATCAGATTCAACGTCGTGAATACTCCCATGATAGAGGCCTCTGTGAACAGTAAGATGGCATAATACTCTGCATTGTGATCCTTGATCTGAGATCTCGATCCGATCACAACTAGCATCGTCAGCAGTCCCGTAATGACGATCATGGGTCCGCTGAGGCCGTCTACTCCGAGAGGGAAACTGAGAGCGAAACTACTGGTGTTTATCCAAGTATAATTTTCATTTAGGATACACTGGACACAATATTGCCCCACGGGTGTGGACGTGGTGTATACGATCCAGTACGTGTAGAGTGCTATTAGAAGTGTAACTATTGTAAAGCCGAGAGCAGAAAAGACTGCAGCTTGCTTTGTTACTCGTCCGGCGAAGAACGTCACAACGCAACCGATAAAGGGAATTACGATCAGTAACAGAAGCACAGGAATCATGGTAGTTTTACTCCAGAGAACACTAGAAAGAGTACCAGTATGATTATGATACCGATCGTGAAGATGAGGGTGTATTGCTCTAATATTCCGCTCTGCATTTTCCTAGCGGCCCTAGAGAGAGCCTGTCCGACGACTGAAAAAGCTCCAGCAATAGAGTTCACGACTCCGTCTAGAATGTTGCCACCTTTGGAGAGGTCGATTCCGCCCATAACCCCTCCGATGTTTATCTTTGAGAGGACTTTGTCTTCTATATTGTTTAGAGTCCACTGCGCGGCCTCGATGGTCGGATCGACAAAGACTCGATAATAGATTGCGTTGATGTACCATCTGTTTTCCAAGAATTGGTACAATCCGTGCATGAAACCTGTCTCTTTCACAAAATTCTCCGGGGTAGTTCTCCTTCCGATGTACAGCGCCCATGCCGCTCCGACTCCAATTGCAACGAAAGCCAACGAAATTCCGATGGGTATCAGGTTCAAGGGAACGCTCGGGGGAGTCGACGACACGACCGTTGCCGGAAATAGAGACAGCAAATAAGTTGTTGAAGCTTTTTCAATAACTCCCTCCAAGTTAAAAATCGGTGTCGCAACTCCGATTACGACACACATTGCAGCGAGAAGCGTGTAAGGTACCCATGCCAGCGGACCAGATTCATGCGGCTCGTGACCTGCACGTTCCTCCTTGTGCTGATCTTTGACCTTTTCTGTTTCTGACTGCGCTACTACGTGACCTGTTTCTCCTTGAGCTAAAGCAACCTGACTTACCTCAATTGGTCTAGCATCAGTACTTTCCATTTCTTGAAGATGCTCGTTCTTCTTTCCGTAGAAGATTATCCCGAACATTCGGAATGTGTAGAATGCAGTTATTCCTGCAGTAATTGCGCCTACCGCGAATAATTCGTACTGACCCGAGGTCCACGCAGTTCCAAGAATGGAGTCTTTACTCCAAAAGCCGCTTAGAGGCGGAATCCCGGACAGAGCTGCCGCTGCAATCAGAACAGCTGCGAAAGTAATTTTCATTTTGTCCTTCAATCCGCCCATTTCGTTGATGTATTTCGAACCTGTAGTGTGTATCAGAACACCCGCTGCCATGAAGAGGGCTGCCTTGAAAATCGCTTGGCTCATGAGGTGAAAGAGACCTGAAGAAAGACCCTCCGCGAAGTTTGCCGAAGCGCCTAAACCGGTTAGCCCGAGAGCCATGATCATATATCCTATCTGCGACGCCGTAGAGTAAGCTAGGATCTTTTTCAGCTCGTAACCGACCATGCCCTGGGTTGCAGCAAGAAATGCCGTGAACGCTCCTATCCAGGCAACTGTGAGAAAGAATGGCTGAATAAGCGAGGGATTAGAAATAAGAGTGAAATAAAAGATAGGGCCGATTCGAGCTACTAGGATCACTCCCGCATTAACCATCGTTGCTGCGTGAATCAGTGCGGAGACGGGTGCAGGGCCTGCCATCGCGTCTGGAAGCCATTCCATGAGCGGAAACTGTGCCGACTTTCCAACAGCTCCCCCGAAAATCAAAACGGCGACCGGAACAAGTAGTCCGGCATTGTGGAGCGAGCCCACCCAATTGTTTGCATTTGCCGCTAGAGAGGTAAAGCTGAATGTTCTAGCGTAATAGAACAGAATGAAAAATCCAGCAAGGAAAGCCATGTCGCCGATCCTGGTCATTACGAAAGCTTTCATTCCTGCGTGAGAGGGTGAGTATGCCTGTTCTTCGCCTAGAGTCCTGTGGCCCGGTGTTCCCACCCAGTATTCGGTTCGATCTCGATAATAGAATCCGATTAAGGCGTAACTTGCTAGCCCTACCCCTTCCCATCCGATGAAAAGCGAAAGTAGATTGTTTGAAAGGACGATCAGCTGCATGCTGCCCAAGAAGAAGTTCATAAAGAACCAGTATCGTGTTAGTCCGTTGTCTCCTCTCATGTAGTCTAAGCTGTAAACAAGGATGAGAAATCCAATCCAGGACACGATGTTGGTTAGAATTATTGTGTATGGATCTGTTAGGACACCCATGTCCAATCCTAAACCTGAAATCCATGAGACGTTCGTCGGAATCAGAGATGTAACGACCGAAATGGACTGACCCTCGAACATCGGCCAAAGTACTAGAAACGAAAAGATTGCTGAAATTAGAGAGAACAGAACGGCGGTATAATCTCTAGCTCTTCCGAATTTACCCATCAGTGTAGTAACAAGACAACCCACGAATGGTACGATGAATATCATCCAGAAATAATATGATGGAATCTGTACGACCATGATCTTTCTTTATCACCTAAGAAATGGTAATGAGTGTGTTACGTATGTGTATAGAAACCTGAATACAAAGTCAGGATATATGCCGATGATTAGGGCAATTGCCACGAGCACAAGGAGTGGAACAGTCATTGTAAGAGGTGCCTCCTTAACCTTCTGCATGGATTCCGGTAACTGACCGAAGAATATCTTCTTCACAGGCCAAAAGGTGTAGGCAACTGTGAATATTGTAGCAATAAGTCCGAAAACAGCAACTACGTCATTGAACCATGCGCCCGTTAGCCCTTGTTGGAATATTCCCACAAACATTATCCACTCGGCCTGAAATCCTCCAAAAGGAGGGACTGCTGAGAGAATAAGAGATCCTCCAAGGGTGATTGTAGCAGTTATGGGCATCCTGCTCGCTAGCCCACCCATTTTTCGCATGTCTCTGGTACCTGTTTGGCTCAATAGTATTCCTGCACATGAGAAGAGAATGCACTTTCCAATCATATGTGTGATGAAATAGAATAGTCCGCCTGCGACACCTAAAGCTGTCAAGCTCCCTATTCCGAGCAAGGAGTAAGCTGTCTGGCTGATTGTCGACCATGCATAAACACGCTTTACGTCGGTTTGCATCATAGTAACGATTCCTCCATAGATCATTGTAATCAGTGCAAGAATCATCAACCAAAGCCCAAATGATTCGAACACAGGAAACAATGGCGCAACGAGAACTCTGACAATTACATAGTTCCCTAGTCCAACTATAATGGCGATAATTGCGGCAATTGAAGTGGGATGCTCCCCGTGAGCCCAAGGCAGCCAGACATGGAAGCCGAACGTAGCCATTTTGACTAGCCAACCGACTAGAATCAGGAAGACAACCCAGTATGCGATGTAGCTCCTGCCTAGGGTAGAAAGAGAACTTATGAGGAAACTCCCCGTAGTAAAGTAAGCTAACAACCCGCCGGCAATGAAGACAAGGGCGCCTAGCTGGTTCCAGATGAAATACATCATGGCAATTCGTTCCTTATCGATGTAGCCGAAGAAACCGATCAGCAGAAATGACGGGATAAGTACCAATTCTACGAACAGATATAGCTCAATCAGGTTGGTAGAGAGAGCGACACCAACTAGACCAACGGAGAAAAGTGAGTAATTTAGGAAGTATAGTCCGTACTGGTCTTTCCTTTCCTCACCGTACATTGCCTCCAAGCGATGTTTCATGTAGGGCATGGAATATACTGACGAAACCGTAACAACGATGTTCATCACGATGGCTACAGGAAGGCTCAGGTTGTCCGCAAGGAACCCAAAGTTCAGAGAAGCGACATTAGCCCACTGATAACTCGCGACAGGGAAGCTCCCGGTCGTGTAGATTTGGATTCCCGCTAGGAACAGCAAGGCACTAGTGTACAATAGCGATGCAAAAACGATCCATCCGACGTTCTTACCCAATCTATTTCCAAGTGCGTAAGCAATTGCAGCCGCAAATAGTGGAACCACTATAGTTTGGAGAAGAAGGTCTGGATATGATATTATCATGCTGTAAGCTTGCACTTTTGTTGTCTTTTTCTTTCTTCCATTTTTCGGCTGAGTTCGATTTTGTCGTTTATCTTGCTCTAACTTAATTTCTCAGATACATGTTCTGAACTGCCATAGACGATTGATTCTAACCTTCTAGAGATTTGAGTTCGCTGACATCTACGCCACGGTGCAGCCTGAACGCGACCACAATGATGGCGAGAATAACGGCGGCTTCGCTTGCGCCAAGAGCAATCGAGAATAGTACAAAAGTCTGCCCAAGGGTATCCGCAAAGAAATAGCTATTGAATGCGATAAAATTCAGATTAGCAGATCCAATCAATATCTCTATTGCAAATACTAGTCGCATCGCATTTCGTTTCGTGATTAACCCATAGGCGCCGATTGCGAACAAGATCGCAGACACGGAAAGATACCAAGTTATTGGAATCATTGTGCTTTTTGTTGCTCCGGTTTGTCTAATTTTGCAAGAGTTAACGCTCCAACAAGTGCAGTTCCAAACACTAGTGCGAGTATTTCTATACTGAATGCATACTGCGATGTTAGATAAGTTCCGATAAGGGTGTAATTGGGTCCCGATCCAAGAGGACCGAAACTAGAAGAGATGAAACTTATTCCTAACGTCAGAGCAAGTACCACTGCGGCAATTATACCAGTGCTTCGCGCGACTGGATTACGAACTTCCCTGAAGAAGGTCCCTTCCCCGACCAGCATTACCGTGAACAGTATCAGAACGGCGACTGCGCCGATGTTCACGATTATTTGGAACATCGCGATGAAGGTGGCGTTCAAAATGATGAAGAGTCCTGCGAGCCCTAGAAAAGTGAAAGCAAGAGCTATCGCGCCATAGATTACGTTTCTTGATTCTAGGGAGAAAATAGCAGCTCCGACGGTTAGACCAGAAATTACGAAGAACGCGATGTCTTCTTCAATCATGATATGCTACGTCCTTTTCGATCTTGAGCTCTACTTTCGGTCTCGTCACTTTGGGGGGTATCGCTAACCTCTCGGGAGAATAAACCAAGTCTTTTTTCGTAGTTGAAACTAAATTGAAGTCTTCCGTCATTCCAAGAGCATAGAAGGGACATGCGTCGACGCAGTTGTGCGTTGCAAGGCCAAGTGGAGCAAAAGTGTGGTCATCTTGAACCGTGACGTCCATAACTCGATAATTCGCCACACTTTCCACTTCGATCTTTCGAATTGGCATATAGACGAATTTCTCATTCATCAAGAACATGCTGGTCCTCTTTGATCTCTCATAGGCGAAATCCATCTGCATTAGCTCAGACAGTTTTTGTGCCCATTGACCGAAAATGTTGACGCGATAGGAGATTTGCTTATTCGCGACAATCTGCCGTTCGAGAGTAGCAATTACCCCAAGTCTTGCTAGGACCTGTTGCGTCTGGAAGGCAAGAGTTTGGGAAATGGTTGTAATATTCAATATATTCTGTCGAGGTTGATAAATTCGGCAGCCGTCACCCAGCCACAATCCGGTTATCAGTTGAATTTGTTTTTTTGCAGGTGCAAAGAATACCCAATCAGGCAGTTTCTTGTTCAAGGCACCTTTCCCAAATTGCGAAAAGAACTGCTCTGCTATCGCAGAGTGCAGAATTACTAACGTCCCGTTTGGACCGTTCTTCTTCAATGTCACAGATTTCTTAAAGAATTCATGAAGAAGTGCCGAGCAATCGGTTACTAGGTTTGTTTCCTTTCGGTGAAATGCGAACCTGACAGTTCTCTCCCCGTCACAAAATCCTTCAGATAGATAGTAACCAATCAGTCTAAAAAGTTCAGGAGTAGCTTGCAGCTCAAGGGTTTTCTTGACATTGCCCCCTCGATAAAGCGTTACAACCTCGGAGTAAATCTCGATATCAACCTCCTTCCTTACTATTGGGCTGAGCATGTAGTCCCCGACTTTGAGTTGTTCAGGTTTGTAGAAGTCTATTGGCCCCTCAGCCTTTAGGAGTCTGCCGTCTTTACTGTTAGATTTGATTCGAGATACCGCAAGTATTGGATGATCTCCAGTGCAAATCAGTGGCTCCGGTTTTCCGTAAACATGTATTCGGTATAAAGGACCTGAATAATTAAAATCCCAGACCTTTGTGACCGGCTTGTATTCTCCTGTATGAGTAAGTACTTTGTCTCCAACCGATATTTCCTGAATTGTCCTGACTCCAGGGTTGACCATGACAGGCGTCTTAGGGTCTATACAAAATCCGCAGAACACACACTTTGCGTAATCTACCTGAGGAAAAATCGATTTCTTGTTATTTGGCTGAGCCCTGTTGACTTTCACCATTTCGATTGCCTGAGAAATATTTTCGCACGCGATGGAGCACAATTGGCAACCAGTGCATTTGTCGAGCCAGATGATGTGCCTTCCCTTGTAGCCTGGCTTTGCGACCCCGAGCTTTGGATCATAAGTGTAGTAGCTAGGCATCTGCGTCTGGACGTAAGGATACCGCATGGTCATTCGTCTCTTGGGAAGCTGCCGGATACTGGCGTATAGAGCTCTCAAGGTGCCTGTTATGATGTTGCTCATGAATTTGATTTCACTTTCCTTGATTCTATTTTACAGTATTCCGCTCGAAGTTAGAACGAACGCAACGAAGATATTCGCAAAGGCCATGCCGATCAGCCAGATCCAGCCAGTGTCGATTAGCTGATCAATTCTGACTCTCGGAAAGAAACCCCTCGGAATTATGAATATCGTCAAGACAATTACGGTCTTGATTAGGAACCAGACGAAATCAGGGACACCCGCTGGCCCAGACCAACCGCCTAGAAAGAGAATTGTAAAGAGGGCAGAAAGGCCGTATAGCTTGATGTACGTGGCTAGGTTGATCACTCCGAATACCATGCTCGTGTACTCCGTCAGCCATCCTGCGACAAGCTCGCTGTCGGCTTCCGGCAGATCGAAAGGAATGCGTTCGACCTCTGCCATCGACGTCGTGTAAAAGACAATTGCTCCCAGTATCATTGGGGCGATGTACCAGATTTTTGTTTGAGACTCTGCAATGTGGTAAAGGCTGAGCGAGTGAGATAAAATCACGACTCCCAGCACCGACAAAATAAGAGGTATTTCGTAGGAGATCATTTGATATAATGCCCTAACCCCGCCGATGAAAGAGAACTTGTTATTGCTGGCCCAGCCTGCTATGAGCGAGATAATCGGGAAAAAGGTCAGTATGGCAAAAGCGATGAGAAGCGAGAACGGAGAATTTGAAATGTATGTAGACGAACCGATTGGAATTGTTCCGAGAAGAGCTCCTGATAAAGCCATCATCGCAAACGCTGGAGCGACAAACATCAGCGGATCGGCTTTTGCGGGTATCACAATTTCCTTGAACAGGAGTTTGAACAAGTCAGCGAATGACTGGAAGATTCCGCCGACGCGTCCGGCGTATAGAGGTCCAACCCTGTACTGCATTTTAGCTAGGAGCTTTCGTTCATACCAGATTACAAACGAAGCTAGAACCGAAGCAAATGTGAGACCCGGAAACGCAGCGCTGGTGAAAATGTGCCCCGACGCCCCAAGGCCCATTTGGCTAATGAAAGAAGTTGAAGAGAACGGATTTAACTCAGCAGGGTTGAACATGTCAATTGCGGCACTCCAGTTGACCTTGTATGCGCAATTGATCAATGAAAAATTGCACTGGAATTCAACGGGGAGCACGTATACCAAGTAAAAAATCGGAAGAATGACCAAGGGAAGGAAGATTAGTA
>JASHOD010000132.1 GCA_030041295.1 Nitrososphaerales archaeon
CTCGAGTTAATGGCTTGATACCATCTTTCGGAGAATAGGAAATCACATTTGAATGGAGAGTCGCTTGATATTCCAGGATAGTCTGGAATCCACATAGGATATCGGGGATCTCCCTGAATCGGTTGCCGGAACCTTTCGAACATAGACCTAGTTTGTGTAATTGTATCTTTATCTCCAATTATGCCGACCCGAACAGAGTTCCTGTTTGAGGAAAAAGGGCCGAAGAGAGCAAGGCCTGTCTTCGGATCAGTTGCAGGAAATTCGCCTCCGAAAAGCAGTTCGGGTTCGTCCAATATTCGAGCAGTAAAGCGGAGATTTTCATTCAAGAGTTAGCTTCTTCACTCCCAGTTGGTTCCGAATCCACATCGAGTGTTTCTATTTGCTCGTCTAACTCGAATTCTTCGATATCAGCACCGGTCATTTCTGTTTGGTCTCCCATCTCTGGCAATTCCTGTGCCAAATCTGGAGGTAGGACGCTTTCTGCAGGAATCTCTTTCGTATCGCCGTAAATGCCACCATTAACCTCGACGGAGAGCGGAGTTGTCGCGACTGTTACTCGCCCGAAATCAAGCAGCATCGTGCGTCCATCGTCGGAGAGAAGCCAAGTCCAAAAGCGCGTATCATCAAATTCTTGCAAATTCCTTTGACGGGCCAAAAGTCGTGTTGACAGAACGGACCTTCTCCTCCCTTCAATCAAATTCGTTCCATCCGTTGAGAAAACTCTACCAGTTTCGCACCTAAGAAAGGGCTCGGCATCGATGAGTGTAAATCGAGCATCCAAGGCTCGATGAATAAAATACAATGTTTGGCCTTGCTCATTTCTTCGCTCTTTGATTAGGTGCCTTCCTGCAGTTTTCTGATGAGCTTTCCAATCAATCTTTTCGCTGGCCAAATTTCCCTTTGGAAAATACGATTTCTTTCCATTTTTGTCGAGTCTCAATCCAACCTGAAAACTTAGGACTCGAAACGCATCGTTCAGAAGTTCAACAGACCATCTCGCCTTCTCCGAGGCCTTTAACCAATCTTTGAAATCATGGCGTTGAATATCGTATTCTTCGACGGCTCCTTTGAATTCATGTTCCGTCGCCCTCAAATTTACAAAGCAAAATAGACGGTTCTCTTTCAGTATGAACGCAGGAGGATTCTCTCCTTCAAAGTATTTGTATACTTGCCGTCTTTCGAAAAATTTTGTTGGGGCACTAAAGACTGTCTCGGGATGGGATGCAGGAAAAAGGTTCGAATATAATTTCTCTGGGATATCGTCAATTAGAAGAGTATTCGTTTGTTGCAATGGCACTCTCTGAAGCGAGAGATTTTTGGCTGCTGCTTGCTCAGAGCTGGCAGGTTTTCCAGTAATCACCTTCAAAATCCTCTGGAATTGGATCTCAAAGTCAGAATCCTTTACAAAATTGGCATAATTCCGGATCCTTAGAAGTGGAGGAAGCGAACAATAGCGTCTCATTATCGGTATAACGCGACGAAGTCTTCCAGACGGATCCGAGTAGATGGCTGCAGACTGTTCGGCGCTTGGCCATTCGGCAGATAGTGCTTCAGGAGAAATCACCAGCAAGAAGAATTTAGCTTTTGAGAGTCCATCGTTGATTTTCGATACGATATTATCTCCAGGTGCTATATCCCACGGAGCGAAAAACACTCTGAGATTTTTATCATTGTAATTTTCAGATTGAATTCTTGAGGCAAGCTTAGTAGCAAAAGACTCGTCTAGGTTTTGATAGGATAGAAAAACATCGTAATCATAAATTTCCGCTTTCTTATCCATACAGCGACCTTCTATAAGGTGGAAATTATGGCTATTGTCTCTTGTGATTTTCTGTTTTGATCTTGCAACGTCTCAATCGCTCTTATCTGCAAATTCCTTGAGGACTGTATGCAGTTTCAAATATTTTCTATCTCCAGGTCGAAGTTTGTCGGCGTTGGACAGTTCTTTTGAGCAGGCTTCTGAATCTTCAAATTCGAGCTTAATCTGCCCATTGCCGTCTATCCTGAAGTTCACTTTACACGTTTGAACAATTTCTCCAAGGGGTTCTTGTGGTGCTGACGGCGGTCTTGTTTCACTTTTTTCATATTCAAGATATTTCTGGCGATCTTCTAGTTTACACGAAGGGAAGGTACATTCAGGAGATGAGTTCGTCTTGTCTATCGTGGTTTCTTCCTTTGGCTTGAGATTCGAAATACTCAAGATCAGTTCACCGCGTTCATAGCCAAATATTCCGACACCAATCGGTCCAAGCCTGCTGTAAGGATAGCTAATGGGTCCGAATCGTCTTCTTCTGAAGACCAGTAGCTAGGAGGTTCGTCTAGCGCGCTGGAAACTTTGCTAATCAAATTCCGAATTTTCTTACTATCAAGTTCAGAGTTCGCATGTAGTTCAAGAGACTCGTAGACTTCGGTCTCCGAAACAATTCCTTCTCTGATAAACAATCCCAATAGTGCCAAAATCCTGTCCGCTATAGGCTGCGTAATATTCGTATTGTGAAGCACACTTTGAGTAGAATCTAATCTGAAGCCACGGCCTCGTCCTAGCCCTGTGTATTTCCTCATGGTTATGTCGAGCTCAAGCGACGCCGGATCAAAAGTTGAGAGAGGCTTTGATCCCCCGCACAGGGGGCAGAGCAGGTGAGTCATTGAGAAGACATAGCAAGTATCCCCTCTATTAGGATATCCTAAGCCATACAGTAACTCTTCTGCTGAGCTGCTTGAAAGCTACTGTAACACGCTCAAAAGATATAAGCCGCTCTGAGCGAAGAGGATAGCAGAGAGGAATCTTTTATTTTGTTAGCTGCAAAATCCGTTGAGGAGAACAAGAAAACACGGCTTCAAGGAAACTACGGTAAGAAAAACATGAGTTACTCGCAAGTGAAACAAGAAGTAGTAGCCCTAGTAAACAAGGGCAACAACTACAGAGAAATAGCTGCCATCAAGTTCCTCGTAGACGGCGACCTGAGAAGCTTCAATATTTCTAGAATTTCAAGATGGGTCAAGGAATCTCGGTCCGAAAACAATGCCACACATGATGAGCTTTCTAACATCGAGAGCTCTTCCTCAAAAACCCAGGTTTCGAGTGCTTTCGAGCTTTTCGAGAACGGAAAGGGGCCGATAGAAGCTGTCGTAGAGTTAAAGCTCGATCCTGAGGAAGCTAAAGAGTATTACCAGACGTGGAAAGAAATGAAGGCGGAGGATCTTTCATCAAAAAGTGTACCATCCCAAATCGCTTCACTTGAAGATAGAATTCAAAATCTAGAGTTTCTGAGCGAGACGAGGGATCAACTAGTGTTCGCAAATACTTTTTTCACAAAGCTGAATAAAGAAGGGTACAAGCCCTATTGTCCATTTGACTGGAGCGAAATGATACAGACTGAAAAATTTGGCGACTACGTCTGCACGGGCAAAGACTGCGAATTCAGGATTGATTCCACAGGAGCGGCTGACGAAGAGGAATACGAAGCAAAGTGGAGAAGCTATTTGCACTGAGATTAACTCAGCAGAAAGAATCCCTCTAGTAGAGAAATATTCAGTTATAGTAGATGTACCGGGAGCGGGAAGTAGAGCACCGAGAACCTTGTTAGCCAAAGGAACTAGTCGCCTCTCGGTTGTGTAATGCTAAAAGAGAAATGTGTTGCAGTTCTTCTTCTGACGGCCCTTGACTTGATCGCTTTAGCTAGTCGCAAACTCGAGTAAGCAAATTCTAGCATTGTTACGATTAATTTCAGTATTTTTGCGAATACATCTTGACAATATTCTACCAGCTCCATTCTACTGGTGTACCTTGGTGGAACACTATCGGGATCGTCTGGCATCAAAAAAGCAAAAAGGCGACGATTAGGCGGATCATGCCCATTTTCGAGTCGATTAGTCAAGCGCAAATGTCCGTAATGAACGACATAGTTGCGATACCTTAGAAATTTGTGTAACCATCTTTTTGCTTTCAAGTTCTTATGGCATCTATCAAAGAACTGTCTGTACTTCTTGATTGTTGGAGTCACGACTTGCAGCTCGCTTACTACGTTCCGAAATGAAACCTTTTTCGCACTCAACCTAACTGCTTGTGATAGCCTAATTACCCAAGCGGCGCTATCTAGAGCGCTACCCAAGAATGTCAAGAAAGTGTCATTATAAAATCCAAGATGTTCTGTATGCACATCCTCAACAGCATTCATATTTTGAGCACTTTCAACTCTGTCTCGATAGTCGCTTTCTATTCGCTGTAGCATGACCATACTTGTTGAAACATAAGTTAGTTTGTATTT
>JASHOD010000133.1 GCA_030041295.1 Nitrososphaerales archaeon
GGTTACAGCGTCGCAAACAACTACATCAGCGACCTCGGTGCAACCTGTGTTTCTCCGCCTAGTACCGCTAGCTGCGTCGTGCACCAACCCTCAGCCACGATCTTCGACTCGACTGTTTTCTTATTGGGCCTGATCCTTCTCGCTGGAACACTTCTCGTATATCTCGCCACTAGAAAGAAGCCTTATTTTATCGCCACGGCAGTTTCCGACCTCGCTATCCTTCTTACGGGAGTTTTTCCCGAAAATACTGGCTGGATACATGCCGGTATCTCGGAAGTCGCTTTTCTAGTCACCGGAATCTCGCTAATCCTTGCCTGGACAATCCTCATGAAGCAAGGGATCTTTATCAGATATCTGATGGTCATATTCGGTGTCTTGACTATCTTTTTCACTATTTCCAGCCCACCAGCGGTTGGCGTCGGTGGAGGGGAGAGACTGATTGTTCTTCCTGCCCTGCTAGGAATAATGGCCCTCGGTGGATACCTGACTGGTCAGGCTTCACTTGTACCAGTCGCAAAGGACAGAGTGCCTCCTTAACGCGCTAGTCAATCTAATTACTTATCATTTCATTGCTGGATAATCTTATTCCAAAATTACAGATTCCCGTCTCTTTATTTGACTCGATACCTATGGACTAATTACGTCAGTCTCTGCAAATTTTTCCAGCAGATAAGAATTGGTTTTACTGGGCTTCGCTTTACTCAGGCGGGATCTCTCTGTAGACCGCGGCGAGGTCTATGTGAGAAACTGACTTTCTTATTGCCCTCGCTATCGGGTAGAATATCAAGGATAACAGCAGAGCTACGGCGACGACTGCAAGCGGGCCTGAACCGAATGTTCCCGTGCTCGTTCCGGAAGCTGCCGGATAGAGAAAGACTAGGATGATGAGAGCACCAAACCCAACCGCATGAACTAGTCCGCTCACAGTGACAAGTGGAACGCCGCCTATCCTTTTCTTCGCGATCGGTGGCGCGTTCTCAAATGCATCCTTCTTTCTGAAAGGCAATATCGCTGCGGTGACCCCGTTGGGCAGAAAAGCTATCGCAACTATCACTGTCGTCGCTAGAAAGGCACCAAGTACTGAAGAATAGTATGTGTCCAGAGATGCAACAATGATTGTCAAGACTGCTACGACACCGAGAGACAAGACAGGAGTGTGGGTTCTATCGGAAACAGACGCAAAATGTGTTGGAATAAGACGATCAAAACTCCAAGAAAACAAAATTCGGCTTGCAGGTAGCATCGGGGCTGCAACCAATCCTAGGACAGCGAAAGATAGGCCGAGTCCAATAAAGAAGGCTACGTTCGGATCACCCACGACAGCATAGATCAGTGCGTTTGGACTGAATGCCGAGGAGACTTTCGTGTTTATGAGCGCTTCAAAACCGAATGCAGACAAGAACTTGTAACCAAAAGCCGCAACTATCGCTAGAATTCCCACGGTCGCGATCAGCCAAGATACTACTGTTCCACCGAACATTCCAATCGCCATGCTCCTGCTTGCGTTTCTTATCTCACCAGCAAAATACGCGGAAATGGGAGCCGCTAGGAAGAAGAAGATAAAGATCATTGCACCAGATGTAACTAGGGCGCTTGCAGCCACAGGATAACCCCAGCCGGCTTGAGTTGCGTTTGCTAGTACCTGTGACTGATTGAATCCCGTAGAAAGCTGCGAGTTGAAGTTTGAGAAAATTGTTGACTGTTTCGTCACTCCGAGATAGATTAGAAAGGCGATCACAGCAACTAGGGCATAAATCGATACGAATCTTACAAACCAGAACCAAGCTTTAGTTGAAAGGATTGCTAATCCAAACAGTATAATCAATATCACTGCGCAAAGAACGGCGAGGTTCAGGTGGGGGCCATATATCCAATTAAAGACCCAAGTCGAGACACCAGAGTTTGATCCGTATGAGGTCAGAAATGTTGGAGCAAAAAATGCCTCTAGCGCCAGAGGGACGAGCGTACCAATTCCAACGACAAAAGAAAACAAAACCATGAAAGAAGGAACCATTCCCCAGATCGGGTGTACGACCCTAGAGCCAAAGACGTAGTCTCCGCCTGCTCGCGGAAATGTCGATGAAAGTGCCACTGTATTATATGAAAGAGCGAGGAGTAACACAATCGCGATTCCGAAGGCCAGATAAAGATTAACACCCTCGTAAAGTGTGGGAAGTTCCTCTATTCCAAGCGGTATGAGAACCATTGGACCTGCAGCAAGCAGAGTGAAAGAAAGAACGTCTAATGCGGTGATGGATTTGACCAATCCCGTGGAATTACGGGTGAATACTGTCTTGGGCGAATCGTTCTCAGGCAATTAATTAATTTGAAATAGTCTGCCCTATCTTAAACGTTACGTGAGAATGCGAGGAACTAGAACAATATGAGTACTAGCCTAATTTACCTCGTTTCCTTCTCCGCAATAAAATACAAGCTTGGTGACTTGTCCACATAATTTCCGCCCGCAGAGGAGCTGACTGTTTTCACACTGAAACCCGAATCGGTTAAGAACGACTCTAGTGTTGAGCGAGAGTAAAAGCGCAATTTCATCTCGTCGTTGATCAGTTCTGAAACTCCGTCTCTTTCGATTAGATAGTATGCGTGCCAGTCGACTAGATCGGGCTTGACCTTTCTGCTCAGGTTTGCCCTAATAATCGAAGAGCTTGTATCAGGATCTGAAAAGAAAGAATCTATGAAAGGTTCTTCCAACAGATTTTCCTTTATCCCTTCCGCGTTTTCCACGTCGAAGACAAGAATCCCGGAATCTTGAAGAATCCTTGATACTTCGTGAAAAAGAATTTTCGTATGTTCGTGGTCGAGTCCGGCAAGACTCCAGTACATGCAAATTGCAAAATCAAATGATTTGTCCGGAAAGGGGATATTGAGAAAATCTCCTCGAATTGTTTCAACTTTGCAATTTTCAGACACCCGATCGCGGGCAATCAGCGTCATCTCTTTGCTCGCGTCCATTGCAATGACGCGGTCGTATTGAATTGAAGTCTCTCTTCGCGCAGTTATTCCCTCAAGATGCCTGCCAGTTCCACAGGATATGTCTATGATACGGGTCGATCTCGTTTCTCGGAGTAAAGACCTGAGCCACTGTCCTTCTTTCTCGTAATCCCGATACTGTCCCTCCAATCGATCATAATACTTCGCCAGACTGGTGTATAGCTTTGGGAATGTGATAGTCAATTTGTTTCCTGAATTTTTTGAAAATTCCTAATCAGCGCGTTTCAAGTTGCAGACGACAAGAGTACTCCGATCTACTCTTATTATCTTAATTTAGATTGTCTTGACGCTCGCGATTTTCAAGTTGGAGTACAAATGGACCGCTCTCACGGTTACGACCGTAGGCACCACGATGAGCGGAATAGATACGAGAATTGCAATAATCGGGTTGCCGACCATCTCTTCTCAACTTCACGCAGGAGCGGTGGAAGTTGTGTGGATTACGCAGGCCTACCTGCTGTCCGCGACAATATTTCTGCTCTTGTTCGGCAGGACGTCCGACATCTTCGGACGAGTCAAGCTCTACAACGCGGGGTTTGTGGTATTCACGGTCGGATCAGCCCTGTGCGCGTTATCTCTTGATTCATACATGCTAATAGCCTTCAGAGTGCTGCAAGGCTCCGGTGCCGCTCTCCTTTCTGCGAACAGTGCGGCGATAATCACCGATGCAAGTCCCAGAAACGAATTAGGGGCAATGCTTGGAATTAATGCGACTTCGTTTCGAGTCGGGGCGATGGCGGGTCTTACATTGTCTGGATTGATATTGTCCGTTTTCGACTGGCGCGGACTCTTTTTCATAAACATACCAATCGGAATCTTTGGTACGATCTGGGCTCATCAAAAACTAAAGGAAATCTCCGCGAGGGATCCCATAAAGCAGATGGACTGGGTCGGGTTCGGAGTTTTCACGGGAGGTCTTTGCCTGGTCTTGCTCTCCCTAACTCTTCTGAGTTACGGCGTGACGACTTCACTTGCAAAGGGTTTCGTCATCCTCTTTGCTGGTCTGATTCTAGTTTACATTTTCTTCTGGCATGAATCAAAAAGTGCAAGCCCGCTTCTAGATCCTAAGTTGTTCAAAATTAGGGCATTTGCAGCGGGTAACGTAGCCCAGCTGTTGCTCGGCCTTGCTTGGGCTGGAATTTTATTGTTGATACCGCTCTACCTGCAGCTTGCTCTTGGTTTCACTGCGCTGCAAGCCGGCCTCGCAGTTTTACCTCTGGAAATATCGTACCTTTTCATGTCAATCATAAGCGGTAGATTGTCTGACCGCCATGATTCCAGAGTCCTAGTGACAGTGGGCCTTTCTCTGATAGCGCTTGCCCTGCTAACAATTTCGAGCTTATCCAATACGAGTCCCTATTCTCAAGTTCTTTGGGCCCTACTCCTTGTAGGGATAGGAAGTGGTCTTTACACAACACCAATAAACAGAGTAATAATGTCGTCAGTTCCGCCTGTTCGCAGGGGAATCGCCTCAGCGTTCATGTCGACCATTTTCAACATTGGCTTCACCGCAAGTTACGGCCTCATCGTTCTGCTCATTGCAACCGGAATCCCGTACGATTCATTCTCGAAACTTCTTGAGAATGCGCATTTGTTGCCTGTTGGATCAACTTTGAGAGTAGAATTTCTAAATGGAGTTCACTTCACCGCAATCATATTGTCAATCATAGTTGGAATAACCATAATTCCGTCCCTGCTGATCGGCCCTAAGAATCAAGGTTCCGAAGTTTCAAAGTCAGTTTAAACAGAAGTATTTGATTTGATGGAATTATGGAGGACTAACAGTGATTATGCAGTATTGCTAACGCTAGAATCATTACGAAAACAGAAAATCAAAGGTTATTCAATTGATAACAGATTTGAAGTGAGATTAGAAAAAGAGACAAAAGATATTCTCATTGAGAATCTAAAACTGAATCTTTCGATTGAGGAAATTCTCAATAACGTTAGAGCATTAGCAAGATACATTACGAATAAGAATCACGACTTGAAATTCAATCTTATTCCAATTCGAGTTTATAGAAACGATACAGTCAAAATCAAGGAAATGATATTGACTAAGTCATATCGTGAATTAGGAATAAACACACAAACTCTTTGGGAAATGAAAAAGAGATTGAAACAAAACGGCTCAATCAAATTATACAATAAATCAAAACAATATTTCGTTTCAGAATGAAATTAGGGTTTTGTTTAATCTTCAAGGTGCTGAGACCTCGTGCTGATTTTCGAGTGATTTATGATTAGGCAGAACGCCGAACACAATAAGACAACCTCCAAATACCATCTCGCCAAAACCAGCTAGTACGGTAGGTTGTAAGTAAGAACAATTCAGCGTTGCTTCCTTCACCGCAAGGCAAAGAGGTGGAGAACCAGCTAGACCCAATCCGATGACGAAAATTATGATTCCGAACAAGAGATAGCCTAGTCGCATTTTTCAGTTACCCTTTGCTAGTGTTTCAGGTGATTTACGCGTTCTTACCTTTCAGGGCTTCTAGCAAAGGATGTAACAGATTTACCTAATTATTCAAGTCATTAGATTAGTCTCTAATCTCTCTCGCAAGAGGCCGAGAGTCTGAGTAATTGAGGAAATTGAAATAATACTGTTTCACTTGTTATTCAAAAACTAGAGCATTGTATCTGTATAACATATTTCAATTACTTACTAAATGCGAAAAAAGAACCGTTCGTTCTTTTTCGTAACACAATCAATCCAACCAGCCACGAGCAAGGCAAGGCGTTGCAAAGATGGGGTCGGCCGGATTTGGACCGGCGATCACGAGCGTTCTTATTCGTAAAAAAGTGAAACCCGAGGCTCGCATGTTGACCAAGCTACACCACGACCCCTTTATTCAGAGTAGAGTAAATGACAAAAATTCTCCCTTAGAAAGCCATACCTAATGACTGTTATACAAGGCTAAATCATTCCTCTATCTTTAATGCGACTGTAAGACCATCGCGTAAGGGGATTATCGCCGCGTCTAGTCTCTTATCCGAGAAGACAAGTTGGTTGAATTTTCTTATTGCACTAGTCTCAGGACTCGTATCTTTCTCAACTGCCACAGCTCCATTCCAAAGTGTGTTGTCGGCAATCAAGAATCCTCCAACTCGCAAAGCGGAAATGCAGTATTTGAACAGCTCGACGTAAAGAGTCTTATCGCCGACGTCTAGGAATACAACGTCGAATTTTCCCTTGTTTTTGTTTACGAAGTAAGGGACAATTTCTCTCGCATCGCCCTCCAATATCTCCACGTAATCAGAAACGCTTGCTTTCTGAAAGTTTCTACGTGCCTCTTTGACTCTGTTCGGATCCGTTTCGATTGTCGTCAGTTTCTTTCCTTTTCCCTGCAATGCCCTAGCTATGCAGATTCCTGAGTACCCCGTAGCAGTTCCGATTTCCAGCGCCCTTTCCGGTCTTGCCGGTTTTAACAAGATCGATATCGTCCTGGCGACCTGCGGACCAATAATCGGCACATGTCTCTTTGACGCGTCCTTTTCTAGTTCCAAAAGCACGGGATCGGAAGAGTGTATGAGATCTGAAAGATACGATTCTACCTTCTCATTCACGATCCCTTTTTGATACTCTTGAATAGACAATTATTTTTTTGTACCTCGAATGCAAAGCAGTGGGTGAAACGATGACATTGATTGCGAACAGGAATATGTGGTTTATTGAGACTCTTTGGAACTGCTCTTTTTCTTCCCGAGGTCCTGCGATCCAGAGGGTTCGTCAGGAAATCTTGAGAAATGCTCATGGACGATGACCCATTGCGGGGGTATGGAGTCTTGATTAAGCGACTCAAATTCGCTATATTCTCGTGGTTCCTCCTTCCAGAGGAATATCATCGTAACACGCAGTTTTGATCTTGCGGGGCTCCCTTCGAAGCGATAGTCGTTTACAAACAGGCCGCCCGTTTCGAGATGAAAAGTCGCCAGAGCAACAGTGTCGCTTAGAAGATCGATTTTGAGCTCATCAATTTTGTAGTTAAAGTCCGTTATGTTCGAATATGTTAGATCCTCGTGGGCGAGTGCCTCTTTGACTGATTGCCTTTTGTAAGGGGAGCTGTCGTCGAACTTTGAAAAGAGATCCTCATCCTGGAAGTGCATCGATGCAAGCACTCCAAAGTCTCTGTTCTTCGCGGCATCGAAAACGCGAAAGATCGCATTCTTTACCTGTCTACGCAGTTGCTCTTTTGTCCATTGGTGAGTGGCCAATCGACTAATTTTTCACTCCTAGGTTATGGTTCGACATTAACAGTAACAACACTGTTCTGCAGGATCTCTACAATGCTTCAAGGTATTTCCCTGAATAAAAATGCTCTCGAACTGCCTTGAAAAGGCTGAAACACGCTTGAAGAGATTATACTTGGCATGTCGGAATTTCAATTGTAGTTGATAAACATCATAACTATCGGTTGGAGTCATTCTTCAATACGGGCTAGTAGCTTCAAAATGGGCAGTAAGGCACGCGCTTGACAAGTCGAGCATTATTATTCCCCAGCTTTTGTTCGATTTCGCCGGTTCTGGTCAAATTAACTTGCGTGAAAAGCTGGATTTATTGCCCCTAATATGTCGTCGCGATCTTCGCTGGGTAGATGACGACAAAATAGTACTCCGATTTGAAAATTCGGAATGCGTAACGGTGAGAAGATTTGTGTGCATTGAAGTATAGGCCGTTTGCTTGGACTCTACGCGGCAGAAGGAAGCGAGGTTCCTTATGGTGGGCCCACATTTGGTAATTGTAATGTGGCATTGGTAAACGAATACAAATCCCTATTGAAAGAAATCGTGTCTGCGAAATTTCATGACTACGAATTCTCTCGAGAAAGTAATAGACAGAAAATATTCATGGTGAGAGCAGGAGGAGTTTGTACACGCCGACTGATCATGAATCTATTAAATGTAATAATGAGCTACTTGGCGCGTCCAGGCGACATGACAGCCTATGAAAAGATGTTAGGACTAAAATTCCTTTCCGGGTACGCTGAAGGGGACGGTTCGGTATCCAGAGCCGCGGTAGAGGCGGGATCCATCGTTGCAGTTTATACATTACAGAAGGAAATGCGGAGCGAGCGCATCTGCTTAAGTCAATTTTCATGAGATTCTTTGGCAAAGCGTATCTGTACCATCCGATAGGGAAAAATTATTTCTTAATCATTTTGAATGTCGATCCGGATACAGCGCTTCAATTGCTTCATGAGGGATTTTTTGTTCATTACGAAGACATGCGTGGTAGACTTCTTGCTAAGGCTTTAGAATCGAAAAGAATCCAGAGAATTCTTGATTTGTACAAGACATTCAAGAACGAATCCTTTACCTCGAAAGATGCTGAGAATGTCCTGTCTGGCATCAATTATTCTACCATCAACCGAGCCGTCAAGAGTTTGATCCTCTCAGTTAATGGAGTTAAGACAATCGGATCCGGCCGTGTTCATTGGTATAGAAAGTACAAATTTACTAAGCTAGGACTTGACTTAATAGCTCCCCTTCTTGTTTCTGGAGTTTGTGCCAGCGATAGCACAAATTCATCTTGAGACCCTGACTCAAGACGTTGTTGCCTGTCAAAAATGTGACAGGCTGAGACAGTATTGCGAATTTGTGGCGGCGAAAAAACGCAAGGCATACGCTGGTTGGGAGTACTGGAAGAAACCTTTGCCTGGCTTCGGTGATCCAAGAGCCAAACTGCTCATCATAGGGCTCGCTCCCGCGGCCAATGGCGGCACAAGGACTGGAAGGCTCTTCTGTGGAGATAGCTCAGGAGATTGGCTGACTAAAGCGCTTTATGAAACAGGGTTTGCTAATCAATCCACGTCTACAAGCATTGACGACGGGCTGATCCTAAAAGACGCCTACCTCACGGCGATCGTAAGATGCGCCCCTCCCAAGAATAAACCGACCAGAGACGAAATCAGGAACTGTCTTGCTTACCTAGCTCGTGAATTAAGAATACTTTCTCAAGTGAAGATAGTACTAGTTTTGGGGCAAATAGCCTTGGAAGGCTATACACTCTTGATGAAAGATGAGTTTGGTATGGAATTAAAGCCCAGGCCGATATTCAAACACGGAGCCGTTTACAGTCTTCCAGCTGGTTATCCCAAGCTGTTCGTGTCTTATCATCCAAGTAGACGCAATACTCAGACGAAAATGATGAGCTGGGAAATGTGGATACGCACCTTTCAACTGATAAGGAAAGACATAGGCTGAAGATCATTTTTGGCCTTGAAGCATTGAATATCGGTTATGAGAATAAATTGCAATGTCCCTAACCAAGGACCTGAAAGAGGGAATAACACAGTTCTCCAAACAAAAGAGAACCCAAGATTGCTGCTGAATAGGAACGAAAGTTGAAAGCTACGAAGCGAGGACATATTTTTGTGGATTCATTTCAAAAGCAAGATTGCATTCTTCGCAGCAGAAATACACTGTCGTGCCTTCGGGGCTTTTCGAATGAAATAGTGTGCTACTATCGACCGTCATCCCGCAAACTGGATCGATGTAAATTGTCTGGTCACTCTTTGGCTCAGCGGCAATCTCCGCTTTTGAATCAGTATTAGAATAGCTCATATCTTCTTTCAGTTTCATTGATTGCGAAGGGTACATGGTCTGCAGTTCAGTTGTTGTTCTCAATCTAGCACTCTCGACAATTTCAGCCATTATACTTAGGGCAATTTCTTCAGCGGTTACTGCTCTGATATAAATACCGGCAGGCGACCTTACCTTCGAGATCTGTTGCTCTCCGATATTCTTCGATTTCAAAAAGGAAACAATTTCACTAGCCCTCTTTTTTCCGGCGACGATGCCAATGTATGGGAGACCTATCTCGCAAAGAGTATGGGCATGCTGCGCATCAAAGTCTCCCATCGTCGCTACGACAGCGAACGTATTATCTACGGATTTACCGAAAAATGATGCAGAGGAGGAATCTTTGGGAATTGCAGTATCAACAATATCGGCTTCAGGAAACTTGTCCTTCGAAGCATACTTGTCAACGATTATCACGTTGAAATTTAGTGTCTTTGCAATCCGTAGCAGTGCTTCAACTATCGGGACGTGGCCGAAGATTACAAGACGCCGCTTTGGAAGATAGGGTTCCAAATACACGTCCATTCTGCCTCCTTGGCAAGTTGTCAAGTTCAAGTATCGAGTTACGCCATCTTTGAGACACTCGAGAGCCTTTCTTACTATTTCGTCCTCGGTGCAATGACCCCCAATCCAACCCTCAACAGTACTGTCGGAGAGGATTATTGCCTTGTTTCCCGCTTTAATCGCCGTCGGCCCTTCCGTGCGTAGCACACCCACCAGCACGAAAGCTTTGTCTTCTGATCCAAGATTGAATTCTCTAAGCAGGATTTCGTGTGACAAGTGCGAGCAGCAAACCAGTTCTGAGCAGACAGGGAGTATAAATCAGTTGTTAGATTCAGCCACAATGGAAGACTATCTGATCACGTTAGATTTTACATGAAACTCTTGCCCCTGGGACGACCTTCCAAATACACGAAGAAATTTACCTCTATTTGAGAACACGTTCAATCCTGCAAAATAATCGACGTACGGCATAGCAACTTTCATTCCGGAGGCTTCAGGTCTGTAATCAGAACTATCGGCATGAGGGTTGATCCACACTATTCTATTTACTCGTTTTTTGATTTCCTGCAGTTTCGCTTTCAACAGCTCCAGGTCTCCAATCTCCCAGCCGTCGCTTACCATAACTAGAACCGTCGATTGACGCAGCGACTGTGGGTACTTGGTAATTAATTCAGCCAAGGCAGAACCCATTTTCGTGCCGCTGCTCCAGATCCTAACATGATCCGCGATAAGATCGGTCGCCTCTCTAAGAGTTCTTCCTTTTAGATATGAGCTCAAGGGAACGATGTCGGTACTGAATCCTAAAACATTCGTCCCGGAAATTGTATTGCTTGCAAAGTAAACCAGTTTGACCACCTCATTGGCATAGGCATCCATGGATCCGCTAATGTCAACCAAGAAAAGTAGGCGAGATCTGGAGATCCTCTTCTCCGAACGGAAAACATCGTTTGGGAAACCAGTTTTGAGGCTATCTCTCATAGTTTTCCTAAAATCTATCCTTCCAACGCTGGATGTTTCAAATCTGCGACCGCTTCGAGTTGCGACTCTTCTTGAGAAGAAGCGAAGGTTCCTTTTGATATTCGCTCGCTCCCGAATAACCATAGTTGAGCTCAAAGTCTTCGACCCAATAGTTTCAATGGGGCTGTAAACTGCGTAGAGCGACCGCTCTAACTTATCAGATTGCGGATTCTTTTCTAGAATAGGTGCCTTCGGAGTAACTATCCGGCCTTGAGGTCCGGATTGTTCGTTGAACTTGTACTTTTGATCAGTGGACTTCTTTGGTCGAAATTTTTTTGCTTCTTGTGATGCTCTTACAAGCCTTCCCAAGGGATTCATTTGATTCAGTGAAACTCGACCTTGATTGTCGATCCAGAACCTTTGGAATAGCTCGTCGAATTTCAGATAATCCTCTGGTTTCTTAGCTAGTACAACCTTCAATCCATCACACAAATCTTCGATATTCGAAAAATCAAAGATAACTGCAATGCGTGCTGCCTCAATAACTTCTGCAGGTGTGATTGTAAAATCGTAGCGGCGGAGCTCTCCGCAGAAATTGAGAAGCTTTGTAATAAATGGAGTCTCGGGTTCAGAACCCGGAGGTACGGGAGAAGAAGATGATAAGCTCATCTTACGCTATTAGGCTCTTTACTTGAAGGAAGAATTGAGGCGAGACGCTCGTTTTCAACCAAAAGGAGCTCGTCGGAACTTTTCAAGACACAGCTAAGAGTCTCCTTTGCTAGGTCTGGTCTGAGCTCTTTTTCTCCTAATGTGACTAGTGCAGTCGCCCAATCCAAGGTCTCGGATGTTCCGGGCTTGCGCGCAATGTCATCAATTGCGCGGATTTTCTCGACGGTCTCGACTATTTGCCTCGCAAGTTTGTTTTCGATACCCGGTACCTTCAATTTGACTATCTCGAGCTCTTTATTCAGGTCAGGATAAGACATGTACAGATATAGACATCTGCGCCTTAATCCATCTCCCAATTCTCTAGTTCGATTGGAAGTGATCATAATGATTGGACGCTTTTTTGCTCTAAATGTTCCGATCTCGGGTATCGTCACTTGGAACTCGGCCAACAGCTCTAGTAAGAAACCTTCGAACTCTTCGTCTGCCCTATCTATTTCATCGATCAAGAGTATCGGGGGTTTGTCTCCTTCGTCGAGTATCGCCTCAAGTAGGGGGCGCCTTAACAAATAACGCTCGCTGAAAATAGTTCTTTCGAGCTGATCAGCAGATTTGCTCTTTTCTTCCATTCTAATTGAAAGCAGTTGTCGAAGATAATCCCACTCGTAAATTGTAGAGTTTACATCGAGGCCCTCATAGCACTGTAGTCGAATTAGTCTCGTTTTGAGGCCTTCCGACAGAACTTTTGCAATCTCTGTCTTTCCACAGCCGGGGTCTCCCTCGATTAGCAAGGGTTTTTGCAATTTGAGAGAAAGGAACACAGCCATTGCGAGGTCTTTGTCTGCTACGTATTTCCCTGATCGGAATAGATTTTGCAGATCTTCGATTGAGTCTATTCCTATATTGGAGGCTTTATCACTATCAATTTGGTTCAAAATATCTTGCCCGTTTCCTTTTGGTCAGATCGCGTTAGAAACCATTCTCAATTGATTACTTGACCTTCACACTAAAAAATATTCAGATAAAACTCCCAAGCCTTAGAAGCTGAAAATTTGGAAGAATAATCCCATTCACGGATTTGTTGGAATGCATATTAGTAAGAGCTTTATGCTGGGTTTTGGATATTGGTATGATACCCGCCCCTTTCGAATATTCTTCTCCAAAATCGCTTACTGAGGCCGTCGCACTCTTACAAAAATCCGGTCCAGATTCAAAAATCTTGGCCGGAGGACAGAGTTTGATTCCGGTCATGAAGCTCAGATTGGGCTCGCCATCACATTTGATTGACATAAACAACATTGACGGTTTGAGCTATATCATCGAGTCAGATGGACATCTGAAAATTGGTGCTCTAACACGAATGTCTGACTTAGAATCGTCGGAACTACTTGAAAAGAAATATCCGATCATTTCTGACGCGGCTCGCGAAATAGCCGATCCCACAGTCAGAAACCTAGGAACTGCAGGAGGTAATATAAGTCATGCCGATCCTGCAAATGATTTACCAGCAGTAATGATCGCACTGGACGCGGAATTTGTTTTAGCTGGACCTGAAGGTATACGCGTTGTTAAGGCAAAGGACTTTTTCTTGGATGCGTTTACGACCGCTCTAAATCACGACGAAATTATGACGGAGATCCGAGCTCCTCAGTATTCCTTCGGAACAGGCAGCGCCTATATGAAACTGGAGAAGAGAGCGGGAGATTTTGCGATAGCTGGTGTCGCGGTGAATGTAATGCTCAACAAAGATGGCACCTGCTCGAAGGCGGGAATAGGTCTCACTGCAGTGGGTCAAAAATCAATCGAGGCTGAAAAGGCGGAAGAATTTCTAATCAACAAGAAATCGACTGATGACACGATAGCTATGGCTGCAAAACTGGCATCAGAAGCGGCTATGCCGGTTACGGATCTTCGCGGCCCAGCTGAATACAAAACCAAAATGGTACGGGTGCTCACTTCGCGGGCTCTCAAGCGTGCCTATATGCGAGCAGTTGGAGGTGCTTAGCAAATTGGTAAACAAGATGCACGTTTCCGTCACTGTCAATGGTGAGAAAAAGGAAGCGGACGTCGAGCCCAGGTTGCTTTTGGTTCACTTTCTAAGAGAAAATCTCAATCTCACGGGCACCCACATCGGATGCGATACATCAAATTGCGGGGCGTGTACCGTCATGTTGAACGGCAAGACGGTGAAGTCCTGTACGGTTTTTGCGGTTCAGACGAACGGAAAGCAGGTCACGACCGTTGAGGGCCTTGCGCAGGGCAGTAAGCTACATCCTATTCAAGAAGGTTTCTGGGAGAAGCACGGATTGCAATGCGGCTATTGCACGCCTGGAATGATGATGGCAGGAGTCGCACTCTTGCAAAAAAATCCAAATCCAACGGAGGAGGAAATTAGGCGTGGAATATCGGGCAATCTTTGCCGTTGTACTGGTTACGTGAAAATCGTCGAAGCAATCCAATACGCCGCAGAGAAAATGCGACAGACGCAACAACAGAAAATCGAGGTTCCTGCGAGGTAAGAAGAGAAAAGAGGAGTTGAATAAAAAATGGCGGCAACAGAAGCTGTAGTCGTGCACGGAATGGGACACAGCATCAAAAGAAAGGAGGATCCGATGTTAATCCGCGGGAGAGGAAACTACGTTGATGATATCAAGTTGCCTGGAATGCTCTTCTTAGATTTCGTACGCAGTCCCTACGCCCATGCGAAGATCAAAAGTATCAATGTGGAAAAGGCAAAGGCGCTCCCTGGTGTTATCGCAGTGATAACGGGAAATGACCTCAAAGGACTAGGCCTCGATTGGATCCCAACACTTGGAGGCGACAAAATGATGGTGCTTCCGACAGAAAAAGTCGTATTTCAAATGCAGGAGGTAGTCGGAGTGGTTGCAGAGGATAGATATGTCGCAGCTGATGCAGTCAATCTGGTTGAAGTGGAGTACGAGCCACTCCCTGCCGTGACCGACCCGTTCAAGGCGTTGGAGAAAGACGCTCCGATAATTAGAACTGACAAGGGTTCAAATCACATCTTCCACTGGGAGGTAGGGGATCGAGCAGCGACAGACAAGCTCTTCGAGCAAGCTGATGTCACGGTCAAGCAAGACATGTACTATCCGCGAATCCACGTTTCCTACATGGAAACGTGCGGGTGCGTCGCTGATTTTAACTCCGTTGAGGGACACTTGACACTATACATGACGACGCAAGCGCCTCATGCGGTAAGGACCGTCGCAGCTCTCGTGACCAAGATTCCTGAGAACAAAATCCGAATCATTTCTCCGGACATTGGCGGAGGATTTGGAGGGAAAGTGTATGTCTATCCAGGATACATCGTCGCAGCTGTTGGTTCAATTGTGAGCGGACATCCTGTCAAATGGAGTAATGACCGCTCTGATGATCAGCCTTCTACCGCTTTTGGCCGAGACTTTCACATGAGGGCTGAACTCGCGGCGAAGAAAGACGGAACGATTCTCGCGATCAGGGTAAAAACCATCAGCGACCACGGAGCTTTTCATGGCGACGCAAATCCCACAAAGTTCCCCGTTGGGCTCTTCAGTATCTGCACAGGTTCCTATGATCTCAAGGGAGCGTTTGCAGAAGTAGACGCGGCTTACACGAACAAGCCACAAGGAGGGATCACCTACAGATGTTCATTCAGGGTAACAGAAGCAGTTTACGTAATCGAAAGAATGGTCGATGTTCTTGCTCACAAAGTTGGGATGGATCCTGCCGAAATTCGAATGAAGAACTTTATCCCGAAGGAAAAGTTCCCGTACAAATCAGCGTTAGGCTGGACTTACGACAGCGGAAACTACAAGGATGCCCTAGAGAAAGCGATGGACAAGATTGGTTACGCAGAGCTTCGAAAAGAACAAGAAGAGAAGAGAAAGAATGGCGAACTGATGGGGATTGGAATTAGTTCCTTCACCGAAATCGTTGGTGCCGGACCCTCGCATGATTTTGATATCCTGGGCCTAAAGATGTTCGACTCTGCTGAGATCAGAATTCATCCGACAGGGAAGGCGATTGCACGATTTGGAACCAAATCTCAAGGTCAGGGACACGCGACAACCTATGCACAGATTATCGCAGGAGAGTTAGGAATCCCAACAGACGACATCACTGTGGAAGAAGGAGATACTGATACGGCTCCGTACGGGCTAGGCACCTACGCGAGTAGAAGCACTCCCACTGCCGGTGCCGCCGCGGCAATGGCCTCGAGAAAGATCAGGGACAAATCCCGAAAGATTGCAGCATATCTCCTCGAAGCAAGAGAAGAAGACCTAGAATGGGAGAGGGGTCGATTCTATGTGAAGGGTTCCCCAGATAAGGGAAAGACGATTCAAGAAATTGCATTCGCCGCATACACAAACCATCCGCCCGGAGTCGAAGCAGGACTAGAAGCGGTCGATTACTATGACCCTCCAAACATGACATTCCCGTTTGGGAGCTACATCTGCGTTGTAGATATTGACCGCGCTACCGGTCAAGCCAAGGTCAGGAGATTCATCGCAGTTGACGACTGCGGCAATATCATCAACCCGTTGATTGTTGATGGTCAGATCCAAGGTGGATTAACAATGGGATTCGGGACCGCATTCATGGAGGAAATAAAATACGACGAAGAAGGGAACGTATTTGGAGGAAATTTCATGGACTATCTAATCCCAAGCGCGGTCGAAACTCCAAAGTGGGAGACGGACAAGACAATAACACCTTCACCACATCACCCTCTGGGAACTAAAGGCGTCGGAGAATCAGCTACAGTTGGAGCGCCAGCTGCATTCGTGAACGCCGTTGTGGATGCTCTTGCTCAGAGTGGAGTCACGCACATCGACATGCCTCTGAATCCCTGGAAGATCCGAAAAGCACTAGAAGAGAAAGGGCTAGCTGTCGACGCTTAGTAGCGTCACAGCCAAACCATTTATTTTGCCGACACTCTCTATCCGATGATTGTGTATTCTAATCAGAACTATGGTCTCTACAAAATAAGGCCAGATTTTCTCAATACTCAAGTTCAAAAGATGCTAGTAGCCAAGATTCTTCTGAACGAGATTCAGCAGTTTATCGCCTTTCGAATAGCGGTTGAGATTCTCTTCAAGAATCCCAAATGCGCGCTCAAAATATTTCGGAGTCCAGCCCGCGATATGTGGAGAAACGACTACATTACTCATATCCCAGAGCGGTGAATCTGTGGGTAGAGGTTCTTGTTCAAAGACATCCAGACAAGCTCCCCCAAGCTTCCCACTTTTCAGGGCCGAAATCATATCAGGCTCGCTGACAGTCCTTCCTCTTCCGATGTTGACAAAAATAGCGCCAGATTTTATCTCTGAAAAGAAATTCGAATCGAAGAATCCTTCGGTCTCGGGAGTTTGAGGAAGCGCATCTACGACAACATCTATCTGCGAAAGGATGCTTGTGAAATCTTCCTTGCTTAAGAGTCTGTCAACATATTCGGAGTAATGTGTATCCTTCGGAGACTGGGAAGGATTTCGCTTCATAGCGTAGACCTTCATGCCAAAGGATTTTGCTTTCTTTGCAGTTTCTAGCCCGATAGCTCCCAGTCCAACCACAAGCATATTCTTTCCATAGAGCTCTGTAATTGAAGCAGGCCTCTCGTCACGAAGGCCGACCCATCTCTTCTTTGATTGATTCAATATCACTGAATTAAGACTCCGAGTCAATCCAAGTAGCATGGCAAAAATATGCTCAGAAATAGGGATGCCATGCACACCCGAAGCGTTCGTAAGGAACAAGTCAGGATTATTTCTTACTTCATCAATCTCCAAAAAATCCTCGATGCCAGCACTGAAGCATTGTATCCACCGCAAGTTCTTCGCTCGGGCGATGAATTCTTTGCTTGCGTTTATGGCGACAAGGATCTGTATTCCTTCGGCAACTTGCAAAGCTTCCTCTTTTGTAGCTGATTTGCTAAACTCGAAGGAGGGAAATTCTTGTCTTAGCTTAGCGAGCGCTTGGTCAGGGACATCAATTGTGAAAAGAACCTTCGTTGTATTTTTGGACATCGATATAAATCCACGAAATAGTGATGAAGGTTGAGAAAAAAGAGTTGTGGGACTGGTAGATCTTGCAGAACCAGTCCGGTGGAATCAAGAGGGACTAGTCCGACGGTTTCTTTGAAAATCTTCACGAACTTGCGCTCCTTTGCAAGGTCCCTATACTCAGCGTCCCGAAGAATTTTGCCCGCAAGCGCGTCGACACCAGAACCGCCTCTATTCAGAGTCAAAAGAGAAGAATTGATCACGACTTTACTTATCGGAGTGATCTGGGTACTCCCATGACCCGCCTCGATTACGGTGCAGGTTACTGCCTTTTGGGCAATCGCAACGGCGAGGGGCTGTGGAATCACTGTAACATTGTTTACTGTTCTTCGGCCCTCGTCGCGATTTATTTCCTCGTGAATCGCAAAGACTTTTTCATACATGTATCGAGGTGAGCCTGAAAAAAGTGCGGCTACGCAGTTAAAGCTGTCGAAACCTGAGCCTGCGGACGGTGTGTATCTTTTCAGCCCGTTTCTTGTGATTTCTTTGACGACCGTCCATGCTCTGTCATCAGAACTTTCGATCAAGCCCGATGTCATTGGATGGACTAGTCTCTCGGTAAGGTCCAATCTCGATTCAAGAACCTCAGCAACGTCCGGTTCAACTATGATTGGACGAGGTGCCTGGGATAAATAGACTCCGTAGTTTGCTTCTGTCACATCAGGAAAATATCCACTCTTTCGGCCTCACCCGACAGCTCTCCGGTTGCATTCGCTGTTTCTTCTTGATCTCTGGTTGATATTATTCCTGCCCAGGGTTCCCGTCTGTAGCGGAAGTCAGTCGCGCTTCTTCAACTGACATTCGTCTAGGCTTTATGGCGGGGTAAGTAGGTTTCAAAAGTGGAGATTTGGTCTTGCGTCGCGACTCGGGAAGGTAAGAAACACTGTTTTGAAAATTGTATGCCTTTTGATCACGTTCTGTCCTTGGCACACAAGCTCCGTCTAACTGCTGCTCCTCCAAGGGACTGTTATGTTGAGCATTAGGGCGCAGATTCATGCAGGAAGCATATGTTGGATGATAACCTCTTCGAAAAGCCTTTCCCTAGATAATCCATTGGATCCTAACTGTGAAGCGTCTGCCCAAACAGGAATTTTTGTCTCGCCGTTTAGAGAGAAGGGATGGAGAGTCCCCGTACCGGAATCTGTCGATA
Organism: Nitrososphaerales archaeon; assembly: GCA_030041295.1. GTDB lineage: Archaea > Thermoproteota > Nitrososphaeria > Nitrososphaerales > CADDZS01 > JASHOD01. Next base: position 18,928 of record JASHOD010000133.1, read on the forward strand.
AAGTGGCAGAAATTACCAGTCTTTGGGAAGAGTTAGTCAAGAGCAACTCGAAAATATTGGTATGTATCTGTTCGGATAATGAAGAGTTGCAGGTGGGGCAAAAATTCCAGTCAGGATGCCCCTATTTCATGGCAGCGTGATAGTGATCTGATCCAATTGTCTTGGTGTTGGAATTCGGGTGTCTCGCAAGACCTTCGAAGTTCCTAATGCTCAATACATAGCTTCACTTTTTGTAAGTGTACACGAATTTGCCCACTGCCTGCGATAATCGCGAAGTTAGCGAAGCAATTTCGCTTCTAGCACGAAAGAAACACTCTGTGCAAGTGTTTAAACGGATTAGAAAAGCTAGTTTGGATATTCGAGACGGTAAAAGAGTCTAGAAGTTCCAAACCTTTTTTTCCTACCAATAGAACAATTGTCTCTATATTGGAGCGCAATCACAGCTTCAACACAACCGAGGTCGCTATGCCCAGCCAAAGTTCCTATCTTGAGTTATCTCTCGATGAATGGATCGCCAGATTTGGTCGCATCTACGGAAAGCGTCACGACAAACACACCACTGAATACATGATTTCAAGATTGGTAGAGGAAGTTGCGGAACTCGTCAACCCGATGGAGTCTCAGGACAAGGGCCAGATTGCGCCAAATTTAGCCGATGTGTTCTCTTGGACATGCTCCTTGGCATTCAAACTTGGCATAGACCTTTCGTTAATTGCGTGGCAGAAATACGGGCAGAATGCACCGCGCCCGACCTGGTCTCCTGAATTTTCTACCCAAGCTTCACTACAAGAATTCACACCGCCGTCCACTTTGCATCAATGGCAGCAATTCATCTCGAAGCTGTATCAACAAGAAAATTTGAGATTGACTCCCACAAATTCCCTAGTCGCGATGATGAAAGACGTGGGAGATTTGGCTATGCTAAACAGGAAGAGAGCGCCTGCCGACCAGATTACCTCTAAACTCGCTGCAATTCTAGCTTGGACTCTGACTATATCCCAGCTCTTGCAACTTGATCTGGCTACGATTGTCTATGAAAAATACGACAACCACTGCCCGTCCTGTGGCAAGGAAATATGCGATACAGATATTTGCCATCCTTTCAAAACAATCTTTGTTTCATTCGCTTATGATACCTCGGACGAAGTAAAGTACGTACTATTGGATTCGGCAATAAATTTCGGACTAAAGGCGCTAGTGAATTCCGTTCAACTTGCAGCCAACACTCGTGACCTTTCGTTTTCATTGGACCTTATCAGCAAGAGTGACGTTGCTTGCGTTGTACTTTCATCTGGATTGGAGGAGGACTCGCAATACAAGCAGATTTTCGATGTTTTAGCTTGCTACTCGACTCTTTCGAAGGGGAACGTGTGGGTATTTTCAAAGGACGTAACAAAAGGTTTAGCCAATTACCTCGAAAAGGCGTTTGCGGACGAGAAAATTATCGTAACGCCATTCAAGGATCCTCAAAACCTGAAAGTACTATTCGAGAATTATCTGCAAGGATTAAATCTCAAAAGTACCAAATAGGAATATTTGATGTTGCGATCGTCAATGCAGAAATCAAATTCCGATATCAATCGCGATAGAGAGGACTTGCTGAAACTCATTATCTCCCGATGTGTGGAGGTCAAACAATCTGGCTTCATTCTCGCTTCCGGATTGGTCAGCAACCTATACGTCGATCTCAGAAGACTTACTCAGGACCCACAAGGAATCAACCTGATCGGCAAGCTTGTTTTGAGCAAGATTTACGAATTAGCGCCTGAAGCTGAATACGTCGGCGGGTTGGAAACCGGATCTATTCCTATCGCTACTTCCGTAGCGCTGCTCAGTTATGGACAAAAAAAGCCTCTCGGGGCATTCTGGGTAAGAAAGAAACAGAAGGATCATGGAATGCAAAACTTGATTGAAGGAAATATCGCAAAGGGCAAGTCCGTAGTGATCGTCGACGATACAATTACCACCGGCGGCAGCTCGCTTCAAGCTATTGATGCAACAAGAGATTTCGGAGCAATTGTAGATTATGCAATCGGTATCGTTGACCGGGGAGCATCCGATAACTTCCGAAAGGCAGGGATCCCCTATTACGCGTTCTTTTCCGAGTCGGACTTGAGGAACAAACTAGTTTAACAAACAGATGTCGATCGACAATAAGACGGCGATGCAAAGGATCGTAATGGCCGTCGATCTAGATTATTTCTTTGCCCAATTGGAAGAAATTCGAAGACCCGAGCTTAAACAGAGACCAGTTGTAGTATGTGTATTTTCTGGACGGACCGAGACAAGCGGAGCGGTAAGTACAGCAAACTACGTCGCTCGCAGATTAGGTGTCAAGTCCGGAATACCGATTGTCTTAGCAAAGAAAGTTCTTGCTGGTCACCCGGAGTCAGTATTTCTGCCGGTGGACCACCCCCATTACGACACAGTTTCGGAGAGAATTATGCAGATCCTAAGTTCGATCTCTCCGCAATTCGAGCAGGTATCAATTGACGAGGCATTTCTAGACGTTTCTTCAACAGTTCGGGGTAAGTTTGATGCAGCAACCGAGATTGCTCAGAAACTCAAGGCGGAGATAATTCAGGAAGAAAAACTCACGTGCTCCATTGGGATTGGCCCGAATAAGCTAATTGCCAAGATGGCCGCAGACCACGGGAAACCGAATGGCCTCTTTGTCGTTCCTCCGGAAAATGTCGGTTCGTTCTTGAACGATCAACCACTTAGCAAATTGATTGGAATAGGTACGAAAACAGAGAAGAAAATGGAGGACCTTGGCATCAAGACCATTCACGATCTTTCAAAATTTGACACCGATGTCTTGGCGCGAGAATTCGGTAAGAATCTCGGTCCCCATTTTAAGAGAATAGCAAAAGGCATCGACGACGACCCGGTAATCACGCGACAGGTCGAACAGATCGGCAGAATAATCACACTCAAAAACGATGCCAGTTCATTCTCTTTTGAAGATGAAATGATACCGCTCTACCTAGACATTGCCGATCGTCTTTCGGCTCAAAAACTAAAAGCGAAAGTAATGGGAATCATTGTAATAACATCGCAACTAAAAATTAAGAATCGCGCAAACACGTTGGACATTCCAACGGATTCCGTGGACATAATATCGAAAACGGCGAACTGCCTTTTTCAGCAATTTTTCAAGAATGACGAGAACCTGCAAGAGGGTAAAATTAGGCGCGCAGGCGTCAAAGTGAGCGGTCTCGAGAGGTACGGGGAGATAGATGAAAAAGAAAGAGGAAAGTCAGAGGCGCAAATTCGTACTCTGACTGATTTCCTTCAGACTGATGGTTCTTTCTAACTTATGGCGCTGATGTCGTGTCCCGTCGTCGAAGGCTTTCTGCTCTCATAGATCAGATCTGTTCTGGCGAGCGGTCTCACCTTCTTCATCGCTTGTTCAAAGTCTTCCTTGGTCACGATCAGCTGATCGAGCTTCTTGCCTGATTCCTTATCGTCTTTATTCTTGGAGATGAACTGCCTAATCGCGTTCATCACTGCGGTTTCTGTGACGGATTCGATGTCTGCACCGGTGTATCCTTCGGTCTTTGCGGCGAGATCGTCGATGTTGATGTCCTTTGCAAGCGGCTTTTGCTTCAAATGGATTCGAAAGATTTCCTTTCGCGACTCCAAGTCAGGCGGGGGCACGTAAAGCAACTTGTCAAATCTACCCGGCCTAAGCAGAGCCTGATCTATCATGTCCGGTCTGTTAGTCGCGCCTAAGACTGTCACATCCCGAAGTTCCTCTAGCCCGTCCAGCTCGGTCAGAATTTGGCTGATAACTCTCTCTGTCACCTGAGAATCTCCCATCGAAGCACCCCTCGTAGGAACAAGCGAATCAAGCTCATCCATGAAGATGATGCACGGCGCTGCTTGCCTTGCTTTGTGGAAAATGTCCCTCACTCCCCGCTCGGATTCTCCGACCCATTTTGACAGTAGTTCGGGCCCCTTGATGCTGATGAAATTAGCTTCGCTTTCGTTGGCTACAGCCTTTGCTAGCAAGGTCTTGCCAGTTCCAGGCGGCCCGTAAAGCAGAATCCCTTTTGGAGGTCTAGTATGAGCGTAGTCGAAAACGTTCCTATATTTTAGAGGCCATTCGACCGATTCTTCGAGCTGGCTTTTCACTTCCTTTAGACCACCGACATCGGACCAGCGAACATTAGGCACTTCAACAAGGACCTCGCGCATAGCTGAAGGCTCTACCTCCGTCAATGCTCCCTGGAAATCGTCCATTGTTACGATTATTTTGTTGAGCACTTCGGCAGGTATCGACTCCTTTTCAAGATCAATCTTTGGCAAGATTCGCCTCAAGGACCTCATTGCAGCTTCTTTGGCCAGAGATTCAAGATCCGCGCCAACGAAGCCGTGAGTCGAGGCGGCGAGTTTCTGAAGGTCTACGCTTTCTGCAAGCGGCATCCCCCTCGTATGAACTTGAAGGATTTCTAGTCTTCCTTCTTGGTCTGGCACACCAATCACGATCTCGCGGTCAAATCTTCCGGGCCTTCTCAGTGCCGGGTCTAGCGCATTCGGCCTGTTCGTCGCGGCAATTACGACCACCTTGCCCCTCGATTGCATTCCATCCATTAGAGAAAGAAGCTGAGCCACAACCCTCTTCTCGACCTCGCCTGTTACTTCTTCCCTCTTCGGAGCGATGGAATCGATTTCGTCGATGAAGATTATACTGGGAGCATTCTTTTCAGCGTCGTTAAAGATCTCACGAAGGCGCTCCTCGCTCTCACCGTAGTACTTGCTCATTATTTCGGGCCCGGACAAACTGATGAAATGAGCATTAGTCTCGTTTGCAACCGCTTTCGCAAGCAGAGTTTTCCCCGTGCCTGGCGGACCATGAAGCAGAACGCCTTTGGGTGCTTGAATTCCGAGTCGTTCAAACAGTTCCGGGTGTTTCATCGGAAGCTCTATCATTTCCCTGACTTTGACGATTTCATTTCGAAGCCCTCCGATGTCTTCGTAGCTTATGGATGGCAGATTTCTCTCAGTTGGTTTTGCGACCTGCTCGCTAATCTCGATCTGAGTGTTCTGGCCGACTATCGCAGCTTTGACATTTGGAACAACGCGAGTTACAACGAGGTCGATCCGTCTCTTCATGACGTTGATTGTGACAATGTCTCCACGTGAAACTACTCTACCATCAAGAAATTGAGAAAGGTACTCCTCTCCCCCAGTAATTCGCAGTGGTTCCGTTGGGGCAAGTGTAATTGCTTCGGCTTGCTTTGCATCGGCCTTCCTGACTACGACTTTGTCATCAATTCCGACACTAGCGTTATTTCTTACACTCCCGTCAATTCGAATTATGCCGCGACCGTTATCGGCGGATAGTCCGGGCCACAAAAGAGCGAAGGTCTTTCTCTTACCTTCGATCTCTATGGCGTCTCCAGAGACCCAGCCCATTTCTTGGACGATTTGAGGGTCGATACGAGCTATTCCTCTACCGACGTCCCTAGCTTGGGCTTCCGCGACACGTAGTTCAATATCATTTTTCTTCGATTTTAGATCGTTATTTTTATCTGACATTTGTATTAATCCAATCTCCTTACATTATTGTTTTCTTCTTCCCTGAAAAAAAAGAGGGTAAATAATTTCGCGCCAGAATTAAAGTCGATCCAGTTTGACTAGTCGACTTTGATGCTTACTCCCTTCGGCTTGAGCGAACCCTTGAGCTTCATTCTGACCTCAAGCACACCGTTATTGTACGTTGCCGTAGCCGTCGTGGTATCGACGGGATGACTCAGCGGGACCGTGGTATCGTACCTTCTATTTCCTCGTTCTGCCCTAATCGTGAGGGCATTCTCGAGCGCCTCAAGATGGATATCCTCCCGTTGAACACCGGGCATTTCAGCCACGACCTTCAGCTCATTCGTCTTTTCGTCCAGAACCGTGTCGACAAATGGATCGCGTGAACCTACCTGCAAGGTTCCTCGATTCGTAGGCTTTACATTGCCAAACTCTCTTACCTGGGGCTTGCCGTCAGGTCCGACCGTAACGGAATATCCGTAGTAAACGGCATTGCTGTTGGGTCCCTGTGGTTCGATCGAGTTCGCCGCCTTGAACATGCTCTTAATCAGGTCGTCGATATCCTCGAAGCCGAATCTAAAGTCGAAGTCAAATGGGCTCATAATATCGTCGTCGTCCTTCTCATCGTCTGAATCTCTTCTTGTGGTTCTCCTTCTCCAAGACATATACTATCATCTCTTGCTTATCGAAAGTTAGTCACTAATAGTGAGTAACCCAAATATAAAAGCCTTCCGTCCTTAATAGAAAGCTCTGCAGCGTCAAGGCCAACTTTTCTCAGCGTTAGAAGAGGAGAAGCCGCTCTAAAGTTATTCAGGAGATAAAATAGCCTGAAAATCTTGAAATCAAAAGTCACGTAGGTTTTCGATCGAAATCGTCCTAAAAGTTCATGGCAGATCCTTTGTAGCCACAATCATTACACATCATCTTCGCCGATTTCTTGCTTGCCTTCGAGAGGCCTATATTATGGCCGTGGCATTTTGGGCACTCCCAATCGCCGGAACTTGTTAGAGGCATACTCTCCAGTTACCAGAACATGTCGTTATCGTTTTCATAAATCTTTTGCGGAACTAGGTAGAAGGGGCTGCGAGATTTTTCGAGCGCGGCATTCGCTTCTTCATGACCTTCAGTGCCTCTGAGATTTCCTTTTCGCGCGTGTCAAGCATCGAGGAGAGATCGTCTACATTATGTTGTTTTGCGTCTCCTATTGTCGAATAAAGAATGTGCCTGTGAAGCTCTTCATCGAAAGAGTCTCTGATCGCCTTGTGAGCAGCTTTTGTTATCCTCTGCTTGAGTCGCAACAGTCTAATCTCGGTTTCAAACGTCTGTTTCAAGGTAGAATTAATCTCTTTAAGAAGCTCGTCACTTTGTTCGAGCAACTCAATCGGATCCTGTTCTTCTATGACGGAATTTACTTTCTTTGATAGCCCCTTGAGCTCCTTATCCTCCACTTGTTCCTCATGTTCGATCCGCGGAATATCCTGAAATACGAATTGGACAGCGTCGCGCGTGATTCCAATTTCTAGCATGCAAGATAGATTCAACTGGAAATACTTGCGTTTTGGTGCCGGGAACGAGCTTTGTCCTTCGTACGAAGTAATGAAGCCGTTCTTCTCCAGGATTTCGAGGTGCTTCAAGACTGCCTGCTGGCTTACCCCCAAATCTTTTGACAACTGGATAAAATAGCGGGGCTCATCGGCCAAAAGCTGCAAGATGCGCCGTCGGGTTTCGTTCCCCAATACATCGAGGAGGACGTCAACGTTATTAAGACTCAAATCAATCACACATACTTACCGAAGTCTTGGGCTAATCTCAACATGTGCCGATAATTTTATATTATTTTCGGCAATAGGTTAGTGTCTTGAGGTTAGTATCCTAAGGGGGTAATAAACCATGAGTCAAATGACAACACAAGGTGGAACGCCTGTCCTCGTCTTGAAGGAAGGCAGTTCTGAGAATAAGGGAAGAGATGCACAGCGCAACAACATCTTTGCAGCGAAACTAATCGCAGAGATCGTAAAGACAGCTCTTGGTCCGAGGGGAATGGACAAGATGTTAGTCGACACGTTAGGCGATGTTACAATCACAAACGACGGTGCGACGATCCTAAAGGAAATCGACGTCCAGCACCCAGCGGCGAAGATGATTGTAGAAATTGCAAAGACGACAGACAACGAAGTGGGGGATGGCACGACCTCAGCAGCAGTTCTAGCTGGATCCTTGCTAGAGAACGCGGAAGAGCTCGTGAGAGACGACGTTCACCCGACTATCATTGTCGATGGATATCGGAAAGCAGCGAACAAGGCGTTACAGGTCCTCGACAAGATATCAATCAAAGTTCCCCCAACCGACAGAAAGTGGTTGATCAAAATTGCTAAGACTAGCATGGCCTCTAAATTGATCAGCAAGGAATCAGATCAATTATCAGAGCTCGCCGTCGATGCGTTACTAGCGGTTGCAGACAAGGTGGGTGAACAATATCGAGTCGACCTTGACGACGTCAAGGTGGAGAAGAAACCTGGAAGCAGCCTAAGAGAAACACAACTCATCAGAGGAATCGTCCTCGACAAAGAGGTTGTTCATGCGGGAATGCCCAAGAGGGTCGAGACTGCAAAGATTGCTTTGCTTAATTCGCCTCTTGAGATTGAAAAGACCGAATTTGACGCGAAGATCAACATCAGCGATCCATCACAGATCAAGCAGTTCCTCGACGAGGAAAATACAATGCTGAAGAGCATGGTCGACAAACTAGTGGGCGCCGGAGCGAATGTAGTGATTTGCCAAAAGGGAATCGACGACATCGCGCAGCACTATCTCGCAAAGAACAATGTCTTAGCAGTCAGACGAGTCAAAGAGTCCGACATGACGAAGCTTTCCAAGGCCACAGGCGGGCGAGTCGTCACGAACCTCGATGACCTGACCGAGAAAGACCTAGGAAAGGCAGCTACGGTCGAGGAGCGCAAAGTCGAAGAGGACAAATGGGTCTTTGTAGAAGGGAGTAAGAATCCAAAGTCCACGACAATCTTAGTACGCGGTGGAACTCAAAGAGTCACAGATGAGGCCGAGCGGAGCATGCACGACGCATTGATGGTCGTAAAGGACGTCATCGAACACCCATCCATCGTCGTCGGAGGCGGAGCGCCTGAAGAAGAGATTGCATCCGAACTTCGCGAATGGGCGAACTCGCTGTCAGGAAGGGAACAGCTTGCAGTCCAAAAGTATGCAGATGCCATGGAATCGATACCACTGACGCTTGCGGAAAACACAGGCATGGATCCGATCGATACGCAGGTCGAGCTACGCGCCAAGCACGGTTCAGGGAAGAAGTGGTATGGGGTTAACTGCTTAGCTGGGAAGGTTGGCGATATGGAAGCTGAAGAAGTCTACGAGCCAACCGCAGTAAAGGAACAGATCATCAAATCATCCACAGAAGCAGCTAGCATGATTCTCCGCATCGATGATGTAATCGCATCGGGAAGATCTAAAGGCCCGCCAGCTCCACCGGGCGGCCCAGGAGGAATGGGCGCTGGCATGGGCGGAATGGAAGACTAAACGTCGATAAGATTTCCATTCACAGTCGGACGTTGTGCGGACTAGACCGTCCGCACGTTCCTTTCTTTCTCCTTTTTTATTCCTGCCTAGTTGATTTTGACGGAGCTTTGAATCCTGTATTCGCAGTAAGCAAATCGCTTGGCGTGATTATCCCAACTATTCTCCCCCTTCTTGCAGTCATAACCGCCTGAGAATGTTGCAAAAGCAGGGCTACGGCCGTGATGGAAATCGTTTCGTCAACGACTGGAAATTGCTCTGCCATAACCTCGGAAACAGGTCTGTCATAGTACGATTTAGGATCTGCTTCCCGAAGCGACGCTTGGATTATCTGCCTTTCAGAAATGCTTCCCACACAAATTTCTTCCTTGTCATCTCGAATAGGAAGCTGAGAAAAACCAAACTGCCTCATTTTTTCCGCAGCATCTCGAACACGATCGTTTCTCTTGAGCCACACGAGATTTTTCTTCTCAATGTCCTTTGCAACGCCTGTTCGCGGCTGCTCCGCCTGATCCAAGAATTCAAAAATCCTCCTTACCACGATGTAGGAGGGGCTGACTCTGTTGCTTTCGATTTTTGCA
>JASHOD010000134.1 GCA_030041295.1 Nitrososphaerales archaeon
AGAAGCTAGTCTGATCTCAGACCATTTATCAAGAGCATCTCGCCACGAGTCGACACTCAGCTTTAAACTATGCTCTATGATATTCTCGGTAATGGATTGGTCTCCCTGACTTCGTGAAATCGCATAAGCTGTGTGGACCACGCTTTGAGGCAAACCGGCACGTAGATCTGGATTAACAAATCTGGCAAATTTCGTGACATTTGCGTATTCAAGCTTAACACCTTCCACTTTTTCGGCAATTCGAGGTAGCCATGTGTCAAGAATGTCATGAGGGGCGACAACAAGATTCTGATGTGTAGTTAGAATGAATTTGGATATTTCAGGATCTGGAGGAGCATGTTGTCTTGATTCAACGGATTCCGGGAGGATAAGTGGAATATCGGATTTGCTCGCTGCAAAATCATCAATAGTAAGTGGGGCAGAACTAACATTTGCGACATTTAGCGTCGCTTCGCTAGTGGTTTCAATAGATGCCCTTGTCAATAATGGCATTAAACGCTCAGACTCCAAATTAGCATCGAGAGAAAATTGTCTCCATCGAAGAGGGTTGACTAAGAAATTCCCGATAGGCAATTTGACTTTCCAATCTTCAAAGAGTTTTTCGTCAATTCTAGTATGAAGATCATTTACGAGTCTCTTCGCAATCGTCACATCCCGATTCTGGCCTCTATTGAGGAATAAATCGGTTGTAAGTCCTCCCACCCTCCTCAACGCATCAGAAGGTGAACTTACGATGCTCAAACTGATAGCATCAGATACTTCTTCAGATATACCATTCCAATTATCAAATATGAATCCTGCAAATTGTTTGAGAGTTATTTCTGGTTTGACAATCATCTCACCAACGCTGATGCGGTGAAAATCTTCTACGATAAGAGATGGATAACCAAATGTTGCATTTCTGTTGAGGATTGCGCTCGGCTTCCCCCTGACTTCTATGTAGCTATGGTCGTCAGGAAGCTTTTGGCCTGCTTGTACTCTGCAAATTACCCCCATATCGACCTTATCAATCGTCGGTGTCAGGAGAAAAGTCCAATTGTTTAGGCAGTAAGCAAAACCTTCCACAACTCCATTACGAATAGATTTCTGGAAACGAGAAAAAATCTCCCAATACTGACTAGGATATTGCCATCCGAACATTCTCTCTGAAAGCTTGGACTTACCAAGATAAGTCTCATCACGTACTCGCGATTCAGAGATAAGCAAAGTCCAGCTCTGAGATAACAGATAATACCTTCTTATAAATTTGGAAGTCAGCTCAAGTGAACTCGTAGTGAAGGGCTTCTCTTGAACTCTTTAGTGTCACATATAGTAAGACTCTTCGCTTGGACTTGCAGACCGCCTCTACTTTTCTTGCAGGGGCGATTCTTAGTACTTATTTACGAGCGATGTAGAGAGTTCCTGCTCGGCAAAGAGTGGAGATGGCAAGAATAGCTCCAAGAGAGCGGGATGGCATTGCAAAATATCTCTTCAAATCTGTCACGATCAGTAATCTTAAGGAGTTGGGCAAGAAACGTGGTATCATATGTAAGGGGAGCAAGAGTGATGTTATTCAGACCCTGTTAACAAGACTTGACTCTAAAACAATCCTGAACCATATTCAACCAGAAAAGAATCTTCCATGGTATGCTAATCTTTTCGCAAAATCACTCATCGATGGAAATACTACGAAAAGAAGCATCCTCAAACATCCCGCTATCTCGGCCTTGTTAGAAAATATCAAGAACGATACAAGAATTAGTTATGAAATAGTTTCATTTCCAAATGATTTCATAAGATGGAATAGAAATGCCCTAGTAAACAAAGGAATTGCCATCTTAAAGCAAACTAAAGGTAAGTGGGAATATTCACTTCTGCCCGAATTCGCTAGCTATCTGAAACCAATCCTTCGTGATATCACTGGTACTTGGGCGATAGAAGAATTTGTGAAGTCAGAATATTACAATCTGATAACAAGTCACCCGTTTAGACCACTTGGATCCCTTCCTAGGCAAACGGAAACTGTGGTGCTAGACAAGAACCCGAAGTTTCCTATCAACATATTCATATTCTCTGACTATCGACGCCAGAAGTTCGGCCCTCTACTTGACTACATTGAAAAGTCGAAGAAACCTGATCTCATACTCTATGCTGGTGACGATATCGGCAGATTCAATCTTGCGCCTTTAGATAAGATCAAGATTTCGCAAGAAGATGCTTATGATGAAATCTCAGAAGAATTAACTCCAACCTATATTCAAACTACAGGTGGAGGTACCAGCTCAAACAATTCTATGGAGTGGGGATATCTGCTGAAATTACCCTCGGATTTTTCTCCATTCCTAATTCAGGAACGAATAAGAACAATATCGAAATTCGTCTCCGAATTTCAAAAATGTGTAGATACCCTGCCAGATCATGACGTTACGACCATCAATAAGGCTCTGGCAAAAATCAGCAACAGTCTGTTCGCGCATGAAGCGAAATTCAGTTTTGGTAACGGAAAGGACATCCTCGTTAATGATTCTGAAATGAAATCAATTATACTTAGATTATACAGTGATACTAATCCTTTCGACACCAAAACTCGATATCTACATTCCCAATCGATTTATTGGCTGCTTGGGTTCCGCATTGATAGGCTATCAACAAACAGAATTTCGGTTAGACCTGTCAAGACAACAGAGAATTATCGTTACTATCATGTATCTTTTGGATACGAAACAGATGAAAATCTGTTTGAGAGACTGTCGTCACACTCGAAATATGGGCTAGGTGCAGTGATTGGCAATGATGATTGGAAAGGAATAAGAGCTTGGATCTATGGGCTCAAGACTTTCGATTTACAACTAAAAAGACTGCGAATTGGTAACTTACTGATAGCCGGCATGGAAGGAGGGATTGTCGGCGAGGATAGCATGTACCTTGGCCCAACGCTTTATGGCGAGGAAGATGTTCGAAGGTATCTTTCGGAACTCAGAACAGAACTTGGGCCTAAGGACAAACTGATACTTGTTTCCCATACTCCTCCTAGAGGAATCTTAGATCGTGCAATGCGCTTCACAGAGGGCCCAATCGGAAGCAAAGCGCTCAGGGACTTCATTGAAACTGAGAGCAGAGTTCGTGTAGTTCTTTGCGGACATGTGCACAGATGCGGAGGACAGTTTGAACCTCTTGGCTCTGCAGAGGTGATCAACGCCAGCTCGCATGATGATGTTTTTAGTCGAGCAAATATTGGATGGCTAACCCTAAATCAGGATTTTTCCACCATAGTGCAATTCTTCAAACTGCCTTCGTTAGTTCAATCGATTCTTTGCCAGCCGGACAGCAATAATGAACAAATGCTGATCTCGGAGGCGCATCTGAGCAAAGGCGAATCACGGGCTTTTACTGCAGCTTACACAAGGCTCGGCACTTTACTTTTTGAAAATTTGGAGGACTTGGCGCACATGAAGTTTGAGCTTGGGCTGCCTTGGACACTGGTCATGATGCTTCGTGAATTGGGGGTGACGAGCCTTGATAATCTCGCTGAGGAACACTTTGAAAGTATTCGGCCACGAGCAGGAATGCAAATTAGTCATCTACAGCAGGCTCTAGTCAAGTTCAAGAGATTAAGGCTCGAGGGCAACTCTGCTTTCTTAATTGCTCCGCTGGATCTTCCACCAACTAACAAGCTGATTTGTTTCGACACTGAATATGACGATAAAAGTCAGATTGTCTTATTTTGCTTTCTTGATATGGGACCCAATCAGTCTCAACAATTCTGGTTCGATGAAATCAATGAGATTGAGAAATTTGTTTCGCGACGTGGAGATCATACCTTTCTTCATTGGGGCGGTTCAGACAAAATGCTTCTGAACAGGGTTCTTGGTCACGATGCCAGCACTTTCAATCTATTATACAAGGTTCAAACCGCCCTAGTTGCGCAGATAAACAGCGCTCAACTGAAAGACGTGTACGATGGTTTATGTGGACACAATGAAAGTAGCGTTTGGAAAGATTCTTTTTATGATATAGATGGAATTGACAAACTTTCGTTATGCAAGAAAATTCTTGAAGGAGCAAACTCGTCACAAGAAAAAAAGAGATTAGCCATGGCGAATAAGCTGGATACTACTGCGCTTTCAGCAATAGTTCGCAGATTGCAAGACTTGAAATTAGGCGCTTAAACTAGAAAATGCATTAAAAAAGAAAGCTAAAACTACAGTTATGCCCATCATGTGAACCCTGCCGACGCTGGCAAAGCAATCAAAAGAAATGTTGCCTTATCCAACGTCTGCGAGGTGAATTCACTGTTGCGATTATTGTGATCTTCTATTCTGTGTGAATGGGAAGTCTTTGGATAAAGTGCCTAGGACTAAACCAATTCGCTGGAAAGGCCGGCAAGCATTCTCTTTGTTTCATCCCAAATCAATTTCTCTCTCGCTTCAAGAAAATCGTAGTATTTGTCAGCGACCCAAAGCTTGGGGTTAAGCGGAATCATATGACTTTTCAAGTACTGTGGGTCGTATGTTGGCAAATAATCCGACGGGGCCTGCTCGCCAATTTCGCTGTTTATTCGAGAGCTGATCATGGTTGCGTTCGCGAAATCATTTACCTCGACAGGATCTTTTATGTTGTTTTTCTTAAGATATTCTCTGGGAAAAATATGGTGAATCGCATTTTCGGGTTTGCTCGTAACAGGTTGACCGGCCCAGTTAGTAGCTCCATTCCGGAACAACAATACGTTAAGCAGCATTGCGTAACTATCATTTCTGAATATGTCGTAGTAAAACTCAGTCAAATCACCCTTGCGAATTGTGGTTGGAACATCCTCCTTCCTCATATTCTCAAGCAACTCTGATAGAGGGAACCCTTTGTTATCTTTCTTACCTTCGATAGTTTCAATATCTCTCTGTATCCGCGTGTTAATCTTGTTACCATAGAGGCTTTGAAATGAAGCAACGAAAAACCATCCAATCATCTTATTCTTTGTTTGGTTGGATATTTGAGAAACCTTTGTAATATTCTTCACATAGGCCCATTTGAACAAAGGAATAAGAGCGTTTTGAGAGGGCATCCTATTAGGAGTATATATGCCCAGCTCACCGTTAACAATTCCCATGATAACATCGGCGGCGTCATGCGAACCAGTTATGACATTCCGAAGTTTGTTTGTCTTGCCTGCATAATCGGACTTGATCTCTCGAATGGCATTGGTGAAAGAATCAACTCTAGTGATTCTAGTTTGGGTCATATCGAGATTACTAAACACAAATCTGTTCATAACCTCCCAAGTTGGAAACTCTTTGTTGTATTTGTCATTTAATGATCTGTAGCTGTCAACAAGATCTTTTTTTAGCTCAGAAAAAGCGGCGGCAAAAAATGAAAGAAACAATTGAAGATTGCCAAGTCTTTCTCCCGCTCTGTTTACACGTGTGAATATTTGGGCAATTTCTTCTGCAGCATCTTCCTGCTCCTCTGGGGAAAGCTTGTGTTTAGTCTTGAGAGTGTAAATGGGAAGGGCGTAGCCTGCAATTCTGGTGCCAATCTCGGTAACTGCATTCTTGAATTCAAGGGGATGTTTCTGCATGAGTTCTTGATGTGCCTCAACGTCACCCAGAGCAGCATTGACGAGCAGAGAAATGTCAATGCCGATTTTTTCGCTGACATACAGACTCTTATTACTTGGATTGTAATGAATCGGTTCAGACGTAATCTCGAATTTTTCTCTTTTGATTTTCCAACGGTCCTTGATGAGCAGTAGAGCAGTAAGCCTCTGTTGCCCGTCAATAATGTACGTACGGGTTCTAGCTGATTCCTGATGTCCATCAACATCGACAAGAGGCGAACCAGGGAATTCCTCCTCAGTTTCCCAGAGGATAAAAGTTCCAATTGGATAATCATGAATAATGGAATCCACGAGCTCGCGAATATCTTCAGATTCCCAAACGAATTCTCTTTGAACAATCGGAAGACTCAGAGTTCTAATCCAATTCTTTCCAATCGCTTCAGATAGGAGTTTCTTGTCTACTCCTATTTCGTCAACCACTGTCAAGCGTGATTCGCTTCTTGGCCGTTGTTATGGATCTGATTTAAAGTAATTGACAAGAAGAGAATCTTTGGCCCTTACTTCATGAATAATACAAATTCACTTTGTCTCCAAATAGTATGGGATAGAGCTGCGGAACTTCTGTGTGAATAGGGACAACCATCTTCGGATTTATTTTGTTCACAATGTTTGCGAGCTCAATTCCAGAACCATGTCCCGAGCAGTGGCAGCGTACCTTCTGAAAGCTAATTCGTAAATACGAACAAAGTGCCTGACTCGTGTTATTGAATTTGCGGTGAACCAAGCAGGAGACCTTGGATGGTTAAGAGGCTTTTGGATATGGAAAAATAATAAAGCAACCGCCTGTTTTTCAAGTGGCCAGATTAAATCCCAACGCAACCTCCACCCACGCGACACTCTCCATACCAGAGGCTAGCCGCGTGGCTTCAACGGAATGCGTTTCGGCTCTTGTCAAGCCAACCCTGCTCTAAGAGCAGAGCACCCATCATTGAAAACTTCCGGGTTCAATGACAGGATCTTCAGGGGAATTAAGTAATTAGTCGTCAATCTGCCATGTAAGACAGATTGGAATCTTCCCTTTTCGAAACTTGATATCATACGTGATGGAAACAAAGTGTCTTTTCTCGTTTGTGATATGAAGAATTGAGAATTTCGTCCTTACATGAGAGGGACAAAGCTATTTTTTCAACTGCTCAGCCTTGTCGCCATTGACCTTGCTTCGTTGTAGGAATTGTCCATTCTTACTAATGGAGAACCTCCACGAGTCCTGCACTATTGCTCCGTGATTTTCCGAAATCACTTTGACAACAGGTGATATGATTGGATCCGGCTTTCCTTCAAGAGTGTGTACAAAAGCATAGTAGAAGTTTTTGTTTTCTTCATTCTTTTGACGCCACTGGATAGAAAGAGCAAGTATTTCTGGAATGAGAGAGCGAGCAGATTTAATTTGATTTTGTTCTTGGGCTGTTCTTGTCGTGGAATTTGGGCAATCTCTCACGGTTCCTAATTGTCTTTGTTGTTCTTGTTGAGTGCTCTTCCTTCGCTGTGATTCTTTCAGACGTCCGAGAATGTAAATTACTGTAGTTATCTGGTGCCCTTGCTCGTCTATTCCAAGTCTTTCCACGGCCTTTATCAGGGCCCAGCCATTTTGCAGAAGATGGTTTGCTTCATTGACGTTTGCGTTTTCGGCGATTTCGGCGACTCTGGAATAAGGTAGCTCCAAATCTAATCTCACTTCTTGTCTCAAATGAATTTAAGGAAAGACAGAAGTTCGATTCGAATAGTTTGTCAATTGGATAAGAATATCTTCGCTCTCAAGTCGAATCGGTCGCGGGGTTTAGATTTTTCAGAATCGCATCGTAGTTCTTCCTCCAGATTTCTGCGATTGGCTTTTCCAGAAGCAAATTCAGAGCAAGCTCGAACTTTCCTGCGAGCAAAGGAACCGCGGTTCCTTCAGGCGAAGTAATGACCAGTGTCTTGTCACCTTCCACTTCACGCACTTGATCTATGGAGTAGCCGTCGACAGATTTTGTGTGGATGGGTTTCCCTTCCATAAGCTCGTACTTTAGCACGTTGTATGGAGTCTTTGCAACTGTCATCGGCGACCCGTCATCGGACAGAATGACATACTTGTCTTTCAACTCTCTCAGGAGAATAAGAATTACACTGAAGGCGAGATGAAACATGCCCTCCACTCGTCATATCTGGCAAATGGAGGAGATTAGTTTGATCGCCTTGGAAGATCATGAATATCCAATTATGGTGGAAGGGAAGGCCTATTATCAATGACGAGATTTTCCTCTTTTTGCTGTTCTACATTTTTCTTTACCGCTTGGCATGCGCGATCTAATCCACCAAAACCTTGATTGCTTCTGTGAGCTGTGCCTTGACCTGATTTTCATACGGACTGTCCCCAAACTGCTCAAGTAACAAATCGAGCTCGTCGAATATTGGTACGCAACCTCCAGGATTGTCACCGCTTGCCAATGCTTTCAAGTCAATAAACCGCTTCTTCGCCAGCTTCACTCGTTCCCGGTTCTCGAGTGGCAGGGCCATCATCGCTTCTCTCTCAGCCAAGAGCACTCTTTTCCTCTTGGTTAGCGATAAACCTCGCGTATATTGCCGTACATCATCTCTTGAAATCGCGATGAACCTGCCGTGGTCGTAGACGCCGCCGTTAGATTCAATCAATTTTGACCAGAGCGCCTGTTCAAGTTCTTTGATTGCTTCATCGCTCGAAGCGACATGCAAATGCTCCGGCATTGATTTGCTCTTTTGCATCGAATGGAGAATTGGGAACTTGTCGCCGAGATTCTGCGTGATCGCGGCCAGTTCTTCCACAATCTTATCGATGTCACAATCTTATCGATGTCATCGGTTTCGACTTGGCTCGGATCCATCAATGCTCCTCCTGCCTGGCGATGTTTTTTGATATCGTCCTCTGCCAGATGGAACAAGTAAGAACTGAGCGTCCCATAGCCATGCATAGTTCTTATTGCCTCCAGCTCCCGTCGCATTGCTACTGGAAGATCGAGATTGTAGCGCGAAACAGCGCCCTTAGTGCCTCTTTTCAACTGATTCAAAGGAAAAATTACATACATACGTAAGATAGTCAGACATTCACACCGTCTGACGCGCATTACCAGTTGTAATTTGGAATTTCTGTCCGCGGCCGCGCCTCCGGGTGTAGAAAACCCCCGTGCGTGAAAGTCGCAAAGTGCCCAGATTGAGCACAGATTAGACCAGAGGAGCTAGATTCTGACAGATCAATGGGTGTCCGATAGTGTTACTCCTTTCGGACACTTGCTACACACAGGGGAATTTTTTTGAAAAGAAAATGAAATCACGCTTTAGGATCAGACTTTGATCTGTCCTTTCTAGTGTGATAAGATTTGCATCAAATCGACATAAGCAATTACTTTGGCGGTGAATTTGAGTGAATAACCCTTGGCTTTCGAAGAGGCACAGGGAGGCACAACTGAGTTATTTTCGGTGATCAAAAAGGTTGGCGCATTGTTTCCAGTTACCGAAATTCGACGAAATGAAGCGCCGAATGCCTCTAGATTTGTTCTTAATTCTTCAATGTCAGGGTCAGGCAGAAGTCTTGAGCCATAGAGCAAAGAGCACTGCTTCTCCGTTGATCAATCTCCTCTTCTTGAGCAAAGATATTGCCTTCCATATTTTACTCATTTCTTCTGTCGAAGAATCGCAATTCATCCCTGTTCTAGCATTATGGTAAAATGTTGAGCCGTGATTGCCATCTGGCTTGTTCGAACCAAAATGCCAGTTCAAGCGGCGAATACGATTTCATTACCCCAGGAAGCCCATCCTTCCCT
>JASHOD010000135.1 GCA_030041295.1 Nitrososphaerales archaeon
TGGGAATTTCTCCAAGTAGAATAAGGGTAGTCAAGACAATGCTCGGCGGCGGATTTGGAGCAAAACTCGACATGAAAGACATCGATCCAATTTGCGCAATTCTAGCAACTCGCACAGGAAAACCAGTTCGCATAGAATGTACCAGAGAAGAGTTCTTTGGATTGACTCCGCGACACCCCTCCGATGTATACCTCAGAACAGGAGTTAACAAAGACGGAAAATTCGCCTTTCGGTATTGCAAGGGCATTTTTGATATTGGCGCGACAGCAGATCATGGCCCTTCAGTAACTCTAGTTGCTGGTACTGGTTTCTTGGGGGCATATAGAGCGCCAGTATCGCTGTATGAAGGCTATGCGGTGTACACTAACAATCCTCCTTCTGGAGGAATGAGGGGTTACGGCGGTCCTCAGCTTACTTTCGCGGTCGAGACCCAGATGGATCAGATCGCAGAGGAACTCGACTTGGACCCGATTGAATTTAGGCTGAAGAATGCGTTTCGCGTGGGTGACATTTCTCCCGTCTCCGGTTTCAAAATTGAAACCTGTGGTCTGAAGGATTGTGCGGAGCTTGGCGCCAAAAAGATTGGTTGGAAGAATCGATCTACTGAACGCAAGGATTCTAAGGAACGATTCAAAAGGGGAATAGGCGTCTCGTTCAGTAATATATTCTATAGCGGATGCCACGGCTCGCCTGAAATGCCTGAGCAAATTTTGGAGTATTCAGGAGCAGTTGTCAAAGTGAATCAAGATGGCACAGTAAATCTTGTGACAGCTGTCGTGGACCAAGGCGCTGGGCAATCACATGCTCTTGCCCAGATTGCTGCTGAAGAACTAGGTATACGCGTTCAGGATGTCGTGGTTTCGCCTACAGACACGGACACTTCGCCCTTTGATGTGGCTACCCACGCTGGCAGAGTTACATATGTTGCTGGGTATGCCGTGAAGGTGGCTGCTCATGAGGCAAAGGAAGATTTGCTAAGAGTTGCCGCAGAGATGCTTGAGGCGCGAGCCGATGACCTCGAGATTGTTGACGGACAGGTTAGAGTTCGTGGAACTGAAATCATGAGAAGTTTCGCCTCGGTCGCTTGGTATGCTCACTACCGCAAACAGATTACAATAATGGGCAAATCAAGCACAAAACCTCCTGGTAATCCATCGCCCTTCGGAGTCCTTTTCGCGGAGGTGGAAGTCGATACTTTGACGGGAAAGGTTCGCGTTCTAAAGGTAGTGGATGTCCATGACATAGGCAAGGTGATTAACCGACTGGGTGCAGAGGGCCAAGTCGAAGGGGCCATTGCCCAAGGATTAGGATACGCTCTTTACGAAGAAATAGTCATGGAAGACGGGCAGGTCCTAAATCCAAACTTTGGCGACTACAAATTGCCGACTGCGAAAGAAGTTCCCGAGTCCGAGGTAATCTTCCTTGATATTGTCGATCCCGGCGCCACTGGCGCGAAGAGCGTTTCTGAATCCTCTCTACTACACGTCGCTCCCGCAATAGGTAATGCGATTTACGACGCTATAGGAGTTAGACTATTTTCCACGCCTTTTACTCCCCAGACGATTCTATCTTTATTACAAGAATCGGCTTGACAAGAATCTGAAAAGGGACTTCGATTGAGCATGGATGTTTTTAGGGCAGACTTTCGATTTTTCTCTGGACGCACTCAATAAATTCTTTAGCTTGCTGATCGGCTAAACCCTTGCCCATCATGGAGAAGGCAGTACTCGCCAAAGTGGAGAGAGAACGCAACGACAAGTTGTATATTAAACGGGTAGAGTTTTCCTCATAAGGTTCAAGTGAGATATCGCCTAACAAAGTGGCGTCGTCGCTAGAACCTTCGAACCTTATGTTCGTCGGAGGCTTTGCTTCTTTTATCCAAACCTTGAATTTCAATGATTTGGATAACACTCCGATTTTCACTCTGACTCTTATATTGGCTAGTGTTTCACTTTGTATGCTTACGTCTTCACATCCGGGAATACATCCTCCAATGTTCGATATGTTACTAAAGAATGCAAAACATTCTGTGACAGATCTTGAAACGATAAAGGAGTTCGAGTTTTGAAATGTGACCATAATCAGCGCAATAAAGTTTCTTTTGTCTAATAGAGATTATCTCTGGTGCATAAGGACCATAGGTTTGCATGTGAGTTGTCCAAAAATGGATCACAACTAAGCAAAGCGAAGACCGATGGATCTGGATGCGAAAGAAATAGCGATTAATATTGATTAAATCGGGAACATGGTAGGAGAAAATCAATGCCTAAGAAATATGTTCACAAAGTAAGCCAGACAAAAGGTGTTATTCCTCCTGGACACGGAGGGACAGTAAACCGGACCCTGATTGATCGGACTACCTCAGATTCAAAGTCATTTGAGTTAGTCCACGGAACTATAAATGTCGAAGGAGGCTCTGATTATCATTCACATGAAGTAGAAAGCGCATTTTACATATTGAAGGGTGAAATGATTGCAACAGTAAATGGAAAGCGATTTCGCGTTGGCCCAGGAACAGCAGTTTTTACACCGAAAGGAGAAAAACACAAGCTGAAGGCACTGACAAGGTCAGAGATACTAGTGATATACGCGCCGCCAAGACGAAGTAACTGAGACAACGACTCCATCGAACAATTCAACTTCTTAGGGAATTACCTGCTCACGTATCAAAAGGATCCAAGGAAATCCTGCATCGTGAGGGTCTTGGCCACAAAAAGGAGTTTCCCGGGAAACATCCCTTAAAGTTGAAGATTCAGTATGCTTATATCCAAAATTAAAATTCGACGGTGCCATGGGGAAGGAACCGGATAAACAGTCACTTTTTGCG
>JASHOD010000136.1 GCA_030041295.1 Nitrososphaerales archaeon
GAGCCTACGAAATCGCTGGCAAAGAGAGGATCACTCTTTACGATGCTTTGTTCTTGGCACTTGCGTTGGAGACAGATCTTGAACTAAAATCGCTAGACAAAAACATGATCAATACGTTTGATCGTGTCCATCAACTCAGAAATTTCCATTCTAAGCGGAAAAAAGGGGTCAGTTGACACTCTCCCGCCTAAAAGCAGGTAGATTCTCGCTTCGTTGCCGCGATGTACTCGTGTCCGCATGCATAGCACTTGAATTTTCCACCGACTCTAAGACCCTTAGAGCGGCAGTTGTGACACGTTTGAGAAGTGTATGCCTCAGATACTTCTATCACTTTGATTCCCAACCACTGTGCCTTGTATTTTATGAATTGGAACAATTTGTAGAACGGGAAACTGTTTAGTTTTCTCATAAAGCCTCTGGAATATCTTCTTTGAAGTCTTATCCCTCTCAAGTCTCCGAGCACTATCGCTGAGTTGTTCCTGTCGGCTTCACTGACAATTTCCCATGAAACCTTGTGAAGGATGTCATCAGTTATTCTTGTTTCCTTGTCTCCGATTCTTTTGACCGCTTCATATGCGCCATTGATTTGCAACTTCTTTCTTAGTTGGTAGAAGTGCGAACGCAGTCTCCTTAATTCTCTGCCGTAGAATCTCGGTTTTCTTTCGACTGAATCCACAGTAGTCGCAATGTTGTGTATTCCAGCATCCACCGCAATCACCGAGGTAGGGATTCTCTGTTCTCTCTTGACATCCTTCTCTACAGTCAAATAGACATAGAAATCTCCGTCGATTTTGAGCATTTTTGCTTCGTCCAGCATAGCACCTTCTGGAAGTTCTGAAGAAATTCCTGCTGGAACATTGACCTTGCCTTTTGCATTTGATACTGGAATGCTGATCCAGTATGGTGCAAGCTTGGTTTCTGCTTTGTAGATATCATTCCTTAGAATTAGTGGATAATCAATTTTGTCTTCAAGAGCACCACCGTTTTGTTTCTTCAGCCGCTTAAGAAATCTATCCGCCTGTTGCTTTGTGGCAGAGTAGAGAGGAACTGACCTATCTCCTCGAATGTACCGCTGATAGTTGTCGTATTCTGATTCTATCAAGTTCGCCTTGCCGGTGTTTAACCCCAGAATTTTGCATTTGATTGTCTTCTTTGCTATGTCGTGCTCTGTTCTGCGATGTATTTCTCTATTGTTGCGCTTGATACGTTTCCCGCAGTGCTTGCAAAGTATGAGTGCGTCCAAAGAGAGGGTAGTTTCAGGAGATGTGGAAATTCCTTTCTCAGGTCGTGCGAAGTTCTGCCCTTGAATGCGTTTGCCACGTCTCTGATTGCTGCATCTGGATTTGCCGAAACGAAGAGATGCACGTGATCTGATTGGATGCTCAATGAAAGAATCGTCCAGTTTCTTTCTGTCGCTACTTCCTTCATTATTTCTTCGAGACGTTCCTTGACCTTGCCTACTAGCACAGGCTTCCTTCTCTTCGGTGTCCAGACTAGATGGTAGTTTGCTAGATACACCGAATGTCTCCCGTGCTGGTAGTCCGACTTGCAATTCGACACGTTCTTGAATTTGCTTCTGTTGATCATTTATCATTATCTACAGATTCAAAATCGGAAAGCGAAATTCATCCCTCGCCTGAAGGACGAGGGCTTTCTTTCACGAGATCTGTAAGTGGAGCAAACTCCGCTTAGATGAGGGCAGTTTCATTGGCACGTTCGCATTCTTCTTCTCGACTCTGTTCTACATGAAACAACAGGGCCAAATCAAAATGTAATGTTCTGTTCCATGTATTTCTCGGATCAATTGTGGCTCTTGAGAGCTGTTAATTCCTCACATTTCTCCCATAGTCGTTTTGCATTGTCCACATTGTATGACTCTTCGGGCGCCCTAAGCTCCCTTTCTTTTGCAAAGTATTTTCCGCTAACACTTTCGGCCTCGGGTGCAGATGCCAAGAAGATCGTAGTCCTCGCCCCCTTTTCAGGACTCGCAAAGAATAGTTTCACAAATGAGAAGATTGCCTTCGCCACTGGGTTGAGTTCTCTTGCCAGATTTGTTCGCACAACTCCTGGGTGAAGAAAGTTTGCAGTTACCCCTGTTCCTTCCAAGCGTCTTGCAAACTCTAGTGTGATCAAGTTCAACTCCAATTTGGATTGACCGTAGGCTCCAAACATCCCATACTTCTTTTCTCCTTGTAGATTTCCAAAGTCAATCTTGCTACCATTTGCCGCGTCCGAACTTACGTTCACAATGCGTGAAGGCGCGCTGGCTTTTAGTTTCGTAAGCATAAGATTGGTCAAGAGGAACGGCGCAATCACATTTACAGCAAACGTTCTTTCCAAGCCGTCGGAGGTCAGAGTTCTCTTCGAAGAATAGATTCCTGCATTGTTGATTAGGACGTCCAGTCGTTCAAATCTATTGTTGATATCGTCTGCTAATTTTCTCATAGATGCCTGTGAAGAAAGATCTGCGTTCATCTCGATAATGGATGCATCTTTTGGACTCTTTGCCCTTATGTCCCCAAGCGCTACTTGGGATTTTTCCGACTGTCGCATCACCGCAATTATTGTTGCTCCAAGATTAGCCAAGCCGACTGCGGTCGCCTTCCCAATTCCAGAGCTAGTACCTGTAACCAAGCAGATTCTTCCTTTCATAATCTGACTGTTCATGAGAGACTTCACCCTTGTTCTGATGCTTTGACTAGAAAACCTCTTTGGCCAGCTCATTTTAATCTAAATTGGGGAAATTCGCCTAGCTGAAATAGAAAGCTGTGCAAGCCAAGCTAGACCACAAAGGGAGTACAGAATCACTCTTTGATACTGGAGCTAGTCACATCGAATTCAGAGTTGGTAGCATTGAAGCATCAAAAGCAAAACTCGAAGCCAAAGGAATAAAATTCAACGACGAACCTATCAGGATAAGTTACGGGCCCTTCGAAGAGAAATTATTTCTGAAGACTTGAAGCATCGCTTTCAAATTGAAGAATCGGAAATTTAGTCCAATTCCCTACAGATCAAAATATAAGCACGAAAATGCTCTTAGGCGAATTGTACTTTTTTGGGATATAGAAACAATAGGATATCATTCCTTCAGAGCTGCAAGAAGATTCGTAATCAAGGGATGAATTAATCGAATATCCTAGCATAAGCAAACAGGGAATATTCCCTAACAGAGCTTCCTACCGAAGCCCAATGATTGTTATGATATTATTGACGTGGACAAATTGATGGCAGAAGCGGGCAGTGGAGACGATTCTCTCAAAGGTTCTGTTACCACTCTGAGGGATTGACCCATATCAGGTTAGTGTTACCAATCGAGGGATGAAGAAAAAGAAAGACTATCCTTTGTTTCAAAAAGCCCGAATCCAATAAGGCCGACCTAGGTTCTCCCTAGATACCATACGGATGTTTCTTACTTTTTCTGCCCAGTTGCAATAACCTTAATGGATAAAACAATTTAGGATTCTAAATTCGTACTCTGAATCCTATTTTTTGAACTTTGGCATTCTCAATCAAAGTCTTCCATTTATCCTGACCGGATTAGAATCGGATTTTGATGAAAACTCGCTGATGAGGAACAAAGAAAAGCGAAAGAACCGAAAAGTGGTCAATAAATAGGCTAGGTTTCCAATATCTACGCATGACTGAAGCACTTTCCGAGCTTGAGATACGAAAGGCGGTCAGGGACAGGTACTCTAAACTTGCTAACGAAGAATCAAGCTGTTGCGGAGATAGCTCCGATGCTTGCTCTACTCCTTTAGTCCAGATTGGCGCTGAGATTCCAGCCGAAGCGTCTTCGGTTAATGCGGGCTGCGGTTCGCCACTTCAGCTAGTAAATTTGAAGGCGGGTGACTCTATAATTGATCTTGGAAGCGGGGGCGGAATTGATATTTTCCAAGCTTCAAAATTAGTAGGTGACAGTGGAAAGGCAATTGGTGTAGACGCGACCCCGGAGATGATTTGGAGAGCTAGAGATACTGCGAGAAAGTATGGCGATAAATACCGCAATGTTGAGTTTAGACTGGGAGAGATCGAGCATCTCCCGATTGCATCTAGTAGCGTTGACTACGTTATCTCAAATTGCGTGATCAATCTTTCCCCTGACAAACTCGCGGTCTTTAGAGAGTCATTCCGAGTTTTGAAACGCAACGGAATGTTTGCGGTTGCAGATATTACCTTGCAGAAAGAGATTCCGGATGAGGCACGAAAGGATATGGACTCTTGGTCATCATGTTTAGCTGGAGCTTTGACCGACTCTGAATATAGACGGTTGCTTCAAGAAGCAGGATTCCAAAACATCTCGATCGAGCATATTTCAACGACTAATATCGGAGAATATTCTTTTCCATACTTCAGCTCGCACATCAAAGCAATCAAAGCCTAACTCTTCTTTGATAGCTCGATAACTTTCTTCTCGATTTCATCTCGGATAATTCGTACTTGTTGTGGGGTTTTCCCCTTGGGGTCTGCTAAATTCCAGTCGATCAGCTTCTTTTGCATCTGAGCGAGCAAGGGCTTTGGACATACTTCCGCAACCGAGCATCCCATAGTTACGACTAGACTCGAGCGGTTGATCATTTCGGGCGTTAGCATTTTCGGAACTTTATTTGAAATGTCGATCCCCTTTTCCCTCATAAGATCTACCACAATCGGGTTAACTCTGCCTGACGGAACAGTGCCAGCACTAGAAGCATTCAAGCCGTGTTTCTTGGCGAATGCCTCCGCCATCTGAGATCGTCCTGCGTTCTCAACACACACAAACAATATTGAGGCTTGTTTTTGATCTTTCATGTCTAGTTCTCCTAAACAGTAAACCAGCAATCGCTGCTCCTA
>JASHOD010000001.1 GCA_030041295.1 Nitrososphaerales archaeon
TTTGATATGAACGACGTATGGTGGGCTATGGTAACGAGGGGACGACCGGATAAGGGAATATTCGTCGTTCCTGAAGCTAGAGGATTTCCAAGAGATCTCCATCACATCCATCAGTCGAAGATCGGAATCGACGCGACTGCGCCGCTCGAAGCAACCGAAGAGAAAGTTAGGAAGTACATCCCTGGAGAGGAAAAGGTAGAGCTGTCAAAATATGCACGTCAACGAAAGAATTAGCTGTACTCAGCGGCTGTCGAGTATCCGCCTATTCAACGTGATACCGAGAAATGACTCTTCTTCATGCTCACTAAATTCTTATCTTCTTCAAGCGAAAGTTTCGTTGTCATGTCATCCTTAGAAAAAACCGAAATCAAAACATCAAAAGCACCAAGACTCCCAGGTCCGCTTTCTCAGGGCATTAAAGCAGCAAATCTGCTCTTCGTACCTTGCGGACCAATCACCTTGGATGGCAAGATGATCACTGATAATTTCGAACTTGCTGTTCGTCAGATGATGGAAAATACCAAAGCAGTTTTAGAATCTGCGGGGTCTTCAATGGATAAGATTGTGAGGGTGGATGTATATCTCCAAAAACTGGAAGATGTCGAAGCCTTCAACAAGGTCTACACGGAGTACATCAAGGAACCCTATCCAGCTCGGAGCCTGTGTCAGCCTGAGAGGACTCCTTCCGACACTCCTTGCGGAATGATTGTGACGGCACTCGTAAGATGATTCATTGGTTTATGCTGTTCAGCTCATAGTTCGGTCAATCCTGTCTTGTTGGTTAGTGCTAAGATAGGCTCACTACCGCCATCCAACAGCCCGATTGAAGTCGCACGGCCGTCCTCAAAAAACTCATGATTCCACTCCCTCTGGTCGACCAGAAAGATGTAGCTTTTAATTAGACGCGCATGGAAGTAGTTTCGATGCGACTTCAAACAGAAAGGGGGCCGATTGAAGGGTCCCATTTCTCTTCAATTGAATCACTAAGATTATACGTACTAACGGTTAAATAGCGAATCTAAATTTCCAAGCCTTTATGAATCATCGTCTCAGACGTGCTATTTCGACCGTCTTAGTCGCAGTTATAGTAATAATTATCGTGGTTGCTGCTGGGGTTGGAGTCTACCTTGCAACCACCACTTCCAAATCTACCACGACTTCGACTACGAGTACCACGAGTACCACGAGTACCACGACTTCGACTACGAGTACCACCAGCAGTTCCGCTACCTCGACGAGTTCATCTTCGATTTCGTCATCTTCATCGTCAACAAACACAACCGACTGCAGCACTCCAGTAAACATCGGTGTTATGGAAGACGAGGAAGGATCAATAGCAACATTCGGAAATGAAACCATCCAGATGGCACAAATTGCAGTGAACCAAATAAATGCTGCAGGTGGAGTGGATTGCCACCAGTTAAAGCTCTATTCAGCAGATGAGACCTCGTCTGCATCGGCAGCTGCGAACACGTTAGTGTTGCAAGACCACATTTCTGCCCTAGTGGGTATAAGCTACACTTCTGATGCAGAAGCGATCATGCCCTTCCTCTCCTCAAATCACATAATAACAATAATGACAAGCGCTAGCGAGAATAACCTTCTAGCGAATCTTACGACTGATTACTCGGCTTACCAGTACTTCTTCAGAATCACACCTACTAATCAAGAAATGGCGCAAAGTGTGGTAAACTTCTCAGCCTCTGTGATTAAACCAACTTCGATTTACTATGTCGCTGAAGATGAATCATTTCAGTATGAGGTATTTGATAACATTTCAACCTACGCAAGTCAAGCGGGGATTTCTATAGCGGGCTCTACGTTTGTTCCGCTCTCACAGACTGATTTCACTACTACGGCTGCTACGGTGGCAGCTGCAAGCCCGTCAGAAGTGATTGACTGCCAGACAGGATCTGGTGTTGGATCATTTATTCAAGATCTAGCAGCTGATGCGCCAAACATCAAAGTTGTGTACATGTGCAATGGCGCTTTGGAAGATCCTGGATTCGAAGGATATCTTCAATACTCAGGTATAACGCTCAATGGTGTAGTCATTCAGGAAGAAGCAGGGACCAATACCGTGCCTGTTAACAATTTCACGACTTGGCTTTCGACTCAATATACGGATGTAATGGGACCAGACTATCCGTACTATTCCTTCGTAGCAAACGCATACTCCGCAGTCTTGGCTATTGCAAACGCAATGAAAGCTGCCGGAACGGTATCCAACACCACCGCAATCATTCAAGCGCTCACCACTGTAAACACAGATGGACCACTAGGAACTATGGTGTTCAACTCTCAGCACATATGGACTCCGGAATTCTGGTACACACAGATTCAGAATGAGACAGCGAAGGTCATCTATCCTAGCTCGGTCGCAGATGGATCTTACAACGCCACCGCATAGCTATATGGTCTCGCGAATCTCTAGCATAGTTGCGAACGCGAATGGAGAGTTTGTCTCAGGACGAGAGGGAACCTAGGCGCTCGGTTCTCTCTTTGGAATAACCGTATACCTCCCACCTTTCCAATACGCTCTTTTGCATGTTAGGCGGCCATCCATGCCGAAAGTCGATCAGTGTTGTGTGTTCTTCCAGGTATTCTTTGGACCAGTCTGATGGAAAGGTCGCATCTAAAAGGCAGCTTGGTTGCATCCTTGCCTCCCTCTCTTCCGGAGTAAGCATAGGCAACAGGGGATTCATTCCCATATTGATCATGGGGTAGATTCCATTTTTGGGATGTAATCTAGTGCTAATTGCCCACAGGACATCCTCCGCGCTTGTTATGTCGACATCTTCATTTACGAGCAACAGATACTCACTCATTAGCCTGGATTTTGGTTGTTTCAACACAGAAGCTATCTTGTGTACAAGACCCGGTCGAGAATCAGCCGCGATGACAAGAAAATAAGTTGGGTGGACATAGGCGCCCTTTACCGGAAGAGCTGCGTCCTCCAGCAATTTCCAAACTATCGCTGCCCTAGTAATTCCTTCGACCGTGTCTGATTCATGCCAAGGCTTGCCCATATTGGTCATTGTGAGTATTGGATTGCTTCGATAGGTTACGCATTTCACTTTAATATACGGGCGTAGGGATTTTCCAGCTCCACTATGACCTGTGTATTCTCCGAAAGGCCCCTCCATCAAGCGCTCTTCTGGCGGGATTTCGCCTTCTATCACTACCTCCGAAGATGCAGGCACGTCGATATCGACAGTTTCGCATTTCACTAGTTCTACCCCTTTACCACGCAATCCCCCTGCGGCTTCCACTTCTTCCATTTGCTCGGGTAAAGGTGCGCCGGCAACAATTGACGATACGGGCTCGGTGCCAATCGCGATTGCGATTGGCATAGGTTTTCCCATTTTTCGGTACTTTTCAAAAGTCGATCCACCATGTTGAGAGAATGGGGTCAGGAGAATTGCAAGCTTATCCTTCGAATGCACCATTAGCCTGTACATTCCCCAATTGACCCAACCAGTCTCGGGGTCTTTTGTTATGCATATGTGCCAAGTTCCGAGATATCTTCCGCCGTCAATTGAATGAATCAGCGGAGCTGGAAACTTCAACAGGTCTACCTTTCCATTTCGATCTATGTTCTCTTTGCAGGGACCACCTGAAACTTTCACAGGTTTAATTTGTTTGAATATTCTGTCCTTTACCGTTGATACGATTTCAAGTGGCTTCGTATCCGGGGCTAATCCCAGCGCTATTGCAAACCTCGCATACAGATTCGAACTTGAGGGCCCTAATGGACAGCCGAGCATCCTCATATGCGGATAATCTTTTATATTTTCAAATAGTGGCGCTCGCTCCCTAAGATCCATGACGCGCCTAGTTATTGCCCCCATTTCCAGATTCCAGTCTACCTCGCACTTGATCGTATTCAGCTCGCCTGTGACTTCAAGTTCCGAAACAAACTCTCGAAGATCAACGAACAATTTGAATTCGCCTCGAAATGTTTCCTCTTCAAAATAAGCCTTTCAGAACCGCGTTGTCCAAGGAGGGACGGAGACTCGACGAACCGATATTTCATCCTTAATTACTTCACTTTCTGACAATACGTGAAAAAGGGAAACTGTGAAAGAGACTGACATGATCGTCCTCACGCCAACCTTGGTTGAGTACATCTCCGTGGATGCCGTACTGCTAGGGCTGGTTTACGGCATGGTGGGCCTGGGGCTTTCTCTTGTTTTGGGCGTTATGAATGTTCTCAATATTTCACACGGCTCGATGTACATTCTAGGAGGTTACCTAACTTACTATGCATCCGTGGAGCTTCATTATCCCCCGCTGGTGAGTTTTGCTTTCGCAGGAGTAGTAACGTTCCTGCTTGGCGTGTTCTTCGAACTAATCTTCGTGGAACGAGTTTCAAACGAGGCTGAACGCGTGATGCTTCTTACATTTGGTCTGGCGATTATTATCGAGGAACTAGCATTGCTCAAATGGGGAGGAACGTCAATCCCGACGCCAGAACTAGTAAGGGGCTTTACAAAGGTCGGCGCTGTCGCGGTGCAAAACGGAGAGGTGCTCGCCGCAAGTGCCGGGGTGGCGATTGCAATAATCACCGCCGTGTTCCTGCGCTACACCAACTTTGGCAGGGCAATGAGGATGGTTTCCCAGAATAGGGAAGCCGCGCTGTCGGTTGGAGTAAATTCCAAGTGGGTATTCGCTATTGCCTTAGGAATAGGTTCGCTCTATGCCGGCTTGGCGGGTGCCTTTCTCTCGCCAATCAACCTCGTCTATCCAGATTATCAGTGGTATCCCTTACTGTACGCATTTGCAGTAGTAGTGGTGGGTGGTCTAGGAAGCGTAGCTGGAAGCATGATCGGAGGTCTGATTTTCGGGATCCTCGAAACGATAGGAGAAGTTTACTATCCATCGAGTGCGGACATTTTAGTCTTAATTTTGATAATTGTGATCATCCTTATCAGACCAAGAGGACTCTTTGGGGCAAAGGAAAGGGTTTGATCAAATTCTCGAAGACAGTTCTAGTTACTGGCGTCGCTTTTTACATTGCGATGGCCCTAATTCCTCAGTTCACGAAGAGTTTGTTCTTTCTCGCAGTTATGATTTTCGTACTTGTTTTTGCAATGTTTGCTGCCGCATGGGACTTTACTTATGGTGTCGCAGGGATTATCAACCTAGGCCCCGGCGTGGCTTATGGCATAGGATCTTATCTCTTTGTTTACTTTGCCATAGCGCATTATCCTCCCTTACTCGCGTTCGTTCTTGCTGCCGCGATTTCATCCCTCACAGGGTTCATTTTCTGGATACCCAGCATCAGAACCTCTGGAGGATACCTAGCAATTGTGACCTTGATTTTGCTTGTTGTAGCTGGAGAAATAGCTCTCGCATACACTGGGGATGGGGGTATTTCCGCGAGCATAACATACTATGCTCCTACCCTGATCCAGTCTTACTACGTTACTTTGGGCATAGCATTTGTAAGCACCCTTGGGTTGTTCCTCCTTTCCTACTCAAGATTTGGCTTGCGGCTGAAAGCCATGAGAGACGACGAGGTGGCAGCTAAAGCAGTCGGTATCGACGTCTATCTTTACAAGCTAGTCGCACTAGTAGTGAGTTCATTCCTCTTAGGAGTCTCCGGAGCTTCTGCGGCTTTCTTTATCAATCATTCACATTTTGATTTTGGAATTTTCAATATTACATCAAACTTTCTTGGGATCGTAATCAGCGTTATCGGAGGACCTGCTACGATTTTTGGCTCGATTATAGGATCATTAATAGTGGAGCTTCCCGCTAACTACTTGACTTCGTACAGTACGTACGCCATTTTGTCGTACGGTGCAACATTGGTGGTCGTCGTCCTATTTCTCAGGAGAGGAATACTCAACGCACTTGCCGGACTTACAAAACGAATCGGCGATCGTCGGTTGACAGTAATATATGCGAATGTTGGTACCGCTGGCAGAGAAAAAAGTTTGGACGCTTCGGTTAGAGCGTGGATCAAGATCAAGAAAGCATTTGAGAAACACAGAGGAGCGTTAGCCTAAGAAGAAGATGAGACTAGTAGTTAGCAACGTCGTAAAGAAATTTGGAAATCTTGCCGCAGTGGATGGTTGTAGCATAGATCTGGACAAAGACGGCATTTACGGATTAGTAGGACCCAACGGCTCCGGGAAAACCACTTTGTTTAACGTGATCTCCGGGTTTCTCAAGCCAGACGAGGGAGAGATCATGTTTGGAGAAAGAAGAATCGGAGGAAAAAGTCCGATCGCCATAGCCAAGCTTGGGATTGTGAGGACATTTCAGCTGCCAAGGGTATTCTCGAATCTTACCGTTGAGGAAAATCTCGAAGCTTCAATGTTCAGCGGCGAACAAAACAACAAAATAAACGAACTAATGGACGTCTTCAATCTGAAAGGCATAAGAAATTCACTCGCGTCGAAAATCTCCTTCGGACAGAAGAAGCAACTAGAGCTTGCTAGGGTTCTGTCAATGAACCCGTCTCTACTTCTTCTGGATGAGCCGACTTCAGGATTGGAGCCATCGCTCGTGAAGACCACTGTGGATCAGATAAAGTACGTTAGAGAGATGGGGAAATCCATTTTCATAATCGAGCACAACATGAACGTAATAATGAATTTGGCAGAGAAAATATTTGTGCTCCACAACGGTAAGAAGATTGCAGAGGGTGCACCATCAGAAATCAAGACAGACGCCCTTGTCATAGAAGCTTATCTTGGCGAGTCATCAAAGAAAGAATGATACCGAAGAAAGCGCAACCTCATACCGAAATAATACAAGAGACGCATAGCACTTGACAGAGCAAAAAAAAGATCATGATGGCCCTTCGCAGACTCTTTCCGTTCATTCTACTACAGAACTTGAAGTAAATAGCGTAGACTCTGGTTATGGTGAATTCATAGCAATACGAAATGTGTCCCTCTCGATGGAAAAAGGCGAGATTGTTTCGATAATCGGTCCTAATGGAGCAGGCAAGACTACACTGCTCAAAACCATTATCGGCCTACTCAAGCCAAAGAGAGGCGAAATATTTTTTGAAGGAAAGAAGACTTCTTCTTCAAGTCCCCGACACATAGCCAAATCTGGAATAGGGTACGTCCCCCAGGGAGCCGCTATCTTTCCTCAGATGACTGTGAAGGAGAATATTCGCGCAGGAGCTTATGTACTTGGAAATTCGAGCCAGGTTTCCGAACGGCTGGAAAGGGTTTTGACTCTTTTTCCTAGACTAAGAGAAAGAATTGACTACAAGGCTTTTTCTCTAAGCGGAGGAGAACGTCAGATGCTTCTATTAGGACGAGCGCTCATGCTGGACCCCAAACTAATTCTGTTGGACGAACCTTCGACTGGACTGGAGCCGAAGCTTCAGGTATTGCTTTACAATACCATC
Source organism: Nitrososphaerales archaeon (assembly GCA_030041295.1). Taxonomy (GTDB): domain Archaea; phylum Thermoproteota; class Nitrososphaeria; order Nitrososphaerales; family CADDZS01; genus JASHOD01. The sequence continues at coordinate 7,376 of JASHOD010000001.1, forward strand.
CAAGAGTTGAATTCTGGCGGAAAGTCGATTCTGCTCGTTGAGCAGAACGTCCACAAAGCTCTTGATCTATCGAATCGTTGCTACGTCCTCGAGGCAGGGAGTGTAGTTGGGTCAGGTTCTTCCCAAGAACTCAAAAGATCCGCTCGCGTAAGGGAGGCATATCTGGGCCTACCCGCTGAAGTGTGATTGGGTTTGGATGCATTTGGAAAAAAGGCGAGAGGACAAGTCTGAATGGTAACTAATCTCAAACCTCCGAATGACTTGAGGGAATTTGTCGAACTGCTTAGACAATATGATGAAGTGCGACATGTTCGAGTTGAAGTCGACTCGAATCTTGAAATAGGTGCCATCACAAGACGTCTAATAGATACCAAGGGCCCGGCTCCACTTTTTGAGAACATAAAAAATCACAATGGTTATCGAATATTGGGCCTTCCTTTTGGTCCTTCTGATCCGCTCCATGCGAGGCTCGCGCTCGCAATGGGGATGGCACGAGAAACTCCACCGTTATCCCTCATAGAATATATGTCCGACAAGTTAGACAATCTCTTAGATCCAAAAATAGTGAATGACGCACCATGCAAAGAAAACATTCTGAAGGGAGCCCAAGTAGACATCACTAAGTTGCCCGCACCATTTATTCATTCAACAGACGGTGGTATGTATCTCGGTACTTGGTGCATAATCGTCACGAAAGATCCTAATGCAAATTGGACTAATTGGGGAGTTTACCGTGTCATGGTTCACGATGCAAAAACGGTCGCGATCAACTTCGAATTCAAGGCTGTACAACACGGAGCCGACATGCTCGACGAGCA
>JASHOD010000137.1 GCA_030041295.1 Nitrososphaerales archaeon
CTCTTACTGTATTAGAAACTAGCTCCTTTCCGGAGTACAGATCCTTGTCATCTTGTGTGATTGCTCCATGAATCTTCTCGAATGAATGAATGCAATTAGAAAGAACGGACAGCATGAAATCAGTTAGATCAACGTTCTCCCTGAGCTCAACAGTCTCGAAAGAGGGCAGATAGGACTGGGACGGCTTGCTCTTTTTCTTTCCTTCTGGCTTCCATTTAGAGAACTGCATCGCGTTTACAAAACTTGTCTTGCCTACTCCTATTGGTCCCTGCACTAAGACTATACCTCCTTCGGTGCCAGCGACTTGAATTCTGAATTGATCTCGTTCCTTGGCCCTAGCCACAAACAATTCTCTATCGTCAGTTGAAACCTTTAGAGGTCGAAAGTTGTAGGGATTCTTCGAAAATCCCAAATCATCCCAGATATCCTCATCCAATTCAAGATCGGATATTCCGCTCAAAATTATCAATACGTGATAAGAAATTTCGATTTATAAAGGTAATCTACTTTATAAAGTTCCGGGACTTGATTTGACTGTTGGATGAGCTTCAAGAAATTGTAGTGGATTCTTTGACCTTCCGCCGTCGCTGACAAGAGTTCGACATACAGGTGAAGAAAAAGGCAGTCCATTTAATTCCATCTATATTTCGGACAACATCTTTTGGAAGATTTTGAGACAGCCTTTATTCTCATTACTCTATCTCTACGTTCGAGATTGCGGCTCATTTATTTCTTAGAACGCCTATATGTGCGCCAGTCCACTGTAGGTTGGATTCCAAGCTATCGTCCCCATGTCCGTGGTCGTCCATGGTGGACATCGGTGGACATGCGGACATAGTCTCCTATAAGGCTGTTAAGGCACATTATCATAATTGATCGACCAAGACTATCCACTCTAGAATCTCCTTAGCACTTCTCAGAATGTTGTAGCTAGTTGTATGAGTTATCTGGTATTGATTCAGTAGAGATTTGGGAACCATCTTGCAAATTCAGTAAATACACTAGCTGGCTTTTGCATCTTTGACACTTAACATGCAAAAAATCATGGACGAAGAACAGCAGCTGAAGAGATGGAATCCGTTGTCGAACGAGATGATCATGGTGAAGACGCCGATAGGAGTAAAATCGCTTTGTTTGTCTGACATTGGACTAGAATCATCCCTAGAAAATGCCCTAAGGCTTCACCTAATCCACTCACTCAAGAAGAAAGTGTAGGCGGTAAACGCTCCTTAACAAATCCGCAGGACTTTAGAGACGTTATTCCACATTTTTAGGCAAAACTTGAGCACTATCGGACATAAGCACGAACTACCTACCAGAAAACGACTCTAGGACTCTGTCTCTTTCAATTCTAGTGAATGCCCAGTGTTGGTATTTGGTTCTCACCAGCAACGAAAGATGATCTTGAATGTCTCATACTCGCCAACAAAATTCCCACAAGCTGATTCCGGACCATCATCTTCCAAAGACTAGCAAAGTGATAACCAGTGATTCCAAAAGAGTTAAGGGGCTGGGGAAGCCGTGCTACCTATGTCGCAAACCTATAGAAAAGTTTCCTTACTTCTCCCACCTATCCGGTGGCTCTCATACGGTTCATTACTACCACTTCGAATGCGCTAAGAAGATACACATGTTGTGAGGCATCTTGAGACTGTAAGTTTAGCTCGGATATCATCAATCATATCTTTGGGCGATAAAACTTGCAAAGTCATTAAACTCATTTTATGATGAAAATTTCCATTGGTTAGAGTTTTCTATCTTTAATGGAAGGAGATTGGCCTTTTAGGCATCTACAAGCTCATTTAGTTTCTTCCTTTTCATATACTCAACAAACTCAATTTGTCCAACATCGCCAACACATCTCTTGCGCTGCTAGCTACGACGAAAGGGAGAGACAATGCACCTGAACAGTAGTTCCGAGTCTCGCACGTTTTTTAATCAGGTCGCTTCTGTCATTTTCATCAAGACGGGGTCTAGCATTCTGTGTCGTTTCAGGCAATATCATCCACTGTGTGTAACTGCTGCCTTAAATTATGTGTACGGAATACAATCTGCGCACGTAAGGTCATTCTTGAATTCTCATTCATTGGATCCGACTCTTGCACTTTTCCGTCAACAACGAAGGCTTAATGTGGGATTTTCAGATTTCTTACCGAGGAAAAAGAGAGAAATCCTTGAAACCTCAGAAAACCATAGTCCAGGATTTACTTTGTGAAGACGAAAAAGTAAAGAGGACCTCGCATTCTCTACTCTCTTCAAGAGCCGTGCAAAGGGATACAAGAGTTTGAAAATGTCTAATTTTTAGGAAACGATTGCAATGAATACGAATTCTGTCAAGCAGTACAAGTTGAGGAAGCTCATAGCTTCTCTTTCAAGTAAAGTAGGAACCGAAAAGGATTTCGTGACTATCTACATACCTCGAGAGAAATCAATTCAAGACATTGATATTGTTCTAAAGGAAAAATTAGATTCTCCTGAAATAAGATCTCAGAGTACTAGAGAGAACGTTCAAGCAGAGCTTTTGGAAATAATCCATTATTTGAAGACGCGAAATCAAATTCCAGATAACGGCCTTGCGATATTTGCTGCGCCAAATTTAGGAGCGAAGGGTGTCGAGATTCAAGACTTGGTTCCGCCGGAGGCCGTGACCGATTTAGTTTTCGAAGTTGATGACCATTTCAATTTAGATCTTCTTCGGAAAATGATGATGGAGGATAGACTCGTCGGTATAATTGCTATGGATGCAAATGAAGCTGGTTTTGGTATTCTTAATGGTGAAAGGCTCGATCTCGTTGACCATATCACCTCAGGCATTTCTCGCAAGACAGACAAGGGTGGATGGAGCCAGAGGAGATATGAGCGAGAACGAGACATGGAGCTCACATACTATTTTCATAGGGTTGCGGATCATGCAACGGAGGCTTTCATCACAAAACAAAAAGTTACAGGATTGATTGTAGGAGGTCCAGGCTTTACGAAAGAGGATTTTCTAAAAGAAAATCTCCTGCGCTACGAGCTCAAGAACATGCTTCTTTCTCAGGTCGACACAGAATTTTCAGGCAAGGATGGAGTCAAAGAAGCTTTTGAGAAATCACGTGAAGCGCTGAAGAATATTCATTCGTCAGAGGACAAGAAGCTAATGCAACGGCTAGAAACGGACGAGGCAAAGAAAGACGGGCTCGCAATTTCTGGATTGAATAAAGTACTTAATGCCGTGAAGAACGGGGTTGCAGATGTAGTTCTTGTGGCGGATAATACTGGTTTAGTTGAAATTATTTTCACTTGTAAAAAGTGT
>JASHOD010000138.1 GCA_030041295.1 Nitrososphaerales archaeon
TGCGGATATACCTCCTACAAGAAAAGAAGCTAGGGCGTAAGAGCCTTCCAGCTGTCTTTGCTCACTTAGAGCAAACGTTGGCTGGAATTGAGTTAGTGCGATCTGGTAGAAAACTGATTTCTTAGTTTCTCTATCTTCGTCGTCCTCTACATGTTCGCAAAAGATTTCCGCATTTCACTGCCGGCGTGTCATTACAAAGTACCTAATTTACAACCTGTAGCTTTAGGTCATTACAGGGAAAATAGATTGTATTTGAAGGCCCCCTCAATGCCTAACTGCCGGCGCGGAATTCAATATCAATCCCTGCTTCGTTTACTAGATAGTAATATCGGAAGAAGAGATAACTTATCATCGTGATTCATTCCTTTTTGTATTCCGAATAGAACAAATTTTTTCACCGGCGCGAGCGTCCTTAATGAAGTACTTTCAAGCATTGGTTTTACTAGGACATATTCAAAAGAGGAAGAAATCACTAGAGAGTGTCGATCTTTTACCCATTGTGAACAATCTACCGCTAATCTCTCTTCATATACCCTCTACCCGGGGCCCTTTCACGCCGGCGGGCGAGCCCTTAATGTATCACTGAAACGAATGTGCGTCATTCATTCCTTCACTTTCGCGATCTTACTTTTCTTCCCCCTTTGAAAATCGAACGAGAATATCTACCTCGTGATTATTACCTTAACTTGCCCTTCTGACCGCGCAATTTGCATCGCCTCCTTTATCCGATCCAGGGGAAATTTGGATGTGACGAACTTGGAGACGCTAATCTTCCCCTGCTCAAGAAGGTGCAATGCGTCGGAGATTTCTCTTTCTGTCGTAGCGTAGCACGTAGCAAGAGACATCTCGGACAAAAGAGTTGCCTGGAGGTCCAAGAGGTACGTCGATCCCTTTGCAGGGGCACCAAACAGAAGAAAAGCTCCAGACTTGCGGACGCATTTAATCGCCTCCGCGAAAGCTTTTGAACTTCCCGTTGCGACTATAACAAGGTCAAATCCAGGAGTCCCGACGAGGGACCTCGTTTCCTTCGAGAACGAACCGTCCGACTTGTTTGGAGTGACTGTCTTCGCTTTCTCGAACTTTTCGGCAAATTGCAGCCTAGAATCGATAATGTCAACCGTCACAAGATCCAGTTTTGGAAATTTACTACGTAAGAGTTCCATATGAAGAAGGCCGATGGGGCCTGCCCCTACTACAAGTGCCGAGTTGACGGTAGGGATTCGTCCGGGGATGAACAGATCCTCCTCTGAGGCAGGTCCATTTCTGTCTAACAACCGTAAATGAAGGGCTTTCTCCAATCCGCGTATGCAGCATCCCAAAGGTTCTGCAAAAGAAGCGTCATCGTAAGACAATGAGGAAGACTGGAATTTGTGTACACCCGTCCTGGAGACATTGTATTCGGGAACCCTAAAGAAATCGGCGAATCCCCCAGGGTCGAAGTTGCTGTGTCGAAAACCCTCGCACATCGTTTCCGCTCCATTTTGACAGAAATAGCAGCTACCGCACGCGACGTGATGATGAGGAACGACGGACTTGCCTACGGCAAACATTTCACTTTTAGATTCGCTGACGACGCCGGAAACTTCGTGGCCGAGAATCGTCGATGCTGTATAACCTCCGGTCAGTTTTTCCAGATCTGTACCGCAGATACCCGAAGACTTCATTTCGACGAGCAAAGACCCATTCTCTAGTTCTGGAGAATCCACACGCCTTGTCTCCGCTCCATTGTGAGACACAAAAGCAGCCCTGATATTTTGACGATCTGACAACTAGAACCAAAAATGATTCCGGGGATAGCGAATTTATAAGTTAAGGACGCGTAGAAATCGGCCGGGCGATCTCATCTGGATCCGCCGGTTGTTTCTTCGAACCTCGGCTTTTACCTAATTGGAGCGGTGCTTATCCTACTGGGGATTGCTTTCTTTCTGGTCCCATTGCTGGGATCGACAGGCGCTTTGAACAACATCAAGATTCCTTGGATCCTGCTCTACGTTTACAGAAGCAACAGCTTCTATTTCGTTACTTCGCCCATTCTAATAATAATCTCGTTGATTACGATCGTAATTGTCCTTTTGAAGAGATGATTTGTTATGGAGAGATCATGCAGGGAATCCCCCAACCAGTGAACGTATCGAGTCCTTCCAGTTTGAAGACTTGATAACGCCGCTTGCCACTAGTATTCCGCTTGACCCCAGTTCCACTGCGCGCTTTACGTCTGTCGCATCAACAATGCCCGCACCGCAAAGGAGCCTGGTTGTCTGTTCTTTTTCTAGAGCTCTGTCAAGTGCGGACTTTGAATCTGAAATAAGCTCTGGTCTCTCCTTCGAGACGGCGTGGCCCGACCCTATGAGCTCGGGGGGTTCTATTGCGATAAAGTCAGGGCTGAATCTTGCGTACTCGCCGACTTCGCCAGCGTCTCGAGCGCAGACAGCGCTCGTCATTCCAAGGTCTCGAAGCAGTCCCACACTTTTTTCAATTTGCTCTTTCGGAATTCTATGTTCACTATGATTCAGCAAAGATCCTCTTGCCCCTGAGAGCTTCGCAATTTCGGGAACGAGATGACCCGTCGTACTTCCTGCTGACTGGGGGTCGAGATGTTGTGCTAGCAAAAATAGACTCGGATAATTTCTTGAAATTTCGGAAATTGAAAAAACAGGAGGAGCAAGATATAGTCTCACATCCGACTTTCTAGCATTTAGTTCCTCAGCAAGTTCGCTTACGATTCCACCCAGAACTACAGCTGAAGGGCCTGAAGCTTCCTTGTAATTTTTCGAGTTTATGATAAAGTGAAACATTATAATAATCTCTTGTTAAGCTCACAAAGCCGTGTCATTTTCTGGAGAATCTGACGAGCGAGAAATTCCCTTGGGACATTGAAATATTGAAGCGAGTAAAGTAATGGAAGTACAGCACCTATATCAAGAATGGGAACGTTCGCCAGACAAGCGAAGCTTATTCTTCGCCATCGTCGTCAAAGTCTTCTTCCCAAGAATCGTCATTGTCGTCGTCGTAATCTTCTTCGAGTTCGTCGTCTTCTTCTGACATATGCCATTCGCCCCGAAACGCGGGCTGTTAATCATTAGGCGGTCTGATAAACATTTTCGTTACCCCCATATGGAAATTGAGAGAGCGGATACGAGCAGCTTATCTGCGCGAGCACCTGTGTCCCCTTCTATCGAAAATTGATTTCTACGTACTTCTGATCGGTCTTGTGTTTTCAAACGAAATGCAGAACAAAGGAGAGCTTCCTTGAGAATAGAAGGGAAAAAACCCGAACGGTGCAAGCCACCTCCAATATTTAAGAAAAGACACCATATCAGCCTCGAAGCGCATGTCAGCCTAGGACCAAACCGGCCGATTTTTCGACCAGCAGCCAGGGTAATTGGTCGGAAATGATCCAATCCGGAAGACCATGAAACTCCTTTAGGAATTTCAACCTCTTCTGGTCGTGATTGATGATATTGTCGTTCGGCAAACCCCCCAGCTCAATCAATTTCTCTTCTACAGTGTCCAATGATCCCTGACTCTTGCACAATCCGAATACTACGACTTCAGATACGTTACCTAGACTGCTGGCTTCCAGAGCCTTTGTGATTTGTCTCTGGCATGATATACGCATCAAGAGATCAATTGATTTGTTGTTAGCAAGGGATAAACCAGCGACCCAGGATTCAGCCGCCTGCCGCAATATCCATTCGACATGGCTGGCTCCCGCGACAAGTTGTGAAGAGCAAATGGCGATACCTTGGGGGAAATTCGCAGCCGCTTCCTTGAGGTTTTTTGTCGTGGTAAATTTGTAACCAGAGCAGAATCCAAGGAACGCGTGTGGCCCGTTCCTCTCCAAAGTCTCTATTCTCCAGTGCACGATACTCGTGTCTTGAATATTACTACTTAATCTTTGAGATTTCGTCGAACCGCTTCAGCCGCACAATGATACTCATGGGTATCCCTGCGCGCGAAACGAGAGCTGATCCACCCTTTGATTTCAGCAGCTTCCACGATTCATAGTATTCCCAAGGGAAGACGATCCAAGCATCCGTTTTTGAAACAAAATAATCAGGTAATGATTTGCTCCAAGGCTTTAGGTACAAGGTTGCTACGGTCAGGTTTCGAGGACGCTTTGAAAGAATATGCTCCTTTATAATCGCCAGACTCTCTCCTGTATCTGACACGTCGTCGACAAGAAGAACATTGTTATCCGAAATATCTTTTTGAATTTCCTGCGTAATTTGCGGTTTTGAATTTCGCTTACCCATACCTGTGTAATACTCCGACTTTGTAATCAGGACGTTGTCGATGTCCAGGAGATCAGACATGAGTCTTGCCAGAACCAACCCGCCTCTAGATACGCCCACGATGGCATCAGCTTTAGGCTTCTCGAGTTCGTTCTCATCATATCGAATTTTCTGGGCAAGATCCACAGTCTGTGAGAATATATTACCCCAGCTTGGCGCGATAAATTTCATTTTTTTAATCGAATCATCCTCCGTGAAACGTAGGAACGAGAACTACTTCGTCTTGTGCGTTTATGACGGTTTCCAAGTTATCGAGGGCGTTAGCTTCGATTCCATTAACCAGGATTAGGACACTGTCCCGCGAGATTTTGATTTTACACTTGTCTTCAATCCTTTGAATCGCTTCTCTCAGTATAATTGGAGCAGTAATGTCAAACTGGTTAAGCCTTTGAACATTTTTGCCAATCTCGTTTGAAGTAGGATTCAATATGCCCGTGAGCTTAAAGGTAGCAGAATTTTCCATAGGATTACGCAAACCTTTCTAATAAGCTCAAAATGTAGAGAACCCTCTAGCGTCCCCGATTGAATAGAGCAAGCGGTTCTGAATACTTTCTACCTTCATACCAAGAATTTGCCTCAATAAATTCGATCTTGCTTGTTTTTACAATCTCCTGAAGCTTTTGTTCGCATTGTTCTTTTGAACCATTTTTTAGCAACTCGAGAGGAAAGTAAATCCCCATCGGCCTGATTGGAACAATATGTCGAGTGGTCTTGTGAGGAAGTAGACTCTTAGACTCTCCAGCTTGAATAACATCTTGCTTTGAGAAGGGTAACGGATAGAGTACGAAGACCGACTCAGAAAGAAACAGGTCACCGTTATCAGAGTCTGGTTGATATTCGACCGATATTTTGCTTTCGGACGCCAATATGTCGAACTCAGCTACTCGACGATAAACCGATGTTAAGTCGTATCGTTCATTGCTCACGTAACTTTGTCGATTTGAAAGAAGAGCAATTGACTTTTCTTTCGAATCTATCTGGCGCGATGCGATTTGAATATTTTCGACCCTTTCTAAGTCAAAAAGCCTGATTGTTGCGTCGATAAATTGTCGGTCGGGAGCGACGAAGTATCTTAACCATCTTTGAAGCTTAGTGCTGTCAGCAAGATAGTCATATGCTGCACACATAGCAAAATGGCAATGGACAGACTCCAAAGCAGCTCGACGATGCATTCCGTCCAAGACGAGCATCGTCTTAGAATCAACTAAAATTGGATCTCTCTGTAATCTGGTTCTTTCCAGATCTCTAGTTACAGATTGTAATAACAATGGAATTGTCTGCTCATGCGGGATCAGCTCATCAACAGGCACTATCCTGAGGTCGATTGCAAGATTATTTGATGCTTGAAAAAGCATCTTAGTAAATCGAGCCCTCTTGCGCAAATCTCTGCGAAACGGAAGAATTACAAATTATTGCTCGCGGTGCAACTATCTGGTTAATACACTGCTTTCAGCAACCTGCGCAGCGTTTCCAGCCGACTCGTTCAAGGTAGCCGACTCTCGTTTAGTATCTGATTTAGTGGAAAGTGTTGGTACTGAAGTCCCTTCTATTCTTGCTCTCTCTTCAATTGTGGCAAGTTGAGCAGGCTCCGATTGCATTGATTCCTGTTGATCTGAAGCATTCTGTGTTGTAGAGGTGACTGCCGGGCCCTTCTCGTGCACTATCTTTGTTATAGCACCAGCAAGCTGGTTCCGAAGCGAACGGGTTCTTACAACAGTGACTTGAGCAAGGGCGGCCTTGTTCTTATCAAAATCTGGACCGAAGAGAGACGGGTAACGAGTAACAAGCTCTTCGGCGAGCCGTCTTATCTTGTTCAATAAGTAATCACTGTCTAAAATTCACCAAGGAATTGCCCTGTCTTTTTATTTGCCCGTTGTAGGGCTCTTTTTGTCCATTTCTTCGAGAAATTGCTTGTTACGAAGCAGATTAATTGATCTGTATCATACCCTTAATGAGTTTTGCGCTCGAAGATATTCGTTGGTGTTTTCTTCTAACTTGACCAGCATATCCTGAAGATTCATTCTCCGAATCTGGGACATTTTGAAAATAACCGATAACAGAGCATAGGGAGTGACTGGACTGTCCCCCAAGAGAGATCTAAAGACTAAAGGAGAATCTGTTTCTGCCATGATCAATGATTCGTCTGATTGCGATAACATATTCTGCAGGCGTCCCGAATAGATCAATGCCGCTCCGAAAGAGATGAAATGTCCCTTTGACTGCATTTGCGAAAGCTCGGATGAAGAACCTGAAAACCAGTGAAACAATATCCTGTTCCTGATGCTAAAAGTCGACAAAATATCAAAAATCTGGAGCACAGAATTTCGACTGTGTATGCATAGCGGTATTGACGGGATAGCTTCTGCTATCGCGAGTTGCATTTCTAAGAGCTTCTTTTGAATCTCCAAATAACCATATGCCGGATCCATTCCTATCTCTCCGATTCCAGACGCGTGCTGAGCCAAATCCGCAATTGTGATCCGCAGAAATTCTAGCTTAGTTTCGGAGTAATCGCTCACCGAGTTATTTTGCTTGAGCACTTCTGGGTGAATACCTACGAACGGGAAGACGAATCCGTCAAGTTCCTTTCCTAGTTCAAGATTTTTCCTAGACGATCGCACGTCGACAGAATTGGAAAGAACCCTGAGCTTCGCATAGCCATCGCTCAAGGCAAATCTTGAAGAATTCAGAATGGAAGTACGAAAATCAGATAGAAGCGATGCGTCCATGTGAGCATGGCAGTCAGTCATTGATGCGACAAAGAAGGAATCCGATTTCGTTTTTCTGTTGACCAGAAAGGATTCGTGTTAAAGAACTTGTTAAGTCGTTTGGCTATTCTCAGAGCGGACCTGGAAATCGGCTACGCTCTTCCTGAGCTTACGTATGGCTCCGTCCCTTGACGGATTTGACACAAGTGCTGCCTGAGCAACGTCGCAAAAATCCCTCGCGGAGACTATGTTGAGCCCCTCTTCTCTAATCTGTTGTTGAACAAATCTCTTCGATGGGTTTTGTTGCCGCTTTGATTCGACCCACCTTGCGTAATCAACGTCGCTTGCCATCAAGAGAGGGTGGTAGAATGCTCTCAGAAACTTCGACCTCTTCCACCACTTGTCCTTATCGTCTTCAGATGGCATAACTGACATTTTGTTTTATGATCACTCAATTTTTTAGTCTGCGCGAGGATTCTTGCATCCTATTTCTTCGATCTCCAGAATCCAAGTTTCCAAAATACATAGATCAGCGCAAAACTGACGAGGTAACCACCAATGACTACAAACATCACGATGAGTCCAAACTCGATTATGCCCAGAATGAAAAACATAGCCAGTCCGAGATAGAATACATTCGATTTGAAGCCGATCCCGAGAGCAAGAAATGCGAAACCGAACGCGGAAAGTATGATCATGACATCGAGGAAATTGAGAGACAACTTCTGGACCTTGAGAGGCAGCATATCCGTCAGTGGATCCCAGACTGAACCCGTTTTTGCAGTAGAATCCGTAGCGTTCATGTTCAAGCTCAGTATTAAATTTCCACTGCCGGTAAAGTTACAATTGCTGCAAGCTTGAACAAACAATGGGGAGGACTGTTTTGTCACATCAGCATAGTTTGAGCTAGAACTCGAAGAGACATTAAGCACAATTGCGAAAATGGTTACGTTATTCGGAGTAAAAGTCAGGACATTTGCAGTCTGATCGGCCGAGGTTTACAGCGAATAACCGTCTCCATGAATACAAAGGACCGTGATATTCGAGTTTGGCAGAGCGCTTACCTGTACAATCTCGTTAATGGGGATCGAGATGATTGCGCTGTTTCCTGCTTTGATAGAGCCGAGGATTCTAATGTCGGTGCCACTATAACACACGCTAATACAAAAAGGACTGTAAAAGCGGTCAACGAGTGCGTACTCTTCGGGTCAGAGTAACATGTAGGCAAAACCATACTTTAGAGAATAAAATAACACTAATACGGAGACGAATGAAGTAAAAAAATGCCGTCACAATAATAGAGAGGAAAAAGACACCATACTGCGAACGTGAATTATTGGGAGCCCTTTTCTACCTCCTAGGCTATCGAGGAAATTTTCCACACCGCTTTCAAAGGCTCTATTCTCGGACTGATTACAGAATTCCTGTCTACTTTGAACTCGCTACCTCTTACGTGGGAATCACATGACATGCACCGTGCCGTTACGAATCTGTCAGTGCGGTATATCTTTACAATCTTGCCGGGGCAGTTTGGATCGCTCTCGTTCTTGAACTGACCGGCAAGCGAGTGCTTCCAGACTGTAGCTTCCTTCGACTTGAAAACGAGCTTCCAGCATTTTGTGCAATACGCAGACACATCAGGCCCGCTTCGCATGAGAGAAAGGACCAAATGTTGACATTCTGTTGGGGTCTTTGGCAACTTTGCTTAAAGCGTGTATCGCCCTAGAATTTATCTTTCGCTGTGACGATAGCATTTCGGCTTTGCCTGAGACTACCGAAAAGGGCCTTTTTCTCTATTGACTGGCCCAAAGAATCTGCATGTAACGTAAATCAGTGGTGCGGGAGGTGGGATTTGAACCCACGAACCCCTAAGGGACAGGAGCTCTGCACAGACTCGTAGCGCGTTTCATTGTAATGAAAGACGCCATCTGATCTGGTCCTCAGTATCACAAGGGGGGAGAGCAAGCATTCGTCAGCGAAATCAACCTCTCCCCGCTCTACCTGCGCCTTTGACCAGGCTGGGCGACCCCCGCACAAGTGGAATAATACGATAGTCCCGATCTGCTCTCTTAAGGTTTCTTTCGCAAGTCAAAAACAATAAGGGAAGACCTCGTTATTTTCAATTTTAATGGTAGCCAAAAAGGAGGATTCAGCCAAGGAAGAACACTCGGTAAGCGATGGCGACGTCGCTCCAGACTTCAAACTCCAAAGCGACGATGGTAAGACTTACTCTCTTTCGGATTTCAAAGGAAAGAAAGAGGTAGTACTTTACTTCTACCCGAAGGATGATACCCCCGGGTGTACAAAGGAAGCGTGTTCCTTTCGCGATTCGCTATCATCACTCAGTAAAGCAGGCGTGCAAGTTCTTGGGGTCAGCATGGATGATCTCGACTCGCATGCAAAGTTTCGGACCAAGTATTCTCTCAACTTTCCTCTTCTTTCTGACCAAGACGGGAAGGTATCAAAGGAATACGGAGTGTACAAATTAAAGAACAACTACGGTAGGAAATACTGGGGCATAGAGCGTTCGACCTTCGTTGTCGACAAGAATGGCAAAGTAAAGAAGGCCATGAGAAAGGTCTCTGTAGATGGGCACGTCGACCAGATCAGGGATTACCTCTAGTATTTCGAGGGAATTTAGAAGTTTCCTCGATTTCCTTTTGCTTTTATTTTGATTCTAACTAACCAAAAGACTGTACGCTCCTTCTTCCTTCTTGAAAGTCCTACCTGCTTTCGAGAACTAGAAATCAAGGTTTGAGTGTTGGTCCTGGATCTTTGCTAATGATTTCAATTGCATTCGGCGGCGGATCGTTACTCTACAACTATTCGATGAATACGGTTCAAACATACGAGCAGCCTCCGCCTATGACTTCACTTCCAGAGATAACCGCCTGAAACGGTAACGGAAATACCGTGCTTTTTTATTTTCTAAATCTCGGAAAAATGATATCATCCTAAGCGGTGCCGATCGCGTTTGCATTACGATTTCGAGTGGGACCGAGTATCCTTTGTTCAAGAGGGAGCTTAGTGTGAAGATGCGCAATTCTTCTCCTCATCCGCTGCCTCTTTTGGCACGTCTATCATCATTTTCCCGATTGAGACTGTGCACTTTATCGTTCGGACTTCTTTTTCGATTGTTCCCGGCGGCTCATATTTCGTTATGTTAGTCCTCGGCGATGGATCGGAAGCCGTCAGCATTATTCGCGCCAATTTAATTCTGAGCAGGAATCACATGAAAGAACTTCAGATGGAAAAAAACTAATACCCACTCAGCTTGATTTCACCAGAGTCGAAAATGGTATCGAAAAAGACCCAACGTAACAGACAATTGAAAGCTCACAAAAGAGCCGTGCACGGAGACCTACGCAGGAGAAGTAAGCGAACAAATCGTTCATAGGTAGCGAGGCTTTATCTTCATGGAATCTTCTTCACTGTTTGCCGCCAAAGATTCAGTTTCGAGCGAAAAACTGGGAGTTTCGATAAATCGCAACGCAAATGTCGTGCTACACCCTTTTACTGAATTCTTCAAGGGATTCGACAATATCGAAGCCGTTAGATCAACCTTTGGGGAAAAGACTGCGGAAGTCCTCGCGAAACTGAAAGTGGAATTCTTTTCGTTTCGATTCGGATACATGGGTGTGAGTGACGTTGACGGCCATATTCTGATTAGCACCCATCACCTGCAAAGCAGTGACTTTAGAGTTCTATATTTGGACGTGGTCCACGAGCTGGTACACGTAAAGCAGTTCATGGAGGGTAAGCAATTATTCAACTCTGAATTCGAATACGTAGACAGTCCGGTCGAAGTCGAAGCTTACAGGCATTGCGTCAACGAAGCGAAGAGAATAGGAATGAGCGATGAGGAGATCATAGATTATCTGAAAGTTGAATGGGTCGATCCCGAATCCCACAAGAGACTCGTTGAAGCGGTTGGGCTGAAGGCAAAATAGAAATCAGATAGCAGCTGGAACTTCTTTGTTATGTGCATTCAACATCAAAGAAGATTTTCTCTCCTCTCGAATATTGGACATCTTTCACAATAGCAGAATTAGTTCAAGTTTCTAAAAGTTGAGACCGAACCCGGACGCAAATGATTCAGCCTTCTCTAATTCCTCGAGGAATTTCGTTCCCACTTCCGTGAGGGTGTAAAATCTGTTTCCGTTGCTTTCGTTTTCCTTGACAAGACTCTTTGCAAGAAGCTCGCCCAAGTATCTCGTCAGACGTTCGTGCGATAGGTTAGCTTTTTGCAAAATTCGAGTAGGTTTTGCCTGCCCATCTTCCTTCACGGCTCGCAAGATGTCCATATAAATTCGGATCTTACTGCGCGGCTTTTCCGGTTGAACCAATTTTCCTACTCCGCAAAATGAAGACTAGAAGCGACACGAAACCAACGAATTGAATGCCGGAATACAACGACGTCAGGTATTCGGAAACCAATATTACCGACCACAGCGCGACAATTTGAGCCCCGAGAATCAAGCCGAAACTTACTAAAACGAAAAGGGAAAGCCGGTTACGACCCTCAATATATCCTAGCAAGCCAGCAAACACCAATGTCGCGAGAAAAATGATGCAAAGAACTTCTGAAATCACGAACACTTCTCGCGATAGCTTGACAAGCTCAGGGAATTTGTTCGCCGTCGAGGTCCCGACCGAAAGGAAAAGCAAAAAGGTAGCGACTGCAGGTCCTTCCCCTTGATTCGTATTCTTTGGACCCGACAAGAAGAACGCACTGCGTACGTACCCGATCGCAAAGATAAGATAGGCAATTATCTGAAGAAGTTTGAAAACCATCGATGTGCCTAGCACTAAAAGGCGCACATTGACGAAATTTCCAATTCCAAAAGCCGCAACGAAGAATATTGTAGCTTCGGTAAGGAGCCCGATCCCGAGCAGCATAAAGCCCAAGCTTATGAACTTGAGCGTCGAATTTTCTAACAGCTTGTTGTAACGGAAGGCGAAGTAGCTAACTAGAAGGGCGACGACCCCGCTTAGGACGTCAAAGGTGATGCTGAAATCCAGAAAGTAAAATGGCATTTCTACCCGATTATCATCTTTTCTGACCTAAGTTTGAGTGTAATGGACGCTCCGTGCATACTCGCCGTCCCCTTGCTATAAATAAGGTGTAGCACCATAGGGTCAATCACTACGTGAAATTCTTGAAAGATAACATCGCAATATTCGGCGCGGACGGGTACATAGGCTGGCCACTCGCAATCCATCTCGGAAGACGATATCCCGATAAAAAAATCATTCTAGTCGACAATTTGGTAACCAGAAAACTCGTGAGGTCAGTTGGCTCCCGATCACTCATTCCAATACGAAGCATGGAAGAAAGAATAGCATCTTATGAAAGAGCTACAGGACAAAGCAACCTAGAATTCGTATTCGCCGACCTCAGGGATCCAGATAATGTGGATCGAATTTTCAGCAAGTATCTGCCCGAAAGCATAGTTCATCTCGCACAGCAAAGGTCTGCTCCTTTCAGCATGATAGATCAAGAGCATGCGATGTATACTCAGCAAAACAACATCACCACTAACTTGAACATACTGTTTTCGATGGTAAGGCATACCCCATCATCTCACTTGTTGAAGATGGGCAGCATGGGAGAATACGGTACACCCGGCGTTGAGATAACAGAAGGCGAGGTGGAACTAATTCGAAGAGGAAGGACTGCGAAGGTTACGTTCCCTTACTCTGGACTAAGCTGGTATCACTTGAGTAAGATCTTTGACACCTACAACGTAAAGCTCGCGAATAAGTTATTCGAACTAACAGCTACAGACATCATGCAAGGTGTGGTTTATGGCGTACGAGTAGATGAAATGGTCGATGATGACCTCGCGACGAGGTTCGATTTCGACTCGAACTGGGGAACTCTAATCAACAAATACGTTGTTCAATCAGTTGCCTTTAACAAACTGTTGATCTACGGAAAAGGGAAACAAAAAAGAGGCTTTCTGTCTCTTTGCGACAGCATTAACTGTCTGACACTCCTTCTTGAAAACCCTCCGTCAAGGGGCGAATACAGAATAGTTAACCAGCTCGATGAGATCTATGATACCCTGCAGCTTGCAAAGAAAGTACAATCTATTGGAAAGGAATTTGGGATCGAGGCTGATCTCGAATGGGTCAAGAATCCTAGAGTAGAGAAAGAGGAACATTACTACGAAGTAGAACATAAAATCCTGCCCTCACTAGGATTCAAGAGAGAGAAAGAACTCGACAGTGTTCTAATTGAAATCTTCGATGCCGTTATTAGAAACAAAGATAGGATAGACGGCAGCAAGAGCCTGATCTATCCAATGGTTGACTGGAAATCAGGAAAGACCAATCGACGCCCTAATTTCAGACTGCCAAAAGAAGTGCTATCAATACAAGGTTCGGATATAGACAAAAACCTATTGAGTGAAGAAGTTCCAATTGAGATTTTTAAAAACCTGCAATAAAATAAAGGAACTTCGACTCAAAAGAAAGAAAAAGGACGACGATCTTAGGGCATTGTCCTCTTGATTATCGTGAATTGAAAAAACTACAAAGGTCCAGCGAAGTGAACTGCACACTAGTGTCGGATCGAGATCCGCTAACAAGGACTCTTAGAACCGGGGCGACTCTTAGGTACAGGAATCCTCCCGAATTCGTGTCCTACGATTTGCAACTCGAAAGATTTGGTTATCCTAGTTACCTGGGACATTATCGAGTTTCTCCCTTAACAATTCCCTTGAGCGCTGCAAAATTATTCTCGGAAGCCCTTTTCCCAGTTGGTAAGAAAAATTCTACCTTCATTCATTCATTCTTTTGGTCAATTCATAGGTACTCTTTGCCTTGGATACATGAAAACGATCAATCGTTAGGGCAATACCTTTCATCCTATCTAGAATTAGATGGCAGTTTAATGCGAACTATCGTTTCCATTACCTCGAGCGTTCTAAATTCATCTGCGTGCAAGGGAATCGTCGTCTGGTCCGAATGGGCAAGGAACGGATTTGTCAAAGATGGCGTGGAACAGTCAAAGATTCACGTGATCCCACCGCCAGTTGACGTTGCGCCTGGATCTTACGACAAACCCGTCCGTTGCAAAGAAGTTCCCCTCAATATTCTCTTCATCGGCAGAGACTATGAAAGAAAGGGAGGAGAGATCGCACTCAAAGTCTTTGATAGTTTAAAAAATACATTTGATAATTTGCACCTTATCTATGTCGGTGAAATCAGAGATAGCGCGGTGTTGGAAAAAATAAGACAGGAAAAGAATAAGATTATCCATTACGACCATGTTACAAGACAATTCTTGCAACAGAGGATCTTCTCTAGTGCGGACATTTTCCTTCTTCCGACTAATGCTGATGCTTACGGAATGAGCATCATTGAGGCAATGAGCAGGGGCATCCCTGTAGTTTCGAGCGGCATCTCAGCCATCCCGGAAATTGTCGAAGATGGCGCAAGCGGTTTTCTTTGCAGACCTGGAGATCTTGAATCCTACACAAAGGCCTGCGCACTGCTTTTAGGAGATGAGGAGCGGAGACGAGTAATGGGCCAAAAAGCTCTTGTGTACGTGTCTGAGAAATTACTCCCCCAAACGGTTGGTCAAAAGCTGTACAATCTCTATTCTGAAGCTTTTAGTTGAATTTGGGACAAAATGCAGACGACTAACTCTTTGCCAACTCCTGAGCGAGAGGTACGAACGCTATTCGGCATCACCTTTCTTGCCCGTTCCGTCAGCATAATCGTTCAGACCGTGTCGCCTATAGTACTTGTTAGCATACTAAAAGAGCCGGTCGAGACGATCGGATGGGTCATTGCAGGTTTTTGGATTGCGAACGCACTCGGCGCTCTCGTGGCCGCTGGCTTGATACGCAGCCGCAGTCGCTCAACAGTAAGCGGTTTCATTGTTCTAGCGCTTGCTTTCCTAGGTTTGACGATATTGCGCAACCCTACCGCCTACGAGATGCTTGTAATACTTAGTGGGTTCGGACTAGCAATCTTGCAAGCCTTTCTTGTTCCCTCAATGTATGCAACCGGCAATAAGGACAGGCCTCACATAGGCATTGCTAACTACTCAATGGCTCTTTCGCTGGGTATGATAGCGGGTCCATTGGCAGCGTCGGCTGCGATCTGGCTCTATGGATTTTCGACGTTATTCGCAATATTGACCGGAATCTCGGTCGCAATGCTTGTTATATGCCTTGGATTGAAATTCCAGCGATCCTTTGAAGGAGAGGATACGGCCAGTGCAGTGAAACCGTCAAGAATCTTGAGGACTCTAAGGAACAAGAGATTTGCAAATTATTACGCAATTAACTTCCTTTACTCAATGCTTTTGCCCATTTTCATTTCATATGGGGGAATCTACGGGGAAAAGAACTTTGGTATTGGGACAGCTGAAGTACTCGGATTGTTCGCGGTCGTCTTTGCGATCTCCACTGCCATGAGATCAATCTTTACGCGATCTCAGGTCGGCCAGTTCAAGCTTCTTTTGGTGTTAGGTTTTCTCTTTCTCTTTGCGTCGTTTGTACTGATGGCAACCGCGACTTCCTTTTTGATTTTCCTGATAGGATTTCTCTTGTTCGCTGTCCCACACGCTTTGATTTATCCGACAACCACGTTCATGGCCCTAGAAGCCGGGGGCAACGAGTCCATCATCAGTTCAACTTACATATTTGCCACTTCTTCCGGAATAGCAGAGTTCTTCGCGCCACTAATTGCCGTGCCAATCATCGCTTTGTACAGCCTCTCTTCTTTATTTCTAGTCATGGCGCCACTAGCGTTTTTTGCGATGATTTTCGTCGTGGGCCAGGGGCCCAGAATTGTACCTTTGAATGTCGAAAATATAGGTCAGAAAGGTGACATTTAGGGCAGAGCGCGTCGTTTATGAGGCAAAAGCCGCTTACGAAACCATTCATATAGCAAAGGAGCACGGAGGATTTTGCAGTAAAGGAATAACAACGGACTGGATTTGGAACTTCGAAGTTTCTACGAGACTGCCGATCAATCGCCTCGTTAAATCCTCAGATCTATTCCTAGAGAATATTTCAGCTATGACAGCATGCATCATGTTGATTCATTTGATCAACTCTTGCTGCTGTTTGTGAATCGGTCTTAAGAAGATAGTGCTCAATCTATCAGAACAAAAACTGAATAAAAGAAAGAGAGTTGTTGCCACTATTGCAAGCGGAACGTCAATCTCGATCAGGACTATGTTCGTTATTGGAGCTAGAATCCTTTGGATGAAGATTGGCATATTGGCGGTAACTGTAGTTGACACATCTACATCCCATTCCACATGGTCTCGGAAAAAGACAAGCAGACAAAGAGGCAAAACCGAAATGGCAAGCAGCCACAGAGTCCTTAGTAGTATTTTTGCGATCTTGAGAGGATTCGTTGGCTTCCAAATAAAGAAGCTTAAGGCGGTAAGGCAGGGAACCGATAGGAAATCCCAAACTTCAACGGGAAAGATGAAAGGATGAACTCGGAAGAATTTCCAGTGATAAATTAGAACTTCTTCGATGTACGGGTTCGTGGTCAGGAAGCTTCCATTAGCCATTTCATCCATCCAGATCAGCGCAAAGCCGACTATGAAAAGCGAGAGCTTGAATCTGTGGCTCGCTATGACAAGTCCAGCGATCGAAAAGACTACTCCAAGAACCAAGAAATTCTGAGCCAAAATAGGCTGAGCGTTGTACCAATTCGCATATTGTATCCATCCGGTTTGAAATTCGTTCAAGGAAAATGGATTGGGCGAATTGTAGAACCTGATAAAGGCGAGTAACGATAGAGATAGAAATATTGCCGCCAGCGAAAAGGGAATAATGCTGAGATTTCGCACGTTACGCCATCCAGTCAGAAACAAATTGCGAGTATTAGTAAAGTATTGTCGCCAATAGAATTGTCGAAACTAGGCACCTTATCGGTAGAAGAGCCTCGGGCGGGATTCGAGCCCGCGACCTATTGCTATCTCTCGTGATTGCGAATGTTTTAGGGATCGATACGAGGCAATCGCTCTGACCAGGCTGAGCTACCGAGGCACCGTCGTTAACACTGCATAAAGATGCAAATCGACACGATATAATAAATACGTTCGAACCGAGTATCTAACGTCCTCTTGTCGATTGTTTCGGTCTCAGGAATACGCGGGGTTTTCGGCGAAGATCTCGATGCCGAACTAGCTGAATCCGTAGGAAGAAAGTTCGGAACATTCCTAAAGAGCGGGAACGTTGTAGTTTCCTGCGATACGAGAACGACATCCACGGCTCTCAAAGGAG
>JASHOD010000139.1 GCA_030041295.1 Nitrososphaerales archaeon
ATCCAGTTTGGATGCGCCAGGTTGATTTCAGGCGTGTCTTCAACTGAAACAATCTTGTTCTCTGGTCTGATCAACATACTAGCGGCGTTTAGCAAGGTCGTCTTACCTGCCGCCGTGGCTCCAGATATCAACAAGGAACTACCGTATTCGATCAAGATCCAGAGATAAGCAATAATGGCCGGGCTTGCGGTCTTGAAGCCGATTATTTCGATCGGAGAAATCGGATCGCTCCTGAATTTCCTGATCGTGAAGGTCGACCCCTTCTTCGTGACCTCCTTTCCAAGCGTCAGATTGATTCTGCTACCGTCTGGAAGCGCGGCATCGCGAATCGGTTGAAGAATTGAAATGTGTCTTCCTGATAGCTGGGCAAGTCTCAAAATGAATGCGTTCAGTTCTAGTTCTTCAAAGACTATGTTGGTTCTGATGGATTCGTAGTAACGATGATAGACGTAGACTGGAATTCCAGGTCCGTTGCAACTAATGTCCTCGATGAACCTGTCGCCGAGCATTAGATCAGCTCTTCCGTACCCCACATAATCTCTGTTAATGTAGTAAAGAATGCGCTTGTATTCTAGATCGGTCAGATTGAAATTGTAAATATCAATGATGTCCTTGAAAGTGTCATCGATGAACTTGAGCTTGTCAGACACGTCAACCAAAACGGTATTGACGTTGATCAGAATATCAAACGCAGTCCGCGTCTGCTTGAGAAAGTTCTGCTCACTTTGAGTTAGGACAGGCTCGATCGCGTGGTAGATAATTTCGCCTTCCTCCTCGCTCAAGTTGACGAACTGGTAGGGGTCCTTAATTGGGTATGTAATGTCCCCGCCATTTTTTTCAAATTCTTCGAGAGTTGGAACTTCCACCATATTTCCTCTCATATTCACGTAACTTGAGGGAGGAAGCTCTTCCAAGGCCTCGGTCTTTTTGCGACCAAAGAAACCTCGCGATGTCTTTTGAGCGGTAGTCGCAACAGGCGCGAATTGGGTCAGGGAGGCTTGTCTTTCATCAATCGTACCTTTCTTTGAGGAAGCCCAAAACAGCATGCCTGTCAATTTTGCATAGCCAAAAAAGCCGCAGACCGGAATTCCGATGATGCAAACAACAAAGGCTGTAAAGTCTAGCGGCTCTTTGATAAGAGAGATCTTGTGCACAGTTATGAATTCAAATACGAAATACAATCCTATAGCTGATACCGCAGCCCCTGCAAAAAGGGCGCTAGCAACAACGTCAGGAAACTTGCGCCCGCTTGTCCTCGCCGTAGTTGGTCTCGTTGTCATTGTTGAAATTACGGGCTCTCTTCTAGAAGGAGCCCAGAACATAATCCCCATCCACTTTGCATAACCAAAGAAAGCGCATACCGGGATCCCGATGACACACACGACGAAGCTAGCGAAGTATAATGGTTCCTTGATGAGCGAGATCTTATGCGTAGTCACAAATTCGAAAACAAAAAATAGGCCTATGGCAGACACGGCGGCTCCAGCGAAAAGCAAGCTGGCCACTAGGTCTGGGAACTTACTTGACATCACTATTTCAAATCTTAGAAACGGTACTTTGTGATTAAATTCATAGGCACCGTCTGGAACGATTATAATCGTTGAGCACGTGAACTATTGTTTTCTATTTTTCTCAATATATTCTTCAAGGGGGATCCGAGTCTGTTTGAAATATAGAAATCTGAGCAGACCTAATGGCCCTAAATAGAAATTCCTAATTTAGTGTCAGAATTATTATATTGCAAATTAGAACCGCGTTATACCCGTAGAGTAAGCATTGATGACTCCTAGGGTTAGTACTAGGCATCGTTTAGCTCTAAGCACGACAGTTTTCGTTGTGATTGTGATCATAGTAGTTGCTGCCATCGGCGGGATTAGTGTTGCTCTGATTTCGATCGGTCATAGTACAACATCGACGACAACGAATTCCCTCCAGGGTTTTCTGGGTTATCCCTCGACTCTACCAACTATAAGCAGGGCTAATGGTTGCGGTGCTCAACTCTGTATCGATGGCTCTTCCCTCTTGTATATTGCTCAGCTTGCATGGTTTGCGAACTTCACGACACGCTACCCTAACGTGAAGATCGATATTGGCGCTAGTGGTAGCGGAGTAGGCCAAGCCGAGGTAGAGGAGGGAACCATTGATATTGGCGATTCAGACGCTTACCTTACGAACCAAAGTCAAGCTCAATATCCTTGGCTTCTCGACATTCCGGTAGCCGTCTCTGCACAACAGATTAACTATAATGTTCCCGGCATACCTTATTCAGACCATCTGAATTTCTCCGGACCTGTGCTTGCAGAGATTTACAATGGATCAATCGCTAAATGGAACGATCCCCGTCTCGCGGCATTGCAGTCGCCATCAGTCGCCGCTCTGCTCCCCGATCAATCAATTTACCCGCTACACAGGGCGGACAGTAGTGGAGACACTTTCATATTTACGCAATATCTGTCGGACTCCGATGTTTGGTGGGGCTCGTCAGTCGGTTACGGATTGACGGTCGCCTGGCCCACGGGTCCTGGTCCAAACGCACTGGGAGAGAGCGGGAATGCCGGAATGGTCTCCGCTCTTCAGGCAACGCCCTATTCAATTGCATACGTGGGGGTCAGTTTCTTCAGCCAAGCTAAGGCAGTAGGAGCCGGCTACGGATATCTCGAGAACCGCGCGGGCAACTTTGTCAATGTCAGTCAGACAAATATCCAGGCGGATGTGAACAATTTTGTTTCAAGTGTTCCACCCGATGAGAGAATATCCATGATATACGGGCCTGGAGCAAATGCCTACCCCATCGTGAATTTTGAGTACGCGATCGTTTCAAAGAACCAGACGAATACGGATATAACACAAGTGATCAAGACATACTTGGATTGGTGCATGGATCCAAATTATGGCAATTCGCCGCACTTTTTGAACTATGTTAATTTCGTTGCGCTTCCGCCTAGCGTTTACCAACTAAGCAAGAATCAGGTAAATGAAATAAGCGTTACATAATTTCGTTCTTGCTGTTGAGAGGCTTTTCGCGCCTCCAGTGTTGATATGGATCGAGTCAAGAGGAGTCAAACTCATTTCCTTTGCAATGAGCAAGACGTTAGCGGTGATATCAAATAACTTCGTCACGCAACTCGGCAATTCTTGAAATCATCGGCCTCCAACTGAACCGCGGGATCTCATCCTTGTCTTGTCTTGTCTTATGAAAAGCAATGTCTCAAAGGATCTGATTTTTTCAACTGTCTTGTCTCCCGAGATTCTGGCAAACTCTCCTACATCAGCTTCGAGTATGAGTCGCCTCATAGCTCCTCAACATAAAAGGAAAGGCGTAATACGGATTTTGAGGCTTGGGGTGAGCTAAAGCACCTGAACCTTAATCCAACTGTGTTTTCTTGAAATTAGATGGGAGCCCCAAATTGGATAACATCATAACAGTCGAGAATTTGGTCGTAGTTTACTCTGATAGAACTAGAGCCGTCGATGACATTTCCTTCAATGTGAAGGAGGGTGAATTTTTTGGTTTTCTCGGACCTAATGGAGCAGGGAAGAGTACGACTATCAGGGCTCTTACCACTCTTTTGCGAAAGACTTCGGGGCGTGTCACAGTTTCAGGGTACGACTTGGATAAATCCCCGATGGAGATCCGTAAATCTGTAGGTGTGTTGAGCCAAGAAACTAGTCTCGACATTGACCTAACAGGAAGAGAAAATCTTCGCCTTCAGGGGCGCTTACAACAATTGCACGGACGAGCTCTCGAAGATCGTATCGACGAATTGCTAAAACTCGTCCAACTCGAAACCGTCGCAAGCAAACCAGCAGGCCGCTATTCGAGTGGAATGAGAAAAAGGCTTGACCTCGCATCTACTCTGATCCACAATCCAAGACTACTTTTCCTTGACGAGCCGACCACGGGGCTCGACGCTCAATCTCGGACGGCGATCTGGGAGTACCTCGAGGACTTGAATTCAAAAGATGGAAAAACGATCTTTCTTACGACACAATACCTCGAGGAGGCAGACCGGCTCTGCCACCAGCTCTCGATTATAGACCATGGCAAGTTGATTGCAAACGGAAGTCCTTTGGAACTCAAAGAGGCCATGGGCGGTGACACAATCGCGTTGACACTCAATCCTTCAATTAGGGCGAAGGCAAAGGAGATTCTCAAGACAGTAAAGGGAATTTCGGACGTCCTCGACTCGAACGAAGGGGTGACGGTTTACGCCGAAAACGGTGGTGAAAAGGCCATCGAGGTAGTCACAATGCTGGACAGGAACGGTATCCGACCTTCCTATCTTACTATTTCTTCTCCAACGCTGGACGACGTTTTCATGAAGCATACCGGTCGACGAATAAGGTCTGAAGATCTGAAGAGAAAAGAGACCGAAGCGTTTCTGATGTGAGGGGGAAGTTGGGTTTGACAATATTTTACGACATAGATTCGCTCCTCGGGAGAGGCTTGATAAAAATGGTCAGAAATCCTACTCTGCTCGTTACATACTTGGTAGAGCCTGTTGCCTTCCTCGTAATTTTTTCACAGATGTTCACAAAGCTCGGGGAATTCTTGCCTAGCCACGCGGGGGGCTATGTAGCTTATCTTACGCCTGGAATCCTAGTCTTCTGTGCCCTAATAACTTCTCCCCAGAGCGGAGTCTCGATAGTAAACGACATAAACTCCGGTTTTCTCTCGAAGATCTTACTGACCCAGTCGTCAAGATCGGCGATTTTACTGGGCAGGTTGCTGACTGATATTTCGCTTGTCGTAGCGGAGACTTTTATTACGATTGTTACTGCAATCGTAATGGGAGTGACCATTTCATCCGGGTTGCCTGGAGTGATATTGATTCTACTGACGGTTGCCTTTTTCGAGATGGCTTTTTCAGGTCTCTTCATAGCGGTCGGCATTGCCACTAAGAAGACAGAGACGTTATCAGCAGTCTCTGGGTTTCTCTACCTGCCGCTGATCTTCCTCAGCACAGCAATGTTCCCCGCCTCGTTCCTCCCTAAGTGGGCTCAGACCGTTTCCAATTACAACCCTGTCACTTACATCGCGAATGTAATACGCGAGCTTGTGACCGGCGGACTAAATTTCAACACGCTAGCCGAGGGTTATGTTTTGACAGCGATCATAGCGTTGGCGACCTTCGTCGCCACCCTCTACCAGTTCAGAAAAATCGTAAGCTAAGGGATGATGTAAGGAAGGCTATCGAATTCGACCCGACCAATTCGGTAGCAAGTGTATGTCCATCCTAAAAATGAAAATCACGTAAGCACAATCCAAGATTACCACCTTTTTCTAACCATTTCAAAGCTTCACTGTATGATAATGCAGTATCAGGATCAGTCCGATGACTAGAGCGTAAAGGATCTTTGCCTATGGCACAAGTTTGAACTATTGAAAGTCGTTTTCTATGTAGAACCTATGATAATCCATCTGATTCAATTCTTCAGGTTCGACTCAGACCGTTTTCGAAGTTATTTTTTCTATTCTGAGACTCAGAAAGTTCTTTGAAAGATCTTTCTTCAAGCTCGACACTCTTAGCTCTATCCCTTCTAGTTTCTCGAGAGCTCCCACTATCAATCCGGCAAAGAATTTTCCGTCTTCTGGCCGCTCATCTTCCATAATTATTGGCGGGTCTTCAACATCAACTTGATAACTATGATTTCCGATTGGATTTATTTCGCATATTCCCCACCCAGTTGCGCGTAATCCTAATTCGAAGTTTGTTAGAAGACTTGTCTTGTCTGAAGAACCTAGATCTGTCTGCATCGCCAACATGACATCAGTTCCGTAATTTCTACCTACCTCGAAAATGATCGAAGACCCCGCGGAGCCCATTTTCTGTATCAGGCGCCTCTCCGTCTTTAACAGTCCATCCATTCTAAGGGCAAGAACGCGGATCTTGTTCCTGATTAGGAGAGGAAACAGGAAGCTATCAAACAATCTGCCTTCCGTTTTTTGTGCTTCGATGTTTCTAACAAAGTGAAGACTCTTGATTTGATTCAAAGCCTCTTCAACTATGCAATCGGCTTGCGAAAAGTCGGCGTAAAGGATGCAGACATAAGTTCCCGAGTTGGGGTCAAATATGCTCTTAAAGTCCTGAATATTTACACGGTGATTTGCGAATATCGTCGTGATATTTGCTACAACTCCGATTTCGTCCTTGGAGACTATCAGGAATTCGAAAATATTCTCCCCGGGCGGGGTTGCCAATGGAAGATTGTTAGGATAATATAGATTCCTTTCTCTTCTTCTCTTCTTTCCCTGAAATCTCTTGATTGTTTCCAAATGAGTCACCTAATCTAACTAGTCTCCACGAACCCTCTACCGTATGTCAGTATTCTCATCAATAAGTATTCCGTTTTCCATGCTTATGTACAATTTTTGTCAAAGCTGGCGTGAGAACGTGGAAATCTGTTCATCCAAGTGTTGGCGATTCTGAAAATGATATGACCTAATAGAAAAGGAAAATAAAAGCAATATCAGAAACGATCCATCCAAAAAAAACAGAACTACTGCGCTTCATACATGAAGCTAAAAAAAGGTAAAGATAACTCGAGTGACTGTCGGTGCCCTCAGCACCCTGTCACGGCCGCAAGAACGAGGCTTCCGACGATCGCATTACTACGGTCTCGGAATTTGCTGGTAAATTCTTATCCACAAGATGACGAGGAGTAAAGGGTTGAAGATTGATTGCTTCCTTCAAATAAATTTCACTGCCCTGTCAATTCCGTGAGAATAAGTGAACGAACTCAGAGCAAAGGCCAGGCAAGACAGAACATTTTTGGACAGGGGTTCGCCAACATCCATTGTGAGAGCTTGCAGGCAACAGCTGACTTGACTTTTCCTGTAAGAATGGGTCTCATGTTCCACAAAGTGACGAATCCATTCATTTGCTTCATACTCAACTCTCCACTTCACTCATTGCTTAGCGGACGGCTGATTCTGATCACGTACACGGGAAAGAGGAGTGGAAAGAAGCACACTCTCCCGGTTCAATACGTCGAGTCGCACAACGAGCTAGTGGTATTCGCGGGTTACCACCAGCACAAGAAATGGTGGCGCAACCTAATGCAAGAATCTGCTATCAGCATACGCCACCACGGAAAATGGTTAGATGCCTCTGCGAAAGCTTTCGACGGCGACATTGAAGTGATTGTTCCCGTTATGCCAGATTATCTTAGGCGATTCCCAGCATCTGCTAGAATCCGTGGATTGACGTTTGACTCAAAAGGCAACATTGAGGATCTAGGGAAACTATGTGAAGAGGCTAAGAAGGTCCTGATGGTCAGGATTAGGACGCTAGCCCCGAAGGGCTTAATGGGAAGCTAAGACTCTCCATCTCAACGCTCATTTTCCATCTACTGTATTTGTTTTTTCTTAGATTTTACTAGTAAATTGATGCTCAAATCCCACCTTCCACATGTGGATTTATTCTGCAAGCGGATTTATGAATGTTCGGGGTGTAATCCTCGACATTTCTGCATCAAGGAGTATATCGGGTTCAAATCCCAGGCCGGGAATAGATCGTGGAATTTTCGATATTCATAACAAAGATTGAGAGTTCAAATGCCTAAAAACTAAAGAAGACCCATTCACTGGAGACCTCCGGAAGGACAGGGAAATAATCTGGTCGTCTCGATGAGTTGCTCTCTTTGAACGAGCTGAATTTTGCTTCTCTGGAAGAAGCTAACGCATATTACGAAACACAGGTGCTAGGTGCCATCGAGAAGGCGCTTGACAATTATGGTTTGACGATGAAAATGGTAGTATTCTACCAGCTGGAAAAGGAATATGAAATCAAGAGAGATCAGATTCATACCAACATGACTTCTTTCGTAAAGATGATTGATGCACTAGTTGGGTTTGGCGCTCAAAACATTCATTTGGCTATTCTTCGAGAGCTCGGAGCATCAACAGGTATTCATGATCTAGATAAATATGACCTAGTCTCAGCAATGTTAGAATTTCATCACGCGATTCAAAGACAAGTCTAATGAAAGAAATGAAAATTGTAAGAGACTGAGGAAGAAGACAAGAAATGAAAGATGAAAAGCATGGAGAGAAAAGCTTGGGAAAGGATGAAGCGGAAATTAGGAGGTCGCAATTCAGATCCTTCGATTTTGTCCCTAACAATTGCGGGAGCAAACGGTACCATTATCGCACATTCGTACGGCAAGGAGTATGAACAGGAGTATCTGGAGAGAGCATCTAAAGTAAGAGAGAGGGCAGGCGCCTGGGCAGCGCTCATGCTTGGAATAGAGTATGAAACAGACGACGTTTTTGGGGAGACAGAGTGCATCGTTCGTGTACATAAAAAAGGTAAGCTGATGGTGGTGCCATTCAATTCGAAGAAGATGGTCTTAGCGATGCTCACCACCAGAGATGCGTCGGAGATTAATCTTTTGCCTAAAATCCAACCGCTTCTTGCATCGCTAGAATACTAGCACATGGCTGAATCAAAGAAAGACCATTTCATCAAGGATCATCCCATCCCATCTTTGAAAATCCTAAAGTGCCTCCCACAAAAATTGTGGCAATCTATTTCAAAGAAATACTTTGAATTCTCACTCAAGATAACACATTCGAATTTCTAGTTCGAAATTCAAAAGCTATGAGTTACCAGTGACTCCGCAGATGGTCAACTTGAAACTAATTACCAAGCGATGACGAGGGTGCATCTGAAGAATAGAGGCATTGATGTATTTCGAATCCTGAGCAATTAAATATCTTAGAGCCTTCGTTAATTGGAGAAGGAATGGGTAATAGCGCTGTCTGCGATCGCTGAACAGAAGAAACTATGTGACACTCTCCTCGCTTTCGATCGCGGGATCATTTACACTGCGGTCCTATCCTTGGACGGCGTGGAAATTGCGACGGCCGCTAGACCATCGGCTAAAGCCATGATTCCGTCGCAAGAAGATCTATCGCGTCATTTCAAATCGATCAGCAAGGTCATGAGCTTCTACAGCTCTCAACAAGAGGCGCTATCCGAAGGAGAACGCGCTTTCGGGGAACTGAAACAGATCATTGCAGTTTTCAAAAACTATCAGGTAATAATAGTGCTCAGTAGATCAAGGCGTATCATGGCTGCTTTAATCGCCCTAAAAGACGCAAATTCCCACACGATATCCTTTCAAGTCTCAAGAGTTCTTTCTTAACTTTCTCAAGATTCTCTTGCATATGGCCACATGTCATTGCCCGTTATGTTGCATGTCACGCCAGATGCGTAGCATCACACAGCAACATCGCCGTAGTTTGAAACGATGTTGTTAGATATCGTGACAGCCTCCGTGTATGTAGTGCCAACTGTTGGCAGGCCGACGTCAAGGACTTTTCGTAAAAAGAAAAGTGCTTGAATGGAATAGAGAGAGAATTAACGCGGCCTACCGAAGACTGAACGCTGAAACCAAGACTGAAGTCTCTTAAAAATACATTTAAAATTAGAGTATTCCTTCGAAAAGGCTTTGTATTGTATAGATACAGAATAACCTCTTTGCTCCAATGACTCCTTGAATTCCAACCCAGTCACACTTGGCAAGATGAGAAAGATTATCTCTGATGAGGATCGGACGGATCGCGGTTTCCTTTTGTATTTGAAAGACGTTCCCTTCATTACCACCAGATATTATCGCATAATAGGGTGAACTGGCGGCCTTGAATTTAGAAAGTGCTCCGGGAACTGCAATGTATCAATCTCAAATATGGTAGCCCAAATTCATAACCGCAATTAAGTGGCTAGGAATATACTAGCGATCCATGAGACAACACTCGAAGGCTCTGATGGTATCGCTCCTTACAGTGGTCGTAATCTCTTCCTTGCTAGCAGCGGTCAGGTCTCCGATCGTCGCTTCAGCAGACACGGTTTCGAATTATCCCATGCAAAGCTCAATTTCGTGGAGCTTTGTCCAAGGTACAAGTCCAGCCAACTCTTACTTCCAAATTCAAGTTGCAGCCTGGGGCACTAATTCATCTCTAATTCCAAGCCACCTTTCAGTTTCGTTTTGGATCACGTATAATGGAATTATTTACTATAATCACAGCTGCTCTCTGAACTACAGCCCCGGCCAAACATATTCTTCCTGTTCATTCACGGCACCCTTCATAGATAACGGAGAGTATGTCTTTTCAGCGACATTCACGAACAACGCAGGTCATCAAGTCGCCCAGAGTACAGTTGATCCAAGAATAGATCCAGACTGGTAAAAGAAAGAGACAAAGAGGTGAGGTGAGAAGAAAAAAATTGGCTAGCGAAAAACAAGACCAACTATCTCTTCAAGAAGTTGATAAAATATCACAGCAACAAAATGAAGAGACCGAAATTTTCATCGAGCAGCTGAAGGCAACGAGACTTTCCGAGCTTATGAATGAGCTAAGTATTCTCTCGTCCGATCTGAAACTCTTTGAAAATGAAATACGTTTTCATGAATCATCACCAAAATTGCTTAAGAGAAAAGAAAGGACGAGTCTTAAAATTTCTTTCATTAAGGACGAGATCGAATTTAGAATACTTTCTTCTTCAAAAAGCTCTCAAACATGGTCTGGCGAATCTCCTCCGCGCTTCGATTGAATAATTTGCATTAAAGAAGAGTAACCGAGAATGGATCACAATAAACTATCCCTGGATAGCGCAATCTCCCAATATGAATCCCATTTTTGCCAGGGTGCAAGCAAAGGAATGTCAGAAAATCTTCAGTATCTTCAACCTTTGGGAGAGAAGATTGGAAGAAAGGAGCAACTGTGTTCTGGCTCGGAACTCTTCTTCAGTCTTTATTGTAAAGTTCCATTATTCACTACAGTCTTAAAGAAACCAAACGAAGGGCTCGCTCTTTCCTTTGCTTCGAAGATCGCCTTGGAGGAACAGTTAGAAAAGTACTCTAAAGCAAGTACCGAAGAGATCGCGGTTAGTCATGCTTTGCTTGCGCTTGTTCATTGGCTTTTCCCATCCTATCCGAAATTCAATAGGAATAAGATCGCCCGGGTGATGTTTAAGCACGCGCTCGAAGCCATGAATTTATCAAAAACTCCCTTCTCTGAAAGTTACATAATTGGGCTATTCATAACGCTTCGGATTCTTCCATTCCTTGTAAAAACGAATAAGACTTACTCAGTGGAGATTTCCAAATCTCGGAAAAGCGCTCTTTCTCTAGTTTCAAATCTTGACTCTGAATCCTCTCCGGCGACTAAAGAATACAGTTCAGCAGAAGAGATGAAGCAACTTTCTTCGGAACAGAAAGCATTCTTCATAGCTTCATTATATGACGCTGTTGGTTTCTCTTTCCTTAAATTAGAGAGGAATGAAGACATTGCCCTAAACTATCTTGAGAGATCGGTTCAAGCATTCTCTCATCTGGAAAGGATTCTATTGAGCCAGGACAAGTCTGAGGAGGCTGGAAAGGAATTCTTCAGAGGGGCACGACGATCATTTTACTCAGCGCTAGCATCTGTGGCATGGTGGGATCTCGGGTATTGTCATGAGGCTTTGGCAGACAAAATCGAGGGGGAGGAAGTGCGGAATCTTACTGAAAAAGCAAAGATGGATTACGAAAAGTCTTACGCACTTGCCAAGCAAGCTACCTTGAATTACTATGGAGGGCTAAGTGCCTGCGCGATAGCCGCTTTACTTGAAGCTGAATCTGAATACGAGTCTCGCAGAAAGAAGACTCTAGCTATCTTGAAGAAAGCGGTCACAATAGGAGAAGAGTCTCTGACTAAGTTGTCTCTTTGGTCAACCTACGATAGCGATCTTCTTGGGGGCTCATGGGTCGCCGCGTGCTATGGAAGATTGGCAGATTACTCTAGCACCCGATTGAAACATAAGTACATCAGGCGCTCGCTCAACCTCGCGAAAAGAGCCGAGAGCCTAGCTGTCAAAGGAGGAATGTCAAATGGCGGGCGCGGCCGTTTTACAGCAGCGCAAGTGGGTCATATTTTCTATCGTAACTCTATCTATTACAGGCAGCTTGCAAGAAACGCGAAAACCTCTCTAGATTCTAAACGACTAGAAGCGACAAGAGAATGCAAACTAATTATCTCGCATCTCAAAAACTCGCTTGAATACGCGCTTCGGAGTAGAATCTACTACAAAGCGCAACAGTTCCATAACTATGTCGTCGATTCAAGCCTCTTAGCCGGAGAGGTTTGTTACGAGCTTCAGTCTTATTTAACATCTGAGGAAGAAAAGAAAAGCTACGTCTCGCTTGGTAAGAAAATGTGTCTTCAAGCCCAGGTTATTTCGCAAAAGAATGATTGGAACCAGCGAGTCGCCGAATCTAATTGGCTTCGCGCTCAAATGTTAGATACGGGCAGCTGATATAAAGCAGGTGTTCAAACAAAGTTAAACGCCTAAGAAAGCTCTTACCACGGACTAGAGGTCTCGACGCGATCCTAATGAATGTTATTTGGTGTATGTCTTCTTGGGCGTTCCGAGGTAAGAAAATTTTGTCGGTTGCAACAATGAGTCGGAAGTAAGGATAGGCACAATCCGACATTTTACTAGTAAATTCATGTTCAAATCCCACATTCCGCAGATGAAATCATTCTTTTGGATCGATTGTACTAGTAAAGAAAAACGACAATACTGGCGACACCAGTTCTCTGGGCGCTCATCAGTGGACTGTCTATCTGCTTCCAAATTTCTATCGACGCGGCACAATGATGTCTCTAGACTGCAGTATTATCAAAAATAGGGATCGTCACTAGGTTCAATTCGTTCTCTGAATATCTATACTCGTCGATGATCTCTTCTTGAGGCCTGATGTGAGCGCGGATTTGGGGTGTGAGTCAAACTGTGGAAACATAAGGCGAGAACAGTCTTCGCCAAGGATGCAGATTTGACGGAGTATGTGTAGGCATCTCCTTCGTTTCCTCCAGACTATTCGTTTTGAGCCCAGCACAAAATAGGTGGAAAGAACGGCGCTCTAAGGATTATGAATATACTAACCTGGCTAACTATTACGTAGGGAACTTCGACAATATGTGACTTCGTAAAGTGTATCTATTACGCCGTTTTCGTAGAAAGGATCTGATGAAATGCATTCAGTTTCACGTGGAAATATAGCAAAGGTGCTGTCAATGCAGCCTGCCCGTCGAATGCAAATATTGTATAAGACATTTGTCGTTGCTAAGAGACTAAATTGAAACAATGATGAAGAATATGTACTAATAGGATTTGAATAGCCGCAACACGGGTTACCATTTAACGCAAATTGAAGCTGGAATAGAAAGAGGGGCATCCGAGAAGTGAAGTTTTAACCAGTCTTCAAAATAATAATTCTCCTAAATTAGGCAAGAAATTGCGAAGGGAGAAAGAACGGGGGAGAGAGAGCTAAATCGTTAGGCTCTCTCTAGGGGAGTCTGCGCTGGACTTTACTTGTTGTTGTTCCCGACTTGATCGTTTGCTTGCGTAGTCTGAGACATGGGATAAACGATGTAGCCATATTTCATTTCAAGGAACGAGAGGTTTGTGACAGTTATTGAGTGCCCGAAGTAACTACTGACCGCAGCAGTAACGTTTACTCCAACCGTGTAAACTCCAGACGAGAGTTGGATCGTTTCCTGCTGGCTAGTGAGACTTAGCACTATAGGGCTCGTTGCAAGGCCAGTTACGTTCACTTGGAAATTGCTGAACACCTGATCGAGAAGATACGTGTTGGAGAGAAATACTGTGTAGTTTCCTGAGCTTGTAAGATTGACCTCGGCGTTTGTAGCCATGGTCACCGCTTGGCCAGGGCTGAGAGATCCCAAATTCAAGTTAGCCATGGATATCACGTAGACGGGAGCGGAAACCGAGAAACTCACCTGCCCGATTGTTGTTCCAGAGTTTGACCAGTAGACCGCCGCATATGTTCCACCGGACGCTGCAAGAGTTGAAAGCGCGATTGCGAAAATGAGCTTGTGTGCGAGAATTCCTCCTATTAGGGTAGACATTTTTCTTTCATCTCACCTCTCTTTATTGTCAGTTGGTTTGAGGAAGATAAGCGCGTAATAAACCAGCAATTTTGAATTGGCTCTCCTAGTTTTTGAACAGAATTTACATTCACAAGGCTGCTCAAGCTAGAGAGCGTTGCTCTTGTTCAAAAAACCTGTTCAAGTTCTTGAACAGACCGCGCCAGTCAAAGAGGGCAGTTTGTGTTGGCCAGATTCGGGTAGATTCCTGTCGCCTTTTCCTAGCTTGCGAGGCTTCCAAGCAGAAGCTTCTTTGTAAAGAATTTCTTGCCTCAAGCGGACTACTGAAGAGAATCTACCATTATCCTTTTTCACAGAACAATAATTCTTCTTCTCAAAACTATTCGGCACAATTACCTATGTTATAGTAGCTGTAACAATAGCGATTATAGGTCCAGCAGTTCTGCGAAAAGGAGAAAGCTCAGTTTTACAATTCCATTCGCTATGGAAGACGAACTCGAAGACAAATTCGACCATGCGTTTGGAACAAAAACGACGACGAATCGGAGAAAACGGGCGACTAGTAGCGGAATTTTTGATAAAAGACAGCTGTCATCGCAAGAGCAGAGAGAGGAAGAGCGCCGGAGGATCGAGCAAAATGCTTTCTTGAAGTGGATGGGATTGCTTACCGCGTCAGGCGCACCGTGGCTAGTGGGAGAAGGACTGAAACTGTTCTCCAAGACTGGGGATTATGCAGTTTCCAAGTCGGAATCTGCGGAGAAAATGGCATCCAAAATTCGCGCAAAATACGGCAGGAACGCAAGAAGGAAGCGCTCTCGCAATGAAATGACGGGAGGAATTCGCTTTACAAAGAGATATTCCTATCAAATGTCAAGTTTGCATTTGAGAACAAATGAGCATAAGGGTCCGTTGTAGTTGGCCGCTCATTTTAGACACGTAGGCAAAGTGTCTGAAATCATAAATATCTATCGTAGTTATGAACTTAACTTCATATGATTACCGATCACTTAATTACGTGTAATTAAGATAAGGGGCCCTCGATTCTCGGGATGGATAGTAAAGTAAAGCTACTTATTGATGATTTGCGAGGGTTCCGACCAGTACAATGCCGTACATAAAGCAATTCCATGACGAAAGAGGAAGCTGCCTCTCCTATTATCTTTGTTGTCCCGAGAAGGCAAAATGCGCCGTCATAGACCCATCGGATGATGTAGAGTGGTACTTGACCCAAGCTGAGAATGATTTCTGTGATATTTCGGCGATTATCGACACTCACATTCATGGCGATCACATTTCTGGCGCAAGAAAACTAGCTCGAGAAACTGGTGCTCCGATCTACATGTACGAATCGTCTGATGTAAAATTTGATTTCGAAGCGATTTCTGACAGTGATACGATCCCTGTTGGCACAATTATTTTGAAAGCAATTTTCACGCCCGGACATACGCGCGAGAGCATGTCCTTACTTTACATCGATCGCAAGAGAGTTGACTCGCCCTGGGCAGTTTTCAGCGGAGATACGTTGTTTGTAGGGGACATCGGTAGGCTAGATTTCTCAGGTGCAGGGACAAACGGGCAGATGTACAACTCTCTTTTCGATAAGCTTCTGGGCTTGCCTGATTATGTTGAGCTATACCCTGCGCACTATGTCGGTTCGGTGTGCGGCAAGAAAATGAGTCTAAAGACGACTTCTACAATCGGCTTTGAGCGCAAATTCAATCCGGCTTTGCAGGCGAGAACGCTCAAAGAATTTGAAGAGTACCTTTTGAATAATCGACTGGAACCTTTCTCTCGCCACTTGCAGATCAAAGAGACAAATTCAAGTCCGCAAGTAATGCAGGATATCACGGCCTCCGTTCGCTGAATTCTGCGCTTCGAAGTGGAATGTGCGGTGACGATGGACAATTTGTCGGAATTATCTTCGATATCTCTCAACAAAGAAACCCCGACTGAAGCACTTGGAATGACAATCACTCCTGCTGACTCATTCTATACTCGCTCTCACTTTGATATTCCGGTCATAGATGCAGCAAGATGGGAGCTTCTCGTTGAGAATGTAGAGTCTGGCGAGATATTCACGTTCACACTTGAGGATTTGAGGAATATGCCCGAAAAAACAATAACTGTGGTTTTAGAATGCGCTGGAAACGGGAGAAAGAATTTCGAAAAGAAAGTGGAAGGGGAAATTCAATGGAGCGAAGGAGCTCTAGGAAACGCATCCTGGACAGGGGTTCCACTCTCATATCTTCTTATGCAAAAGGTTAGAATTGATGATGCTAATGTGATTTATTTCGAGGGCCTTGATAAAGATGAGAAAAGCAAATCAAAGTTCGTTCGATATCTGCCGCTAGAAAAAGCGCTTGAGCGCGGCACAATAATTGCTTTGAAAATGAACGGGAAGGATTTGCCTGCGGCTCATGGCTACCCAGCTAGGCTTGTTGTTCCTGGATGGTACGCGATGGCTTCGCTAAAGTGGTTAGGTCGAATTAAAATTTCAAGAGATATGCGACCGTTTGCCTACTTCAATGACATGAGATACGTATACTCGGAGATGGCTAACAAGTCACAAGAGCCAGTCAGAGAAATCAGGGTAAAATCAGTCATAGATTCTCCCACGGCGAATCAAATCGTTCACGCGGGTTCTTATGTGACAATTCGCGGCAAGGCGTGGTCTGGATCGGGAAAGATTGTTCGAGTTGAAGTAAGGTTTGGTAATGTGAGCGAATGGACGAGAGCAGAGTTGGAGGAATCTGGTTCGCCGTACTCTTGGACCATGTGGAAAACAAAATGGATTCCTAAAGAGATTGGATCTACAAGTATCTATGTTAAGGCAACAGACGAAAAAGGAAACACTCAGCCTGACTTGCCGATAATGAACAAGTTTCTATATGGATACAATGCCATCACTAGAAGGGAGATCCTCGTTATAGATCAGGAGTCTCCAATTAACGACGAAATTGCCCACGTATCTTCGAAATCTCGTATGTCGCAGTGTAAAGTGTAAGCATTTCTCGGCGGTCTCGGATGCATAAACAGGCGCGCAGGTACCATAAAATGCGCATAAAAGAAGCTTAATATGCGCTTTTCGAACGAGAACGAACCATGCCGATGTTTCTTGTAGAGCACGAACATAGTGACGCAACTTGCCCCGCGCAGTCGCCTGAAAGTGCGAAGATGATGGAAAGCTTGGTTCTCGGGACTGAACGACAAAGGGAATGTGGCGTAAAGCTTGTAGAAGATTGCAAGGTTAGAGGCGAACACCGCCTGCTCATACTTTTAGATGCACCTGAACGAAGCAATGCGGAAAAGTATGCTGCACCTTTCAAACAAGTCGGAAAGACGGAAGTGAGGGATCTTACAACCTGCAGTGAGTTTCTCCAAAACGTACTTTCGGGCGAAGTTAAAGGCTGTCGATGAAAGTTAGTTGTTCTCGTCCTGGTGGAGAGCTCAACGATTTTTAGGCAGTTCCTGAACGAAGACTATAGCTGCGCCTCTTACCTCGTAGGATGCCAATCCATCGGAGAGTGCGCTATAGTCGATCCGCAACTTAACACGAAGGTGTACTTGGACTTGGCAAAGAGATTGAACCTCAAGATCACTTTTGTGTTTGACACTCATATCCACGCCGATCATATTTCAGGGGCAAGAAAGCTGTCTCGAGAAGCTAACGCGCCAGTATTTCTCCA
Organism: Nitrososphaerales archaeon; assembly: GCA_030041295.1. Classification (GTDB taxonomy): domain Archaea; phylum Thermoproteota; class Nitrososphaeria; order Nitrososphaerales; family CADDZS01; genus JASHOD01. The sequence goes on from JASHOD010000139.1 coordinate 17,584, forward strand.
CGAATCAGCAAGAGTAAATTTCTCTTTCCAAGGCGTGAAAGACGAGGAAAAGTTTCGTTTGGGTAACAGGCGTCTCAAGGTTCTTCACACTCCGGGCCACACCCCTGAAAGCATCTCACTTTTGATTGATGGGCGTGTCGTGCTTACCGGTGATTGCCTTTTTGCCGGCGATGTTGGAAGGCTTGATCTCCTCGGAGCAGGGACTTCGGAGGAGCTATACTCAAGCCTGCATGATAAACTCCTAAAGCTTGATGATTTGGTTGAAGTATATCCTGCCCACTATGGCGGATCTCTCTGCGGAAGAGGTATTGAACAAAAGCCTAGCTCTACAATAGGTTATGAAAGGCGTTACAATAGTGCGCTCAATCTTCGATCACGAGAAGAATTTCTAACTTTCGTAACTCAACATCCAATTGAGGCTCCCCCAAATTATGAAAAAATAAAGCTCGCAAACTCTGGGAGAATTGAGCAGATTGCTTAGGCAGGATCGTTCGTTTTGTAAACCTTCTAACTTAGGAGACCACTGAGAACGATAAATCCATCTATCCTACTAGGCTAGGCGACTCAAATTTTACTAGTAAATTCGTGCGGGAGTCCCACATCCCGCACTCGGGATTTACTAGTGAAAACAATGATGGAGCTTGCAGTGTTATTGAACAGACCTTTTGGGGACGTGAGCCCGGTGGATGTATTGTTTCATTGTGATGACGTAGGTGTCATTCGATATTTGCGTAGTTCTCTTATCCCGCCGAGCCAAGCTCCATCCAGTAGACCGGGAAACAGTCGATATAGACGCCAGGCCCAGCGAACCCCCTGACCACCTTTCATAACACTATGGAAAATGTTTGCTTGAGTAACTATTTTCTTCCTATGTTGAGGTAGTTTTTCGCGATATATTCTTCCAAATCTGCTCCGGAAATTCCATGACTGTTAAGCCAATTTTTATCCCTTTCATTCAGTTCAAAATTTCCCTCTTGCCACACCCCTCTGACGTTCCATTTCCTATTATCGTAGTCCAGAACAAAAGATACATAAGTAATCAACCTAATAGGATCAGGTTTCTCTTTATATTCCGAGACTACGAAGCTCATTTATCTTCTTCCTCTATCATATGCCTCTCATCTGCTTCTTCCTGCAATTTCTTTAGTTCAGCTCGATCCACTTTCATAGCAAACCCATCCCACTCATTCTTCCATTATCTCTCAGGTGATCTTATTTGGAACGGCTTTGTGCGAAAGTCCAAGCATTGTTTTCGTATTTCTTGTATTTCCAAACGGCATACGCTGAAATCCAAGTTATTACAAAGATACCAACAATTGCAAAGCCCATCGTCTCGAAGTCTAGACTCTCAAGCGTGTTCCAAAATCCGCCGCCTAGATTAAACTCGATTCCCAATACTTGGGCAACCTCGATTCCTCCAATGACGAATGCTACCAGCACAGACATCACTGTCACCGTGAGATTGTAAAAGATCTTCTTTAGTGGAGTTAAAAAAGCCCATCCATAGGCATAACGCATGGTGACACCATCGGAAGTATCTGTTAGAACCATTCCGCAGGTAAATAAAAGGGGCAACACAAGAATCTGCCACAGTGGAACAGAAGAAGATACACCAACCCCGACGCTGATTGCAATCAACGCTACTTCGGTTGCAGTGTCAAATCCAAGACCGAAGAGAACTCCGATTGGATAAATCTGCCAAGCATCACTTACAAATTTGAACAGCGGTCGAAATAGCCTGTTCAAGAATCCCCGACTAGCCATAAACTCCTCAAGCTGCTGTTCGTTCATGTGTCCTTGTCTTGCTTGCCTGAATAGTCGATATACGCCAAGGACGATCACTACGTTGAGAAGTCCTACGATAAAGAGGAACATGCCGGAGATAAGAGTTCCCGTGATGGCTCCCCAGCTCTCGAGGGCAGGTATGCGTCCAATTACTGATCTCGTTACGAAGACTATCGACGCGATCAGCCCGACTACTATCGTTGAGTGACCAAGGGAAAACCAAGTCCCGACAGTAAACCTAGGTTTGCCTTGCTGGATCAGCTTTCGAGTAGTGTTGTCAATGGCGGCTATGTGGTCTGCATCAACGCCATGGCGAAGCCCAAGGACATAGGCAACAATTCCTAAACCACTCAAAACTGGCGATATGTGGCCTATGATGGTGGCGGCGAGGATCGAGAAGGCGGTAATCACACCTATTGCGACGTAGACCATGCCAATCTTTGCTTTCTCGGTCCTTGAAATCTGAAGACTTGTTTGGGCTCGAGGACTTTGTTCCCCTGTCATACAGAAGGCACTTGCGATGGCGTACGACATCGAAATAGTATTATTAAAATGCTCTCTAGTATGACTGAATGAGACTGAGAGAGATCGCGGTAATATTCCTAAGACCCCTCTAGTTGTATCATAATACTCCTAAAGGGTATGCTCTTGAACTCTAGGCTGAAGAGCCTTCATAGAAGGAAATATGAGTCCCCTCTCTTCCTCGAGATGAGGTTCCCAGATAGGAATTTATTTGGTGTGTTACTTGGAATTTCTATGGTAAGGGGTCACCAAGAAAAAGTCTCTCGGATCAGTTTTTCGCTTCAACCTGAGCTTCAAAAAGAATTCGACGAAGTCTCTCATCTTATGGGATATGATGAAAGATCAAAGGCACTCCAAATTGCAATTCGAGATCTGATAAGAGATTATAAGCTCAAAACCGATCCAGAAAATCTCGTTTCAGGCGGAATTTTGCTGTTGTACAATCATAAAGTGCAGGAAATTGATAGCAAGATTACTGAGATTGGTCACGACTACAAATCGGTCATAATTTCTTCAATGCATGTCCATCTTGACTATGAACGCTGCATAAACATTATCGCAGTTCGCGGCAAGTATCGCAAAACTGCAGAGCTGGAGCAGGAATTAAGAAAACTCCATGGGATGGAAGGTGTAAAATCTACATACTTCGTGGTTGGCAAATAACATCAGTTTACAACAGATTCTCTTCATCTGTCCTGTGCGTAGGACGCGATGTGAGTGAGAACGAATTGAGGACTCTCGTTCAGCGAGTCATTGGAGGCCGATTACGAAATTGCATCTGGTTCTCTTGAGAAGAGCGATGAACAAGCTCTCTTTTTTTGAGCGCGTCAACGAGAGGAATTTCGAGAAGACCTTGAGTAATATTAAGATGATAGTAGAAACTGGCTGGTTCAATCTCAAACTCAAAAGGAGAAATCCGCGAAGGCGCAAGGGACCATTGTATGATCCTGTCAAAATTAAAAACGAAAAAAGTATAGCTTTATTTTGGTCGTAAATTGACGGGCAATTGTCGCGTTTGGCTTCAACTGGTATTCCGTCTCTTGATCGCCTTGTCGGAAACGACGGATATCCATCTAGATCGACTGTCCTAATCGTTGGACCTCCTGGAGTGGGAAAGGAAGTCCTCGGATATTCTTTCGTTGTTTCCGGCCTCGAAAAAAGAGAGTTCTGTCTCTACATAACGAAACGCTCTGTAAGAGAAGTTATCGAGAATGCCAAGGCGTTTGGAGTTGAGTCCGAGCTCAAGGATCCATTTTGGATCGCAACCGACGGCGGCCATCTGAAATTTGACATTGGTGATTTAACGGCACTGTCGTTCAAAATCAAAGAAACTCTGAAGGAAAGAGGTGACAAGAGGATTAGGATAGTAATAGATGCCCTCTCTTCTTTGCTGGTACTTAACCCTCCGGAATCGATTTACAGATTCTTGAATCAATTATTTGAAGAGATAAAGAAGTACGACACGGTTCTTCTTGCCACGCTCGAGGACGGAATGCACTCACCTCAGGTTTTTGCTGCTATGCAGGAGCTCTTCGATGGCGTTGTGGAATTAAGACTATATGAAAAGAGACTCAAGTTTTTCCCACTTCTTCGAATAGTGAAAATGAGAGGAATCGCGCCCCGACAACAATACTACAATTTCACTTACTCCACAACAACAGGATTGGAGGTGACCTAAAACGTCTATTAGCATTCAGCTGCTACTCACAATTTTTGTCTCGATCATCGGGCCAATCAATGTTGGGTTATTTGTCTACGCAATGGCGCAAGCCTTTGGGATTCGAAAGGGTCTCTTGATCCGTTCCTACAGAGACCAGGCGCTATGGGTTGGGGGAACCGCAATATATTGGGTAATCGCCGTAACTCCCTTCTATCTGCTTCAGACAATTATTGGGTTTTACCCATTTATGATTTCGGCTCTGACAGTACCACTTGCAATTCTTTTGATTTCCATATTGTACTTAGGCGTATTCTTGACTCAAGCTTGGGTCAGTTCAATTGTGAGAGTGGCGAAAGATACCGATCCCAAAGACCGAGATACGCTTCGATGGAATAAGGCAAGATGGCTTTTCTGGGGAGCATTTTTCATAGGAACTGGATATGGGGGCTTCTTTCTCGTACCTCCACTACTCAGCAACGTCGGTTTGGGCGCAGTTCGCCTTGGGTTACTATTGTATGGGAGAAACGCTCCCATCTTCTTTCTAATGGGAGTGATCGATCTGATCATCTTGTACGTGAGCTTCCACAACTCTGCGGATGCAATACTAAAGCGCCACTTGCGTTGGCTTGCGATCTATGTCGTAGTTCTGCTCTTCAACGCAGCATTTGTCATTTCCATAAGCGGAAGAATATCGAGTTTCGAAATTACTGCTCTTGGCGAACTCGCAACGAGTGCTACTGCGAGTCTCCTTTGGGCGTTCTGTCTGTACAAGTGCGCGAGATCTCTAGTTGCAACTAGTCCGTTTCCTGTTGAAACATCTATGAAAAAATAAAGACTATACTAGGGAAAGTGCTGAATCGATACGTCCCGAAACACGAAGTTTTGCACGCTCTTGAAGCTCTTTCCGATAAAGGCCTCATCGTTTCTGAACTGGGCAAATATCTAGCACTGGCAGTGCCACGGAATGAATCATTCCAAACCACCAATCAGGTGCATCTCGAAATGCTCATACCCATTTCTTCTTAGTTCTCACGGATCCATCTATACGAGAGACGCGCCCCTCTTCTGACGACCAAAAAAAATGAGACCCACCGCCGCACGCATAAAGTTAAACAACTGAACATTTCGCATTTCCCTTTGGACGAATTGGCAGGAAATGAAGATTCACCCGTAAAGGTTGCAATAGTACAGGCTGCGCCGGTATATTACGACAAAGAGAAAACAATTCACAAAGCTGGATCGCTGGTCTTAAAAGCTGCTTCGCAGCGAGCAAGGCTAGTGGTCTTCTCAGAGACTTGGTTCTCTGGTTATCCATACTGGATCCTTCCCGGACACAAGAATTACGACTCGAAGAAATTTGGAAAGGCTATCTCGATGATGCAGGATAGCTCGATCAAAGTTCCGAGCGAGGATCTGGAGAAACTATGCGACGTTGCAAGGGTCAACAAAACCAATATCGTAATTGGCTGCAATGAAATCTCCGATATTCCAGGATCGAGGACGGTCTATAACTCGCTCATTTTCATCGGAGAGGAAGGTAATTTTCTGGGAAGGCACAGAAAGCTTGTTCCTACTTACGAAGAAAGACTCGTTTGGGGCATGGGAGATGGGAGCGATCTCAAGGTGTATGATACATCCGTTGGAAGAATAGGTGGTCTCGTGTGCTGGGAGAACCATATGATACTTGCTCGCGCAGCACTACTCTTGAAAGGGGAAAAGTTTCACGTGGCTTCGTGGCCAGGCTGTTGGAGGATCAACGGCGTCGAATTTGAGCCTAGTAAGGAGGAGAGATTTTGCGATATATTTCCCGCAATAAGGGAGCACGCTTTTGAAGCGGGTTGCTTTGTTTTGAGCGCGATACCTTCGATCACTCCAGAAGATGTTCCCGATGAATTTCCTTTGAAAGAAGAAATGATTCCATCCTTGGTTCAGGCATTTGGAGGAAGTTCAATTGTTGGGCCTGATGGAAACTACGTGGTCGAACCCGCTTTTGGAAGAGACCCACTAGTTTTTGGCGAATGCTGTGACGAGTCGATCAAAGTCTCGAAAGCCTTGTTTGATTCACTGGGGCATTATGCGCGTTTTGATGTTTTGAAACTTGAATTGAACGAAAAAGAGTGGTCTCCATTCGCTAAGAAACCTGGGATCTCTTTGAGGGCAAGTGAACTGAAGGATATTGCCCAGCGACATGACGTCGATCTTGCGAAGGTTGAGAAAATTTACGAGGAAATTGCCAGAGCCAAAGGGAACTGATCATAAGGAGAAGAAGATTAACAGGCGTTGGGAAGGGTTGGTTGGAGTGTTAGGATTCTCTGGGCCCGTGGTCAAGGCAAAGATTCTCCTTATCTGAACATAGCTCCCGTTTTGATAGAGCAATCCTATTACGTCTGACGACCTATGAGAGACGCTGCTATTTGAGCTCCGAACCTGCGCTCCATACGCACTTTATACTGAAGAAAAAGAGGATCATTACGACATGTGTCCTTGAAGATTAAGTACGTTGCTCTGATTGCACTTGGAATGCTCTTGGTCGGTATGGGCGCTGGTGGTTACGGAGCGCTAGCAACATTACCAATGACAGCTCCCTTATTATTTCAAACCTCATTTGGTCATAGCATTATGCAGGGAGTAGAAAACGACTTTTCACACGGATCGAATAACAACAATAACAACAACAATAACTCAAATCAATCTCAATCAAATAACCAAAATAATAACAGCAACAATAATTGCTCCAGCTGCTCTAATAACAACAATCAAAATAATAGCAGCAACAACAATAATAATGGAAACCAAACCGAGGGAAACTGCGGTAATAGCTGTGGAAATTCCAACTCAACTTCCAATGGCAACAACAACAACAATAATAATAATCAATGCTTAGGCGGCCCACCTGTCAGTGTGAATAGCTCGGCATCGCCTTCTTGTGGTAGCACCCTCAGTGCGAACCAAGTAGTAACTCAGCAAGTCAACTTTGGCTATTCAGGATCATACACAATTACGATAACATCCGCGCAAGCAGTCAAATTGCAGATTGAAAGCGGCCAAAGCCAAACTTCTTCTTGCAATTCACAGAGTTGCTCGCTAACACTAAACGGCTCGTTCACGTCGGGGCAGATTATGAATCTAACGTTGACAAATCTCGAGAACAGCAATACAACTTACGGATTGCAAGCTCAATTCACTTAAGCGCGCCCCCTATCGTGTATCTATATTGCAACATTAACTTGTCCCAGCGGGCCGTTATACACCAAAAGCATTCTACTGAGAACTTGTCGGCCCAAGAGTGCAATTATTATTTGAGGAGAATGTAAGATTGGGCCCTATGACTCCACTTAACTCAATCATCATCCCAATTTGTGACAGAATAAACCGCGCCGGGAAGACATTTTGTTGTTGAGATTCTCCGGATCCCGTTGTAGTCAGTGACACCGGAGAGACACTTAGGCATTGGATAATGTTCGCATCGACACAGCGGACGGTAGCTCCATTTCTATCAAAGCGCGCGCGGAAACAAATTGAGGGGGCTCTTGTCGCTGTGTAAAGACTCTTGGGCTCTTATTTCTTGATCTTCTTGATCGTTTTCTCTATCGCGATGTGTCCATTTTTTCGAAGCATTTGTAGTAGCGTATTTTCAGACCGAAGTATGACTATTCCACCAAAATATACAGCTCCAAGTAAAGCGAACAGACCTATAGTCACAACGTAGTCGTACAAAGTAGGCGACGAAGTTTGGACCAGATCAAAAAAGTTCGCAACGTATGGGATTGGAATTGAGTATCCTGCCGATATTATGAGGAATCTTAGGACAAAGCCTGAAATCGCGATCGCGAAAGATGACATCAAGATCTCTGACAGAAAGTTATTCTTCTTTGCGCGGGAATATGCTTGCAAACCTAAGGGGAAGATCAAACCCAAAGTTACTAGCCCGAACCAGAAAACTAATGAAAATTGTCCTGTAAGAATCGTTGTTACCGAGCCGCTACCAGTGAAAGAACCTACGAAGACGCTTGCAAGTAAACTTGCCACTACAATGAATTCGGCAATAATAACGTAGCTATCTAGCTTATGAATCTGATCTATAGGATGCAATGTTTCAAGTTTCTTAATCGGAGCCAAAATTGATATGATTGCAGTTAGGGCAATACCTGAAGACAGACCGCTTACCGCGAAGAGAACCGGGATCAATGGCGAGTTCCACAATGGTCTCCCAGGAGCAACTCCCAGAAGTAGTCCAGTGTAAATCATAGTTGCTAAAGCTAGCGCCAGTCCAGCTTCTGCGCTTAACTTTCTCAGTCTAGTATTGTTACTCCAAGGGAAAAATCTGAGCCAGAAGCTAACATAGAATAGTCCGACTAGCGTGAATAATACAATGATTATCGAGCCCCATGTCATCACCGAGGACTCGACATTCGCAAATACATTGATTGACCTTATTGGTTCGCCTAAATCCGCAAGCAGGAAAAGCAACCCTACAATTATAGCTGGAACGCTAACTAGCGCAGCCCACTTTGACAAGGGCTGGTACTCTTTCTTGAATTCCCCGAGTGCCGCAATGCAAAACGCTCCCCCGCTAGCTCCGCCCAAGAAAAGATATGATGCTATAAAGAGTCCCCAAGGAGAAAGCTCTGTGAAAAATAGTGTGTCAGTCATTTGTTGTAGTTCTCATCTCTCACTTTTTCGCCAGTGTAACAGGCTGCTCTGGTAATATGTAATACACCGAAGGGTTGGTTCCAAGCTCTGGTAGAAGCTGAACCGCGTTAGATGAGTTGATTGCTTGTGAAAGATCGCTGTTTGGATCATCAAGATCACCGAAAGTTCGTGCGACTGCGGGGCAAGTCTGAACACACGCCGGCTGGTAACCTTGGTCTAGCCGCGTGGCACAAAATTCACACTTTGCTACAGTCCCTGCTGTATATTGAGAGTAACCGACTTGCTCGAATATATCAGAAGAACTTCCAGTGCTAAAGTATGAGTTTATAGTCTTCATGTATGTACGTGCTCCGTAAGGACAGGCAGCAATACAGTACCTGCAACCGATGCACTTGGTCTGATCTATCATCACGATGCCGTCCCCTCTCTTGTAAGATGCGTGGGTAGGACACACGGCGACACATGGAGCGTTTTCGCATTGCATGCATCCGTGAGGTAGCAAGAGTACCTGCGTATTTGGAAACGTTCCGCTCTCGACTTTATCAACGTGAGTAAAGAAGACGCCATCTGGTGTTGCATTGCTAGCTTTGCATGAGACCGTGCAGGCGTTGCACCCTACGCAGCGTGATAAATCGATTAGCATTCCATATCTTGTCATTGTCTATAACACCAATCAGGCCCTCGATACGCTCACTGTGAAGTCGAGGAACTTCGCGGTGCCAAAGGGTTCGTCCTTGCTTTGATACCAGCTTATGTGATCCTGGATGGTTGCCGTTCTAATGAGTAGATTATCGCTAACCCCTCTCCTTGCCCAAGAATCGGTTCCACTATTTTGGACACCTCTACCGTGCGCCATGGCGACAGTGTCCGGTCTGATTTTTTCAGTGACACTTGCCGTGACAGAAATCTTGCCGTATGGCGATTCGACATTAACTAGGTCCCCATCCTTAATGCCTAAACTCGCTGCAGTAGTGGTGTTAATCCATAAACTGTTGTCGAAGAGTTCAGAGAGCCAAGGATTCCAAGCTGAGTGACTGAGGCAATTTGTTGCCTCGTTGAACGTCACAAAGTACATTGGATAATCGTTTGTTGGCTGAATTGGCGACGCGGTCCAAGATGGAAGCGGGTCAAATCCAGCTTTCTTAAAGTTAGTTGAATAAAGTTCGATCTTTCCGGATGGGGTCTGAAAGTTCCTGACAGGAGCAAAGTTCTGTTGGACTTGGAATATCCCCTGCACCTTCAATTGATCAAAAGTTATTCCTAGAGGAGCCAGTTGGGCGTCTAGAACCTCACTTCCATATGGATTAAGGTACTGTTCTATTCCTAATTTACTTGCAATTTGGTGATAGATCTCAATCTCAGTCATCGTATCATAAAGTGGAGGAACCACTGCCTGTCTGGCATATACGGTCGGCTGAATGGCGTACATTGGAGATGCAATTTCGTCCCTTTCAAGAAAGGTGGGCACAGGCAAAATCACGTCCGCAAACCAAGCGGTGTCTGTCATTTGATAGTCTAACACAAGAACAAAAATGTCGGAAAGCGCGTCTTCCCAGCTAGCTGCGTTTGGAAATGAACTGATCCAATTTGCGCCGGCCGCAATAACTGCCTTAATTGGATAAGGCCCATTTAAGATACTTTCAGCGAAAGAATCTGAGGTGCCAGTAGATTCTAGTCCGCCATCCCAGACGTTACCCGGAGTCGGAAGCAATTTTTCTCTTGAGTCAATGGCGGCCGAATAAGACTGCGGAGGACTTTGGGGTGGTGCGACTGAGGCAAGCGAAGCACTCCTAGTTGCGGTAACAGTTCCTCGAACATCGATTGAGCCCACCAAGGAATTTAGGATAGCCCAAGCATGAACAAATTTCCAATACTGTCCTCTGCTTTTTGCGGGTCCTCGTCGGAATAAGGCGACAGATGGCTGTTGACTAGCAAATTCTACGGCGATCCCGCGAAGCGTTGCGGCAGATACTCCTGTTATCGGAGCAGCCCACTCTGGAGTGTACTGCTGAATGAAGCTTGAAAGCTGTTCAAAGCCAGAGGTGTAATTGTTGACAAAGTCGCTATCATAGAGGTTCTCGGTAATTATTACGTTAATTAATGCCAGAACGGCCGCTAGATCAGTTCCTGGAATTATAGGAACCCAAAGATCTGCTTTTGCTGCCGATGCGCTCATTCGAGGATCAAATACTACAATTTTTGCTCCTCCTGCTTGTGCTTCCATTACTTGTCTCGCGTTTGGATTCTCAATTGTCTCTACAACATTTGAGAATAAGATTACGTATTTAGTTGTGCCACTAATCAAATCCTGCTGACTGAAATCATTTCCCAGAACTGCGAGCTGCGTTGCCATCCAAGAGTAGTAACAGGTTGACCCACATTGGAAAGTGTTCGGGCTTCCTATGGCACTGAAGAAGCTCTGAAGATTTCCCAGTTGAAGCTGGCTATGACCGGCAATCGCTTGGGGTCCATATTGCGAGATAATATTCTGGAATTTTGAAGCTATCAGGGTAAATGCGTCGTCCCAAGAGACCTGAGTCCATTTTGGATCGACATTGATTCCTTTTGAGGGATTCGACCTGACAACCGGCACTTTAAGACGGGTGGGATTGTAAAGATCCATAATGGCCGATTGACCTTTAGGGCATAGCCGACCGTCACTCTCTGGATCATTTGGATTACCGTCAAGTTTCATAAGAACGTTGTTTCTCAAGTATGCGACTTCGGCACATTCTTGATCACATTCGTGGCAGGATGTATAGAGAATAGAATCGTACAGAGGAATCGCTGTTGTAGCTGGATCATTATTCTTCAAGCTGGTGGGCTTCGATTCCGCGCTGGGATGGCTCGTGATTAAAAATGAGGGCTTTGCAAGACCAATAGTCACTCCAGCTAGTGCTGCAGAGGCGGCAGCTATTTCGATAAATCTTCGGCGACTCATTGTCACCATTATAGACGGCGCTCCCTTCCCCTTGAGAAAAAGTTCTTTCGTCTTTTTAGAGCGCGCACGTCATCAATCTCACAGATCGGGAATAAACCTGTGGAAGGCAAATTGATAATTCACATTGTCTATCTAAGTAAAGGACAAGTTCAATATTAAAGATGTAACGCGATTCCCAGCTTTGAGAATTATACGAGATGAACCGACTCACATGTGAATCGAAATTTCATTTTTTGGTTCTCAGACTTGAGAATTGTGGGAACTAGTTGTAAATACAGTCAGGAAGTCGGTACAATTGGCGAAAAAAAGATGAAATCGATAAACGCGATTGCCACGGTAGTTTTAATCGTCGTCTTTGCTATAGCTGGATTAGGTGGGGGGTACTTCCTCGGAGCGGCCGCTCACACAACGACCTTAACGACTACGACAACGAACACATCAGCCATAGCAAACTACTTCGGTCAAGCTGCCAACTCTACTTACGGAGAAGGCTGGTATTACGTTATGCGCACAAACCTCGTTTCTTTGTTGAACCAGAACAATGGTTCGGTGTTTGTCCTAGATGTTCGACTGGCACCCGACTACCAGGCTGGACACATTGCAAGTGCGGTGAACGTTCCATTCCCTAACATGACTGCGGCCCTTGCAGCAGGTGAGATTCCAGCGAACAAGATCATCGTCGTGGTTTGCTATGTTGGCGAATCAGCCGGAAGTACAATGACAGTCTTGAGGTTGCTTGGTTACAATGCCTATGATCTTGAAGGCGGGATGGCAGCTTGGAACAATGCCACGAGGCTTGCCCCTTCCTACCCAGTTGCGGTGGGTGAGAACTATCCGATGGTGAACGGAACAGCTCCAGGCACCTGGACTACTTTCACACCGACTGCGGCAGGCAACAGCATTTAGCTGTAGGAAAATCTGCAGGATGCGGCTCACTCAAAGCGTGAGTGCATCCTACTGGTTGAATAACTGGAGTCCGTAGCCGACAAGCGTAAACCGAAGCAAAAATAACAGTGGCAACCTTCCCGAACACTAGAATCGAAGGAAGAAACCGCAAAACCACATCCCAAAGTATCTTCTGGACGCTTGAAGAAGTATGCGATAGGAGATGAAATCGAAGGAAGAGTTTTCGAAAAACTCTCAAAGGCGAATTAAATTTTCTTTACGGCTTTGATATGCGAGCTGTAGTACGGAAAGGGTTCTGCCATTTTTGCGACCTAGACATACTGGTAAAATCGGGTTATTTATCG
>JASHOD010000140.1 GCA_030041295.1 Nitrososphaerales archaeon
ACTTGTTAGTTCGGTAGGACTCGCTAGGTTGGGAATAGTCCCTTCTTCAAGTGTTGTTCAAAATACGCTCACAAAGGCCGTCTTCTTTTCTCCTTCTATGAAAGAGATTAGCATCGGCGCCGAGAAGCAAAATGTCATTGTGATAGATCGGAGCAGATTCGACAAGTACCTCGCGGAGCTCGCTGCAAGAGCTGGGGCGAAAATCAACGTCGGGCGTCGTGTTTCACAATATTCTGAAAATGGATCAGGAGCCTCGCTTCGGGTAGATTCTGAAACCTCGGATTCCCAATATCTCTTGGACTGCGGAGGATATGAATCGTACATATCCGCTGGTGGCAAGGCCCTGCAAGGCGGTCAATATCTCGTCTATGGGAATTGGTTTGAAAAAAATACTGTCGAGGTCTACATCGATCCGGTCTCTTACCCTGGTTTTTTCAAATGGGTGATACCGCTTTCCGCCGATACGGCAAAGATCGGCGTCGCCGGAGAGAGAATTAACACGTTCGAGATTCTTGATCAGTTTGTAAAAGAAAGAAATGCCACGGTTTTTAGAAAGATGGCGGCTCCGGTTCTGTGTTTTGGTACGGTCAAGTCATTTGTAAACGGCAGAATCATTCGAGCCGGAGACGCGGCAGGACAAGCAAAACCTACAACGGGGGGCGGGATCTACACTGGCGGATTCGGAGGAATGCTTGCCGCAAAGGCGTTAGCGCGCGCGATCAAGGAGAAAAACCCAGAGCTCGTTAACGACTACGAGAAGGGATGGAAGGATGAATTTGGAAAGGAGTTCAACCTTCAGAGCCGCGCGAGAAGCACTTTTTCGAAACTCACAAGAGAACAAGTTGACAAGCTTTTCGAAATGGTGGGCAGCTCGGATATACCGAAGATAATCTCGGACGAAGGAGATTTCGATCGCCATTCAATTGCCCTAGTCAAGGCTTTTGGGCTTTCGAACGTCATATCCACTTTCGGAATGTTCTTCACGAATGAATTGAAAGATTTGCTTCGTGTCGAGCGAAGTTAGCGTAACCCAACCTTTTCAGGTTCTAAATTCGAAACTGCAGCTGACGAGCGATTCAGTTTTTTCGAACCTCCCTCTGAGTCCAAACGCTTCCTTCAGCGTAGATTGTACCGCTCCTTGGAGAAAGGATGACCACTTGCTTCCCATGCTGTGAGCAAAGATCAGATGGTGTTTCGTTCCCTCGATTTGGTGCTCGAACTCAAACAGATGACCATAAGTCGAGAGAATCTGAAGCAAATGGAAGAAATCTTCGAGCGATGAACTTCCCACCATTAAATTCATGAATTGCTTTGCGTTCTTACCTGCAAAGTTCGCCACGCTCCCGACGACTTCTGCCTCTTCATCCGACAGGAACGCCAGGATGCGACTCAATGTTTCCTTCGATATTGTAAGCCCTCCCGTTTTGTCCGCAAACCTATCGAACGCGACGTATTTTCGTAGTGCCTTGGTCGTGACGGCAGTATGAGTCAGTCCGGACTGATCGGCTTCCTGGCTTAGGACATCGTCTATTGCAGGGTCCAACCTTATAGTTCTTGCAACTGTTTGTCGAGCTGGCATGGTAATGCCTTGTTCTTTCTCCCGTAAGCGAATTCATTCGTCGAAATATTTAATGTATTACGTTAGGTGCGTTTGTATTCAAACAATGCTAGAAGAATACTACTGTTAAAATATCGCGATAAAATTGTCAGCGTCGAGACAGGTATTACAATACTCATGGCAGAGTTACTTGAAGACGAGAAAAGTGGACAGAAAACGGCCGTTACTAACAAATTCAAGAATCGAAATAGAATGGAAATAGTAGCCAATCTGCTGACTATAGCAAAAACTGGAGCTTTGAAAACTCATCTTATGTACCGAGCCAATTTGAGTTACCTCATGGTTACGGAATACTTGGACTTTCTCTCCCGCTCGTACTTGATAAGCAAAACCGTTGACGATGAAGGGACATCTAAGATCTTTCGAACCACGGCCAAGGGGCTAAAGTATCTAGACGTTTATGAGACACTACAGTCAATAATAGGTCTCGACTCCCAAAGAACAGATTCCAAGCCGGACATCTTCGCCTAATTCCGGATCTTCTATTTTAGAACGCACATCTGCCAAGTAGTCAAGCAGAAACGTTCGACTCTGCAGTAAAGCATATTATCGCTTTTGACAATTTGATTACGTTTAGCAATTGTCAACTACTGCTGCTACTACAGAACGTCAAATCCAGCTCCCGGTATGTTCTTCATGCAACCGACCAATCATGCCCGGAGAGCGGGCAGTCAAATTCTACTGCCCCAACTGTGGCGAAGTCTTGATCTGGAGAAATGAAAAATGCAGGCGTTTTTCACGGCCTTATAGATGCGTAAACTGCAGCTACGAAGGGCCTTGAAAGCTATCTATAGTCATCACGTTCCATTTATGGTTCAAACGGTCAGGAGAAATTTGGTATGGCAAACTTACTCGTGCGCGTGAAAGTAATGCCGAAGGAAGCTGAAATAAAACCCGCCCAGATTCTCGAGAGCATAAAATCGAAGAACTCCGCCATAATAGTCAGATCGTCGAAGGAAGATCCCATCGCCTTTGGTCTGGTTGCCCTGATTGCAGATTTTGTTACAGAGGACAAGGCAGGCGGAATGGAGGAGATCGAGAATGCGATCCGAAAATCGGATTTGGTCGGTGAGTTTGAGGTGTTGGGAGCTAGCCGCATTTCCGCCGACATCAAGACGACAAAGTAAAATCAATCGAATTTAGACATAATAGAACGGCGCGAGTAAAAACATCGATCCTTCAGGACAATCACACTTGGAGATGAAAAAGAAAATGAAGTATCCTCTGCGAAACATCGTCTTCGATAAGATGAAGCAGGACAATGTCTCAACGGACAAGGATTTGCTCGCCGAGCTCCAAAGAGACGGAGAGGATATCTCGATGAGAGACCTGAACAAGGTTTTGATGCAACTTGAAATTCTAGGCCTCATCACTTTAAGGTGGCAGACCAAGGACAGGCGTAGAATCGAACTCGTCAAGAACGGTGAGCGCATGGCGCGCATCCCCGGCGAATGAAAAGAACTTCGGCCGTAGTCCTTTCCCTTTATTTTAGAAACATCTTCTCAACGTCCTCTTCGAGCATCGCTGACTCACAATCGTGAGCGTTACGAATAGATATCAGATCAATCAAAACAAAGCTGCAGACCATATCTTTCTGTACTAGATTCGGAAAGTCTGTGGAAAGTTCGAAAAGATGGGCGTAAATCTAAGGGACATCGCGGAGCCACAAAAGATCTCGCTCGAGGATCTTAACGGGCGCACTCTTGCGATAGATGCTTTCAACACACTCTATCAGTTCCTGTCGATAATCAGGGGGGAGAGCGGCGACTTGCTCAAGGATAGCAAGGGGAATGTTACAAGTCACCTTAGCGGTCTATTTTACCGCAGTATGAATCTCCTCGAAATTGGAATCAAGTTGGTTTACGTCTTCGATGGGGAACCGCCGAAACTAAAGCACGCAGAGATTCAGCGGCGCAAAGAAATCAAAACACAAGCTGCCGCTCTTTATACGGAGGCCCTTGCAAGAAGCGATTTTGTGTCTGCGAAAAAATTTGCCCAGGCAACTGCTCATTTGGATGAGGATATGATCAAAGACGCCAAGAAGCTCCTTGACCTAATGGGAATACCCTCAATTCAAGCCCCGTCAGAAGGTGAAGCAACCGCAGCAAATCTATGCCGAAGCGGTCTAGTCGACTACGCGGCCAGCCAGGACTACGACAGCTTGCTCTTTGGCGCGCCGCGATTGGCGCGTAACGTTACAATCTCAGGCAAAAGAAAGCTGCCAAACCGAAACATGAGGGTTGATGTGATTCCAGAGACAGTCGTTCTCGACGAAGTTCTGACTAAGAATGGGATAACGAGAGAGCAACTGATCGAGATCGCAATGATATTGGGCACGGACTTTAACCATCCAGACTTTAAAGGAATAGGACCCAAGACTGCTCTAAAACTAGTAAAGAAATATGGGAGATTTGAGGACATACCAGACTTTAAGGGAAAGATAATGTTCGAGCCTGAAGAAATTCGAGAAATATTCCTTCATCCTCACGTCGCGTCTCCCTCGAAATCAGAGCTTGAGGAAAAACCGCCGAATAAAGATGCTATCTTTGAATATCTCTGCAAAGAACACGACTTTTCAGAAGAGCGAATCAAGTCCTCGTTTGCCCGACTGGAACAAAAGAAAAGCGTCGAAAGCCAATCGCTCGAGCAGTGGTTCAAGTAACAACTCAGATAGAATATTCAAGCTGGAAATCAGAGAAATGCGTCAAGGAAAAAATGACGAAGGAAAACGATACTCACCGCATGATGAGCTGATTGACTCCTTAAAACGAGAAAACATCATAAAATCAAAACTAGTCGAAGAAGCTCTTCGCAACATAAAACGCGAGGATTTTCTCTGGAAGGGAGAACCAAGATCTGTCGCATACTTTGATGAGCCAAGAGCTCTAGGAGACACCGGTCAGACAATCTCCGCGCCACATATGGTCGCGATCATGCTGGAGGAAGCAGGGCTTCGACCGGGCCTCACTGTTCTCGAAGTGGGAACGGGAAGCGGCTATAACGCCGCATTGATCGCATACATTGTTTCAAGAGGAATCAACGTAGAATCTCTTGAACAACCACTCGTATTTTCAATAGAGCGGGATGCAAGACTTGTGAAGTTTGCAAAAGAGAACTTGGAAAAGGCAAAATTGGGAAAAATTGTTGAAGTCGTCGAAGGCGACGGGTCGCTGGGCTATCCCAGCTCTTCAAAGGAGATGAAGTACGATAGGATTATCGTCACAGCCGCAGCTCCGTTCATTCCACCGCATTTAGAAAGTCAATTGAAAATAGGAGGAATTCTTCTCGCCCCAGTTGGCGAACTGCCATATCAAACTTTGATTAAAGAAAGAAAAATACGGAAAGGTGGAGGAGGAGATGAAAAAGTGGAATTTTCGAGAGAGAGGCTGATGGGAGTAATGTTCGTCCCTCTGATTGGGGAGGGCGCGTATCGGAAGTAGGACGTTGTGCTTGGTGTTCTTACACAGCTACGATTTGGTGTGTAACACACGCCAAACCAGAGCTGCAATGATTCCGCCAACTATGGGCCCGATCCAGAAAACATACCAGAGATTCAGCGCACCTGGCAGTCCTAATGCGGCCCCAAGAACCTCAGGTCCGATTGCTCTCGCAGGATTCGCTGCAGCACCGGTAAGAGGCCCTGCGATGAAGATATTTGCCAATAGAATGAAGCCGACAGCAAGACCTGCAAGCCTTGGTTCGTTTGCTTCTACTATAGCTCCATAGACAACGAACACTAGGAAGAACGTGATCACAGCTTCCATCCCGATCGCCTGCAGAACACTTTGACCGCTGGCTAGAGAACTGATTGGAGCCCCCCAGCCAACAGCATTTCCTGCTGAGCGTGGCACGACCAGCGCAGCCATCGTAAATGCGCCCAAAATGGCTCCGAACACTTCGGCTAAGAT
>JASHOD010000141.1 GCA_030041295.1 Nitrososphaerales archaeon
AGAAGAAACAGATACGATATCATCTTCCGTCTTGTCAGATAATCGATCCCGGCTCATTTCAGGATAACATCGAAAAGAGCAGACTGGGTATGAAATATTGCTTCAAACTAATTGAAGAGTGCCATGCTCTAACCTTTACTAGACTTTTTGGAAAGGTAACTTCTGGCGTAGGCCTCGAAATTAAGCACGCTCTTTCAAAAGGAATTCCTGTCTATGAATTGAAAAATGGATCTATTAAACAAATAACGAAACCTCTCAAGCATCTAACGAGAGATGAAACAGTAGAATACTATACTCGATTCCGTTTGAAGTCTAACTAAATTATTACATGACTTCAAAATATCCGGTTGTCGTTGCGCACAGCACCCCAAGATGATGGCGCTCCTCTTTCGATGGGAAGATTGAGCTATTCTTAGCACAATGCTACTCTCAAATCGCGGAACTTGGGATTCCTTACAAGAATTAGCTAAGAATGACCCAGATGTACATAGCATCATTTCTCATTTCAGTCAGTTACCAGACATAACCGGAGAGAGATACGGGCCTTTTATTTCAGAGCAGAATCATCACGAGCACCATTCACGAACTTTCCATTCCTGGACAAGAAAAGTGGTTGGCCTGAGACACTGGCCTCGTTCGATTTCGAGCTCAAGAAATTAGAGCATCACTAGTCAATCATTTGACATGTGTCTTTTAATCGGGCTCATCTCGAGCTTTGCTTTGGCTTTGGATATGGTAAGGATTAGAGATAGTGTTTTACAGTGTCCACGCTGCGGATCAGAATGCAATCTGAAACGACTTGCTCCAAAGGACGCTTATTGCGAAAACTGTCAAATGAGATTTCTAGACCTTAGAACTTGGGAAATCAAGGATGGGTTTGCAATGAAGTACGTTTCATTGGACAAACACGCGGAAGGAATCCATCAATAGTTGCCTAAACCAACTAGTGAGCACCCTCATAAGAATAGAAATTCAACCTGTAATTCGTCAAACTCTTTATCTGTCAGATTAAGTGCTAAGCTGAGATATCAATGCCAGATACATTTGAAAAATTATATGAAGAATTTCGTAATAGATTGCCACGACACATAGCGGCTGATGATGATCTTCTAAAAGAACTATTGAACATTCAAAAGGAAGGAGGCAAGGATGCTTTGCAAGACAAGCTAAAGGAAATGATCGAGCAGGTAGGGGAGGGTGAAGATTGAGAGTTGGCCCTAAAGATCTCAGAGATTTCAATAGAAGGATTCAGAGGTTTCAATGACAAAGTCAGTCTCTCTCTCGGCGACGGTGTAACATTGCTCTATGGAAAAAACGGAGAGGGAAAGAGCAGCCTCTTCCAATCCATAGAATGGTGTCTAACAGGAGAGTTGCCCTACTTTGTTGGTCAAGACTTTACTAGAGAGGACGCAATTGTCAACGAATTTACGACAAAGAAACTCGGAACCGTTACGTTAACACTTGTAGATTTAAAGAAGAAGATCATCTTAACAAGAACCAGAAAATTAGGAAAATCATCTACGAGAGGCTCTTCGTCTTTATCCGTTGAATTAGACGGAAAAAATACAAAAGATGATGAAGCCCAATTAGAATTGGAAAAGCGTCTCGGGCTGGGATCTAACGATTTCTCGAGGATTTTCTATCTTCATCAGGAGTCGATTAGAGATCTATTAACAGAAGATCAGAAGGAACGTAGCCGCGGAATAGATCGATTACTTGGCATCTATGAAGCACGTGAATTTGCCGAAGCTCTTGACGTTGACCGTTATTTCAAAAGACAACAAAACCTTCTCGAAGAAAGGATGAATCAAGTCGGCGCTGACAAAGCTAATCTTGCAAAAAGTCTCAGACAATTACTTTCCGAAAAGAAGAAAAAACTTCTCTCAAGTGGGTCAGAAGAATCCGACCTTACAACGGACGCATGCTCTCAACAACTCTCCACTCTCGTAACGGATTCAGAAATCATTGGGAAAAAGTACAATCCGGAAGCAAGGAAACTAGATCATCCATTGCCAAGCATTGGAGGTCTGATTTCATGCTCGCAACAATTAGGATCATATTTGAGAGATTTAGACCAATGGCGAATCAAATCATCAAATACGCTTGAGAAGTCTGCAGGAGCTCTCTTGCAACAAAGGAATCTCTTTGCAGAATGCGTGAGTGAAATAGATTCCATAGCCGACAAAAGTCTAGAATCTGTAGAAAGTTCTATTAGAAAAATCTCGAATCAACT
Source organism: Nitrososphaerales archaeon (assembly GCA_030041295.1). Taxonomy (GTDB): domain Archaea; phylum Thermoproteota; class Nitrososphaeria; order Nitrososphaerales; family CADDZS01; genus JASHOD01. Next base: position 2,234 of record JASHOD010000141.1, read on the forward strand.
AGAACAAGTCGAACCGAAACTCAGAGATTTTGATAGATTAGTCACTGGATTATCGGCATTTAGATCTGAAGTCACAATTACGAGGAAGAACATCAGTGACTTTAATCTTCAAATTCAACAAATTCAAAGTTCGTACGGAGACCTTGAGAAAATCAAGTCTCAATATGATGAGGAAAACAAGAAGATCAATGAAATAAGAAAATCTATTGAAAGCTCTTCGAGCTTGGGTCAATTACTTGTTGCAGGTCAGAACTATCTGAATATGGAGCATCCCAATAATTGCCCCATTTGTGAACAACCTATCGAACTGGCGCGAGTTATCAAATCTTTAGATCAAAGAAGCAAGACCGATCTTGCGCAGAAGATTAGGTCCCTAGATTCTGATTTAAAACAAAAACTAAGGTTTACCTCAGATCTAAAATCATCGATCGACAATTTGGAGAGAATAAATGGTAACCTCACTGCAGAGAAGAGTAGACTTGGCGAGTCGCTTTCGAAACTTCAAATATTATTAGATGCCCAAGTAACTGATGACTATCCGTTCGATACCGAAATCGATAAGATAAACAGTGCCTCGCAAGAAATAAGAGAACAAACAGTCACTTTATCGAAAGAGAAACTCACTCTCGAACAGGAGTATTCCATGTTAAGGAAACTGTTGACTTCTTTGGAGTCAGCTCAGCAGAAACTCCAGACGTTACTCAAATCTAAAGCTGTTGGGCAGGATCTGACTAAGATCGCAGATGAAAAAATTGCAGAATTGAACAAGCGGGCCCAAGAGTACAACGAAGACAGTTCTGTAGAGGATTTGTTCTACAGGAGTTCAAAAATTAATGAAACTATCGAATATCTAAAGGACGAAGAAGAATTAACTAACCTCGAAAAAGAGTTGCCGAACATCGCGAAGCTTCTAGAATCTTTGAATGAAAAGAAAGTGGAATTAGAAAAACTGCAGACCCTAATCGGTTCCTTCAGAGATGTGGCTCTAGAATACGAGAAGGACGCGGCAAAAACGGAACTTAACAATCTAGCAGAACAGATAGATTCGTACTATACCAAGCTCGTCGGTCATCCTATCTTCAAGAAGATACGTATCGTTCCGGAAAAAGGAGAAACACCAATCTATTCTCTCCAAGCTGTTGGCACTCAAGGCTCGACATATCTACAAACGCGTCTATCAAATGCGCAGATGAATTCGGCCGCCATTGCACTTTTCTTAGCTAACAATGAAAAACTTGCGCAGAACTTCGGCACAGTGTTAATGGACGATCCTACTCAGAGCATGGACACTGAACACAAAGAAGCTTTGTCAAAGTTAATCTCGGAGCTTTCGAAGACAAGACAAGTAATCGTTTCGACGGAGGATAGAGAATTCTACGATATAATAGTCAAGTATTGCAAAACTGCAAAGATCTATAGCTTTGATGGATGGACAACCAAAGGGCCCAAGGTCGCAATTCCAAAATGAGTGAGATTGGTTCCAAGAAACTAAAAGCAAAATTACTTGAACAAGAAATCACATCGCTCGTAAAACAAAGTCGAAATCTAAAATCTGACTTAGAAGAGCTTGAGGGCATACTGACCAAGCTGAATATGAAAGCGCTTGTTCCTATCGAGCGAATTCGAGAATTTGGCTTGACGAATGTAACTGAGAAAGCATACGACTCTGCACTAGCGCAAACTCAATTGAGACTCAAGATTTCCGCCTTGATAAAAAAGAAAAACTCTGAATTAGAAAATAACAATCGACTTGTCCAGGAAAAGAGTGAATTACTCAAAGCTCTTTCTATTTGCTCCCAATGTAACGGAAAGGGAATGTCAATCAAAGCTCAATACCATCGCGAAGAGGAAGGTATCATTCAAGTCGGAGAGGAAACAGATATCTGCCCTTCTTGCAACGGCACAGGTAGTGTTTCCTTGTAGGCTAACTTTTTGTTTGAAGTATTTCCCTCTCGAACTTTGAAATCGTCTCCTGATTCAGTTGCTTACCAATTATCTCATCATGTTTTGATTTCACTAGATCCATGTCCACCACCTTTACGTTATGTTCAAGTGCCTTGTCAATG
>JASHOD010000142.1 GCA_030041295.1 Nitrososphaerales archaeon
ATGTAGTCCTGGTATAGCGACGAGTTGAGGGTAGCATACTGCGCATTGAAGTAAGCGGTATCCACCGAGTCTATCTTCACAAGGGCGTTGTACATCGCGTGGATAGTCTCGTTCACATACCATGGACTGTACCAAAGGTGCGGGTTTACCGTCGCGATTTGGGCATTCGTGAGTCCAACTACCTGCTGCGCATCAACGACAACCTGACCCGGGGTGTTGCTGGCATTTATCAGCAAGGAGACCCATGTATCGTAGTCCATCCCGTTGATTATGACCAACTGCGCGTTCGCGATTGCGATTGCATCGGCTGGATTGGACTGATATTCGTGAGGGTCGGTGTTCGGGTCGCTGACGATGCTGGTTACGTTTCCGTGAATACCAACGAGCTGCGACACCAAGCTACCCCAGAAATTCTCCGCTGCGACTATTTGAATCGGTTTTCCCGAACCCAGTGCCGAGGTCGTCGCACTCGTCGTAGTTGTTGTGCTCTTTGACGCCAAGTAGACTGCGATTCCCGCGGCCGCAACCAAAACGACTACGACTACAACTATTCCGATTATCTGTGTGGATTTCATGCCTTACAAATCTCCAGTGTAGCGAATGCGTATTTTTTATTCGTAATTTGACTCAGATTAGTAGCCATTAATATTGTTTTTCTATATATTATTAACTTGGCTTCTAAAACTAACATAGCTGTTATGAATTCATTAGCTTGAAGCGTAATAGTCTGTCCAATTTGTTGGCTGATCACTTGAAATGACGCCGTCAGCAGCCGTCCGCTTCTTACACTTTATTAGAATGGGCCTTGTGTATTTTCAGATTAGAAAAGAACTCTGAGGGAGTTGAACCAATTCATGGATACAATAGATGCTATCGCGACTAAGCTTGAAACTCGTCAGTTTGATCAAAAGAAGGTTCCGGATGAAGTGAAGATGAAAGTACTTGAGTCGGCTAGACTAACCGGAAGTTCAAATAATACTCAGCACTGGCGATTTATCTTGCTTGAAGATCCGCAAAGTGTTGGTCGTCTTGCTGACGACAGTACTACTGGACCTTGGGTCAGAGGCGCCAATTTTGCCGTCTTAATTCTGACGGATCCGAAGGTGAATGGTCACATGATAGACGCAGGAAGAGCTTTGCAAGATATGCAACTCGCTGCCTGGAATTATGGCGTGGGGTCTGGAATTTTCACTGGATTCAATCAGGAGAAATTGAAACAAGATTTCGCAATTCCCCCTAATCTAGTTCCAACTGCAGCTCTAGGTTTTGGTTATGCAGCCGTCAAAAAGACCGGAAAGCGGAAGGAAAGAAAGCCCCTAGAGCAAATTGCTTATTCGGGCAAGTACGGCCAGCCGCTCAAGATGGCAGCAGCGAAGTAGAGTAAAGAATCCAAAGCTGAAAGTCGCCTTCTGAGTTCAGAAGGGGCATGTAGCAATTCTAGTTGTTTTCTATAACTCATTTCAGCTTTCTTGAGCCTCTCGTGTGAGAAGAAAGACAAGGCGTCGTCTTCATCTTCCACCCCGCATCTTGGTAGAACAATATCGAACATATTCGTGATGAAAAACGTGGATCCGATCAGATCCCTCAACTAGTCAAAATCGTCCTTGATTCAGTTCCAAACCATTAGCCTTGCCGCGGCGTTCGTCGATGCGTAAACCAGCGTCTAATAGATGTTTGTCCTTGGAACTTCGCCGCTAGCACCGGAGTCAAGAACTCTTTCAAGCATGATCGGCATCCTGAGGAGGAGTGAGGCCCCCGACATAGCTTCTCACTGTCAGTCTCAGTATTCGAGTTCGGCTTCTATTGCCTGCCTAATCGATTCGGAAATTCGATTCATCTCCTCATCATTTTTGTAGCTTCTGCGCGGCCAGAAAAACCCTTTGAGTCCGTCCCCAAATTTCCTCGGCACTATGTGAATGTGAAGATGAGGAACGCTTTGACTCACGTTATTGTTGATTGCGAGGAATATTCCGTCCGCATTCATTGCGGTTCTAACTGCTCTTGCAACTAACTGGGCATTCGAAAATAGCGGCGGTACGACTTCCACTGGAAGATCGAGCAATGTTTCGTAATGCTTGATTGGAACTACAAGTGTGTGGCCAAGATAAACAGGTCTTCTGTCCAAGAAAGCCGCAGTATTATCATCATGAAACAGGATCCGTCTTGGGGGTTCTGGTTTGTTTTGATTTCGGATGATTTCGCAAAATGGGCAGGGCACTAGTTTGTCTTTTAGTTTGTTAGTTCTGCGAATTGAACTCTGTTCGCCGTTTACGTATTCAAACAGTTTCGATTGATCAGTATCTTCTTTTTGGATCTTATCCACAGTCAAACAGTCCCTTAGCCATTTTGAAGGAGTCCGCTGAAGCTCTCCTCTGGTCGACGAAGAACATTGGCACTATTCATAACAAACACTCCTGATCTTTGTGAAATCAAAAATCACGCTTCTCCTAAATCTAACATCTACAAATAACGTCTGACAAGCCATAAATAAAGCGAAGCCCTTTGGCGCTCGCAACAGAGAAACGCACATGGCTAGTCAGAATAAACAGAGTATTTTTGCACGCGAAGCAACTGGGCTTACTAGGCAAATTGGAGCCTGGGATGCCTTTCTAGGCAATATCCTAGCAATGGGAGTAGCTTACTTTTTCGTCTTTGCCTATTTCGCCGCGCTCTTATTTCCTGGCGCGGACCTTCCCGTTACTGTCTTCGTCACATTGATTCCGGGCGTCGTAGTCGCCCTTCTTTACTATCTATTCACGGTAGCAATGCCAAGGACTGGAGGAGACTACATCTGGACCAGTAGGATTCTACATCCGTCCTTAGGTTTCATGACAAATTTGGTTTTGACGTTTACTTGGCTTGCAAGTCTAGCAACTGCGATCGCGTGGGGCGTGAGCTATGGACTGGTGCCTTCACTTGCCGGGGTCGGGCTCGTTGACGCAAATGCCGAAGCTTCCAATCTCGCTAGTATGCTTTCAAAGACGGACAATGCCTTCATTCTCTCCTGCGTGCTTATCGTGTTGTTCATATTGCCTGTGCTATTAGGAGTAAAGGCGCCATTCAAAGTAATGTGGGTTCTATTTGCCATCGCGCTCTTGGGAACCTTGGTAACTATAGCGGCTTTCTTCTCTGCCCCGAATGCCACTTTTGCGGCAAATTTCAGCAACCTGTCCGGTATGAAGTACACTACCACGATTTCCACCGCAGGGCTAGCTCCAGGTTTTCTCGTTGGCGCTACAATTACCGGATCTATCTTTACTATGACAAACTTTCTCGGTTTCTTCAGCTCGTCATATTTCACAGGTGAAGTGAAGCGAGTGGCACGTTCGCAAGTGATTGCGATGTTTGGTTCTCTTTTTTTCCTGATGGTAATCGCGCTTCTAATCTATAGCTCCTTGTATTATTCTGTCGGACCAAATTTCCTAAATGCGATCACGTTACTCCAGGGAACAGGTAATGCCGCATATACATTGCCCGCAGTTCCAGTAGTTAATTTTCTTGTAGCGTTCTCAAACACCAACCCGTACGTGATCATGCTTTCGGGAATTGCTTTGTTTGCTACTGGATTAGGTGGGGCTACTCTCTTTGCATTCGTAGGTGTTCGAAATCTTTTTGCATGGTCCTTTGATCGTTTGATGCCCACTGCGATGACCAAGCTCGATTCAAAACGAGGGGCGCCGTATGTTGCAACCATTGTGATCCTCATCTGCTCTTTGGTATTCGAAGCTGTGTACTACTATACCTCATTCTTCAGCTTCTACGTTTTTGCCACTTTGAATCTGTTCATCGTATTTACTATGGTGTCCATTGCAGCGATCCTCTTTCCTATTCGGTTCAAGTCGCAATTTGCAGCCTCACCGAGCATCGTTACAAAGAAGTTAGGAAATGTCCCGTTCATTTCTATACTTGGAGTGATCGGCGTGGTTGTGAACGTCTATTTTGGATACGCCACCACTTCACCAGCTATATCTCCCACCCCAACTGCACCTTTGCTGCATCTTCTTGCCTTTGCAAGCGTTCCCCTCACCATCATCGCGGCTTTCGTGATCTATGGAATCGCTTACTTTGTTAGAAGAAGTCAGGGCATCGCCCTGGGACTAGCCTTCAAGGAAATTCCTCCAGAATAGAAAATGACCAAGAAAAGCGAAGTACACGAGACTATTGGCCGCGTGAAGGTCCTAGGCTTTAATCTATTCTTCAGAATCTTTGTGCCAGCTCAGGGCAAGCCAAAGGGAACAGTCGTTTGTCTCCACGGAGGCCCGGGTGCTAGCCACGACTACCTCCTTCCCCACGTAGACCTTGCAAAGTTCGGGTACAAGGTCGTATTCTATGATCAGCTTGGCTGCGGCAGATCCGAAGTTCCAAAGAACGTTGTGCTATTCAGTGTCGAACGAGGCGTGGAGGAACTAGAGGAGTTCAGGAAAATGATGAGGCTAGGAAGGATTCATCTAATGGGGTCAAGTTACGGTGGCATGCTCGCCCTTTCTTATGCCCTAAAGTATCAGAGATACTTGAAAAGCCTGGTCACGACCGGAGGTTTGGCGAGCGTTCCTCTTTGTGTGGATGAAATGAATAGATTAAAGCGAGCGCTGCCGAAAGTAGTCCAAAGAACAATGCAAAAGTACGAAGACGCAGGAGACTATCATAACATGGCCTATGAGAAGGCCGTGATGGTTTTTTACAAGCGACATCTCCTACGGCTTGAGAAATGGCCGAAGGAGCAGGATTACACGATGAGGCACCTTAGTAAACCCGTGTATTATACCATGAACGGGCCAAATGAATTCATGATCATAGGTAATACGAAATATTACGATATAACCGACAAATTGCATAGGATTCGGGTCCCGACTCTGGTGATGGGGGGAAGATACGATGAGGTAACGCCGAAAGTAGCTCGAAGCATCCATAGTAACATTAACGGATCGAAGCTTGTCACCTTCGAGAAGAGCTCCCATATGCCGTTTTGGGAAGAACGCGAGAAATATATGGAGACTCTAAGTCAATTCATGGACAAGAATAACGATAACTGACCTTTATTTCTGAGACTTTGACAGCCAGTATTTCGCAATCTCCTGAGCTGTCGCAATCCATACACCTTCGTGTGATTTGACGTGGGCTATGATCTTCTCAAGCGCCTTGCTCGGTGCAGGTCTTCCCGTGACTAGCGGGTGCATTGTGAGACAATAGAATTTCCCTTCCTCATATAGCACGTCGAATTCGTCGCGCCACAACTCGAACACTTCCTGAGGCGAGTACCCTCGCTCTGCATAATTGTCGTAATCATCTAGCGTTACGGCGCTGGGGAGTTCCACTATGTTGTGCCCGTCATCGAATTTGTGTACATATGGAAGATCATTGTCCAGTGAGTCACCGCGCCAAATGAAACCGCCTAATTCGTGAAGAATTTTCACGGTACTTTTGCTCGGATTCCAGTCAGGCGTCCTGTGACCTACGGGCCTCGTTCCGGTTATCTTCTGGACTATTTCTACCGTCCTTTGGATGTCCTTGCGTTCCTCCTCAGAGTCCATATTATAATACGGGCGATGATCCCATCCGTGCACCGCAACTTCGTGCCCTTTCTCTTGGATAGCTTTTACCACGTCGGGCCTTTTCTCCGCGGTGCGCCCGACCATGCAGAAAGTAGCTTTCACCTGGTGACGATCCAGAATTCTCAAAACCCTTGCCGTACCCGCGTTTGTGTCATAGTATCCTTGGCTGACGTAGAACATTTTCTCGGGACCGAATGCATCAATCATCCCTGATTCGTCGTCATTATCGAAAGTGAAGATCGCCGCGCAGCGAATCCCTTTCGGCCAAACCTGTTGATCTTTATCCGTTGAAGTCAAATTACTTTCCTCTCTCTACTTCTTCCCTTTGCTGAAAGTACAGTCCGGAGTCTCGCCATTATCTCTTAAGAGTTTAGAGAGGTGCCAAACCGATGAACCATTCAACCTCGTTTATGAGAATTGTCGAAGAAAACATAGACTATCAGCTAGCGCTTGATTTTTCGGGAAGACGCCTTTTTCTTTCCTATATTATCCAGGAAATTTGTTACAACCTGAATGTACTTTTCCCTTTCCTCCCACATCGCAAGATGGGAAGAATTTTGAAACATTACAAACTTCGACCCCTCGATTCCCCTATGGATACTCTTCGCGACTTTTGGGGAAACCTCGTCATACTTGCCGCAGGTTACAAGTGTCGGGACATGAATAGTGTGAAGTTGTTCTTGGCTTACTTTCCAGTGACGGATGTTTCCTATTATTGTAAACTCGTTCGGTCCGTTCATTGTGTTGTAGACAACTGGGCTCACGTGTTCCATCGAGTATACGAGTTCCTTCGGCCACGGGTCCAATCTGCAAAAGTAGGTCTTGTAGAACGGCTCAAGAACCTTTGCGAATTCAGGGTCTGTGTATTCTCCTGCTTCCTCGTACTTTGCCATTGTCGCTAGAACATCTTTGGGGAGCTCTGATTTCATTCGCATCATCTCGGAGATTGTTAGTTCCATGTCATCTATTCCGCCCGTCGTAACGAGACTTTTTAGATGCTTTTGATAGATTAGGGCATAAGCGATTGCAAGTAGTCCGCCGTAACTTGAACCCAGCATGTGCACCTTGCCTAGATTCATCGCATCGCGAAAGCCTTCCAAGTCCTCGACAGCACGGTCTATGGTGTAGAGCGCGATATTTTTCGGTAAGTCAGACTTGCCGCACCCCAACTGATCATAAAAGACCACACGATATCCGTACTGCGCCAGATCTGCGATGGACAGCATGTAGTCGTGAGTCAGCCCCGGTCCGCCATGGACCGTCAGTACGGTACCTTTCTCTTCATTTCCGAATGATTTGAAGTACAGATTGTAACCGTTGACTGTAACATGACCATCGTCGAATGCTTTGTCTGCCATTTCCGTTTGCATTGCTTACTGACCAATTCATCCGAGTAAAAACTAGGGCCGCTTATTCTGGAGGTATCTCTTTGAATGTCAAATCTAGGTTAATTCCTTTGGACTTGCGGTAAAGATACGATATCGCGTAGATGACAATCGAAACCACAATTGTCAGAGGCACTATCGCATATGCGAGTTCTTTGACTAGAGCTGTCCCAACTAATGGAGTTACGGCCGGAGAGACACTTGAATAGGCTATGAATATTGACGCAACCAGTCCTGCAACTCCAAGGATAGTGATGAGAGGCACTCCTCCGACTCGTGTTTTGACGACGCCAGGAGCTGATTCAAACATCGCTTTCTTCTTGTAAGGAAATACAATTGCCGCAATCGAGACAAATGCATAGGCTATGAAGTACGCGAGTGCGGAATAGATGTAAAACTGGAAGAAGATAGTGTAGTAGTAACCGACCACTGTAAGTATGGAAATAATCCACAGGAGGATAACACTTGCATATGGAGCTCCCCGCTTCGAATCTACGTTAGTCAGCCAAGAAGGCAAAAGTCTATCGAAGGACCATGCGAACACGTTTCTGACGCAGACGAACGTAAACGCGGTAATGGAGCCGACCGATGTTGCAATTAAAGCGAGAGTTGCTATTACGACTACGAACGGATTAGGGCTTGCAAATACGGCAAGAAAATTCAATGACGGCGCAGCGATTGCCGTGTATTGGGGGCTAAGTGAACTCGAAAGATACGAAATATCGGTGAGAAAACTAGAACCGATTGAGTAATACACGGCGCCATACAGGAGTGCCATAACTCCTGCTCCCAAGAGAACTGCTCCAAACATGCCATATAGCTGGGATTTTTCTGAATGTTTTACCTCGCCGCCGTAGTACGCAGAGTTGTTGAAACCAAGAAAATTAATGATTGTGAAGACTCCACCTGTCAATGTAGCTGACAACAGGAATCCACTAGGTATGCCTGCGCTAGATGCCGCGCTTGTAATCGCGGTGCTATTCATTCCTGATAGACGATTAAAATTAGATATGAAAGTGGCATGCGGAGCAGACAAGAATGCTCCGATCAGGATTAATGTACAAACAAGAGCGATTCCAAATACTACAGTCAGATACCTGAACACATTTCTCGTGCTCAAGAAAAGCGGCGTCAAGAAAATACACAGAATGACTAGGGAAATAATGAAACTGTATGGAAGGGTGGAAACCTTTCCGGCAATAGTCACAAGATTTGCGTTTGAGCCTACTATTCCTAATCCCGCAAGCATAGGTGTCAAACCGTAGAGAACGATCCAAGCGGCCACGACGCCGTTCGTCGTGACCAGCGTAAAGGTAATCAGCACATTTCCAACGAACCCCGCGGTTGGATGCAGGATTCTACTTACCCATATGAAATCTCCACCAGTTCTTGGCATTGCGACAGTGAAGAGGTAATAGATTGCCGATAGTAGAAAAGCCGGAATCAGAGCAAAAGCGACGGTGTAAGGCAAATCCACGCCTGGATACAGCGAGGAGCTGAAGAAGGCGAATACAAGGCCGTATCCTAGGCCCATGACCATGATATTGCCTATCATGGCATAGAAGCTTCCTACCTCTCTCGTCAGTCCGGTTGCCTCTCTTGCAAAGTAGGTTTTTCTTTGTTGATTTTCCATGTTCTAACGGCGAAGAACCCTGACTCTTATAAAGGTTAGAAAGACAACGATACAAAGAAATTCAGACACAAACACTTTATCGTACTTGTCGAATTTACTTGCTCTTTCCTTGGAGTAACTAGACAGTCATAGACTTTTTTCCCAATGTGTTTAGACCCTGAATAACCTTATGTGCCACAGTCGTTTTTTCTCAATGTTGAGAAAGCAAATTGTCGATGAAGGAAGTTTTCGACTACATAGACTCGAGCCACGACAGCGCTATTGAGCTTCTTTCAAAGCTAGTACGGCAACCAAGCGTGGCGGCCACAGGACAGGGCATAAAGGAGTGCTCCGAGCTGGTTACAAATCTTCTGGGGGAAATCGGAGCAAACCCGAAAGTGTACGATTTGGGCGAGGGGAGCCCTGTAATTGCAGGAGAGATCAAGAGTAAGAAAAATCCGAAAAAGACGATCCTCTTTTACAATCACTACGATGTACAACCGCCTGAACCTCTTGAGCTCTGGGACAGCCCTCCTTTCTCTCCAACGATAAAGGAGGGAACTATGTACGGGAGAGGCGTTTCGGACGACAAGGGAGAACTCGCAGGGCGATTGAAACTTACGGAAGCCTTTCTAAAGACTTGGAACGATGTTCCCTGCAATTTCAAATTTGTTTTCGAAGGCGAGGAAGAAATCGGGAGCATACACTTGGGTAAGTACGTGAAGAAATCCCCGGAGATCTTTCGCGCCGATGGAGTAATTTGGGAATTCGGAGGCGTCGACCCGAAGGAACGTCCACAAGTAATCCTCGGCGTAAAGGGCATTCTCTACATTGAACTGACCTCGAAAATCGCAAAGAAGGACGCGCATTCCTCGTTAGGCGCTATTGTGGAAAATCCTGCGTGGCGCCTTGTGGGGGCACTGAGCACTTTAAAGAAAGACGACGAGATCCTGATTCCGGGTTGGTACGAAGACGTCAAACGTTTTACAAAAGAGGAGCTCGAATGGATAAGAAAGGCCCCCTACGATGCCAAGTCCGTAAAGCACGAGCTGGGGATAAAGAACTTCATAGCCGACATGGGCGTGGACGAGGCAAAGAAGGCTCTCGCAGGCAAACCGACTTGCACGATTTGCGGAATGAATTCTGGGTATACTGGAGTAGGTTCGAAGACCGTACTTCCGAGCGAAGCGTTCGCAAAGATCGACTTCAGACTCGTTCCAGATCAAGATCCGGACGATCTAATCAAGAAACTGAGGAAGCATCTAGTCTCCAAAGGGTATGGCGATGTGGAGATTGCCTACTCAGAAGGAGAGAAAGCAAAGAGAACCTCGCCGAGGGAACCGCTCGCAATAGCTGCAAAAGAAGCAGCTGAGTCAGTATATCAAAAACCGGCCATAGTTGAAATTTCTTCAGCTGGCACGGGTCCTATGTATCTGTTTGATTCGCCTTGCGTAGCAATCGGAGGAGGTCATGCCTTCACCAATGCCCATGCGCCAAACGAGAACAAGAGGCTGGACTACTTGGTCTCTGGTATGAAATGGGTGGCAGACACAGTAAATCGCTTTGCAATACAGTAAAAGAACGTCCGTACTTTGAAATCAATGCGTCTAGTCTCCGATGGGAAACCTTTGGAGCTGTTAGTTTCGACTGATCTTCCAAGGCCCGCGAAAGGAGAAGCACTTGTCAAGGTAGATTATTGTGGGGTATGCCACACAGATCTGCATTTGATCGAGGGTTCTTACAATTTAGGAAACGGCAAGAAGATCCCGACTGGATTGCATCTTCCTGTAACCTTAGGACACGAGATAAGCGGGACTATTGAAGATATTTCTCCTGACGCAAAGTTGAGGAAAGGAGATCGCGTCGTTGTATATCCTTGGATTGGATGTGGATCCTGCAGAAAATGTGTGACTGCACTAGAGAATTTATGCGAGGGAAAACCAAGATTTCTTGGGGTCTTCCTTGACGGCGGATATTCTGATTATGTTTTGGTGCCCGATGCTCGCTATCTAGAAAGCGCGGAAGATATAGATCCAAAACAAGCTGCGCCACTTGGTTGTTCGGGTTTGACTGCATTCAGTTCTGTTAGAAAGTGCAATCTGGGTCAGGATGACACTCTCCTCATAATAGGCGCTGGAGGGCTGGGGACAATTGCGGTCCAGATTGCAAAGAAAAGTACTTCCCCGCGCGTCGCCGTCGCGGACATCGATGATAGTAAATTAGATCTGGCAAAGAAACTGGGAGCAGACTACGTGTTCAATTCTGCGAAAACGCCGGAGAGGGAGATCACTGCTCAATTAAAAGCGATCACTCCAAATTCAAGAGGTGTCGATGCCGCGATTGATTTTGTCGGAATCCCCGCAACGACTTCTCTCGGTTTTCGATCGATCGGAAAAGGCGGAACGCTGGTTGTTGTCGGCCTTACTGGTGGAACCGCAGAACTTCCTCTTGCATTATTTCCTCTTCGGGGAGTCCAAGTTCTCGGGAATTTTACGGGAACTTTGAAAGACTTGGCGAACCTAGTTGACATTGCAAAGAAAGGACTTGTGAGCCCCGTAGTGTCGGAGGTTTATCCGCTTGAAGACGCGAATGCTGCCTTGGACAAGCTAAACCGAGGAGAGGCTAGAGGACGAATCTTGCTAAAAACATAAACTCCTAGTTTTGTAAGTCTAGTATCATTTGCGATTGGCACCTCTTCGCAATATCATTTAATTTGGACCAAATTGTATATTCGCAAGAATGCAATATACACGCTTAGGGTCGACCGGGCTCAAAGTATCCCGTATTTGCCTTGGGACATTCTCATTCGGAAATTCTTCGGAATGGACCCTTGAGATCGACGAGGCGAGACCTATTGTCAAGAAAGCACTCGATCTAGGGATAAATTTCTTCGACACCGCAAACTCGTACTCTAGCGGTAGGTCGGAAGAGATAGTCGGTGAGTTGCTAAAGGACGCGAGAGATGAAGTTGTTATTGCGACAAAAGTGAGGGGAAAGACCGGCGAAGGCGTGAATGATATCGGCCTTTCCAGGTCTCACATCTTGAGAGAAGCAGAAAGGTCGCTAAAGAGACTCAAAACTGATCGAATAGATCTGTACCAGATTCACCGTTGGGACTATGAAACTCCAATAGAAGAAACGCTATTTGCTATGAATGATCTTGTTAGATCTGGCAAGGTGACCTACATCGGAGGTTCCAGTATGTTTGCTTGGCAATTTGCAAAGGCGCTCTTTACGAGCGACCTTCATGGCATTGCGAGATTTGTGTCGATGCAAAATCACTACAACCTTTGTTACCGGGAAGACGAAAGAGAAATGATTCCGCTGTGCAGGGATCAGGATATCGCAATTATTCCGTGGAGCCCTCTAGCTCGTGGTTTCCTCTCCGGCAAATACAAACGCGGACAGATACCCGAAAGTGCAAGAGCAAAATCGGATCGATACTTACCGGAGAGATTCTTCAAGCCCGAGGACTTTGATGTTGTTGAGGGGGCCGAGCAAGTAGCAAAGGAAAAGGGAACCAATACATCACAGGTTGCACTCGCATGGTTATTCCATAAACAAGTCACTTCTCCAATTATCGGAGCGACAAAGATCGAACATGTGGAAGAGGCAGTGGCAGCTCTTCAGTTGAAACTTTCTAGTGACGATCTGAAAAGGCTAGAAGAACCGTACAAGATGCATCCCGTGATTGGCCACGGAGGCCCTGAACTCACAAAATTATTTACTGGCTAAAGCTAGCCGGGTTGTAGATACGGTTTTAGAGGAATGAATGCTCTCTCTTGGTCTAGAGGATCAATGGAAGGCGGCACTGATGGTATGTCGAAATTCGTCTAGAACTTTGAACTAACCGTATGTTAATGAAGCAGGGGAATTCCCCAGTGTTCGAGAAAATAAGCTAGAGAAAGCTCTGAAGCTTTGTACATTGTGTGGATAGGCAGAGAAGGAAACTCCTTGTCCTTCTGTCTCGCGAGCCACTCGCTGTGGCACGGAATATGGATAAAGCCGCCTCCGAACCCACCCTTTCGGGCTCCTCTTACTATGACGAACATTGCGTTGTTGCATAGATATCCCCCGGCGGTTGTGCTAATCTCGCTCGGTATTCCGGACTGATTTAGATGCTCGACAAGTCCTTCAACCGGAAGATTTGTGAAAATTCCATCGGGAGCTGTCTCGTCAATGGGCACTCCGTTCATGATTTTGCCAGTCTTGTCCGGGGCGTGTGTATAGCGGTAGTTTATTGCGATCTTCTCGGGCGTGTATTTGGCTCTACTCGCAGCAAGACCAAATCCGACAACTAGCAAGGGATTCACCGAGTCTATTGCGGAAACGATTTCCCTCTCTACTGTCGAATAGTCGACGTGAAGAATTCTTGCAACGACTTCCTGTCCACTAAAACTCTTATTTTCAAGATGCTTTGCGATTAATCCAGATGGGTTCTCGTCGAATTCGAGAAAGGGTTCAAAGCCAAATACTAGAATTGCCAGTTTCCTCTACCTTTTCTTCTGGGCTCAACTCTAGCGAGCATTCTGAAATTTAAAGGCATTGTAATGTTGGCGA
The DNA here is from genome assembly GCA_030041295.1 of Nitrososphaerales archaeon. GTDB lineage: Archaea > Thermoproteota > Nitrososphaeria > Nitrososphaerales > CADDZS01 > JASHOD01. The sequence goes on from JASHOD010000142.1 coordinate 13,110, forward strand.
AAGTTTAGACGCTATAGCCGCATTTCTCTGCATAATCTCGAGTGATCAGCCCGTCTGCGATATCCTCGATGATTTTTTCAGTATCTCGGTTTTTTGGATTTCCATAACCCCCACCGCCAGCCGTGTAGATTTGCACAATATCTCCTTGTTCGAGAATCGTGGTTGATTTGATCGGAATGTCCCTCGCCTTCTCATCCGAGCGAGCCCGTAGCAAAGTAACTCTCATGTTCACGCCCTCCCTTCCGCCGTCTAGCCCCCACGGTCTGTGTCTACCTCGCTCTGCCAAAACTGTAAAGACTGTCCTAGAGTCGCTCCTTGATTGAAACGCCCGTATCAATCCTGACCCTCCTCTGAATTTGCCGCCTCCGGAGCTGTTCTGCCTAAATTCGTAGCGCACTATCAGGAGGGGCAGGTTTCGCTCGATATCCTCAATAGGTGTATTCATCGTATTTGTCATGTTTCCTTGGATTCCGTCTATTCCATCTGATTTCGGTCGACCACCCAGACCGACCCCGGCAGTCTCGTAAAAAGCCCAGCTCTTTCCGTTGTGGATCCCCCCAATCATTACGTTGTTCATAGAGCCTCCGGATGCGGCAGGAACCTTCTCCGGCGAGGCCCTTGCCAGTGCTTTGAACAGAAGGTCTGCGTTTCTCTGACTCGTCTCGACGTTGCCCCCTGCGACGGGCGCAGGGAAATTGGGATTTACAATCGTGCCGCTTGGTGCAAAAACTTCGATTGAAGAAAATGCTCCGAAATTTGGAGGGACGTCCTTTCCAGTTAATGTCCTCATCACGTAGTAAACTCCGGAAAGTGTAACACCGAACACAGCATTTAGAGCAAGTGGAAGCTGCGGATCCGTTCCCGAGTAATCCACGGAGATCTTCTCCCTCGAAATCTTGATTTTCACCCTAAGAGTGATGTCGCTCCTTCCATCCGGGTGCTCTAGGTAATCTGTAGCCTCGTAAGTCCCCTTCCTCAAGGAAAGCAGTCTTTTCTTGACGAGACGTCTCGCATAGTCGAAGGAAGATTCGCAAGAGTCAACAAATATATCATATCCATACTTTTCGACGAGAGACAAGAGTCTACGCTCGCCGGTGACATTCGCCGCGACCTGTGCTTTCAGATCGCCTAATCGCTCCGAGGGGGTGCGCGAATTTGAAGAAAAGAATACGAGGGTCTCCTGGACAAATTCATCATTCTTCATCAAGAATACCGGATTTAGCATAAAACCCTCCTCAAAAACGGAGCTGGAGTCTACTGTGATGCTTCCGGGTACCTTCCCACCAACGTCAGAGTGATGAGCTTTGTTTGCAGCAAAGGCGATTAGTTTCTTCTTCCCATAGAATATAGGGCGAACGACAGTAACATCATTGAGATGAGTTCCAGCGACATATGGATTGTTAACAACTAGCATCGAGCCAGGTTCGAAATCGATTCTTTCCCTATCACAGTAGTCAATTATGTTTCGTAGACCCCAAGGAAGTGAGCCCAGATGGACGGGGATATGTTCAGCCTGGGCAAGCAACCTACTTTCATAATCAAAGAGAGCCGCAGAGTGATCCATTCTCTCCTTTATGTTAGGCGAATAGGACGAATTGCGAAGAGCGATTCCCATTTCTTCGCTCGCATAGTAAAGGGAACTGGCTACGAGTTCACGGGTGATTAGATCGCTCATAAGTCAGGAACTCCCACTGTATCGCGAGAGTGTCAGGTTTCCAAATTGATCCATCCTCCACGACCAGGTTGAGTTTATTATGGCGGTTGAATCATATTCCTCGACGATGCAGGGCCCCTTTCCTTTCATTCCGCTGGCGAGACTCTCTCTTTGGATAGTGTGCACGTCGTAGAATTTATTTGAAACCCAGGCTCTTCGTTTGCTCCCAATTGGCTTGGATGATCCAATTAGATTTCTTTTGGGAGCTAGTTCGGGTTTTTTCGTCGGAATCAAGGCGCGCAATTTCGCGTTCACAATTTCTATTCTGTCATCGGAAGAGTAACCATAATGCTCTTTGTGCTTCAAATTGAATTCTCTTTCGATATCTGTTGCGGATTTTTTCTTTCGGTATGGAATCGGCATTTCATAAGATTGACCCAAGTATCGAGCTTCCACAAACTCGAAGAACCTGAATTTAGAAATTGTTTTTTGTCCTTCCCCTTTCTCTCTAAATTCGCCAATGGCTTTCCTTGCCGTCCTCCTTAGCTTCTCAAAATACTGTTCAAGGTCAACTGATGCCGTGTCGCCCATGACGGGAATTGCGAAATTTCTTTCAATATCAGCTGTCAAGAGTCCATAAGCCGAGAATAGACCGGCGTGAGGGGGAAGAACGATGTTTGAAATCCCCAGATCTTCGGCTAGATCACAAGCATGCATTGGTCCGGCGCCACCGAAGGCGAACAGGGTATAATCCCGGGGGTCCCTTCCGCGTTCCACGCTTACAATCGAAATAGCGCGGGCCATCTCATTGTTCACTATGTTTATGATTCCTCGGGCTGCCTTTTCAACGCTTGTTCCGAGTTTTGTAGCAATGTTTGTCTTCAGAGCCTTGTAAGCGAGATCCTTACGTATCTTCATCCTGCCGCCAAGGAGAGAAACCGGATCAAGTCTTCCGAGAACAATATTCGCGTCGGTCACTGTCGCATCCTTACCACCTCTGTCATAAGCAGCTGGGCCAGGATCAGAACCTGCGCTTAGAGGGCCGACTCTTAGGGCACCAGCTTCATCGACGTAGGCAATCGTGCCGCCGCCCGCACTCACCTCCGCAAGATCAATGAAGGGAGCTCTGACCGCGTAGCCACTTCCCTTGATCGACCTTCCACTATGGCTCCCGCCCGCCACTTCGAACTCGAAAGCAACGTCAGGCTCGTAGTTTACAATCGCTCCGGCTTTCGCAGTAGTGCCGCCCATGTCGAAGGTGAGTATTTTTTCGAGTGATAGTGATTTGGCCAAATACCGGGAGGCAAGCACTCCCGCGGCGGGACCCGATTCTATCATTAGCATCGGGTAACGTGATGCTTGTTCGATTGTGCTGACGCTGCCATCCGAGTTCATCACATAAATCGGCGATAAGAATGCTTTTTCTCGCAGGATCTCACTTAGGCGTTTAAGATACTTTGAAACTAGAGGCGCGAGCGAGGCATTGACCACGGTGGTGCTGAATCTTTCGAACTCCCTGTACTCACGGTTCACATCGCTGGATGTGTCAATGTGACCTTTGAATCCCTCATCCCTGAAAATTTTGGCAGCCTCTTGCTCGTGGCTCATGTTCACGTACGAGTTAAGAAAACAAATTGCAAGTGACTCGTAACCTTTTTTCGAAATTTTCTTTGCAATTCTAATTAGATCGAATTTCGAAAGTGGTTCGAGTTCGCTTCCGTCGGCGAGTATGCGTCCCCTTACTGTGTACCTATCTCTACGACGCACAATGGGAATTGGTCTTTTGTTCTCAATGTCGTAAAGCTCGGCCCTTCTCTGCCTTCCAATTTCCAGAATGTCTCTAAAGCTCTCGTTTGTGACAAGCGCCGTACGCGCTAGGTTCGTATGAGTCAATAATGCGTTTGTCGCGGCAGTCGTGGCGTGAGAAATTAGGACAACCTCTTTTGCATCCCTCTTATAATCCTCTAGGCCATTCAAAATGCCCTGAGCGATATTTCCTGGGGTTGTTGGGACCTTTGTGACCCGTAGGTCCTTTCTCTTCTCGTCGTAGACTGTTACGTCTGTGAATGTGCCCCCGACGTCAATTCCAATGTATAACATATGACTTGCTCAAAATTAAGAAAACGGAAATTGGTGAAAAAGAAACTTTCTTTTCAAAATATGTACTCGGATATAAGACATGACCGGTGTCCTGCGATATCTTATCTTCGATTCCAGAGAAACGCTGGTCATCCTAGGCTGTTCTTTTTGCCTAATGATTTCAGGCATCAGGTTAAAATTATGTAGCCATCAAAAGCTGACGTGGCAAGAGACCAGACAACCGGAATATCTTTTGTAAAAGCTGTAGAATATAGTCTGATCGCAGCGTTAATCATAGCAACTATTCTCACAGCACTTTACTGGCTCTCTGTCTTTGTCTCATCATTTCTGAATCTTCCATCCTCGCTAAATATACCATTTGAAGTGCGAATCCTTGGCTTCTTATCACTAGCTTTCGCTGTCGCTTTCTCTAGCTGGATCTTTAGGTATAGGAAGCCCTCTGACATGATTCTATCCACTTACTTCACTTTTGCGAAACTATTTCGGAGGATACCCATCGCATCACAATCTCAGCGGAGGGAAGCATTGATCATGAGCGGACCGCAAAAGTATGTGAGGCATCCGCTTTACTTTGGACTAATGGTGACTGTATTTGGATGGGGATTGTTGACAGTTTCGACGTACTACCTCATTCTAACTCTTTTCCTCCTAATCTGGTTTCGGTTTATCCTGATTCCCTTTGAAGAAAAAGAGCTGTGTGCACTCTTCGGAGATCAGCATAGAAAATACATGGAAAATACTCCCATGCTCATACCCTTCCCTTAAGGTCAAGACGCCATTCTGATTTTATCTCTACGATATCGTAGTTATCTGATTCAATTTTCATTCATAGAATATATTATAGCAAATCATCGAAACATTCCGCCACAGTCTCTACAATACCCTGAACCTAAGGGGTTTCGCCAACTCTGCAAAGGAGACAAGAATCATTTTCCCTGTAAGTTACAAAACTTAAAGCGTAGACAAGAACGGAAGTAAAGCCGGTATGCCGAAGTACATAGACGTTCACAAGAACATGAAGGGAGTAAAACTCGAAGACGTTGCCGAAGCTCACGCGAAGGACCTGAAGGTCCAGGACAAGTATGGCGTAAAGTTCGAGAAGTATTGGGTTGACGAGGAGCAGGGAACGATATACTGTTTATCTCACGCGCCCAACAAGGAAGCTATCTCGAAGACGCACAAGGAGGCTCATGGACTTCTTCCAGAAGAGACTTTTGAGGTCAAAGAGGGAAGTTGATCTCATCCGGTAACTCCCGCTCGGTCACGTTAAAAACCTCAGAAAATGGGGTTCGTACGAATGTCCCTCCGAAGATCACTGGAAAAGCGGTGTGTTAACGAAACTCTGGACTGCCGAGGCGTTTAGAGCAGCCACAATATTTGGGAGCGCTAGCACCGACGAGAAGCTTCTTAGTCCGCTTGAATCGATTATAATCAATAGAGAGAAATTCAAAATTGTCTTGCTTTCCCTTTCCGCCGCGAGGTCGATAATTACTGGCGCAATTGTCGAAAAAGATGCTAATGATTCGGAGTTAGTCAGAAAAATGCCGTACAACCCAACTTTCAAATAGTTGTCGAGGATCTGCGAGATAAGGGAATTCAAACTCATCTTTCACTCATTCGCGAGGGTTCTCAATTCATTTAGGGCATCATGTTCAAGTCTGAAACTGATCGACTTAGTGGTCCTTTCCCTGGCCGAGCCGTTGTTATTGAAACTTGTCATTACAAACAGCTGCATCTAGTGAGATTGCCACTGATTTAATAAGAATACTTAATTCGATGGAGAGTCGAAAATCAGATAGAGGATAAGTAAAACGCAGACCTGACAAATTATTAGCAGGCCAGAGTTGCGCGCAGCTGCATTCAGTGTTTTAGAAACCAAAGGGTTTACCTTTAATTAATGCACCACTACACTCTGCATGATTACCCAAGAAGAAAGAGAGCAGAGCCTTTCAATGCATCTCGACAACGTTCGAGCTTATCAGCAACGAAGAAACGCTTTCGAAAGTTCTGGCATCGCATAGGTTGAAGGTGCCAAGGGTAGAACGCGTTGGTACAGATGGATTCTTGACAAAGATCGTTTGCTCTAATTGTGATCTTGAACGAACCGCTATAATTTCAAACATACAAGAAAGTGCGAAAATGGCAGGCTCGAAAAGGAATGGTAGAGAGCTAATCTCGCAAAATTCCGAGAATGGTGGACTGAGTACTTCATTGAGCGTCTAATCCCATAGTCTACGTCTGCATAGCCCCGCAGTTCGGACAAGACTCTGAGGATTTTTGTGACGAAAGCTTTGCACCGCAATTGTAGCAAAAATTGCGGGCGGATCTGGGTGGAGGAGGATAGCCTCCGCCGCCTAGGTCGTCATAATTCATGCCCCTATGGTTGTTATTCCTCTTCCTAGATTGACTGATTGCGTACACAATGAGGACTACTAGGACGATTATGCCGGGCCATACAATAGGATCGTCCCAAGCCATTATCTCTCACTAGAGTTGATTAATTAATCACGTATTTATTCCATAACGAAACCTCGAGGATTCTTTTATAATTCAAGACCTCGGAAAGATTCATTCATGGAATACGTCAGGTTCGGGTCGACAGGCGTCAAAGTTTCGAAGATTTGTCTTGGTTGCATGTCCTTTGGGAACGAAGCCAAATGGATGGTAGATGGAGATGCGGCAAAATTAGTATTGAAAAGAGCCTGGGACCTCGGAATAAATTTCTTCGACACCGCCAACGTCTATTCGAATGGGAGATCTGAAGAAATTCTTGGTGAGTTCCTTAGCGGCTTTCGCGACGATGCCGTTATCGCAACGAAAGTGTATAGCGAAATGGGGCCGCTCCCAAACCAAAGGGGGCTGTCGAGGCGACATATCATGTGGCAGTCGAGGGAGTCGCTCGCGAGATTAAAAACAAAGTACATCGACCTCTATCAGACTCACAGGTGGGACTACCAAACCCCCACCGACGAAACTCTCTCCGCCATGACAGATCTAGTTAGAAACGGATCCGTGAATTACATTGGTGCATCCAGCATGTGGGCGTGGCAATTTGCAAAGGCACTTTACATAAGTGACCTCAAGGGTTATGCACGTTTTGTCAGCATGCAGGATCTATATAATTTGATATACCGCGAGGAGGAAAGGGAGATGATCCCGCTATGCAAATCAGAAGGAATAGCCCAAATCCCCTGGAGTCCGACCGCGGCAGGGTTCCTTTCGGGAAGGTATTTTCAAAATGGAAAACTCGCCGCGTCGGAGAACGATAGTGCGCGACTTGCACCGGGATCCTTCACCTATTCTAGATACGTCGGAAAACCTCGGAGCGATCAGATTGTCGCTAGGACAATCGAAGTTGCGAAGAACAACGGAGTAACACCGAATCAAGTCGCTCTCGCTTGGCTATTCAAGAAGGGAGTCACGGCTCCGATAATCGGCACGTCGAAGGTCGAGCATTTGGAAGAGATGGTAGAGTCGATCAATGTCAAAATTTCAGATGATGAGACAAAATATCTTGAGGAACCTTACGCGCCGCAGCCGATATCCGGATTCACCTAAGACATTCTACCCCTAGCGAGGATCTTCCAAGTTTTCTCTACCCTTGATCCTCGCAGCCCGATCATCTCTTCGTGTTGGTTCACGCAAGTACAGCAATGATACGGGATAAATTCCAATCTATTCCCGACTGATACATCGTTGTTCTTACTCAATTCCAGCCAACCATGCTCTTCGGAAAACTTCACAACTTCCAAACCATCCCGTCCCTTGGCTTTCGGGAATCGTTTCTGGTCAAAGTTAAAAGCTTTCGAGCCAGCATCGACAACGGCACGCGTGTCAGTTGGCTTGCTCATGACGGTACTTAGAACAGTCAGCGCACAATCGTCGTAGGTCGCGACCTCTTTCTCGACCAATCCGACATCATTGAAGAGATACATTCCCGGCTGGATTTCAGTCACGTCAGGATTTTTTGCATTGATCCAGGAACTTACCGAGGAACCTACGCTAACGACATCAACATCTAGTCCTTTATCCTTCATTCCGCTCTTCGTGGTGCTTATGACATCCATCGCTTCCTTGCATATTTTCAATCTCTCTTCCTTAGTTTTCCCTTCGGCGACGTGCCCCTCGTAACCCATTAACCCTTTTAAGATCACGTTCTTCTGTTTTGAAATCAGTTCGGCTAGTTCGATAGCTTGTTTTGGAGTTGCGGCCCCGCATCTGTGCATACCGACGTCAACTTCGACATACAGATCGATTTCGGATCCTGCATCAGAGCATGCCTTGCTAATTTCCATCATGTTACTTTGATCATCGACAGCCACCCCGAGATGGGTTTTCTTTGCCAGATCAGCGAGCCTTTCGAGCTTTTTTGTGCCGACGACTTCATTCGTTATGAAAATGTCATCGATTCCTTGAGAAGCGAAAACCTCGGCCTCGCTCAATTTCTGTAAGCAAACTCCACTAGACCCTGCTTCTAGTTGCAACTTTGCAATTTCCGGCACCTTGTGAGTCTTCGCGTGAGGTCGTAAATTGACTCCGCATTCCCTTGCAAAGTCTGCCATCCTTTTCATATTCTTCTCCATAATAGCGAGATCGACAAGAAGCGATGGAGTGTCCAAATCTTCCTTGTTCAAATTACGAATCTTGAATTCTTTCATGGATCACCCGTTCAATAAAAGTTACTTATCGTAAAGGAAGAGGAAACTCCGAGTCAAAATCTCGGAGTTTGTAGCGCAGAACTCTCTTTTTTTCTCCCTCGTTTGCTCAGCTTTTCGGCGGTATTGTCTGCCACTCCATTACAGATGGCTGTTCTTTGACAGAGAAGAATGCGATAACGAGCAGTATTTGGGAGACGAAGATAATCAAAAATCCCACTCCGATTATTGCTGTCGCGGCTCCTATGAGGTAGAGCAGACCCGCTGTCTTGAACATGTTCGCATTCAATTTAGAAGCCATCGAGCTATAGCACCTACGGACGAATACCGCCGAGATAACCAAGATTACCCATATGGAAACCAACCCCGCAACCACGGTGACTGCTAGCCCAAAGAATTCCTGGACAGGAATATTTGGAGAAAAAGCAAACCTCGCGTCAACGAACGATCCCATGTTTAAAACTTGGTATATTGCTCCGGCTATCGTGACTGCCGCAACGGCAATCGCTCCGATTCCAAGGGCGACTGCATTCCTCATGTTGGTGTAGATGCTTCTCTCGTTAACCATTTGAGAAATCTTTCTGATAGCCAGGAGCATCAAGACCAGCCCCGAGATTCCTAGCAACCAGCCTATATCTGGTACTGCGGCGAGTAAGACTAACAAAGCGCCTATTCCGCCTAACACTTTGACATCCGAAAACTTCGAAGATAAAGAAGACAATTTCTTACTTCCTCAAGTGTTCACACCATGGGGCGTGAATAAAAGACTCGCGTGTTATCGAAACGTATTGAGGACACGTTCCGCTTAAGTATCGAAAATAATGACAATTCGTTTTGGATGCAAAAAATGGTTGGAGGTGAGTCCTTGGGCGTTTGACTGAGGATCCTGCCCTTCGAAACGAAATAGAATCAAGCCTTAACTCAATTGCCGAAAGCTCACAGAATTGGTTAGGTCGACTGCGAAAACGACAGAGAGAAGTCAGGCTGATTACCTCATTTCTGACGGCAATCTTGATCTTCTTTGCTACACTCATCGTTGCGACGATAGTGATTCTAGTTTCAGCCCATGTGCTTGCTCCGACTATGAGCCCTACGACAGTTTCTAACAATTTCACCAATTTCTTGAATCAACATCCTAGTTTCATATTTGACGTAGCAGCTCCGGCATTCCTCACTGGTCCCGTGTCTGGCATAGCCACTTATCTTTTGATGAGATGGAAACATGAGCAAAGAATGAAGAAATTGGCTGCCCTAATAGCGCAGATGAACAAGAAGATAATGGCTCAAGACCAATCGGCGGGGCCCTTAGAAGATGCCTTCTCTCTAACCGAACAGATTTTCACTTTGCTTCCAGACCTTGTAAGAAGCAGAAAGCAGGATTCCCTGTTATTCGGGTTTGTCGCCTTCATAGTCGCTCTTATTGGAGGAAACATTGGCAGCGCGATTTTGGTGGGCGTGATTGTTTGGATTTACTTTCGATACGAGTTTGGCAAGAACTACGAACAGGAGATTTCAAAGTTCGAAGGACAAAGAAAAATCTTCGAACAACGCAAGAAGGACTTTATAGAAACTTTGTGATGTTGAAAAATTGGAAAAGCCGGATCTCTACGTCGTTGCCCGCTTCTTGGACATTATGTACAAAAACGGTCCAGCGATGAAGAAGACTAACATCCAGATGCTCTTAGGCTTGAACTATCCTCGCTTTTTGGAGTACCTTGAATGGCTTTTGAAACATAATCTTGTCGTAGAAACTATCGACGAATCCAAAGCAGAGAAAATCATGCTTACGCCAAAGGGATATGATTCATATCACAGACTGGTAGACTGGATTAGGGAAACTCTGGATGGAGTGAAGATTTGATCTTTTTCTAATCTAGCAGATTCTGTTTTGCCTGCTCGTCCAACAGCTCTCGCAAACGATTTTGCTTTTCGAATATCGTCTCGTGCAATGATTCTAGTTCTGCTTTCAAATCCGTCTCCTTCTTTTCCAGTGATTCGATTTCTTGCTCTAATTTCGTAATCTTATCAGAGCTCGCGCCACCACGGCTGACCCAAGTCTTTACCAAGTAATCTTTCCTCCCTATCCGTTCAATTTGTTAGTCCTTAGTGACAGAATCTTCCTTTAAGATATTGTCCCTTTCGTCAAAGGGAAAGTGCCTAGGTTTAACTTTCAAAAAAAATCTAACACTCGGGTCCACTCTTCCTCGAAATGTTTTGACGGGATTTGACGTAAACCCGAGATAAGCCTGCTCAGAAATACGCTCGGATGGATTGTTCCTTCTGACCATATAGTACAAGCAAATTCTGATTGCTCGATGGACTCCATCAATGACAGTCAGATCCTTTACTTCAACTGCGCCGACAGCGACAAGTCTGCGGTCTCCCTTCTCCTTCACTTTCTTCTCGAGATTATCCCTGATCTTTTCGCCCTCCCGTTCCGCGATCAAGATCTTCCTTTCTTCTAAAGTTCCATTCCCGTTTTTCATCTTCCATTTCCCCTCGTCGACGCCTCCAGTGAGGTTGATTGCCTCGAAGAACCCGAAGAAAGAGAATCCGAATTTTGATCGTGGATTACTAGGATTCTTGATAGATCTTGCTTCGACAGAACGACGACTTACCATTGCGCGTGCGAGAAGAATGAGACGATTGGGCGAATGCTCCTTAGCATTATGTAACGTCTCCTATTCGCTATCTCGTCATTGTAATCGTGCGGTTTCTTGATTAATCGAGTGTAATCCTTCGAAAAATGAGAGTCGATAAATTTCTTGAAGTCTGGTCTGTCCCGATATTCAGTATCCAATTACTTCTGCCTATGTTGCCTTCCTAATCATGCCCACCAAGAGAGTAAACCCTACTCAGGATCAGCGAACCATTTCACTCATTAGACAAAAGCTTCATGTAATTTGGTGTTAGACAAAATCTCTCTTAAAGAATCAGATACTTGAGCGTATCACGCAACTGTACCAAGAGCATACTTGCTTTCGATCAAGGCGCCTATTTCGAATCGGTCGCTTTTGAAGATGGAAACATCGTAATCATGAAAACCCCCATCCAAGACGAGTCCGCTCATAATCCTTCCAAATTCGGGACATAGTTTGAAACCATGGCCACTAAGACCAATCAAGCAATACAGACCCGGATATCCTTCGCCTTCCAAGTCGTCTATAACTGGCTCTTGGTCCGGCGTAACATCGTATACGCCAGTGTATCCTCTCAAGAACTGTCCTTTTTCCGCCATAATTGGGAGACATTCGGCGACAGACTTTGAAAAACGCTCTACTTCGGAGTATGATACGTCGATGTCATAGTTATCAGGATTCACTGCCCCCTGCGATGTATCAAGCTCCAGTTCGATGCTGCCAGCGTAAAAAAGCGAATTTCCCTCCGGTTTGTAGTACATACGCCTCGGAAAATCAAAAATCAGAGGCCTTGTTCCTTGATAGACCTCCGGTCTCCGGTAGATGATTACCGGATGACGAACCGGTTTTATCGGGATGAAGTCAATTTTAAGTTTCGCAAGTAATTCCTTTGACCAAACACCAGTCGCGAGAATAACTTTCGATGCTTCTATAGCCCCGTTTGTGGTTTCGAGTTGATAAGAGGATGAAGAGCCGTTCCCTATCTTCTTGACGTCCGTGACCCTTGTTTCGGTCATGACATTAGCGCCTAACTCCGAAGCTGCAGCGGAGAATGCATTTGAAGTGAGCGAGGGGTCAGCGTACCCAGAATTTGGTTCATAGACAATAGGCTTGAAAGAAGTTGGATCAATTTCCGGCTCTATCCTCTTTGCCTCCTCGAAATCTAACACACGAGATTCGATGCCAAGGCCGTGATGCATTATCAGGTTATCTCGGATGCCTTTCTCGGTGCTCTCGTCTCCACCTATGATCAGGCCGGTCTGTTTAAAACCTGCAGAGCGGCCATTCATTTCTTGCTCGAATCGCTTGAAGAAGTTCAGGCTGTTAAGCGCCATCTTTGCAACAGATGGGTTACTATAGTGCGTCCTGACCAGCGCGGTGGACCTGCTGGTTTGACCGGAAGCCATCTGGATCCCTCTCTCGAGTAATACAATGTCCTTCACACCTCTCTTCGCAAGATGATACAGGATACTGCAACCGGTGGAGCCTCCGCCTACGATTACGACCTCGCGTTTCACAAATGTTGTGACATGACTCAACTATCTAAATCGTTTGCGAGCCGGTACTTTCCGTTACATACCCCGATCCACTCAAGAATCAAGGAATATTTGAAAAAGCTGATAGTATGAACTGGTACCGTAGACACTGTCGCTGTATCCGTAACCTCCGGAAGAGACGTCGGTTCCCGAAGACGGCTATACAGCGACGGAATCTATCCCACTTGAAATCAAGAACTGCATGTACTGCCCAGCTATTGGAGGATTTACGCCGGAGTAATCGCCGAAACCCACCGCGAGCTTGGAAATGTCAGCCATACCTCCAATCATCGAAGTTACCTCGGACTCGAAAGTAGTCAGGTTGTTAGTGTATCCCTCCAGGTTCAGCTGGTCTATCGACCCCCTCGCTTAGCGTCTACGTGTTGTCGCGGGATCTCAAAACATAGTTTCTAGCAGTCCTCTTCTGAGGGGTACTGCAAAACTCTCCTTCGATTTCCGATACAGCTGCACTCGGTCCGCCCCTTGACGCATTAAACGCAGCGGTTCAACTTACTTCTCTAAGAGAGAAAAAAGCGTTCTTGCCTTTTCTCTATTTACTCGTCCAGTCGCATGATGCTTACATGACCCACCGACGCATATAGGTTCTAAACCGTGTTTGTACCTGACTAACTTTCAATGAGAATTTGCGTGGTGGGTGCCGGTCTATCAGGACTGGTAGCGGCGGACTTGTTGAACAGCGCAGAGCATGACGTTATATTGCTTGAAGCGCGAAACAGGGTCGGAGGACGCGTTTGGACACAAAAACTGCCTAGCGGATCGATAATCGAGAGAGGGGCCGAATATATTGATTTAGAGCAACATGCGTTGCTTTTCACGCTCGCGAGGCTCGGGCTTTCTCTTGCACCTGCTGGGACAAGCTATACTGCTAGAGAACCGCGGGGTGGCATCGGTACCACGATAAAGGAAATGAGCGAAGCGGTAGATGTCGTAAAGACTCTTATCGCGAAGGAACCATTGCGTTTATTGAACCAATCCGCGGCGGAGCTGCTTTCTGATGCAGATATATCCTCAGGGGCGAGAGAAGCAATTGCGTCGCGTGTCCAGATCACGACCGCTTATCCCGTTGACAAGGTACACGCATACGCCCTTATTCATATTGGGTTCGGTACATCTGAAGGTTTGAGGGTAGCTGGCGGTAACCAAAGTGTCGCGTTGCGTCTGGCCGAGCGCCTCGGGGATGAACGAGTCCTGTTGTCTCATCCTGTAACTAGAATAAGGTGGTCGCAGAATGGCGTAACATTAGAAAGCGGGCAAGACTCGTTTAGTTGTAAAGCCTGTATAATCACCGTCCCCGCGAGTGTGATTTCAAAAATCCATTTTGATCCCGAATTGCCCCGATGGAAGGAGGAAGCTTTTCGAAACGTGGCGTACGGTCACGCAGCAAAGTTGTACATCCCACTTACACGTGTTCCTCCACCGAGTTCAGTTCATTCTGTCCCGGATCACTACTGGACTTGGACCGCGAAGGATGAAAGTGGAAACGTGCAACCTGTCGTCAGTGCCTTCGCGGGCTCTGCGCAAAGCTTGGAAAGGCTCGAAGTCAAGAACGGACCCAAGAAATGGGTCGAAAATCTTCGAAAGCTGAGACCTGACTTGGAACTGGATTCAGAAAATGTGCTTCTCTCGACGTGGGACGACGAGCCATGGGTCGAAGCCGCCTATTCTGCAAGACCGCTAAACCTTCCGCTTTCCTACGATGAAATCCTATCAAGACCTATCGGCCCACTGCATTTCGCTGGAGAACATACGGCAGGTCAGCACTCTTCAACTATGGATGGCGCAGTACGATCTGGAATAAGAGCTGCCGGCGAAATCATGATAACGCCCTAAAGCAAAGCCAATGCTTGAAAGTAATTCATTAAGGACTCTCGCGCCGGTGAAATTCGCGCCTCTATTCCGAATATAAAAAGGAATGATGACGGTTATGTCTTCTTCCGATATCCTAGGGCAGGGCTACTGTTTCTTCTCTAGTTGTACCCTTACTCCGGCCGCGGCGTCTTGCTCACGTGGTTTTGTCCCTTCACTGACGGAAATACCACTTCCCCCGTCCACCCACGCCATCTTGCGTTGAAGGGTTGTCGTGTAAAGTACCTTCCAATCCAGTCCAATCCGATCCGCCCAAGTTTTGAACACACGAGGATCAATATAGTTGCGTAGAGAGGTGTTCAAGTTGTAATCACGCGTTTGCTCCGTGAGCTCGATTTGCTTTCTCAGTTTTGCGATCCGAATTTTGAGCCGTTCCTTCTGCTTGTCTGTTTTCACCGTACTTTGTTCTAATTGCGCGAGCCTTTCCTTCTTCTTCTGCAAGGTTTGCTCGAAGGTTTTGGGAGGAGTCCTTTTGTGGTTGCATTTCAATGCAGCTTCAAGGTTTGCAAGGCGAGCCTCGTAGATCTTCTCGTGCTCGGGAGTCCCCTCTAGGAACTTGTTGTGGATTTTCAGATAATCTTTCACGACTGTTGTCGCAAGAAAAGTGCGAAACACCTTCGCGGTAAGGCCTGGTGAGGCTCTACCGAAGAAGTCATTTACATGGCGTGATGTGATTCCGTCAAAAATCAGATCGTCAGGTTTCTTGCCCTTGCAAAATTCACGAAGATTGTCGATCGCGACACTTTCGCTTGGACTCACTTCGAGAGTTTTCTGCCACCGAACATAGTCCTTTCCAAAGAAATCGAAATCGACCGCGTTCTGCCGCGCAAAGATTAGATGCTCAACGCGTAGGGTGGATGCCCCAACCGTATCGGCCTCGTCCTCGTCTTTTTCATCTCCGACCCTCATCGCGAGCCTATAAATTAGAAAACAAGCGGTTGCAATCTTTCTCTCTTTTGGATCTTTCGACTTCATTGATTTCAAAATATAGGACTCGACTTTTCTGATATCTTTCTCCAGTTTCTGCGCCTTGTCATACTTGCTCTTGTCGCGCATTTGACGAATGCTCGATGAATCGTGCAACCAAACGTACTTCACTTTGTCAGCGAGTTTATCAGTCCAGCACGCAATCCACATGCATTCTGGTTGGTGTACGATCTTCCATTTTTTGTTCTCAGGATTTGGGGCGTTCTCATCTAGGTTTAACGTGACATCTTCTTCCATTACTCTCGGTTTCCAATGACCTCGAAGAGGGTGCGAATTATGAACAACAAATCCATCCGCGATGAAATTTGGATCGCTCGTCTCAGCCATTGAAACATCATAAGTTTGGGCTTTTCCAGCTTCTTTTATCGAAAGAACTTTTTCAAGACAAAACAGTTCTGAATCGAGGACTTGTAATCTTGACCAGTCCCACTTTGCGCGCAAACTATTCGATCGTGTATCGAATGAATTGAATTTGCTTCTTGAACCTTCAAGAATATCACCTTCATCCAGCAGCAGTCGACATACAGATTTGTATTCGCTAACAAAAAATCGATACGTCTTGCTTGACGAATATCCATGGCGATCTCTAGTTGTAAGATTGGAAACTTGGAGGCTTGCACTTATCGCTAGTTCACGAAAATCCTCGATTAGGCGACGGTTAGGAGACTCGAATCCGAAAGATGAATATTGAATACCATTTACGCGGTTGACAAAGTAAGCGCCATCAGCATCCGCATAACCTCTGATTAGCGCACATTTGAGATCATCCGCAAGTCCAAATACCCATGCGGGTACCCTCTTCGTCAGCGCCGTACCGGTTACCCCCAACGACTGGATCGCGGAAGCGAACTCCGTGGAAAATACTTGCAAAACCCAAGAATTTCCAGGAGGGTGTCTTACAATATCAGGAACTAGACCGAAAACCTCTTCGCATATCTTCGTATAACGATCGACGAGCTTCTGATGATCCTCCGAAAAAGAGACAACTGATCCGACGCTATTACTCCTTCTGCTTATGTAACCATCCCCTAAATAATAGCCCAGGAGACGAGCGAGCTTTGGCGTAACAATCATTCCGTTGACTGTTCGTGAGGGCGTGTTACTGTATTTCGTAGTGCCCGGCGTTTGATACCTTTTGACAGTTACAACATAGTCGCCTTTCTTCAAATCGGACAAGTTAATCCATTTAAGAGATGCGGGAAATTTTTCTTTCGTAAAATTACCGTTCTCGTTTCTCCGAGGAACCTTTTCGATGCGAAGCGTGAGAAAAGGATGATTGGATGTAGCTCGTATCGAATGAGTTCGCGTCCTCAGGTTGAGTAACGTTCTGACACCTTGAGGAGCGATCGAATGAACCGGCTTGTAGAACATCTTTGAAGATCCATGATGGGTTGCAATCATCTCATTTGCGACGAGCTCTTGGACATATTTTGGTCCATTGATTGCTTTAACTATGGTATCTCCAGATACGCATCCTCTGCCCATGAACAAACCGGGGGGTTCGACAACCCAATTAGCAATCTCAGTCCTGACCCCGTCCACTAGGGCATAACCGTATTTTTCCTTGAGTTCTAGCCTTTTCTTTTTTCTCTCGGCCGCTAGAGCCTTCTTTTGCTCCTTTGTCAGCTCGACCTTTTCGGGAAGTGTTGGAAAAACAATGTCGGAAATCCCTGCATTCTTGTATTTCTCGTGGAACAGCTTTAGAAAATCAGAAAGAAAGTTTTGTTGGAAGATCGGGTCCTCGACGTAAGGCGTTCCGATTTTCTTTGCCCACGCTACCGCCATCTCCTCCTGGGCGAGGTTCATATTGATCTTGTCGCCTTTAATGAACAGGATATTGGTCCGTGGATCTGACTTGTATGGCTCTGGAAATACAACCCCGTTATGAGCTAGAGTAGCCCATTGCTTCTTTCTCGAACTAACCCTAGGCTGCCCCTCCTCTTCTGCCTCTTCCTCCTCATCGTCGCTCTCTTCATCAGCATCAGCAGAGTCGATTCCGTCTTCTTGTTCTTGCTCCAGTTCCTCGACCTCGGTCATTTTGTTTTGATTTTACCTGCCAAAATTGTCAAAGCGCGAAATAGCAAAAGCTTGGTTTGCCTATTGCATCATTTTGGCCTAACCTGCACTTAAACCTATACAAAAATTTGTCAAAGTCCGCAGAAATCGAGCACGTAATGAGAAGAATTGAGTTCATCGGTGATCGGTGATCAAGCTTCAATCAGTTGCTTCGTTACCTAGTCGGTTGATGAATGTTTAGGACCCGCTCGGGAACAAGCGAAGATCTAACAATTCCGGCGCGTTGCAGGCCGTGGTGACCGCCCGGGGGCGACTCGCGATGCTCAACGTCCAAACGCCCACGACACCATAAGCGGGAACTCTTCTCTCCAAAAGGCGTCGCCGTGCGACCCGACACGCTCGGTCATGACAACAGCCGTATCTGCATTGCGTAGCGTGACAGCTCATCGGTTCGTGTTCTTAAGAAAGAACGGTTCCCGCGTGCCGGCGACGAGGTACACATGCGGAAGTGATCTTGCATCTCGGTAGGCAGTATGTAACCTCCGCCCGGCGACTCGCAAAAGACCGCACCGTAGAAATTGGGACGGCGAAGCCCATGGTGAGCGCGAACTCTCCACTCGCGGAGACACAAAACACAGCCGTGCGTTTGGCAGGCAGCGCGACTACGAAACACGACCGCGCTCATTGGCAGACATCCCCGACGAAGAACTTCTCGTTTGCCGCGAACCGTTCCGCGTTAAAGGGCGCCGAGTACTCGCGGAGTCGCTGCATCTCGTCGTCCAGCCGGTGGATACCGACTATCATGGTTGGACGTACGTCAGCCAACTCTAGGACTCGGCCCCACTGCGAGATCAACTGACCATCACCGGCGAAAACGACTGCTTCGGGCGGAACTGGCGGGACGTACAGCGTCACTTGACGACCCTCGTTGTAGTTCAACGTCTCAGTGACGAGATTTCCCGAAATGGACGAAGACGACATTGTCACTGCCTCCTTACTTTTTCGCAATACATCAAGTTCATGATAGCGGAATGAAGTCGTCTGGCGACTTGAATATCCGTAAAATCGCGTGGCTCTTGCTGTCGCGAAAAACTTTCCAGTATTTCGTCCTCAAGTTCGCGATATATTCATCGTATTCGTTCGTATCGCGGAAGGCAAGAACTTGCATCACGTCCCATTCGCCAGTGACTGAAGCGTCCATGAGAACATGGTGACTAGCCCTAAAATCCTCTAGTGCACTCGCGAGTACAGTTTCGTCGAATGATCCTAGTTTGAGGAACAAAACAAAAAATATGCTATAGCCTAGCTTTGCGTAGTCAATCTTCGCTCGAAATCCGTTTATTACGTTGGCTTTCTCGAGCTTTGCGATTCTTGATGCGACAGTTTGTCTTGTCATGCCGACTTTTTGTGCAAGCTTCTTTGAGGACTGGAGCGAATCTTTCGCCAATTCAACAAGCAATTTTCTATCGGTTTGGTCAATTATGTTTTCCAATGATTAACACAATGTTAAGTGAAAGCGATGATCATGTGTTATAACGTTAACGTCTTTCTTGAATTTCTTTACTTCTGACAATACTTAAATTGATATTAGAGCACACGAAAGGTTAACCCCGTTTCGAATTTTGTAATTTGGATAGTGCATAATTTTGAGCAAAATCAAAGATCCATCTCTCGCTAGTGCTGGAAGAAAGAAAATCGAGTGGGCAGAATCGAGAATGCCTGTCCTAATGAAATTACGTGCGATTCATTCGAAGAAAAAGACACTTCAAGGATTCAAAATCTCGGGTTGCCTTCACGTGACGAAAGAAACCGCTGTTTTGGTTGAAACTTTCAAGGCTTCTGGGGCGCAAGTTGCCTGGTCCGGGTGCAACCCGTTATCCACGCAAGACGATGTGTGCGCGGCCCTGGACGCAAAGGGGGTCGAGATGTTTGCGTGGCGCGGCCTAACTCCGAATGAGTATTATTGGTGCATCGAAGAGACTCTCAAGATAAAGCCCCAACTCACGTTAGATGACGGGGCGGATCTAATTTTCACGGTTCATACAAAACACACGGAATACCTAAACGGACTCGAAGGAGGGACAGAAGAAACTACGACCGGCGTCCACAGGATTAGGGCGATGGCTAAAGACGGAAAACTGCGCTACCCAATCATAGCAGTAAATGACGCGGAGACAAAATCTGATTTTGACAATGTGTACGGAACCGGTCAAAGCGCAATCGATGGTGTGATACGAGCGACGAACGTGCTCTTTGCTGGCAAGAATGTCGTGATTTCTGGATACGGGCACTGCGGCAAAGGATTATCCTCAAGGGCGAGGGGCCTGGGAGCCAACGTCATAGTGACGGAAGTAGATTCGATTCAAGCGCTGCGCGCTAGAATGGATGGGTACAGCGTGATGTCGATGGGAAAAGCGGCGAGAACGGGGGACATTTTCATCACAGCAACAGGATGCAAAGATGTGATTACAAAAGACCATTTTGCTCAAATGAAGGACGGGGCGATTTTGGCTAATGCAGGCCACTTCAACGTCGAGTATTCAATATCAGATCTCGAAGCTCTTTCAAAGAAGAAAAGGGAGATTAGACCTGACAATGTCGAGTACACTTTGCCTAATGGAAGGAGGGTTTATGCTCTCGCGGAGGGAAGACTCGTCAATCTTGCAGCGGCCGAAGGACATCCTAGCGAAGTTATGGACATGAGTTTTGCAAACCAGTTCCTCTCAATCTTGAGGCTCTCTGGAGAAGGCAAGAACTTGAAGCCGGATGTTTATGAGATTCCGAGGTCCCAGGATGAGGAAGTTGCGAGATTGAAACTTGAAAGCATGGGGATGGAAATTGACTCGCTCTCGAAGGAGCAGATTAAATACCTCACCAGTTGGGAAAGCGGGACCTAAGAAAAGGATTCGATCTTGAGTCTGCTCCTGCTGATTGCCGCGAATTTCAACGGCGCGTACTATTCGTACTCCTGTGTAGTGAGAGATTTCGAAGTTAGCAAAATAATTGGGAAAATCAGCGGGCTGGCACGCCAATTGACTAAATTTTTCTTTCCGGAGAAATTGGCTAGATCTCCGACCCGGTTGTAAGGTCGTAGTAAAGTTCGGACGACTTTCGAGCTCCTCTTTTCGGTTTACTACTTTTTGGATTGTGAGATAAGGTTGAATTTTTTTTACGATTTTCGTGCTTGCATTGTCGCCTCAAGCAATATAGACAAGAAAGTACGGCCTTGATAACGAGCAAAGTGTGAGAGACGAGCAGAGATCCGGGTTAAGGGCGGGTTTGATCTCGGGGGCAGTCTGGGCTGCCCTGATGACTCTCGCGACCGTCAGCGAGATTGGATTGAATTATTCCGCGGTGCTATCAAGTTACAACAGCTATTGCAACGCAAACGCTACAGCTTGCGGCGGATTGACAGGTTCTCAGTACGTTACCCAAAGTGTTGAATTCAACTCTATCATTACGATTATCGTCGGAATCGCATTTGGCGCGCTCGTTGGATACCTTTTCATCATGATTGCCTCGAGGTTTCTTTTGAGGCAGAGTTACATGGTAAAAGGTGTATTAATATCCGTGTTTTTGTGGTTGCTTTACGAATTGGGACTGACCGGATTTTCCGACTGGTACCAATTACTCACATCGCTTGTTGTCTCTTTGTTTTCCGGCTACGTTCTCGGACTCCTCTATACGAGATATAGTGGGCCTCCACCACAACTGGTGGGGAAAGAATCTGACTATGCCAAAAACGCAGGATCTTCTGGATCTGACGGTTTTTCGAAGTCGGGTCGCAAAGGAGGGTCTCAACCGTAATAGGTTGGGGACAATTCGCTTTTCATATTCGTACTTGAGGACGAGCGTTCAAAGTAATTCCTGAGATATTCGTAATATCTCAAATCCTCTCCTCTCAAGCTAGGTCTAACGCCATCCAAGGCTTTCTCGAAATAACTCATGGAAAGCGGTTCCTTCTTGTTCGCTATGAACTTCTTGAGCCAGTTTGTAGTGGCGTTGTTCACCAATAGCTCCAAGTCAGCTCCGGTGTAGAGATGAGTCTTTTGTGCGAGAATATCGACGTCAATTTCGTCAATTGGTTTACCGTTCAAATGAATTTTCAAGATTTCTTTACGCTCGGCTTTGTTCGGAGGAGGTATGTAGATCATCTTGTCAAATCTTCCGGGACGTAGAAGAGCAGGATCGAGCCTGTTCGGGATATTCGTTGAACCGAGAATCGTGACCTGATTTAGCGGAACAAAGCCATCCATCTCAGATAATAAGGAAGAAAGTAATGAAGTCCTTGCATCCTCAATCATGATTGCTTGCCTGTTTGGTGCCAAGCTTTCTAGCTCATCGAAAAAGACAATCGAGGGCTTTGTCTTTGCGGCTTTCACGAAAAGTTGTCTGACTCTTCTCTCCGAGACTCCGAACCATTCACTCATGATGTCGGAGGAACGAATATGATAGAACGTCGCGCTGCATTCTCTTGCTATTGTTCTTGCAAAGAGGGTCTTACCCGTACCTGGAGCGCCCCAAAGTAAAATCCCCTTTGGCGCCCTTATGTTGAGTTTCTTGTATAAGAGGGGGTGGCGCATCGGCATTATAATTGCATCGCGGATTTCCTGCTTGACCGAATCATAGCCTCCAATATTTTGGAAGGTCAAATCTACGATTTGCTTCCTGGGCCTGCGCTTTGTATCCTTGTGAGTCTTTTTTCTGAGTTTAAGCGCCATTCAGATTCAAAGCTTGAAACTAGAGGACATTTAATATCTTTGAATAAAACAAGATAAGGCAAAGCTTCAAATTATTTTACAAAATGCGTGCGCCTTTGCCTTTGTTCTCAATTCTACCAAATGCTTTTTGAAACGCTCCGGCTCTGAAGAAATTGTGACTGCAAGCTCCGAAATTTCGAAACCAGACTGGCTAAATCCACCGAAGACTGTTCATGCAGTACTCTGCCATATTACTAAGGGCAATGAGTATCTTTTGCTTCTGAAATCGAGTGGAAGATTTGGGGAGGGATTCTGGAACGCGCCAGGCGGCAAGCTAGAGCCGAACGAAAAGCCGGAAGATGCGGCTAGACGTGAAGTGCTCGAAGAGACTGGGTTAAGAATTTCAGAGCTGACCGAAGCTGGATCTCTGAAGTTCTATTTCGGCAAGAATAAGCAATTCCCAGATTGGTCTGTTGATGTATTTGTCTCTTCGAAATTTGAGGGAAAACTTACCGAAAGCAAGGAAGGTAAACTGCGTTGGTTCAAAAAAGATTCCATGCCTTATGACAGAATGTGGGCCGATGATATTCACTGGCTACCTCTCTTGCTTCAAGGAAAAAAGTTCCAAGGCACGTTCATTTTCAGCGCTGATTCGAAGGAGCTACTAAACTCGTCTATCACTTTGGTATAGGTTCATCAAGGAGATTTCTTTCGAGTATGAAAATACCCAGAGTGCTGTAAATATACAGTAATTCTTATCAAATAGTTCGTATCTGTTTGTTCGCTCGAATTCATGTCGTTCGCAAGCGAAAAAAGCAACAGCGAATATCTCAAATTTCTTGATATTCCGGATCTCTCGATTAACGACCAAGAAATCAAGATTAGCGAAACGAGATGCTCCTCACTACTTAATAGGCTCGATTATGGCGGCAGGCGTTCATCTGAAGAAGAATTCACGATAAACGTGTTCAAGGGATGTACTCATAACTGTTCTTACTGTTACGCCCCGTCTCTAATTCATGATGAAAGGAAATGGGGTACCTATGTTGGGGTTAAAATAAATGCTCCTTTGGTCTTAGAAAGGGAACTGCGCGGAATGACAGATAAGAAGATGGTTCTAGTCTCCAGCGCTTCCGATCCCTATCAGGCAATTGAGTCACGTTACAAGTTAACGAGGCACTGTTTGCAGATCCTTCAGCGGCATCAATTTCCTGTTATAATCCTGACCCGCTCGCCACTTGTTTTGCGCGATTTGGATATATTGAAAAAATTTGAATGGGTACGCGTCGGGGTCTCAATTTCATCTCTTTCAGGGGATTTCTTCGAACCCGGAGTCCCGAAGTTAGAAGCTAGGTTGAAAACCCTTCAGAAGCTAAACGAAGAGGGTATAGAGACTTGGGTTTCGCTTGCCCCTATAGCCCCTCAAATTATGCTTACGAACTTTGAATGGCTCTTTCGGAGGTTGAAGCAAGCGAAAATCTCCGCGATTTCTTTGGGGATGCTACGATTTGTTGGATACGAAGCCTCAAGAATAATGTTCGAAGAAAGGACTGGAGTAGATTCGAATAAAGTACTTGAAGATGGGGTTCGAATAATTGCAGGTTTGCGCGAGCTGGCGCAATCGTACGGGTTAGATACATCCTGTTCCTCCATAAACTACGAGAAAAAGAACTTTGATGATACCGTCGCAAGAAGCTCGACGATAGACAATTTTGTCGATCAGCATGTCCGTCAAAATGGCATGATGCACATTATATCAAGAAACTAACTATCTTTTGACCATAAACTGATTTATTTGTCCCTTAACATAGAAAGTTTCTACATTCCTTGGAACGAGAACAAGTCAATCTTGCCGCCATCATGTTTACCGACATTGTTGGCTATACTTCGCTCACAGAGAGCAATGAGAATCTAGCTCTGACCCTGCTCGACGAGCATCGCAAGATTGTACGCCCATTGATAGAAGCCCATGGTGGGAAGGAAGTGAAAACGATGGGCGATGCGTTCCTAGTCGAGTTCACGAGTGCGGCGGAAGCTGTCAAATGTGCTAGTGAAATTCAAGAATCATTATTCAGATTCAATTCAAAGCGCAAGCCCGCTGAAAGAATTCTTCTTAGGATAGGAATTCATCTCGGCGATGTAATCCATTCAGGTAGAGATGTGTACGGGGACGCCGTCAACCTAGCGTCTAGGATCGAGCGGCTATCAGAGCCCGGAGGAGTTACAGTCTCACGTCAGGTTTATGACAGCGTTCGTAGCAAACTTCGAGAAATCAGATTCGAAAGCATCGGAATGCGACAGATGAAAAACGTAGAGAACCCTCTTGAAGTCTTCAAAGTAACGCTGCCTTCGGAGGAAGATTCTCCGAATTTCCATTATACGCTACCCGACGAAGAAGCTCAGCCAAGAAATCGAATAGCCGTCCTGCCATTCGTGAATATTGGCCCGGATTCAACGAATGAATTCTTCGCCGATGGATTGACGGAGGAGCTCATTTCGCGACTCTCGCAGGCAAAGGATCTGAGAGTCATTGCGAGGACTTCGGCCATGAATTACAAGAACGATCGACAGAAGAAACTACGGGACATCGGTCGAGAACTAGGAGCAGGCACTGTGGTTGAAGGGAGTGTCAGAAAAGCCGGGAACAAGGTACGCGTTAACGTTCAAGTCGTAAACGCCGTGAACGAGGAGCATCTTTGGTCTTCCACTTATGATAGAAACCTAGACGATATATTCGAGATTCAAACCGATATTGCTACCAAGGTAGCCGATTCTTTTTCTTCCAATTTAGCTCCTTTAATGACAAAGCAAATTCGCGATTCGCAAGGGAAGGACGAAACAGAAGATGTCACTGCGTACACATACTTCCTTCGAGGCCGCCATCTTCTTTTCAGCGAAAGTGAGTCCTCGATTAAACAGGCGATAGAATTCTTTACCAAATCAATCGAGGTAGATCCCACATTTGCTCGAGCTTATGTAGGAAGAGCGCAAGGGTACCTCGAAATCACAGACTTTGCTCATCTTCCATTTGTAGAAGGAGCGAGAAGAGCTGAAGCGGATGTTAAGAGCGCCCTGGAACTTGACCCTGATCTAGCTGAAGCCCATGCAACAATGTCGCAAGTAAGGCACGCTTTGGATGAATTCAGCGAGGCAGAGGCCGAAGCGAAAAGGGCAATTGAACTTAACCCTAGCCTTGCGGATGCTTACCACGCGCTTGGCACTCTTAAATGGGAAACGGGCGATATTGCCGCTTGCACGGAACTATACGAGACAGCCTACAAACTGGATCCTCTAAAAGAGGAAAACGTCGGCATGTTAGCCGAGATTTATTTTGAACAAGGAAAGGACGAGGAGGCCCTGAAAATTGTGAGCTCAATAGAACATCTGTATCCCCAGATGTTTTATGGTAACATGATCGTTTACTACGTTACAAAGCACAACCTTCCAAAGGCAAGCGAATTTTTGGACAAGTTTGCTTTGGAGGCAGGTCGTGACTCGATATTCACGCTAGGGCTCGAAGGTATGCTCGTTGCTTACAAGGGCGAGAAAAACAGAGCACTAGAAATTATTACACAAATTGAGCACCTGTCAGGTCAGGACACGAGCGCCGTTTCTTCTATCGCAAACGTTTACTATGCTCTCGGAGACATGGACAAATTCTTTGAATTTCTGAACAGGTCAATGGATATACATGCACTAATGCTAGGTCCTTTGGTCAACTCCGCGATGTATGCGAATGCGAGGAAGGATCCTCGGCTGAGAAAACTGCTCGAAAGGCTTGATCTTAAGATAAACCTCCCATCTCTCGCAACCTAAGGTACGTGCACTCTTGCTCTCTGGTATTATCTCGCGATTTCTTTCCTCATCTTTGAAAGATCTCCGCTCTTCGTACTCAAACCTATTTCAGTGAGCAAAGTGAATAGAAAGAACAATCCACCAAGTAATAGAGTAATTAAATTGTATCTAAGATCGAGTAGTGCATAGGATTCGATCAAGGCTATCACAACAATTCCCACCAAAGCGCCCGAACCGTATATCCAAGCCCGTTTATTTTTGGAGACAATCTTCAGATCTTCTTGATTAAGTTTAGTCCCGAGAGTAATTAAGAGCGAGGCTAACTTTTTCACAATTGAGAGACTAGTACTGTTCCTAAGTTCGCTTCGACCGATGTAGAAGAAAAGTGTTCTAACTTTACAAAACCTCGCAACAATGTAATGCCCAAGAGGATGGGCGGCATACCAGATTATGGCGACTGAAATTATGAACGCTACTGCTTGTGGAATAAATTGTTCGATTAATGAGGACAGATACAAGATTGCTATGCCGACTATCTCCAGAAATACGAGTAAAAACACTCCAAGTTGTGTGGAAATTCTTCTTCGGTTCACTTTAAATTTTACCTCTCTGCTCTCCAGGAAGTAGGATGCCCTAAAGGAAGATCAAAATTGCGCTCATATCGTCAGCCTTTAGCTCTGTTCTCATCGCCTCCCTAACTAGTTCGCGTGCGCTCCTTGTCTCATTTACTACGTTTCGCAGCTTCGCAAGATTGTTCGAAGTTCCCAAAATGTTATCGCTGACTCCGTCTGAGCATAAGAGCAGGATACTGCCTTCGCAATAGTTTGTGGTCATTGTATGGACAGTCAGCACTTCCTGGTCAATACCGAGATATTGGATGATTGACCACATGTTGGTCGGATCCTCGAATCTCATCGAGTCGTCCTTGTATACAGGGGTGATATCTTCCTTTGAAACCAAGAATATCGGGCTATCGCCCACGTTCGCAGTTAGTATTTTCTTGTTCTCGGGCTCAATCTTAGCCAGCGCAAGTGTAGTACCCATTCCTTCGTACCTCAACTTTCTAGCCTGAACCAAAATTGCCTCGTTTATTTCCAACAGGCAAGAGCAAAGATCCTCCTCTGTGTTCAGTACCAATGATTTATCTCGTATTATATTGACTGCAATTTGACTAGCTTCCTTTCCCCCAAGATATCCTCCTACGCCATCAGCTACTGCAAAGACGAGGCTGGTTCCCGACGAGTAGAGCGAATCCTGATTTTCTCTATGATGGAGTCCTATACTGTTGGTTTCAGAACAGGAGTCGAATGAAATGTAATGACTAGAGTCGGTTATTGGAAGATGTCATCTCCCGCGTACTATGAGATTTTCATTTTAAGGTATTCTGATCTAAAGTTGTTGTAATGATCCGCGTTCATCTGAATCCGATTGATCTCCTCGTCGGTAAGTATTCTTCTCGGAACGGCGGGCGAGCCGATGACCAAGCTGTTCGGGGGCATTTCCTTTCCTTGAGCTACTAGGGCGCCGGCCGCAACGATGGTATTCTCTCCAATCTTCGAACCGTTAAGCAACGTCGCTTGCGTTCCAACTAGACAATTAGAGGAGATCGTTGCACCGTGGATGACGGCCGCGTGCCCTATTGACACCCGATCACCTATTTCTACAGGAAAGCCCAAGTCAGTGTGTATCACGCAATTATCCTGCACGTTGCTTTGTTTTCCAATCCTTATCGCTTCCAACTCTGTTCGAAGAACCGCACCAAACCAAACCGAACTCTCATCGCCCAACGAAATATCCCCAATTAGAGTCGCGTTTTCTGCGACAAAGCACCCGCTCCCAATCTTGGGAGTTTTGTCTTTGACTGAGGGAGTAATCAAAATTCTAATCCGTAGTAATACGAAGGAACTATCGGATTTAATGCGTTTATCTTTGCTAGTTTGCCTTGGCCGGTGCGGCAGTAGGAATCTCTTTTCCTTGTTCCTGCACGCCAGAGAAGAAGGGTTCGAGCTGACCTGAAAGCCTCTTTATTTCAGAACCAAGCTCGGCCATTTTCTTTTTCAACTCTTCCATTTTAATCGCTGTCATTCGCTCCGCATCGTCAAGATTACTTGCCCCCGGCGCAAGGGGAAGGAATTTCTGCGGGAGAGAATCAAGCGTTGTTTTGCCAAGCATCCTTGACTTTTTGATTGCAATAAGAAGTCCTAGGCTGTCTTCGTAGATCTTCTTTAATTTGAGAAATTCCTTTGTGAGATGAATTAGCTCAAGGCTCTTTGACTTGAAAATGTCTTGGTTCAAAATGAAGCATTAGGCCGCTCTGGTGAATACTCCCTTCGAATTCCCGAGATCAAGGCCTTGGTTCGAGGGCTATATTTCAGTTTGCAAATATTTAGCGCGAAATCTTGCCTTAAATCTGAAAGGGTATGTTCAAAATGCACTAAAATTACTTGATTGCTTGATCCTTAGAACCAATGGACTTGTCGATAGCCTCGTCGAGCTGGGAGAAACTGTTCGGAATGCCGGTATAGACTTTAACGCCATTGACGTAGAAAGTCGGGTTCAAAATCTCCGACGATTCCTTTCTCCTGAGAAATGAGTTCAGGAATTTATTTGGAGAGCGCTCGAAGATCCGAATTTCTACGCCCCTACCGTAAGCTCTTTCGAAATCAATTGTTATAGAAACTATTTTGACGTACAAAGGAAGCTGATCTTTGGGAATAGAAGCCAGCGCAGGGTCAATCGGTTCCATATTGGATGCGGATGATTCTTCGCTAGAAACAAGACGTCTGTCCCTTCCTCGTGATTGCACTACGGTTTGATTATTCTGTTTACAGATCTCAAAAAATCTCGGATCTATACCAACAATATCGAGTCTAACAAAAGAACCAGAGGCTCGTTTCAAGGCGCAGACCAGTGAGAGGAAAATAGATAGAGAAAAGGTTTGCCCATAGTCGCTAGTACTTTAGCAATCATTGCCTTGACTTTTTCACGTCGCCGCGGTTCAATTTGAGGACCTTGCCTTTCCTAACCAACCGGACTATGACCCGACCGTAGGGAACAAATTGCTCAATGATGCCATGGTCGTCTTCGTCGCTAACATACACGGTATCGCCAAGGTTCAACCGAACTCGCATAATACCCAATTCATAATCACCTAGAATGCTCCTTAACTTCCTGGCCTGAGAAAATATATCTCCGCCTTGTACTGCTTCCCCAGCACAGTAATTTCCCAGTAAGGTCGTAGTCACATATAGACTTTATGACCATTCGCGCCAGACTTTCGAACTTCGCTGCATAGCGCTCAACAGTGGAATATTCTAATTGAATTCCTTCCGTTCAAAAAGAACCAACCCTAAAACTGCTGTGACCGCGAAATAAACTAGCATTATCGCCAATCCTTCTGGAACAGTTGCATTGAAAGTGCTGAAAGTGATCGTACGGCCGGCGCGGCCCACAGGCTCGGTGACAGTAGCTGAATGTTTAGGATAAGGAGACATCATTATGTTTGCGATTATATCTGAACCATAGGAAAGAAGGAACCATGGTTCAATATGGACGAATATTGAAATTAATTCTTCAATTACTGTGAAGCCGAACAAAAGTAGGACGACAGATACAAGTATAGAATATGAAGCCGACTTGAACATGGAACTGAAGAAGAAGGACAAACCTAGCGCGGAAATTAGATATACAAGTGTAAAGACGAAGGATTCTCCAAATTGATAGGGTATGGATGTGCCGAAATAATAAATTCCGTTAATTAGTGTGATGCTTGTAGCCACCGCGATGATGATCAAAGATGCCGCTACGGCTGCGAGCCATTTGCCTATGTATATTGAAGACCTTCTGATTGGATTTGGCACGAGATAATAACCTGTCTTGTTTTGAAATTCCGAAGAAATTGCATCCCCGCCAAAGAAGATGGCACAAAAAATAACAACAAATGTGGCGGATTCGCCCCACCACGTGGAGTAAAAGTTCAGGCTATCTGTAAATGAAGACGAACCCCCTGAATGCCATACAACTAGCGTAAGTGCGACTTCTATAACGAGGCCGATCGTTAGAAGGATATAAAATCGTCTGGCCCTGAAGTAATTGAGAAATTCATACTTTGTCTGGACCCTAACTTGCCCAAGGCTGGACGGGACATTGTTGTTAGCTTTTACGTAATCCTGGTCATTTTCTTGTTGAACGGCCATGTTTTTTCACTGTCACCTTACAAAGTTTCCTTAATTAGGTTCAAGTACACGTCCTCAAGTGCAGACGAAGATGCTCTAAAACTACTCATACCGAGATTTAGCATTGCAAGGTCTGTAAGAATTCTCGCCTGAGCTTCTGGGCCGCCTGTAAACCTTATTCGCAAATTCTTGTCATCCATTTTCTCAACTGATGTAATTCCTTTCACGCTTTCGACTGCCTTGATAATACCACTTTCGCCCACCATCCCGACAAATCCGATTTCGACGACAGCACCACCGCCTGAAATTCTTGTTGTGAGATTGTGGATTGTATCGTACGCTAAGAGTTTTCCATGATCTATCATGGCTACTTCGTCGCAGACATCCGTTACCTCTGGAAGGAGGTGCGAACTCATGAAAATGAGTCTCTTTTGTTTTTTCAGATTTTTTACAATGTCTCTCACTTCGGCCATCCCGCGCGGATCTAGACCTGTTGTGGGCTCGTCAAGAAGTACAATTTCTGGATCATTGAGAAGAGTTGATGCTACGTCGATTCTCTGTTTCATTCCCTTTGAAAATTTGCCAACCCGTTTATCCGCCCATTCCTCCATGCGTACTTCATTTAGCGCTTCTTCGATTTTCTTTTTTCTGATTTCAGCTGGCACCCCTCTTTGCTCTGCTACCATCATGAGAGCTTCGTTAGGAGTCAGTGAAGGATAAATTTCTGGGGTCTCGATTAACGCAGAAGTCGCTGCAAGCGCTTTCTTTTTCTCTGTATGGACATCAATGCCATTAATCAATGCCTTCCCTTCGGTCCTGAAAATTAAATCGGTAAAAATTTTCAATGTGGTGGTCTTTCCCGCTCCGTTTGGACCTAGAAACCCGACGCATTTTGAGCCTTCGATCTTGAGGTTCAGGTTATCCAGAGCGGTAAAGGTGCCGTATTTTTTTGAGAGATTTATTGCTTCGATAGAGTGGTCATTCATTCAGAGTCATCCAAACCTTCTTTTAGACAGGAATAAGAGGTATTAGCCGTATAACGGCTACGCTTATCCAAATTAGATTCAGAGGCCATATAATTATATCGGATACGATATAGTTAGCAGTACCTTCCTTAAGATGTGCTCTGTGTGAGCCGTTTCCGCAAACATAGATAGGTTCAAGTCCTCCCGAAATATTGAATCTACTCCATCCCGCTTGATTCTATATTTGCTGCGTCATGCTCAGGCTCAACCAAAATCTAGTTTCGGAGCAGATGAAGATAGATCGTTGACATCAGAAGGACGCGATAAAGTCTCAAAAGTACTAAATCTTGCAAAAGGCAATCTTTCAGTCGAATTAGATCGAATTCTTTCAAGCGATTTCAAAAGAGCGATCGAAACCGCGGAAATCGCGAAACAAATTTTGAAACCCAAAAAACCGAAGATAATTACAAGCGGAGAGCTTGGGCCTGAAAGTTCACCGTACGAAGCATATGAATTCTTAGCGAAACAAAAATTCGGGCCGCAAAACCGCGTGCTTCTAGTTTCGCATCAGCCGCTCCTCGGAGAAATCCTTTCCAGTCTTCTAGGCACAGGTGAGGCCATCGGGTTTGCTCCAGGATCGATGGCAAGGGTCGATGTCAGCGGGCACCTTGAACCAAACTCTGGAGAATTGATTTGGCTCGTCTCCTCCGATGTTGTGTAAATTCGGCTTTCGAAAACAAGAAAAGCAAAGAATATCGACCACATTCATTGTAAGGTTATTTCAATTGAGTTCTGTCAAAGCTGTCCCAAAAAGTGAGTTTGTCTCTTTTGTTAGAAAGTACTTGGTCGTTGAAGGACTACCGTGCGCAAGGCACTGCGACAAAACGACTCATTTTGCTCCGCTCATGGAGAATCGTGACAAGATCATTGGGGCCTACATTTGTCCTGATAACTTTGTTTCAAGGATTGTTGCCTTTGAATCAAGGCAGAATAATGGTGGCATCCCCTGGCTCATCGGTTACGTCAGGAACGAATTGGAAGGCGGTTCATTGGTTAGGGACAAGGACTTTAGGTCTGCTACGCGGC
Source organism: Nitrososphaerales archaeon (assembly GCA_030041295.1). Lineage (GTDB taxonomy): Archaea > Thermoproteota > Nitrososphaeria > Nitrososphaerales > CADDZS01 > JASHOD01. Next base: position 45,304 of record JASHOD010000142.1, read on the forward strand.
ACGGGTGGGAGCTCGGTGGAAACGCGGAAGAAGAGATAAAGTCACTCGCAGACCAGTCAAATGGGATAAAGGAGTACTACTGGACATTCTACGCCCGCAGCGACGACGAGAAGAAAATGGGAAACTTTCTTTGCGACAAGTGCGGAAAACTCTTCACGCAACCAATGACTTCAAAGAATAAAACTTGCCAGCGACACTAGTTCGATTGCTGTTGTTTCTTTATTTCGGCATAGAATCTGCTTTTGAATAGATTCTCCCAGCGCACCCTAGTAACTTCAGGATTCTCAGAAAATCCCGTAAATACGTGTTTCACATTTCCATCTTTGAATTCCATGAATATCTGAGGAATCAGGTAATCTTCAGCATTATCCCCGTATTCCTTGACAAGGTGATCGGCAATCTTCACGTCTTCCTCTCGATCAGTGTCCAAGACTCTGATTGGTACTTCAAGGTCGTCCGCCATACGCTTTGAATTATCTACTGAAAGAGGATAACAGTGCGGGCACCACTTTGCGATCACGGCAGAGATTCTTTCGACCTTTGCATGAGTCGAACGGTTAGGTGAAGAGGAGGAAGGCAATATCTTTTCTGGTCCTGTAAATCTAGAAGTGTAAAGTTTGATTTAATCTTTTATTGAGAGAAATTGGAAACAGACCGCGATCCCAAGAACATATTTGTCTCGTAAAGGAGAGTAACTTGACCCTCCTCTTGATACGCGTCAAACATGCTTTTCAATTCGCCTTTCATTTGAGGGTAGGTTTGCTCTTCAGGCTGAGGAGTGTATGAAGACGAGCATACTCTGCCCAATAGTCCATCAAAATTCAACCGTTGATAGTTAGGTAGCGTGAATTTCCTGAAAACCCAATGTGGAAAGAAATCGGATAGATCGTCGTTTTCAACTCTCGCAACGGCAGCCCTTTTACGAGCATACTTGTTGACCAATTGCTCATAATCTTCCATAATTCCCGATGAACCATCTCTCCTCCTGTCATTGTACAGGACGCAAAGGAACCCGCCCTTCCGCAGGATCCTAAGAAATTCAATCCGAGATTTCTTGCGGTCGAACCAATGCATGGCCTGACCAACGGATATCAGATCTACGCTTTCGTCGTTTAGAGTCGTGTCTTCGGCCGTTCCCCGAACACTCTTGAAATTTTTAAAACTTGACAAAGAGGATTCGGCGAAGCCCCTCATTTCGTCGTTCGGTTCTACGGCAAAGACATGATTCCCGTTCTCGAGGAATAGCCTCGTAAGAATTCCAGTGCCTGAACCGATATCCACAACTATTTTACCAGAATCGAAATTTGCTTCCTTGCGAAGGATTTCGAGTACGGTCTTGGGGTAAGTGGGTCGATTTCTCGAATAAACGTCAGCCCTTCCCGTGAATCTTTGAGTGAAATCTTCCATAGCTATATTCAGAACCCCATGTTTTTCTTTTTTCAAATTGGTTCTGTCGAGTCAATCTTCGGACGAAGTATTGGAGGAGTAGGAGAGGTTAAGGGCTTCCTCAAGTAAGGAGACACGCGAACAACATATTTGTTAGTGATCATCATCAGGACAATCGCACAGACTATCGTCGACGGAAGGAGAAAATAATTCCAAAACCCGTCGATTGGAAGTACAAATGCAGCTAAACTAAGTACGATTGCAATTCCAGTGAGCATCCTTTTCCTCCCGGACGAAAATACAGCAGAGACTAACGCGGTGGGAATTGCAAAAACCAGTATCCTCAATACTGTTACTAATCTATAGCCAGTTAAAATATAAACGAAATAGTACAAACTCCAAGAGCCACTCGTTTGAAGCGGCCGCTGAAACTGAAAGTACACGGCATCTTGCAAGAAGCTTGACGGAGAATACACTAAAAAGGGCAAAACAATCGCTCCGGCGAGAAGTATTGAGACGAGCGCGGGCTTGATGTTTGATTTACGAAGGCAGTAAACTGCAATGATCGGAAGAACGAATATCACGAATTGGTTAGTCGCTAAGGCTAGTCCAAGCAGAACACCAGAAAGTATCCATCTTTTGTAGAAAAGACCCGCGATTCCGCCCACCAGGAACATCGATCCTACCATCTTGTTTGTCCCAAGGACGCTCGTGAGCAAAATCGAAATCGGCAACAGTGCATAGGCGATTGGCCCAGTTAATGGAATCCAAGCTAGTTGTCGTTCGGTCTTTCCTAACAATGAGCTCGCGATGAAATACAGTGCGACCAGAATGACGACGTCTGCGACGATGATGCCGTACCTTATATTCCAACCGAGCAGCTCGAACGGAGCAAAATAGATGGGAATCACTGGCATGTACGAAAAATTGACTACATGACCGATGCGGTTCGTAAAATCAGAGTAAAGATAGGGATTTCGAAAGAGCAAAATGAGCTGAGCGGCTTCTCGATCTACGTAATAGACGTCAACTGGATACTTCACCAAGCCAAAACCAAAATACAGAGTCGCAATCAAGCGAAGAAGGATGGCTCCTAACATGATCACCAATAGATGATAAACAGATGAGGGAACTCTTATTTGCGTAGATAGGGCGCCTCCTCAGCGGCGATACTAATCCCTTGTAGTTATCCTAGCGTAATTCAATTTTCTTCTCCGCGTCTTCGAATTCTGTGATAGAAAATGAGATCGTCTCTAGGTCCTTTTTATCACATTTCTCAGGAAAATTATCGCGACCAAAATCAGACCACCTCCGATGTATTGGACAGGTGTAAGAAGCACACTGAGCAAGAGATATGACGCTACCGCTGCCATAATCGGCTCGCCCGTCGCGGCAATAGAAGCCTCGGTACCTGTCAGTCGCTGTAGACTCCGAACATATAGTCCGTAAGCAAACAATGTTCCAAAGATCGAGACGAACAGTATCAATGCGAAAATTTGCATAGTGAACTTTTCATGGATCAAACTGAATGTTCCAATTGGCAACGATGCGGTCCCGGCTATCAGGAAGCCCCAAGCGGTTATGGGCCATGATCCGTAGATTGTGGTTAGTTTCTTTGATGCCAAAGTGTAGAAGGCTGCCGCGATCGCGCAAAGTGTTCCAAAAACGAAGGCTAGCACACTTACATGAAAAGAAATGGTCGAACCATTCGCTACCAAAAGGAATGTTCCGATCATGGCAAGTGCAATCGCGGCAAGGTGCGAGAAACTGAATTTGTACACATGCGCTGCTATTTCGTATATCGCAACCATGGGAAGGAACAGCAGCTGAAGCAATGTCGCGATTGCAGCGTTCGAGTAGCTGATCGCAAGAAAATAGAAGAGCTGAGACGGCAAGATTCCGAGCACTCCGAACATAATAATGACCCCAGTATGAGCACGCGGCCACTTTGGACGGAGCCAGAGGAAGAGGAACGCGCTTGCAATGAAAAGGCGTAATGTAACAAGACCCTCCGGGGGAAACCCGTCTCTTTGAAAGAGAATTTGGGCAACCGTGCCCGATAGTCCCCATAGGCAGGTTGCCAATATTGCTATGCCAAAGGAGCCAGTCTTGCTTTGGGGCCTCTCGCCAGTGGTCATCGTCTCTTTCTAGAAGACAGAGTCGAAAAACAACTATTATACAAAGCGCTTCAGAACATTTCCAAAATGGAGTTGGCATTTTGACATTATTTTGCTATACAGGAATAACAGTGAAGGATCTCGACAAATCGATAAAGTTCTATACAAATGTAATGAGAATGAAACTAGTGGCCAGAATCAAGAATCCATACACTAACGGAGAATTTGCCGAGCTCACCTCGCGAAAAGGGAAGCTTCCGAACCTTGAGCTCAATTGGTATGCCGAGAAACGATCGTACGAGAGCGGCGATGAGTTGGATCACCTTGCGTTCTTGGTCAAAGATGCCAAAGCGGAATTGAAGAGGCTGAAGAAGTTGAGGGTCGAAATTGTTCGAGAACCTTACGAGAGTCCGAATCATGTTGTGTTCTTTGCCAAAGATCCTAATGGAATATGGATCGAGATTTTTTCAAAGAAAAGGAAGGACGCATTTCCGAAGAACGTCGGGCTCTAAAGTCAGATGATCCAAAAAGAATGCCTGAGGTCGATAAAGTAGAAGGCAAAAATGCGCAAATGTTAGAATATCTTCTGCATGACCCAACGGCAAACGGGTTTGCTATCGAAGATATAAGAGACATGCCAAAAGACGGGGAGTTCTACTCTTCGAAAGATCCCGTGACGAAAGATATTACGGGATATTTGCTTAATCATTATGAGGGGAATGAGTTATTCGTTACTCTAAAGAGTCAATCGGAGCAGGATGCCGTCCAACTTCTGACTTGCGTTCCAACTGACAACTCGCTAACGATCTACTTGCATACAGACCCGACGAATGAGCAAACTGTCAAGAAATATTTTCTCTCAAAAAACAGAGAATTTGAAAAGACAGATGACTTTTTGATGGCAATTGTGAAAGATACTACGCAGCTCATCCATCCCAATTACGCGAAAATCATAACGAGAAAGTACAGTCGAGACGTAGGTAAGCTAATTTCTCACTCGACTAGGGGTGATTTGTCGGAAGTAGTAGGTCAGGTGCTCGATCAAGAAAAGATCTGGGGAATGATTGTCGATGGCCACGTTGTTTCGGTCGCAGCGATAGCTTCCTCCCAGCCGGAGGTGGGTGTTATCGTTGATGTCAACACAGATCCGAATTATAGGAGAAGGGGGTACGGAACAATGGTTACATCAGCTGCCACCGAGCGAGCGCTGCAAGATTCCAAAATAGTGTCGCTCTTCGTTAATTCCTCAAATATCGAGGCGACACGAGTCTACGAGAAGCTCGGTTACAAATTGTATGCAAGATCAATCAGGTTCAAGGCTAAATTGAAATGATAGTTGAAAGACGGATGTGTCCGGTTTGCAAGAAGGAGGTCGAGGTCGAACTTGTTAGAAAGCCAGATGTGGATCTCAAGATTTGCACGGTCTGCGGTGCAGCTATCTCAATCCTCTACAAAGAGTCTTGAAAACCGTAGATTTATTTGGCGTTTATTTTCTAATTATGAGTAGTCGTCGTCTAGAGTAGCTAACCTAGCGATAGAGAGATGAATGGCTTTGAGCAGAACTAGTAGCAGGGGGAATTCAATTCGCGGTGGCACCGAGAGGGCCTCGTTGATTACTAGGCTCATTTCTTGGTTTGACAGTTACGTCGAATTATATACTATTGACCCGGTTCGAATCGATAGATCTCTAAAGGGGTACGAAGGCACCGATCTCGATCAGATCTGGAAGAGTGTCAGAGGAGATGTCAACCAGATTAACGCGCTCCCTGAGAAATCAAAGGACCTCGAAAAATACGCCAGGCGAGCTTCGAACTCGAGAAAGTATTCTCTGATTATTGGCGGCGCTACTTTTGCCGTTTTGATTGCTTATCTATTGTTTCAAAACCAGATAAAGGCTGCGGCTGGTTACTATGCAGAACTTGCTATTCCGGGAGTTATGCTTGTGCTACTTTATGGAATGCTCATGCTGACGATGTTCTCCACAAGATCCCTAAACAAAGAGATGCGCTCATTCTACGCGGAACATTCTGGAGATTTAACGAAACAGAAAGCGCATATGCGCGATGCGACGCAGCAACTGATCGACCGTCTTTCGAGAGAGATTTATTCCCATGATTTCAACCCTAGCAGATTCAAGTTTAACCTCTATCATTCAAACTACAAGAATATCGCAGTCGTGGGCCGCAGCGGGGGTAAATTTGTGTCTACGGTAAAACCCCGGATCTCATCGCAACAGGCATCTAAGCAAAGCACTTGAATTGTGCGCAGGGCGAGTTCCCTTTCGGACGGAGAAAGCTAGAGTCTCGCCCCGGTGGCATGTGCTAGTCTTACTTTCTAGTCTCTTTCCACGCTGTATGCTATCTCAATATCTGCACGATATTGAACGATTTTACCGTTCTCTACCTTTCCGGTAAAATGAACTAATTCGACTCCTGTTATTCCTCTGATTGTCTTGGATTCTTTCTTCACAGCCATCTCAGTAGCGTCTTGCCAACTCTTCTTCGAGTGCCCGATTAGTTCGGTTACTTTCGCGACTGCTGCAGCAGGCATAATAAATCACTAGCATTATGTGGATGGGACGGCTCTGTGTGGTCTTCGGTTGATTAGAAAAAAGAGCTAATAGTGATTTTCAACCAAAGATCCATATGTCAAAAGACCATTACTAGTTTCTTGTTACGGTTTTAAGATTGTAAATGGGAAACTGCGAATTCCTCTTTCAAAGAGAAGGTACGAATTCATTCCTCTTAATAATTACACTCTCAAGATACTAGAATCTGACAAGACACTCATCGTAAGATCGTTCACTATTACACAAACAGCTCTTTCTCTTTGCATTGCAAAGGACGTACCTGAAATTCAGTTACGACGAGATCCATTCAGTGATCGGGATTGATAGAAATCTGCGAAATCTCACTGTGGGAAATCAGGAGAAAATACCAAAGACATTGTGCATTCCTTTAAGAGAAATGATGTTAGAATTCGAACGAAAATAGCTTCCAAGTACGGCAGGAGAAGGAAAGCAAGGATAGGAACTATACTAAACATGATATCAAAGGACGTAGTTGAAAGAGCTCTTGAAGTCAAGTCAGCTATAGTCTTTGAAGATATCAGGTACATCAGATCAATGTATCGAAGAGGCAATTTCCAAGGACGAAAGTTTCGAGGACAGATGAACAATTACTGGCCTTTTGCTGAGATTAAAAGACAAACAGAATGCAAAGCTCAATGGAAGGGGATTCCGGTAATTCATCTTACGAAACCTGAAACCAGAGAAACGAGTTCAATCTGCTACATATGTGGGGAGAGACTCCAAAGTAGCAGGGATAAATCTAGAAAGCTCTGGTGTAAGAAGTGTGAGAGGTGGTTTGATCGCGATCTAGTCGCTGTCATGAATACTTCTCACCGCGGCTGGGTGAGGTTCGCGCAGTCGCATAACGTAAAAGGCATTGGAAACGAAGCGATGGTACAGGAACGCGTACGAAGGAAGGATGAGGAACCGCTAATCCGAATAGTCGATCCAATGAAGTTATGTCAGAGGGATAAGGGGAGAGAGATCTTTTAGTTTGATTGATCGATCTGCTGCTATCAACCGAAGACTACACAGAACCTCCTAGTGAATTTTGTCTAAACTCTGACAAAGACAATTATCTGGGTTTGATTTCTGTATTCATTTTGACAGTAGTAAAAGAAGGGGAAAAAGAGAGTAAGATTTGCTATCCTTCATTGGAGTAGGACTGGAGCAATCACCGACCCTTGAGGCAATAGAGATTCTGAAGGAATGTGACATGACATATTGGGAAAACTACACGTCCCCAGTTATCAATCAGGACCTTATTCAGATTCTATCAAACTCGATTGGAGAAGGAAAGAAGAAGATTGAGGTTGTCAAAAGAGAATTCGTCGAAGACGGGAGGCAGATTCTTGAACAGGCGGCGAAGAGCAAAGTCGCGCTCGTTTGCTCCGGAGATCCTCTGGTTGCAACAACGCACCAGGATCTTCGAATTAGGGCAATTAGAGCTGGCATAGAGACAAAAATAGTGCATGGCTCTTCAATACTCTGCGCAATAGGAGGAGAGCTGGGTCTTTCCTCGTACTCGTTTGGGAAAACCGTAACGTTGACGAAGAGTCCCATGCAGTACACTGCCTACCTCACAATTTACCAAAATCTGATTCGGGGCCTGCACACTACATTGCTTCTTGAATGGGACGAGAAGAGTAATTTCTTCCTATCGCCGAAAGATGCCATAGCAAGCCTGATCGAGGCTGAAAAGGATCTAAAATATAACATAATAACGAATGATACTCTCCTGCTTGCGGTTTCAAGAATAGGGGAAAGGACGCAGAGCCCGCGCATTTCTTGTTGCAATTTCTTTGAAGTGCAATCCATGTCGGATTTCGGACCCCCTCCGATTACGCTTGTCCTACCAGGTAAACTTCACTTCACGGAAATTGAAGCATTGTCATCAATAACTGGAAAGAAAGAATCCTATTTCAAAGACAATTCGAAGAACATTCAACGGCTCTCGCAAACGATGCTTGCAAAGTATTCGCAAAAGACCCTCGTCGCGTTGAAACGAGCAAAGGATGCGGCCAGCAAGATAGAGAATGGTGAGGGAAGCAAGAAATACGAATCAGTCTTCGAAAATGTCGAATTATACACTTCGGATGCGCTTCGCTTCCTGAACGAAGGAAAAGAGGAGCTGGCGATTTTGAGTATAGGATACGCGGAAGGTTTGCTAGATTCACTTCGTTTTTCGGGAGAGCTGGAATTCGAATGGTGACTGATTAAAGCCGTAGTTCAAGGTACAGTGTACCGGGAACAGGATTAGGTCGATAGGCCTTGATGGGCTTGAAACCCATTTTGGTATAGATAGAAATCGCCTCCTTCATCGAAGGCAATGTATCGAGTCGGATTGCTTTGTATCCCATTTTTCTGGCTCGTTCGATTACCGACTCGATCAGGAGCTTTCCTAGCCCTCTCCCGCGGTATTCTGCCTTTACATAAAGTCGCTTCATCTCGCAAATCTGATCTGAGATCCTCCTCAAAGCAACACAACCGACTGAATCGTTTTGATGCAAAGCGAGGAAGAGAGCTCCGCTCGGCGGGGAATATTCACTTGGGAACGTGGCCATTTCTTCGTCGAAATTCTGAAAACACAAATCGACTCCAAGCGAAGCTGCGTACTCCGAAATCAGATTCCTCGCGTCTTCTACTCTATCTTGAGATTGAGCTACATCGACGACGAGCTCGATGATGTTTTCGCTCGTTGCTTTCTCCAAGTGAGTTCTCTCGCTCTCCCTCTTCTCTTCCTTACTTGACGACTAGCGAAACAACCAATAGAGCTCCGAGTCCTAGAAGTATGGGGACAGGCAGACCTGGAGATATTTCCCGCTTTCTGAATACAGTAAACGAAAGAAGGATTCCGACGTCAACAGCAACCATCACGACAAAGAAAGCTATCAAGCGATCCAATAAAAGAGCCACAGCTGGCACCATCGTGTAGAACGCAATATCTGCCATCCCGATTTCAATGCCGCTCAATCTGATAGAGAGCAACCCGAAATCGGGCCACTTCGAAAGCCTTCCCGAGGGAGCTGGATTTCCTGAAGAAGAAGATGACAGGTCAGCACTTTGAGGAATCGCCGAAGTAGCTGTCGGTAGCGGCGAACCACTATTTTGCCTTTGATCTTCGTCTCGCGCAACGTCTCGAACTAGTTTTCCCATCCTTCCGTAATAAACGGCGTACACGTCGAATACAGCGTAGACTGCTGGTATTATCCAATTTAGCGGCGCCTGAAGCAGTACGGGAAAACAGCTTCCAAGCTCCAGAGCTAGCGCGAGCGCAATCACGTTGGTGATTAGAGCGCTGCCTCTGTAGGCTGCTAGAACGGTAATCACGAGGGCTGCGAAAGAAGCACCGATTGGTATCCAAGACGACAACCCACTGATGAAAGTAAAGTAAAGCTCGGTGACGTTGAAGATCAGAAACAGGCTAATCAAAAGAGAGAACAATTTCATTTTCTTCCGCCTGTAGAGAAAGGCGAGAAATCCAATCACCACGACATTCGCGCCGACGAAAAGAAGAGCGAGGATGAGCCCTGCACTAACAGTGCTGCCGACTGGGGATACAAACTGAGGGGTCGAGTTTGGAATCGATACGCTGGACGTGATGTTATGTGGTATGATTATCGGCGGGCTGGTTGAATTTGCTGCCTGCGACGAACTCGTGGCTGCAACGCCGGTTGCAACCCGTAGAATGGTGAAGAAGGCGACCACTTGAAAAACGATCGAAATGAGCAAGAGTTCGAGCTCGCTCTTTTCGAAGGAGAAAAAACGCGCCAAGCTGGACTTCACTCAAGCAAGACTCATTTTAGATCGGCAATACAATTAAGGGAATGGGCGAGAAGAGCCGTCACTAAAAAAGAGAAGAACCGAATTCGTCTACTAGAGTTTCAGGTCTTCGGCAAAACGATAACGTAGCCGCTCATGATAAACCCGTGAATCGTGCAATAATAATGATATGTGCCAGGGGTAGTGAAGGTTACCTTGTAAGCCTGTCCTGGATTTAAAGCGCCGGAATTCCATGATTGAAGCTGACCGGGATAGCTTGTAGTTGTGTGCGCCACCGAGCCGTCATTTGACCATTGGACTGTTGCATTCTTGTCTAATTGAACTGTGATATTTTGGGGTGAGAAGGTCAAACTCGACCCGGGCCCCATGCATACGTATACAGTAGATCCAGACGGGGCTGTTCCGCAGGGAACGGCCTTCGGACCTGGCGCAGAAACAGGTATTGTGAGTACATACGTCGCCGCGAGTCCCAGTATCACGACAAGTAGAATACCAAGAAAGACCTTCGCGCCGGGGCCGGGAATCGGCATGCCATCCTTAAATAGGCCGATCGGAAGCAGAATGAACCCAAAGACCATCATGTAGCTCGAAACGTTCTGGATTTCTTGAAAAGACGCGACAGTTGCAGAATTACTACACGGAATTAGACCGAGGAATTGTGGCATTTCTCCCGCATTGGGGCAGGGAATCTTTGCAAAGAATAACCACACGAGTTGAGCTCCAATGCTTATGATGAGCATGAATACGCTGATGTAGAAAATGTCCTTATCCAAAGAAAAGATCACTCCAAAGAGGAATGCTCCTTTAGATCTGCTTGATTGGCGAATGGATTATTAAAATCAAATGTGGTCGTGTTCGACTGTTCTGCCGAAACAACGTCTGTAGCTAGTTGCCCGCCAAATTGAGGCTGGGATGCACTCGGAGGGCTATATCTTGTAAGAGGCGCAGGGAGCGGTGTTGGGCTCGGAGTTTGTACCGTGATCTCAGGAATTACGTTGCTCTTCAACATCGTCGGGCTCTGAAGTGTCTTTAGAATATTCCAGATAAATGGAATTTGCGCCGCAGCTGTTAAGAGAGCGAAGAAAAGCGCGGCGTACAAAGGATCGGCATAGATTGCCGTGAAAGGCAAGCTAGCCTGTATTGGAGCGAACTCCCTCCTTGGAACTCCCATGTAACCCATTAGGGCAAAGGTCCCTGCGAGGCCGAACCCTCCAATACATGTACCCCAGAAATGAACCTCGCCAAGAGTCTTGCTATACCACTGTTTCCCTGAAATTTCGGGCAGAATCCAGTAAAGGACGCCAAAGGCAGCGATGACGATACCATCTAGCCCATTGAAGTGAAAATGAGATACAACAAGGTACGTATTATGCTCATAGACATCTAGAGCGATATTCCCCTGTTCGACGCCCATTACTCCGCCTACAATCCAACCAAGAATGCTTGCCGCAAAGAATTTCGCTGATAAGTTCCAATCGTACTTGGATCTCCAGATAAGAGCCAGTAACGTGAAGACTGAAATTCCTGATGCGATGCCAATCACCATAGACATGTTTTGCGACATGAGTTGCAAGGCAAACGGTTGTGAAGTATCCATGAACAAATGATGACTGTACACGCCAACTCCCGTAATCAGGAGGAGAGGCCAAGGAGCCTTTGCCCATCTGGAACTAGAGAATTTTCTGTTTGCAAAGATTGGTATCAGCGTGTAGTACATGCCGATGAGGGGAAAGAACGCAAAGTAGACAATTGGATGGTAGTTGATCCAAAGAAAGTTCTTTGCAACAAGATTGTTCAAGAATGCTGGATTCCCCGCTGTTGTCCAAACTCCGTCGCCGAGCAAGGTGAGAAAGGGTGGTGCCGAAACTATCATGTCGACAGTAGTGACGACCGCAGCAACCACGGCTGGTGGATAGCCAAGAATCCTACTCCTCACGGGTTTTGGCATGTACGCGTCAAAGCCGATTGATGCGGCGAATTTTGAAGAAAGAGAAGTCAGCATTCCAGGGCTGGCGTTGTAGGCGTCTTTGTACTTGCTTGAGAAAGCCGTTCCAAATATATCGTATGCGAAGACTATGAGAGATACATTCGTGATAATCATCCCTGCGAAGAAAATCATAGCTTGCCAAGCCTCCCAAGTGGCGGTTGAAGTCCATGCTGCCGGATTCCAAAGCGGAGTTAAGAAATACCAACCAGGACCAAAGCCTTCAAGGCAGGCAAACCAAACCATATAGAAACCGATTGCAAACAAAAAGAATATGTAAGGAAGTAATTTTTCGTTGTAGATTTTGCGACCCATGTACTTGGGAAAAACGTAGATGCACAGACCGTAGGCAAAGGGGAACTGCCAGCCGATGAACATTCCAAGGCCATGCGCAGTGAGAAGTTGACCGAAGACTGAAGCAGTTCCTAGTGGACCAATTATCCCAGGATTCCCGGCCTGATCAGTTCTCATGAAGAGGGCGAGGGTTCCAGCAATAATGAAGTTCAAGAACGAGAGATAGAGGAGTCGACGAACCCATTTCTTCGTGTAAGGGTTTAGGGCACCAGTTGACTCATTGGGGTTTTGGATCGGTTCTCCCTTTACTCCTCCCTCTGACGTAGCCAACGAGAAATCCACCAACTAGGTAGAAGTAATGTTCATCGAGCTTATCATCGTATAATGGCCAAACCCACAGAATTCCAAACATCTGATGTAATAGATGCCCGGAGTGCTGAAGGTAATTAAAATCGAATTGTAAAATCCTGGCATGACTTGGACCTGAGCTTTGATTTCTGCGGTGCTACATGACGCATCAGTGCACTGATACACTCCAAAATCATGGTTCACATCGAGGCTCGTTACGTTGAACAAAACAGTGTCGCCGGAGGGGATTTGAATTGTCGACACTATCTTGTTCGGAAAACAAGACAGGTTGTTCAAGCTCGAGGAGCTATTTGCCCAATTCGGCGCCATGCACAGGGTCCATGCAAACTGCTGCGCAGTTACATCGACCGTCAAGTTGGGGTGAACATTTGTGTGCAAGTAAGGATAAGGAATGAAAGGGGCAGTCGAAATGCTGAACGCAATAAAAATCACAACAATGATAATGACCCAGTGCTTCTCGTATTTAGCGAGCGCGTGCGAATCAGCTTCCTCAGGACGCTTCGTTGACCAATAGATGAATACAAACGCGACAACGGTTATTACAACAGCAATCGCGAAAATGAACGCCAGGTAGATGGCGTTCATCCCAACGTCGCCAGCTAGTATGGCGTCTATCGGGGTCAAATTATCTCGTTGCTCGAAATTTTAAACTATAAAGCTTATGATTGAACTTTTTCTTTTCCGCAAAACAAATCTGTTTTTCTGTTTTGCGTTTGAATCATCAAGAAATTGAAACGATTAAGCATAGTTTAAACGAAAATCCTTTTGCAACCACACGATACTTATTTATGGACAGAGGGCACCACTTCTGTTTTGAGACCCGCGGTAGCTCAGCCTGGTAGAGCTTCCGTCCTATTGGTTCCATACCAATGCAGATTGAAAAAGTCTCCCTGCTAAGAACCAAAGGGAAGATGCTGTAGTGATCTTGGCTCCGCAAATGCGGCGCTGATCCCGCTCAGCTTGCTAGGCGACAACAGAAAATCAAAGATACCGGAGTGTCGCAGGTTCAATTCCTGCCCGCGGGACTCTTTTACGAATTTGTCAATTCTCGATTCAAGAGTTCGTGATATTGTGCTTTGTAAAACTCTAGCCGCCTGTCTTCGAAGACATCATTCATCGAGGTCACCTTCTTGTTGCGCGACAAATCGAGGTTCAACCTTGCGACTTTAGCTATGCTTTCGTTAGCCTTGGCTGAAGCAAGTTTTTCCATCGTCGGCGAGATTATTTGGCTCTTGCCCGTGAAGTGAAAGTTATCCTCTTTACTACGATTTTCGATCCCGACTCTATTCGCGGTAATTACGAAGACTCTATTTTCGAAAGCTCGGACCATCATTCCTATCTGAGCCTTTCCCGGAAGGACCAAGTTCGAAGGATGACAAATGACGTCAGCTCCTTTTACAGCGACTTCTCGCGATGCTTCGGGAAAGAACCAATCAAAGCAAATTATCGGACCAATCTTACATCCATACCTTTCAAGATCAAAAACCTTGAAGCCGGAATCTCCCGGCTCGAACCAGAGTTTTTCACGGTAGAAAAGATGCGTCTTTCTGTAAGTTCCCAGAATTCGACCGTTATCAATTATGACGGCCGAGTTGAAGATACTTTCTCCGGATTTCTCGGTGAGCCCCGCGACCAATGCGCATTTTCTCTTTTCGCTGAAGGATTGCAGGACCTGAACTGAAGGGCCTGTCTCAAGAGACTCTGAAAATTGTCTCGCTTCTTCCTTGGATGTGAAAGCGTATCCACTGTTACAAAGCTCGGGGAAAACATAGAGATCGGCTCTAACCTTGGATGCTAGTTTCACGGCACGTTCAATATTTTCGGAATTTTCACCGAATTTCGGACGCATTTGAACAAATGCCCCCAGAATGGATATCTTGGATTCTTGCATTTTTCCTTCTAAACAGGCCCGATCCACTATTGAACTTGCCAACCTAAATAATCTTCCCGCTCAAAACCACAAGGCCGTTCGATGATTCATCCTGCAAAAATCTTCCACAATCCTTTATCTTTACTTCGACTTTTCAAAGTCTACAAAAGTTTTGGAGAAAGGTTTCTAGTACAAATTGACATCGCAAGTCATAGAAAATTCCTCGCTGGAGGGGTCGCCTCCAAATCTAAGGGAGGCTTCCGATGAACGAACAAATAGCAGTAACAAACTCTCTGTCCTAAAGTCTGATCCTCATTTCCCAACCTCTCTCCCATCCCAGTTTCTTGTAGACCGGGCGTCCCATCTCGGAAGCGTGAAGAGACATTCGCGAGAACCCCTTCGATTTACTCCACTTCATGGCTTCTTTGACTATTCTTGTCGCGAGACCGTATCCCCGGTACTCAGGCAAGGTGTACATTGACAGGAGGTACGGTTCTTTAATCCAAACCGGAGGAGCCATCGGTCGAGGAGGCACATCTTTGATCCACACGGCTCCGGTCGCTATGACTGCACCGTCTTTTCTTTGTGTCAGAAAAGCGACGAACCGCTTACCTCTCATGTGTTTCCTGACGAACCTTTTGTACTCGCGCGCCCATGCCGAGTAGTCAAATTTGGCTTCAGGATGCAGTTCTGAAAATAATCTTCGACGATGGTCCACCAAAACATCCATATCACGAAGAGTCGCCTTTCTGACCATTACCCGCCCTAGTTTCTTCCTCATAATCTTGGAATGGCGCGAGGCTCTTTGGTACTGCTGCTTCTTTCTCAAAGAGATGAACTCTTGATCGGATCAATTCTACAATATGAAATTTTAGAGATTTTGGTCTCTCATAGTATTCATACTTTCAACATATACTTCGAGAAAATGTGACGAAAGGATGAAAGAGAAAAGATGCTCGAGATTTTCTTATGCAGGGCCTTTGAGCCACGCGCGAAGAGCTTCATACCAAAACAGCGCTGAAACCACAATTAGCAATCCCACGAACCAGAACTCAATTGTCGGTGTTGACGAGATCCCTTGCTCAACCAGCACAACAGTAGATAGAAAAGTCGTAATGATTGTGAAGAAAACCGCGTAGAATACAAATCTAGGAACGATGAATGTTCCGAATTTCATAAAGTCCTTCAGGACGTCGACTCGAATTTGCTCGGCCGCGAAATACTCTCCCCCATTTTCGCCGATCAAGCCTAGGTCTACTAGCTTCGCAAGATGGTACTGCGCGAGTGACGAGCTCGAAAAGCGAAGCGCCCTTTGAATCTCTCTCACGCCGGTCTTCTTGTGGGTGACAACGTAGACGTACACGCGCAGCGTGTTTCCCTTTAGTTGCGACTCGGCGACTTTTCGTCGCTCGTCGGAATCCATGGGTTGGCTCATCTACGATGTCTATCCTTGAGGTCTTCTTTTCTTACTTTTAAACCAAGAAAAGAGGTCTAACTATATACTCGCCGCTTTCTTTTGCAAAGTGTCGGTAAGACTTCGCCTTCTCGCGGTGAATCTCAAATTCAGGTTTCCAATCTCAAAGGCCAATTTTTCTGGGTAAAAAGAGTGTTCAAAAAAGTTTGAACAGAATATTCGGGGGCTGTTCAAAAATAATGGTTCTAGTATTCATTCCTTCCATAAATCTGGCTGAGAACGATACATGTCGTCTGTTAGGAATGTCGTGTTATCAGGGGTTATCGCCGCAATCATTGCGGTCGGCTTGATTTTAGCTGTTGTCCTAGTTCCTGGAACCGGCTTGAGCGTCCGAGTCAGTTCTACCACGACTGCGTCTGTTAGTTCTACTCTATCGACTGAGAGTGCCCAAAGCATTAGCTCAGAGTCGAGTGGTCAGGGCTATATGGCCGTGCTCCTTACAGATCCTCCGACCGTGCCAGCGAATGTAACCGCCGTATACATGCAGTATGACCAAGTCCAAGCGCACATCGCTGATGCTGGAAATCAAACGGGTTGGTACGATCTTTCCGGGTCAGGGGCAATCAATCTCATGGGATTAGTTAACGCCTCTCAAACCATTGCGAACCAGACGCTCCCCTTTGGCAAGTTCAACGGCTTGAGATTCAATGTGACAGGAGTGACAATTACATATGAGAGCCAAAATTACACAGCCCAAACAATCTACGGTGAGAATACACTATACGTCTGGATTCCCGGAGGAATCAATGTGACGGTAGCACAAACAACTGCGGCATTGATTGATCTCTCCCCGACTGTCCTCATGACGGGAGGGTCGAGCAACCCATCTTTCGTGTTTGTTCCAGCCGCTGTTGGCTATGTCATTCCAACGGCATCGATACCGGCAGAATCGTATGCAATTGGGAATAAAGCGATCCTCACGACGAATTCCTGGTGGGTAACTACGATAGAACAAGGTACGAAATTCGGAATCTCAAAAGTCAGCTTGACGCCGACATCGCTGAACATAACGGTGGTTAACCAAGGCACGACTTCGATAATTATGAGGCTCGTTGCGGTTACTACTCAAACATCTACTGCTGGAGGAATCGAGGGCGAGTTAAGAAGTTCGGATGTATTTGCAATTGAAAGCAATGGATCATTGGTAAATCTCAATACGAGCAGCACACAGTCTGTCGATAATCAGGTTGGAGCGGGGGGATTGATACTTGCTCCGGGTCAAACTGTTATTCTGCATTACAGCGGATCTATTGTAATTGGCACCCAGATTTCTCTGGGACTACATATGACTTCTCAGTCAATTACGACTTCGACGATGTATCACGTTTGGGTTCAGGGCAATAACCAGATAGCTCAGGCGGCGGTGAAGGCGTCATCATGACACCACATGAAATCGCACGAGAGCTAGTCGGATTGGCAAAAACAGAAAAAGATAAGCGCCGAGTAGAGATCCTGTTAAACTCCCTCACGCTTGAGAAACCTAGTGCACGTTAGAGACTAACGAGTAAAAAATCGGAGTGAATATCCGATATCGAATTCAAAATGAGTCCGAACCGACGGTGAGTCTTTCCCTTTGAATTGGGCTGATTCGACAACGGACCCGATCTAACACTCGTAGAATTCTGGGTCGAATCCGTTGTAGATTCGGGCCTGTCTCTTACGACGCTCAGCCCTCTGCAATAGCCTTTGTTTTGAAGCGCTCATTACGTAACCTAACTGTTCACCAACAGTCACTCGCTATTTAACGAAATGAGTGAAGCTTACAGTAATTCGACAATGGCCGAATGTAGGTTAGTTCTCATGTCTACTTTGCTTGGAATACGAGTTTGAAAATTGACAGCTGACAACCCAATAATTGGTGGGAGCCTTTCACTTCTTCGTCCTCATCATAAATGGAGAATCTCATTCAAAATCCCGGGATCATTTGACATTAGTCCGATCCGCGGTAACGTTCTAGCAACTTGCTTCCAATCCTTGTTCTTGCTGAAAACTTTCTTGAAGATTGGTCTTGCTTCTTTGAGTCTCTTTGCTTGCACTAAACTTACGGCCTGCCAAAATTCGATTTCTTCTATTTCAGGGGCGAATTCGCTTGCCATTTTGTAGGCTTTGAAAGAGTCCCCAAACCTTCGACGATTGAGCAAGTCATCGCCTTTGTTAGCCCATTCGTACCCTCTTTGCAAACGCAATAGTCTCTTAATCTCGGGCAGAGGTTTCTTCGAATCTTCAACGCGAAGATCGATTAGTCTTCCAGTCCAAGAATTAGGCGCTATTTTTGGAGAGACAACAAGAATCGCGGCGGATTGTTTCCCTCTGACATCGCCTCCCGCTTTTTCTGCTGCTTCAAGAGCTTGAATCAAACGCTCAGCTAAAGGCAACCTATTTTTTCCTTGAACGGCGGAAGTGTTTTTGTAACTCTTCGCCATAGCTTCCCAGATCGTGTCGTTACGCATGATATTTGCTTGGCAAGTAAAACCATCTCCTTCCACATGACCCGCTTCTGGAAAGCATTTCTTTCCTGTGTGCACGGCGGTGCGTCCTCTGGAGTCAACTAGGGCAACCTGTCTTGTTTCAGACCGTGAATCTGATTCGAGCATTGCGTCAAGCGCCTCTCTTGCGCTCTTTCCACCTGCCATAAGTTCCAAACCGAGCGGCCCGTAGCTCGCATCAACCATCGCCTGGGTTGCGACCGCACCGACACCTGCCCTAGCCCATGATACAATGGAACCCACCGAGAACCAATGAGATTGAACGGCAACGCCTAATTCCCCGGTCTCTTTATCGCGAGCGACGATAGAATATGTCAATTGAAAACCATCTATCAAGACTGTTTATTCTTTTTGATCCGAATTTACGAGTATTCCTTGATTGTCTAATTTCCCACTTTTTGAGGAAACCCAGCTCTTAATCAGTACCATCACGAGGAAGGTATTCAAGAAGTCTCTTGGCGACAATTTGCTTGTCATGCTCGGAGTCAAAGGACCAGACGATCAAATTTTTCTTAGGAGCAGGTCTGTAGCCAAGATCGTTAGGATCGTCCATGTCAGTTTCAAAACTACCATGATCTATTTTTCCAATCTTGTAATCACCTTGGTATGCTTCGACAGGGTTCCTTCTCAAATATAATGTGAGTCGAAGTTTCTTTGGTGATCTGCGAAACATCCACATTTCTACTCCCAGGACAATGAGAAGAAAGAGTATTAGAGCAAACAGCCCTTCCGGTGGCGCCTCTATCGCGAGAATTACTCCCACGGCAACAATCAGCGCGGCACTGATGTGCACTTGAAGAAGTGAGGTATAACCTATGCCTGAAAATTCTACAGTCTCAGGGTATTCCGAATATTGTTCTTCGCCGAATTTATTTTCGTCATCTCCCGACAGAGGCTTCTTGTCGACGTCATTATTGTTGTCTTCGTTCGTTTGATCCAATGCCTACAAATCACGCGGCAAAAACCTTGTCAAATAGCTTGTGTTCCTCAATTCGTTTAAAAGTTAAACAGAGTGTTACGAGTTTGATTGATTTCTTGCGTCAAGAAGAAAATTGAACAAGCATTAGGTCGTGCGTTTGACTTTGTTCTTGCACAAAGTAACAAGAATTTACTTTCGATGATAACCACGGAATTATATTGAAGAGCTGAGAATTCGATACGCAGTACAAGTGGGTAGCTCTCACGGTAACAACCGTGGGAACTCTGATGGCGGGTGTAGATACAAGGATAGTCATTATCGGTCTGCCTACCATTGCTCGGGAGCTCGGTGCTAACTTAGAATCAATCATCTGGGTGACGCAGGCATATCTTCTCGCTAGCACCATTAGCCTACTCCTCATCGGACGCACCACAGATGTATTTGGTCGGGTAAGGATTTACAACATTGGCTTCGCAGTTTTTACAATTGGATCTGCTTTTTCCGCCCTTTCATTTTCAGCACCCGAATTAATCGCAGCGCGAGCGGTCCAAGGAGTCGGATCGGCAATGCTGATTACGAACAGCGCAGCGATACTGACGGATGCATCGCCTAGGAACGAGTTGGGGACACTGCTCGGAATAAACCAAATCGCGTTCCGGGTTGGTTCAGTGATGGGTCTTACTCTCTCCGGCTTGATTCTCGCCGTCGCTGACTGGCGAGCTCTGTTTTACATCAACATACCGATCGGGATCTTCGGCACCGTGTGGGCTCATTTCAGGCTGCGTGAAATTGGAACGAAAGACGTCCAGCGTGCGATGGACTGGACGGGCTTTGGACTCTTTAGCGCCGGGCTGACATCGATAATGATCTCGATTACTTTCTTGAGTTATGGTCTCTCCGATACTTTGACCGGAGCTGTTTTACTTCTTGCAGGATTCATTTTGATTGTTTTGTTTGTCAGAGTAGAGATCGGAAAGAAAACGCCGTTGCTCGATCTTCATCTTTTCAAAATAAGGCAGTTTGCGGCTGGAAATCTCGCTCAGATCATGAATGCCCTCGCTTGGTCCGGCGCGATTTTGCTGACGTCCTTTTACCTCCAAGTCGTACTGCGAGACACTCCACTCGTTGCGGGTTTGTCGCTGCTGCCTCTAGATGCGACATTTGTAATCTTTGGGCCGTTGAGCGGTAGACTTTCCGACAAATATGGCTCCAGGCTTCTTTCGACGATAGGTCTTGCGGTGAGCAGCCTCGGCTTTTTCATCCTCGCGACTATAACTCAAACAACGCCTTACGTTGTACTCGCCCTCGTATTTGCATTCTTGGGCGTCGGAAACGGAATGTTCGTTTCTCCGAACATAGCCGCAATAATGGGATCCGTTCCGTCAAACCGGAGAGGAATTGCATCGGGATTTCGAACAACGACATTCAACATCGGTTTAACTGCGAGTTACGGTATTGCTGTTTTGCTTCTCAGTCTCACAGTTCCTTACTCAACTTTGACTGGTTTGATCGCTGGAACCACAACCACACTAGCCGCGGTGGCTCAGGCACAATTTCTCAGCGGTTTTAAGACGGCCGTCCTTGTTCTTGCGATTCTCAATTCGATTGGAATAATTCCAAGCGCGTTACGAGGCGCTAGGAAACTACCTAAGGACTACGAAATGGTAAGAGCAGATGAGAAAAAAGAGGAAAATCACGGAACTACCAGCACTACGGCTGAACTTGAATAAACGGACTGTACTTTTCGCGAGAAGAAGACAATTGAAATTCTTTTTACGTGAGATTTTGTCGGAAAATTAACAATGCAGCTACGTCGCATTTTAGATCATCCTCTTTCTCCACTAGCACGAAGAACCATTGTGGCCATCCTAGCAATCTTGGTGGTAATGACTATTGGAACTGTAGGAATGAAATTTCTGAGTGGTTGGGGTTGGCTGGAGTCATTCTATTTCATGGCAATGCTAGGTACGGCCGAAGGACCGCCAGAAGTACCTCCTAATGTGTTATCTTCCGTCTTTGCTGCAGTTATGGCCTTTATCTCAATAGGTACACTAATCACTGCCGCTGGGATAATATTCGGACCTTACCTCGGTTATTTGTTTCATAAAGGAATGCATTTTTCACAAAAAGAGATTGAAAAATTAGAATCCGAGAGGATGAAGAAGAAGGAAGAAAAGGGAGAACAGTCATAGATCTATATTGAGATTCCAATCTTGCGCGCTCTTTCTAGTTTTTTTGCAAATCGTATAGTATCTGACTGCAACCTTATGTCAAATTCGAGGAAGATTCCTTCGAAATGTCTGAAAGAGAAGAAGTAGAAAAAAAGAGAGAAGACGTCAGCAACAACAACGTGAACGTAGAAAGTGAAGAGATTAAGGAAAGACAACCCTGTGAGAAAGGCCGAAGCCAAGATTCCTGAAACTGGAGAAGAAGAATACGAAGAAGCATAGAGCCTCCCCTACGATTCATCAGCTTTCTGTTCTCTGGATCCTGAAAATTTTTTCTGAAGATCTCAGGATCAAGCTTTTTTCCTGAAATGTTATTTTGTGAAAACAATCTAAGGCAAATCGACAATAAGAAAAACCGAGAGACCGCCAGAAAGTAGACATCTTGCCATTCGTCCAAAGACGAAACAGAAGCAATTGTTCGGGCCTTTTTCAATACTCGTAATGATTTTTCGAGTTTAGATGACTTTCGATTTCGAGCTATTTATTTTGCAATGCTAGAAGAAATCCTTTCGCTAATGTAAATGAGCCAACTGCGAAGAAAATGAGGGCTAAACCAAAAGCAAGATAATAAGCAGGAAAAGCATTGCAATAATAACCATTAAGCGTACAAATCAAGGATGAATCACTTGCAAATGAAGAAGAGATTATTCCGATTCAATAGACAAAGAATCCGACTGCCAAGTATTGAAAGCTTTGATTTACTATTAGTTCAGCCTTCATGACTCAGTCTTGAAAAGGGAGGCACTATTCAAGCAAAAAAATAAATAGAAAAAAGTGAATATAGAGATTCTTAACTTCCGTGTCACAATGAAATACCTTTCGAATCTTTGGTAGGAACATTACAGAAATTAATGAGTCATATTTGGAGATTACTTTCGACCTCGATCTTATCTATTCTTTTTTCGAGTTTGAGATCATATTTCGGATGCGAAATCAATCCCGACACTTGAAGGATTGTGCCATCCCACATTCATCAATACTTGTCGGTTCAATTTACTTTCGCTTATTAGAGGGAATTTTGTAAAATCCATTGAAATCGCTCTCGCGAAATCCATGATCTCCTGGTGAGTTGGCGCATACTGAAATGCAATCTTGTAAAGAGCCGGATCGCTTGCTCTCAAATTCGTCTCACCCAGTCTCTCAGAAATTCTCGGAGCATTCCCGCTAATCGAGAAACCCTTCACTTCTAGGAAGGAGGGGTTCGCCTTTTGCATCTTTTCTCTGTAAAGCTCTGGTTTGATCATGTTAACGCCTCTCACGCTTGTTATTCTAACTACAGTTCTGCAGCTAAGCGAAGATAAGAGACCAAGTGTGCGATTCAGCCTATCCCAATGATCATCGTGTACAGGAAAGTAAGGTTTCACGGATGAGCAGACCCGGAGATAAGTCTCCTTGTCGGGTGCGGCCAATGTGACATAGAGCTGCGTCGGAAGCGTCCCGTTTTCTTTCATTTCCATTATCCGCTCGGGAAAAGTTCCGTTAGTCACCACAAAGGTCGAGATTCCTCTATGGCTAAACTCGTCGATTAATTCTCCGATACGTGTGTACATCGTTGGTTCGCCGTCGTAAGATATTGCGACGTGTTTTGGTTTGGCAGCTTCAAGGTGAACGTCGATGATGTCTTCTTTCGACGCCACAAATTTTTCTACGATGTCCCTTGATTCGTCGAAAAAAAGCTCTTTAGTTTTGTATTTCTTCGAAAGTGAATAGCTCTTTCTGTCTGGAGTCTTTTGTTCTACGACGCCCGAATTCTTCAAATCAATTAGAGCATCCTCGGTCTTCTGTCTTGAAATCTTGCATTGCTCAGCGAGATCAGATAGCTTCGAATTTCCCTTGCTAAGCTCACAAACCAGCATGATCATATTCTCATAGTTTGAAAGCGCCTCAGGTAGGCTACGCTCGATGACTAGAGTCTGCTCCTCGATCAGTTGCTCCGCAATCTCATCTGGCTCGTCCGTCTTTTGGAAACTGTGCTGTCTTCCTTCGACATCTCTCCAGCAGAAAGAGCAGGCGATATTGCACCCTTGAAACGATGTCGATTGAATGCAGAGGTGGCTCTTTATCCCAAACCCGTGTTTGTAGCATTGCCGTCTCCCCCCGGTTCTGAGACTCTGCTCCGTCCAGTAGCACATCTTGTAAGCTGCGTGCTTGTACTTGCCGATCAAAATCTCCTTCTGTGACGGATGCATCTGATTGCTTCTTCCACCAAAATCATTTGCCGAGATTATTAATGTTGAGTTTTAGGAATGGCGTTCTTTGAACATTCTGCGGTGAGAAGCTATCTTAGTATCGACCACAAGTTTCAAACAAATAACGAAGGGCAATTTAGGAGGGGATGCTGCTTACACCTTTCTTGTCTAGATCTTCGAGCAAGAGCTCATGAAATTTGCTCATATTTTGAGGTCTAACTATCTCAATAACAAGGGGTACAGAGTCATCCCGGTGAATCCCAGCGCAAATGAGACTCTCGGCGAGAAAGCTCATGTGAAATTGACCGGCGTTCCAGGAGTCATGGACATTGTTGACGTTTTCCGACCGAGCGAGGACGTTACGAATTATGTCGAGGAAATGATTGGGAAGAAGCTCAAGGTTCTTTGGCTGCAGCTCGGGATAGAAAACAAGGAAACTGAAGAAAAAGTCGTTTCCGCTGGAATCAAGGTTGTTTTCGACCGCTGCAAGATGGCAGAATATAAGAAACTTTTCGGTAGATGAGCTAGTTCCTACTGCTATATCCTGGCTTTCGTAGTCAGCAGTGACTCACAGTCTTGTTGTGTTTCTTATTTGAGTCGCTAGATATGCCGCGAAATACCCAACTCTCTTCGGTTGACAGCATTTGGCTCAGCGGAATTTCATACTTTGCCATTGTACTTCGAGAAATATGTGAGGTGGTCTTCAGGCCAACTTCAAATTTCCGCTAATGTGAGCGGAACACAAATTGTTTCGAGGACGAAGGAAGAATTTTTAGGACAGAATCACAAGTTCTGAGATCTAAGATACAAAATCGGTACAAATGCGTTTTGTAATACTCACTAGAGCAATATAGATTATAGTGAGAAGTTACAATAGAGAGTTTTCTTTTAGTCTTCTCTAGTCAAGCTGTCTATATATAATGCCACAATTTTTCTCAGAGAAAGAAAAGCGCAAAGCCCAAGTTTCAGGAAAATCCTCTTGCATGGTGACTCTTCCGAAAAAATGGGTGGCGGAAATGGGTCTTCAGCAAGGAGATCCTCTTACTTTGACAAGACAAGGGCCTTCCTCCCTACTTATCAGCTGCGAACCTACTATGAGCGAAAGGGAGAAGAGCGCAGCGTCGTTAAGGATATCGCAAAAGGACTCGATGGATTGGACTTTCCGCAAGATAATTTCGCTCTACCTCCTGGGTTATGACCAGATCGAGGTCAAGTCATCAGAAGGTACTTTCACAAATATTCAAAGAACTTCGATTGTGAGTCAAGTTCGCAGGAGGCTCGTGGGCACGGAGATAATCTCGGGCTCTAACGATTCTATAATGCTCCAGATTCTGACGGGTTATTCCGGAGTTAGCGTTGAACACGCGCTTAAACGAATGCTACTGATAATTTCAGAGATGAGAAGAGACCTAATGAGCGTAATCGGTGCGCTGAACCACGACCTTGCCATGGAGCTTATTCAAAAGGACGACGAAGTTGACAGGTTCAGCATCTATATAATGCGTCAGCTCAACTCCTCAATAAGCAAGGGATCTCTTCCCGAAGGTTTCGAGGATGCCAAGGAAGTTATAAGTTACATTCAGCTTGCTAGGATGATGGAGAGGGCCGCAGATCACGTATCGAAATTGGCAAAAACTTTTGCGGAGGAAACCGAACTCGTCGAATCTGAAACATTCTCACGGATTTCAACTATGAATTCACTAGCGTCCGAACTTTTCGATGGCGCGGTTCTCTCAGTTTTCAAGAGGGATCTCGGTTCCATCGAGAGAACGATTGAAATTTCGAAAGCTTTTCCCAAATTGGAAAGGGAACTTGTTGAAGCTGTAGAGTCTGGCATGTTGCCAAAACATCGGGACCTTGCGATCATATTACACACGCTACACAGATTTGTTGACATTGCAGTCGAAATTGACGAGCTTGCCCTAGATCTTTCGATTAGCAGAGTTGCCGGAAGAGAGCTTGAAACTAGTTCTCGAGATCGTGTAGAGCTTGCCCTCACCCAATAAGGGACGACCTGTG
This sequence comes from Nitrososphaerales archaeon, assembly GCA_030041295.1. Taxonomy (GTDB): domain Archaea; phylum Thermoproteota; class Nitrososphaeria; order Nitrososphaerales; family CADDZS01; genus JASHOD01. The sequence goes on from JASHOD010000142.1 coordinate 70,991, forward strand.
CGTTTTTTCTAGCCGACGAACTCTCTCGTGTCGACTTCTATTCCTTCCGTTTCTATCGTGAATTTCGTCAGGCGGTCTTCAGGATGCTGACCCTTCATCTTCGGTATGTACAGAAGTCGATTTATTTTGTCTCCGATTATTTCCGTCCTAACTATTATCACGTTGTCGGAAAGGGATCTGACATATCCTTTGATCTTATCAGAAAGCATTGATCCTTCGGCAATTAAGACAAAACTTCTGCCCATGCTCACAAGTTTGCGCATGACGCTTATCAGATCTACAATTTCTCTTTCGGTTTTGTCGAAAAGATAAGCCGAAAAACCTTCGAAGATTACGACGTCAAATTTAAGATCTTGAAGAGAGAGAAGGCCTGGTTCGATTTTGATCATCACAGGGTTCGAACCTTCAAGAAAATCCTCTGATACTTGCTCGGAATTTGGCCCCGCAAGCAATCCCAAGATTTCTTCTCGAGGTAGAGGTTCAGCTCTTTCGACTAGAGAGAGGTAACAAACCTTCTTTCCGATGGATACTGCGTGGGTTCCTATCTGCCTTGCGAGGATTGAGCTCACCGCCCCGATGTCTTCCTCGATCACGGTGACACCCCGTGCTGAGGCCTCTAACAGCTCCTCTAGCATGTGGACACTTTCCTCAATTTAGATATGGCCATTTAACCTATACTGTTAAGCTACTTGTCGACTTTGAAATAAGTAATTCACAATATTTTACGTGGAATAGGAATATAACGAATCTTTTGAGGCCCCTGATTCTTATAGGGTTGCACCAGATACGCGCTGCCGCAACTTCGGAGCTCAAAAGAACAAAGGAGTTTCTGAGGCTGGCGGCGCGCTTCTGCTTATTCTAATCGTCGTATTTGCGGTAGTATCCTTTCTACGGCGCGTCAAATTGCGATGAAAGAAAGCGGTTCAATCTCATTTGATCAATTTGAGGATTTGCAAATCGAGTTCGTCATTTCTGGCCCAAATGCTGTTTTGTTGTATGAGAAGGTATGATGGATTTCATTTGATTTCGGGATAGCATGGCCCCCTTACAATCGAAATCATGTGATTGGAAAAAAAGAGAATTCTCGATTTATTTTGAGCACGCCCAAGATTGCAGATTGGCTCGAACGAATATCGAAGGTGACGGAATACCGATCCAAAGGATTACAACGAACCTTCCAAAGAAAATGTTCTCAGTGTGGCAAGATTCTAAACGGGAAGGACCCAACCAGGATGATGATCATTATCGGGGTAGACTCTAGCAACGTCGAGGATCAAAAGGCCTTCTTCGACATTTGTGACAAGTGCTACTCAAGTCTCAAAACACGAATTCATCAGAAAATGCAATAGGAAGATGCGAACGATTCACGTTTTGACTCAAAAATCGAACTCGACTCAAGGCCTAAATATTATTCTTATTCTATATAGATGCGATGCATCTCAAGTTCCCAGTAAACAGCCGTATCGTGAATTCTCTCGGACACTATGAGGTTGCAATATCGATCCTTCTTGGATACTTTGTCTTCTTCAACGTGATGGATCTTCTATCAACCGCTTTGGCACTTGGAAGGGGACTGGCCGAATCAAATGGCGCTCTAGTTGGTCTCGCCCAATTCCTTGGCGTGAACATTGTTGTTGCTATGGGCTTGACAAAGATCGGATTCATCTCGGGCGCGTGCCTTCTCGGAATCTTTGGGCTGAAGTCGAAGAACGGATGGGTCCGGAATTTGGCTTTTTGGTCAATTCTTGCCTTCGTTGTTCTCTTTAGCTTAGTTTCGTATAGCAACCTCCTTGTTCTTTTGAGAGATTGAGTTACAAATCTCATCTTTGGAAATACTAGTGTAGCTCAATCTAGTACGTCAGCTCACGTGTCACGCTCAGTACCTTCCGTTCACAAGGCACAATATTATTCCAACAATATAGAAAAGGCCGAATTGACGATCAGTCCGTCGGCTACACGCTCAAGAGTAACGAGAACCGCACTCTTCTTTTCCCGTTACGAAGTTATGGTCTCGATTCTGCTCGGTTTTTTTGCCTTTTTCAACCTGATGGACCTTCTCTCGACATCTTTTGCGTTAAGAAGCGGACTGCAGGAAAGTAACGTAATGCTTCTTGGAATGGCCGCCGCGATAGGCGTTAACGTTATTGTCATAATGGCTTTACTCAAAGTTATCTTCGTCGCTGGAACCGTCGTTTTGGGAGTGGTCGGAGTAAAGTCGGCAAATCTGAAAATTAGGAACATGGCGATGTACTCGATCCTAGCGTTCCTCTTCGTTTTTGTCTACGTCGCCCTGAACAACGTGATTATAATTTTGATGTCACAGTGAAAGTATTGAGCTGCTTTTTTCCAACCACGATTACGTTCTGTGATCTCGTTGATTGAAAGATCCAGGCCGACTCAGCTTCATTGCAATTTAGGAATTATGAGTGTGTCTCTTCGACTCACGATCTCTTGCTGCATTAAATTGAAGGGGTCATTGTGATCATTGATTTTCTGATTCGCGCGCTCTCGGATCAAATTTCGATGTTGTAATTCTTCTTTCTTCTTCTGTGCCATCGGATAATACTTGAGATTAGTGAGCTCGTTTTCGAGCGGGGTACGAATTGTCTTGCTGATGCTCAACGGTGCAAGATCTTCCCTCGAAATATGCCGTGCGTAATCGACAAGACAATCATAGATCTCATCGTTTAGAGAAATTGTAACTCTTTTCAAGAATATTTACTCTGCCGAAAATTTCGAAACTTTTTGACGGCAATGAAGGATGGTTCCAGAGACGATCTTGTCTAAACTCAAAGCTGATAAAAGGTGCCGTCAAAATTAACAGAACTTATCCTTTCCCTATATGATTCCAATAGTTTCAATATTCTTCCTCACGATTTTCGAAGATCCAAGTTGGCTGACTCTAAAAGTAAAGAAAAGTGAGCGGGTGGTTTGTTAGTAATCTTCTGCAGATCAGTCTTGCGAAAGGAGTCCGCGCTGAATCATTTTTCCGTATGCGTGAAGAATGAAAGATAGGAGAAAATAGTCCCCTCTGTTACCAAATACTTTCCAAAATAGCAGGGTCAAACCTATGCACAGTAAATTCACGAGGGCAACCAGGGGACTAGCCACATTAAGACCTTTCAAGGCAAAGTTGAGTAGGATAAGAATGCTTGAGAAGACGAAAATGTCTAGAACTAATTTCTTGAAAAGGTCTCCTAGTTTTTCGGAGCTGTCCTAGGTCTCCGGCCATTTTTCCTGAATCATTTCTTTGAAATTTTGAATTTGCGATATATCTCCGTGATACTAACCGAGGGTTCGGATAGCGGTTAAATTTTCAATCATTGGAGAACGTTTGTGAGGTACGTGTCATTTTCTATAGATGCATCTTAATCGATCAAAACTGAGCTCATAGCTCAGTCTCCACTTTCATGTACCTGGCGAATCGCTCTTTTTTGCCCTTGGTGAATGGATAAGCAAGATCTTACAAAAAGGCCCAACGAATATTGACTCGGCGCTTCTTAGAAACTAGCCAATACAATGCCTCTGATCCTAGTGAATTGACTGCGCTTATTCAAGAGAATGAGAATCAGAGCCTTATTCCTGTCCTTTCTACACAGAGTGTGCCTCAGATAAACCCCCAGTGGTCCGAGCAAGTGACAAACCTTGTCCAATCGTTTGTGGCAGCCCACCCCCGCAGAATGATCCAAGTCGCTCTACAACAGCAGCAGCAGCAACAAGATACGAGCATTGGCTCTATTTCGTTCTGGGATGGAGAAGGTGGGAAGACCCATGTCAACGTCACTGGATTATTCTCGAAAAGTGGATTCGACTCTTTCATGAAGAAGGGATTGGAGCTCTATTCAAGAAAGATAGAAAATTCGACTGAGATTCAAGTTACAATGTCAAGCTTCAGTGCGTATCTCGGAAAAGTGTGGATGCTTTCGACCGCAAACGCTACTATTGAGCAACTTTACGCGACTCCATCACCAGATTGGGTCAGAGAGCAGGCAAAACGAGGCGCGATACAGCAGATTCTGCCGGCTGTTTCCAAGATTTTGAGCGAAACCGAAAGATGGATTCAAGATCACAGAAAGGAATTACAAATTAACTTTGAACATCGCGACAAGATTTACGTCGACCTTCTAAAATCTGCAACTGCAATCAAGGAAATTGAAAAGGCGCTTGGACGATTTGAGGAAAAAGACTCCTTGCAGAATATCGTTAACCAGATGAAAAACATAGTCAAGAGCGTTCAGGACATTGACAACGACTCACTTTCAAGGCTCTACAACGAAACGAAGCATCAAATCAAAGAAAGATGTGGAGATCTAGGGAAAGTACTTTCTGAAAAGTAGATTTGCTGCCACCATCGAAGAATTAATAATTCTCAGACGAGAAGAATCTGGGCTTTGACCTCGGGTCTGTACAATCCGAAGAATCGAAGCACCCTTTTCCAATGCCCATTGATGTTCTCGTTCTTGCTCGACCTTCTTCCATTGATCACAACCAGAGTATTTCCGCTGCCTGAATATGACTTCAGTAGGTCTCGCATTCCCATGAAGGAGTACGATCCTTGCCATCTTACACCTGCCTCCTTTGCCTTTTGACCTAAGCTCTCGAGCCTTGCGTTCGCAAGCGACTCGTAAAAGCGCCACTCAAAATCCATAATTCTTTCGACTTTGGCGTACTCGAGCAAGCCTGACGATGGTGGGAACGGTTTGGCAAGATAAATCAACTCCAGGGTCCCTGAGAAACGCCGTGCAGTTTGAAGGGCGAGTTCAAACGATTTTTCGTTCTCGTGGCCGTCGCCGATTGGGAATACCACCTTAAACCGCTGGCTCGATCGTATCAACCGAGAGTTTCTACCTCGTTCGTCCAGCTCGCTCCTTTCGTCCGGCCAGGTTTCTCCGTATTTCAACTCATTTTCCTGCGGAGACAGTCCTTTCTCTACAATCGTGGTCGCCATTTTCTTTTTCACGAATGAGCTGGTTTGGTGTGAATAGAGCGGATAAACGTACCTTATGTTGAAACAATATCAACAGTAGGTCATATTGAGTCTCTAAGGATCCGAGATTCGTAGCAAAACTCCCAAAGATGTCTCGGATTTAGAAAATATTTCTCGAGGATAACAATAAGATGGATCCTTTTGGCGGTCGTAACTTCGTATACCTGTGCCAGCAGAGAACCGTACCGCTTGAAACAGATAATGAGCTATGATTACGTTCGCCGAACAACACACAAATAGAAACGAACTGAAGGAAGACAATAGCGATTGGAACTGTTTAGAACCCCGATTGGCCATTCAGCAGAAATCCAAGAATCCATATTCAACGATCATCGAATTTTTTTGGTTAGCCTATAGGGAAAAATTGAATTGGCAATCGAATACAGTGCCTCAGATTCGATTCTAGCTATTCGGACGAACTGCATAGAATGTGGAGGAGCATCAAGTTGACGGGAACCCGCTATGACCATAAGAATCACTGGAATCGATGCTAACAAATATGAGGACCAACGCGTTTACCACAAAGTTTGCAAGGAAGTTATTCGAAGCTCAAAGTCCAGATCAACAACAAAATGAAATGAAATCACACTTGCAAGGACTCCCGAAAACTATTCCGTGTTTCTGCGCCTACATCATGTTACCAAGATAGTGCAAAAAGTCTCGAGATGCTCGATGCCCTCTTGCTTTAGAACATTGGTAAACACATGTACATCTTGACTGCGCAGCTCACGCACAAATATTGTTCCGATGATGATGAAACATGCTCAGATGGTTGAGAATTGACGACTACTTCTTCCATCAATAATCCACATACGCTACATCCTCTTCGAAGCTTGTTCGCGTTGTCCATGTCCTAATCAGCGGGACCTGATCCTATAACTCCTTTTTCTATTGAAAATACTTACATTATTGAGTCAAAATGTGTCACACTCGAATTCCGAGATATATCTAATCTTGGAAAGAGGATAAAATTTTCCCTCAAACTGTCGTTAAAGTGCAACTATGCACAGCTGGTCAAATTAATAACTCAACTAATTTCTTGTATTCATGTTAGCCCCGAAAATCGACGAGAAGAAGAACTCGAGCTTCTTCTCAGAAACTGATATGCTGTGCTGAACGAAAAAACCAGGACGCATGTTACCAACAAATCCGAATTTGTAATGAAGCTCAGGCTTGTTAGCGCATTTTGAAAATGAATGTAGAATTCTCCGGAATCGAAGAAATAAACGTACAGCGGCAGAGGCACCAAAGACAGGGACATGACCTGTAGCGTTCCTGGAATAGAATTGAACTTGATTTGAACACTAACTAGAGCGGCACAGGCAAGTAGGAAGAAACAAATCGCCACGCTCCCTCCAAAAACTGAATCTAGTAAAGGGAACGGGTCGTAACTCCACAATGTCCAGTAATGTGGCACGTGAGAAAGCAACCAGGACCCCCACACCGCAAGCTGCTCTTCCAGGAAAGCGATAATGAAAATTGTGAATGCCTTCCTGTATTTTGGAACAAGAGGGTAAAATGAAATTGATAGCAGTACTGTGGAAAATCCAATTGCGATGAGATTGATAGATGTGGGAAGCAAACTTCCTCTCCACAAGGCGTAATTCAAAAACTCATTTTGGCTGTCAAAGCTAAGAGAGTACGGACTAGGAGACGTGTAAAAGCGGATCACAAAAAACATCGCAGTTGAAAAGCAGAGTCCAGCAACGGAAAGTATTGAAAGTGAGATGAACTTGCTTAGGCTGAATCTTTTCATAAGAATTGAAAGAGTTCAACTTCGCATTCCCTCATAACTTTCATCCATGGAATTTGGTTATTCTCTATAGAGATAAAATTCGGAGAACCCATGTAAAACGATACGACAATAAGTCTGGTAATTCAATAGCTATCTTGATGCCGAACTGGCACTTTCCTTAATGAAAAGCGGACTATATTTCGAGAACCCCTGTGTTTTCTATCAATTTGAAGTAACGTGCTTTCTAAATGGATCCAAGTCTTAAGAGGCGTGAAGACACTTCATTGTAGGAAACGAAACACAAAGGAGTTCCAAGACTATCGAGATTTTTCTGTTACAGTTTCGTTCGTAACCGCTTCTCTAGCATCAGGCTTTCGTCTCTTTTCATAAAGCGGGCATGCTGTACAGCACATTGATTCCATTTCGTTCAAGCTTTCGAATCTAATGACTTGAGCTACATCAATTCCGAGGCGTCGTGCGGTTATCTCTAGATATTCATTGTACAAATTCCAGACATCTTTTGGAGAAGAGATTGAGAGCTTTTCGACCGTCTTGTCCAAAATTATCTTGTTGAGGCTTTCCTTGCCTTGATTGCCAAACACCTTGAGAAGAGACTCACTCAAGCATAGAGGAAACTCTGCTCTGGTGCAGGCTTTCATCTGCTCGAGAGTTTTTTCATCAAAAAGTGATTCAAGCTTCAAAATAGTTAGTGACTGAAAAGATGTTTGTTTTTTAGTAAAATATAGCATGTGGATCCGAGATTCGTATTTCAAGCTAGGATTTTGATTTATTCACATCCTCATTGAATCAGGATTGCGAAAAGTTTGCAACACATCCTTGTTTATTTGTGGCAGATTTCTTCCAGACGGCTTTCCTAGCGATAAAGAGAGGTTCCTTGTTTTCTGTCGAATTTGAAATCCGAACTTTACTTTTTTGCTTGAGCTCTTCTAAGGCCTTTTCCTAGTGAACAATACTCCAACCGTAGCAACCGCGCCGATCGAAATTACTGCGGCGATGAGTTCGATGAAATTCTCGGATGAAGAAGTACCGGAGTCGCCGCTATTGCTGGATTGTTGTTGTTGTTGTGTCACGGTAACGTTCGAAACCTCCTTCAAGATGGCCGTAGAAACGGAGTGAACGGTAGAGGTGACCGTTTGAGTATTCGATTCTATGATAGTACTGGATCGCGTTAAAGTTTGATTGTCTGTTATAGTTCGGGTCGAATTACTGGTGATTGTTTGAGTTTGAATCTCTGTGTTGTTTACTGTCTGAGTCACGGTAGTGGTGGCACAGCCTCCGGAAGTCGAAATAGCGGCCCCGTCAAAGTACGGCATGGATTGCGATGATGTCGTCCCGCAATTGATGTCAACGAAATGGCCGTTATCGTTCAATATGCCGTAGCACAATGATCCGATGTCACAGCTATAGTTGCCCTCAATTTGGATTGTTCCGCTATTGTTGACATTTCCGCCGTCAATGTCGATTCCTGTGCAAAACGAACTTTGTGTGCAAGCAAGAATGGGTTCCAGCACGATCGTGCCTAGATTGATGATCGCTGTTCCTGAACCATCGAGATCAATTCCATTGTCAAAACAGCTCTGGCATGTGAAGTTGCTCTCGACGAAGACTGTCGCTCCCTGATCGACCGTAAGACTGCCATTGGATTCGAAATCAAGCTGGGCGAAGCAGCTTGAGCTGCAATCGAGCAAAAGAGTAGTCCCTGATGTTACCTCAAGCGATGTATCCGGTGAGGCCCCATCATTTGTAGAAATGGTGCAGGTAGAATTGCCGTCGTCCCAAGAGCCACCAATCGCCGTGCAGTACGTGGGTTCGCTGCTCGCGCGAGCCGTCAGGAGAATACTTGGCAAATAAACAAAGGTTAAGATAAGAGCCGATACGACTGCGATTGATAACAGTAATTTGTTTGCTGGCAAAGCAAATTGAACGAAGGAAACCGGGTTCTTTTCTTATAAAACCGAGATAGCAGTCAGAACAGGGATTCGGAATTCTAACTCGCGAGATTGCGATGTTGTTGTTGTTGTAAATTTTGCAACTGACTAAGCTAAATTAAGCACATACCAAGCTCTAAGGTTTCACTTGAACTTTAATCGGTTTTGTAGGATAATTCATCATTCTTTCTTCGTAATTTGGTATCCTTCCGGAAGTCTCAGCTCCACAGCTCCGATGAACTCCCACTCTCCAACGCTGCCATATAGAACTCTAGAATCCACGCTGTTCTCATCCTCAAGTGAGCTTTACGGGCAAGAATTTCGGCTTCCTTTTCGTCGCTTGCTAGAACTATGGCATGGTGTCCTATCCCTTCGACAAAGAATAGTTTCAATGAATTTCCCTCTCAGTTTTATTCAATCGTAAATTAATTCATTCATTTCTTAATTAAATTCGTAATTTCTGAATTAAGTGCTTGGTTATAACCCCCTCTGGTCCAACCTATTTCGTTGAAATCTCGCTTTGGCTAGGACAAGAAGCATGATAATCACAATGGACCAGTTAGGCTCGTGCAACCAATCAACAAGGGAGCATCTCGTCGTTGGATTTGCGCGACTATTGAGAATATGAAGCTGACAAAATCAAGAGCACTTTTGCTGTTGGATCAACTATACGAACCGGGTATTATCTCAAGTCGCGGGACTATTTGGCCATGCACGAATTGATCGAAAATGCGAGCAGTGTCGAGGCCTAGGCGAAATATGTCCTTTCTTTGGAATTGAATGTCAACGGTCTTGGCTTGCTCTAGAAGAATCTGTAACTCAGACATGTTCTTCGGCAGGCACAGTTGAAGTTATTGTTGGTAGTCTTCCTCCGCAAGATGCAAGCTGAAGAGATGCAGAATCCAGTATTCACCTCGATAGCTGAATAAGGCCCAGAAATTTCTTTTATTTTCTTCCAGCAGATTCTAACCCAATCAAACATTGTCGCCTCTCTCCGAGATTTGAGTAAAACATATACATATACATATGATATATCAACTCATGGCTAAGACTATCGCCGTTTCGGACGATGTGTACAAGAAATTGAAAAAAGCTCGAATGCCTGGCGAGAGCTTTTCCTCAACGATTAGACGCAGTTTAGAATCACGTCCAAAACTTACTGACATAGTTGGGTCGAAAACCCTCACTCGCGAAGACTGGGAAGAAGCTAAGAAACTAATTGCCAAATCCGAAAGGATAACCTTGTCGAACCTTACGAACAAATAAAGAGTGAAAAACGTACTTGAGGATCTTTGATACTTCTTATGTCATCGATCTATCTAATTCAGACGAGGGCGCGATTAATACCGCGAAAGTCATTGCCAGAGAGGGTTCCGTGGCAGCTCTTTCAGTTGTTTCAGTGCACGAATATCTTGTAGGAGTGTACCTTCGGTATTTTGGTAAGAACGAAATCTTGGCAACAAAGCTCCAATCTGCAGAAAGGGATCTATCACCTTTCATGATATTACCATTAACGAGAGAGATCGCGGCGGAGAGTTCACGTATACTAGTATCGCTGATGAAAAAGGGTCAAATCATCGGAATCAACGATCTGTACATTGCTTCAACCGCATTTTTGAACAAGGCTTCAGTCGTAACGCGAAACATGTCTCACTTTAAAAGAATTGAAGGGTTGTCAGTCGAGAAATATTAGGACTCGAAACCAAAGCATTTCACGTATGCGGTTAGGTCGCCTGAGATCCAAACAGATTCAAAGGAGGATTTAACCTTCCTTACCAAGAGATTCCAACAAAACTGTTCGGACTTGAGACAAAGGCTGGAAGAGGCGAACTGATCGTTCCTGAATTATTTTATAAATTAAACCCAAGATATTCGCGATTAGTTTACTACTTTCTCAATTTTGTGTAGCTAGTCCTGTTGAGCAAGCGAGAGGGCAGGAC
>JASHOD010000143.1 GCA_030041295.1 Nitrososphaerales archaeon
CTTCGTAGGAACCTTTGGCATAGCCATTTTTGTTTTAGCGTTGGAAAGCCTGATAATTAGTTTAGTTAGAGCATACAGGAGATTGGTGGCTCTCGAGCCAAATGACTTGGCGTCTGAACGTGTTAGCGAGTTCAAGGATACTGCGCGACGGGAAATAGATCGTTAGTCATGTTAGACTATTCCTCCAAATGATGAAACTTTGGTTCTCTCGACAAGAGGCAAGAACATTCGACGACATGGCCATTGAATGATCGTGTAAAAATCTGCAGCCGCCTAGCCAGGGGGCGAGGGAAGACGCTGGTACTCCCCAACTATTTCAAAGGTTAAGTAAGCGTCTTTTTTTGTAAATTGCGCATACTATGGCGCAATTGGTTCAAGATTATAACGATGACGACGTTATAGCATTTCTAAAAGAGGAGTTTGAAAGGATCATAACTCAATACCCCCAACAGCAAGAAGGTAGCGTCTTAAGTGATGCACAAGCTTTCGAGATTTGGTTTCTTCATCAAGAAATGGGGATCGAATATTCAGAAGCGGCCAAGAAGATTCTGGATAGAGCAAATGATTGTGGGGTTGATTTTATTTGGATCGATGATCGGAACAGGCAGGTCGTCGTTGGTCAGGCTGAGTATGAACCATCATGGTCGGGTAGCAAGGCAAGTTTGACAAAGGCGGCAGAGACGTTCAGGCTGTTTACAGATTACCTTTCTACTTCGAAATTGCCGGATCAGCTAGACACGCAGGCGAAAGAGATGTGGAGACTTGCGAAGACTAAATCAGGAAGCTTTGACATTAGATATGTGTACATAACTCCAAAGCGCCTAACAGACAATCAAGAGGAGAAAATTCGAACAACTTCAGGTATAGGAAACTATGATTTCATAACTCACGATTTCCTTATCGAAAGGGGGAGGGAATTCTTAGACGGGCAAACTGGAATGTGCAACTTCGACGTTAAATTCGATAAAATTATGGATGTTAGGTCGTCCTCTTGGACAGCGTACATAGCAGAAGTTAGAGTGAAGACTATGTACGAGTTGGTAAAGATGCACAAAGAGCAGAAGAAACTTAGAGCATTATTCGCTTCTAATGTTAGAACCTATCTTAACACGAAGAAAAGGAACCGAGATATCGCCGAGGCGATGAAAGCTACTCTCAAGAATTCACCGGGTGAGTTCTTTCTATGCAACAATGGAATAACTATGATTTGCAACAAGACGATTCTAGGCACTGGAACGATCAGTCTCGAAAGAGGGTCTATCACAAACGGTTGTCAAACAGTAATGAATATTCACTCATTTTTCGAGGAGAATCCATACGGTGATCCTGACGCAAAAGTTCTAGTTACAATAATAGAGATTCCGAAGGAGATAACAAAATTAGCTGGAGACATTGCCACTGCTCGGAACAATCAAAATCCCGTGGATTATCGAGATTTGTTATCCAACAATTTCCGTCTAGTCTGTCTCCATCACAGATTACTCGCGGATAGAGTTGGAAATTCCGAAAGACGATACTATTTGCTACGAAAGGCTGGAGAGAAACAAACGCTGTTGGCCGAAGAACCTGAATCCCGTGGCAGGTATGTTTGGATAGACGCTGGAGACTTAGCACAATGCATAGCAGCGGTGATAAGGCAAAATCCCTATGTGGCTGTACGAGGAGTATCCGAGATTTTCGGCAAATTCTTTCAACAAATCTTTCCAAATGTCGACGATCCGGCACATAGCCGATGCAAATATAGTTGGTGGCTGTCAGAAATTGTTTGGGATTCCTTCACAGGAACAGACAAATGGAGGGAAATAAAAGATGAACAAATTTTCTCCCAGAAGGATTTCAAGAATCCTGCCCATTGGATAGCTATGGCGTTAATTGACAAGAAGCTCCGCGATGACTTTAATTTTAACGGAACTTTCGAACAACGATTTGTCGCAAAGGCTGAAAAGTGGTGGTTAAAGCCGAAACTCTCTGAATCGGTAGATTTTGAAGAGCTAGCGTTTGAAGTGTGTGATGATGCGTTTCGACTTGTTCATTCGGTTTCCAGGAGCCTCCTCGGCAAGAAATTGCCAAAAGCTACTGATACTTATACAACCTATACGGATTTACTAAAGTCTCCTGTCGCCTATGGAGCGATCGTCTCTGAAATTAAGAAAGACAAAATGATCACTTATCAGAATAGGCTTTACAATTCAATGAGCAAGCTTATCGAATATCTAGAAATGAAGTGAAAATGTTCTCTTAACGCGAAAATTTCGATTCAACATCGTTGAGAATTGATTGAAGCAGTTTCGAGATTTTTTCGATTTCATCGCAACAAGCTTCCAATTTCTTCTTGGATACTAACGTTAGTTCGTCGAGTCGAGGGGGGTCGAAGGAAATGAATCTATTTTCAAGATTTTCTCCTCTACTAGCCCATTTAATGGTCTTTGAGATTTCGCTCACCTTCTCTAGGCAGCTTGCAATCTCTTCACTTGAGGACAGAACAGTCTCATCCCTGATTTGTCCTTCTTTTCTTGTCTCTGACATTATGGTGACTAACAAAAACCTAAGATTTGAAACTCAAAGTCAGTAAGTGTTGATGGATAGCTTTTTCCCAGTAGTTAGAACTCGAATTGGCCCCATCAGGCCAAAACGCTTCACTCTTCTTTTGCTTGAGTTTGAGGCCTCTTGTCCTCTTTGACTCAAGCTATAGTAACTCTCGACCAGTCTAGTCTCGGTCACTATTCTCCGCTTCACCAACCCTGATGAGACAAGTTGCCTCAGCGCCCAGTCCAGGATGGCCTACTCTCGTAACTTCGTGGACACCATTTTCGTTCTATCAAGCGCGGATTTGAGCTTGGATAATATATTGAAATTTCGTCATTTCAGAGAGTCTGTCCTCGGTTAAGATTATGAACTTCCTGAATACGTTACCCATTGAAACTGCAAATAACCCGGTCCGAGATACATGATCTGGACTTTCGCGTAATTTCCTTGCGGAGTTTGGACACCAAAAACAAAGCCTCTTGTGAGCTGACTTTCGTAGATTTCTTGGGTCGAATAATATTGTGCCTTTAGATATCCGAGAGTAATGTCAGAAAAATATACCGAAGAGGATGTCATCGCGACAGTCGTTCTGCCCTCGAGGACCAGAGTCATTTGGTCATTCAATCCTAGCTCGCATACGGAAACGGTGGTTGCGACTGTCCCTGTATCGAGATTGAAGCAATTGTCGTGCGAGTTGCTGTTGCTCTCTAGCGTGGCGTTACCTTGCGATATCGGCACTCCTCCAAGGTTTTGCTGTTGCTGCTGCTGTTCCTCCTGTTCTTGTTGTTGCTGAATCAGTTGCTGCTCCTGCTCCTGTTCTTGTTGTTGCTGCTGCTCTTGAGAAATCTGTTGTTGCTGTTGCCGTTGGTAGGCTAGGTAAATTCCCAGCAATGCGAGTAAAACAATCAAAATTAAGATGAGGTTCCTGAATCCGAAATGAGGATTCCCAAAAGCCTGCGATGGCAAGGAGTTCTGTTCCTTGATCGAGGGGGATGGCCTTGTATTTAACACTACTTTTCATGCTGTTACACTATCGCTTGTATCGTAGAGTGTTATTTCGGACTTTTTCAACAGTCCTCGTAGTGCAAGCTCATGGAGAAGCAGGAACTGTTGACGATCCTTTCCGGCCTTGCTAAGAAGGGATTCTATGAGATTTTGTTGTATGTTTCAAAAGAAGGCACAGTTCACTATTCTGACGTGCTTCAATACGTATCGAAAAACAAAATTGTCAGAAGTGACGCTACTGTTACGAAGGGCCTTAACTTCCTCAGTGATCATGGACTCGTCGCGAGAAAAATATCCCAGGGAAGACCCATACGAACTACATACGAGTTGACAGACAAGGGGAAGAAGTTTGTGAGCAGACTTTCCGAACTGCAGGTTCTCTCTGATTGACATTGTTCTTTTGTTCTCGAGCTCCCAGACCCAAAGATGGATGCCGGGGATCTTTTTGATATAATCAGTATCGGGCTGTCAAACCTTTAGTTCTTGCGCCGAAGAACCCAAACATTTTTTCCGATGAGTTGTATACTCTATCATCGAGTTGAAAAGTGATCCGCAGATCGGGCATTTGAATCGAGCCAAACGAAAAACTTCATACTCCCTCTAGCTCAATCTCCGACAAAGCTTCTTTCCTTCGATCTTGGTAAATCTGCTGCAGCCAGTTGAAAGATTCAGGCTTGTTGTAGTTTAGTAGGTTTCTCGAAAATCCAAGCGGCCCTAGAATAGTTTCTGCAGCATCTAGTACAAGTTCGCGATACTTCGCTTTGTCGTAGGAAACCTTGGAGCTAGATAGTTCATAGGGAATCGTCCTGCAAAGGGGATTATTGTGATGAGCATCCTTGTAAATGAAATCGATACTCTCGCCTGTTTTGAGGAGTTTTCCCTGAGACGCGAGCTGCAGAGCAGCTGTAACATGGGGAAAGAGGCTGTTGTATTCACTCAAAGGCTTACGAAGAATCTTGCTGATCAAAAGATCCTCGCTCGTCAATTCACCGGTCATTACTCTGTCGATTTCGTTTGTAACCAATCTTAGAGAATCCTCGTAGCCTTTCGTTCTCACGTCTTCGACTGTATCATAATTGAATAGCGTAAGAATCAACCTCGTCTGGAAATTCTTGATGAATTTAGGAGTGTCGTGCCTTCTAATTTCGATTCCTCTCGCGACAACTTCGCCAGACCAGAGAACACCATAGTAGCGCGTCATTGCTTCCATCTTTGAAGAAATGTCGTCCTCCCCCTCCTGAGGAAGCAGAATCAGAAACTTGTAATGGTGATCGAGACTAATAGGCAAGCCGACCTTCTCAGAGATTTCTTTTGCCAGAGTTTCGTAGTCTGATTTGGATGCGCCTTCCTTCTTTACAAACAAACTGTCTGTGTGACCCTTTATGATCTCAAAATTCCTGTCTTGAGAAAGCTCCTTCGCCTTGATCAGAGTTTCCCTCGCAGAGGAATTTATCTCTTCGAAAGCGAGAACGTTTCCGAATCTGTTCCAGCAGCAACCGCTAGTTCCGTAGATACATACAAGGACAAGCTTCAACGCAGCTTGGCGCTGTTCACACCATGTCCACTCTTGACTCGCTTTAGGATATGATTTTCGCAGTCGCTTGAAGTAGAGCCTTCGCTCCAAAGCCCCTTTCGTAATATAGGGAAGGATAGCCTCATCGTTTTCTGTGTCAACGCCATCTGGTGTAACGGTCTCAAAGCTGATGTTTCGCTTCAGAATCAGGTTTGGAAACATTGAATCGAAATCGAGCTCGCCGACGTTGTAGTGTACTTGATTGATTGCGGGGGAGATTATCATCCCACCTCTGTCGCGGCTGTGAATGTCCGAAAGAGTTCTCACGAATTCAAAGGCGCCTCTATTCCTTGGAATGATGTGTCCTCTTTTGATCAATTCAAAACAAATCCTAGAATCATTGACCCTGTTTGCGGTCCAGCGTCCAGCGATATTTGGAGGAAGACACGCAAATCTAGATCTTTCAATCAACCCCGCGATCCCCCAGCCATTGTCGTCAAATGAGTAGCCGTAATTTGAAAAATCGAGACAAACTCTTCCTGGAGCCATGTACATTCCCAGTTTTTTCACCCTGCTTGAAATTGCCCCGGGAGATTCTCTCCCAAGATCAAGGTCAATTCCCAATATCTCGGCTCGAGTCTTGAGATAGGGCAGAGCAAAGTTGTCAAGCTCAGGCGCGAAGATAAAATCTGGATTCGCCTCCCGCACTATTTCTTCAAATCTTTGAATAATGGAGGCCTCTTCCTTCCCGTCAAGCGTAACCTGAGTCTTCTCAGGCCCGATAGAATACATCACTTCAATCGACTGAATCGGATCTCTTTGTGGAAGTGGAGTTAGAGTTGCTGCGAGAGGATGAATGTCAAAATATAATGAAGCAAATGGAGGAGGTGCGACTTCTCTTTCGTCTCCGCTCAGCTGGGTCATTTTCTGCAGGCAGTCGTTTTCATCATATTCAACTTCGACCTTAGAAGTCGGCTCTACTTTTAGCTGAGTATAGACGTAAAGCTGAATCGGAAGGAGATCAACGTTGTAAAGGTCTTTGACAAAGGAATTTCTTTCAAGAACCTTTTCGGTGATATGGAAGAAACGCGGAGTTTCAAATTTGCATTCCAAAAGCTGTTTTTCCTTCTTCTTAGAATTTGAATAAAGAATCTTCTTTTCGACCCACTGAAGCGACTTGATTCCTATTGCTCTGTCTAACATTGAATGAATATCAGT
>JASHOD010000144.1 GCA_030041295.1 Nitrososphaerales archaeon
AGAGAGAACTACACTCCGGGATGGAAATTCAACGATTGGGAGTTGAAAGGCGTACCCCTGAGAATAGAGATTGGTCCGAGAGATCTTGCATCCGGTTCGGTGGTATTGGTCAGACGCGACAGTGGAAATAAGGAGGTCACGAAGCTGGAGGGCATTGTCGAAACGGTTTCCAATAAACTCGAAGACATTCAAAGCTCATTATGGAACAAAGCGAATGAGCTTTTGAAGTCGAAGACAAGCTCCGCTTCGACTTTTGAAGAGTTGGAAAGACTCCTCGATGATCAAGGAGGATTTGTGCAGGCATTTTGGTGCGAATCAAGAGACTGCGAAGAGAAGATAAAGGACAAGACGGGTGCGGACATCAGGGTGATTCCGTTCGAACAAGCTAAAGACGTTAATGAATCAAATTGTGTCTTTTGCGGAAATAAGGCAAAGTATCTGGTTTACTTTGCTAAGGCCTACTAAACAAGAATTTGCTTTACTGAACGGACAATCCGGTCCAGTTCCTCATGCGTTAGGAAAGGCTGAATTGGAAGTTGGAAAACTTTCTCGCAGATTCCTTCTGCGACCGGAAACTGACCTCTTTTGAAGCCAAACGTTTCCTGAAAGTATCGCTGCAGGTGAATCGGGGTTGGCCAGGCGACGTCTGCTTCAATCCCACTTTCCTTCAGCTTCGAGACAAAGGAATCTCGGCTCATTCGCGCACGCTTTCCGTCGAATGTCAAAGAGAACAAGTACCAGGAATGGGCCGATGGATCATCGACCTTCTGGAACCCGATTGACTCGATCTTGGAAAGCCCCTCTCTCAAGTAGATTGCGTTTTGTCTCCTCCGCTCATTGAGTTCGTCCAGGAAGGGAAGCTGCCCTAAACCTATCGCGGCACAGATCTCGATCATTCGAAAGTTGTAGCCAAGAATCTTCTGATTGTAACGTGAGCTTTGTCCTTGATTCCTTACCATTCGAATAGTCGCAGCGAGATTGTCATCATTCGTCGTAATGAAACCCCCCTCGGCTGTGTGCAAGTTCTTTGTCGCGTATGTGCTAAAGCAGCTGAGCGTGGAAATACTTCCAATTCTTTTTCCATGAAAAACAGCCCCGATTGATTCTGCAGCATCCTCTACTACTTGTATGCCGTGCGACCTGGCTAGCCCTCCTATTCGTTCGAGATCTGCAGGGAGGCCGTACACGTCCACCGGCTCAATTGCCAAAGTTCTCTCACTAATCTTTTCTTCAATTCCTGAAGGATCAATATTGAAGGCTTCAGGATCTACATCTGAAAATACCGGCTTACAACCCGCGTGGATAATCGCATTCGCCGTCGCGGCGAAGCTGAGCGGGGTTGTTATCACTTCGCTCTTACCTTGATTTTCCATTTTCAAGGCGAGCATTGAAGCATGCAGTGCTGCCGTCCCGGAGTTCACGCATATGGCGTGCTTTGACCCCAAGTATTTGCAAAGGGATTGCTCGAATTCCTCCACGAGTTTTCCTTGAACAAGTCTTCCCGATCTAAGGATCGAAATGACTCGATTTTCGATATGCTCGTCATTGTACGGCTTTGCAATTTTGACAGGATCGTGTTTGGTATTGTCTTCTAAGTGGGCCTGTGTCATGTCCTTAGCCAAATTACACTCTAAGCAATTTAAAAATCACAGCACCACATAGTCTCTATTCTTAAATTGAGATTAAATATCCTCTATAGTTGAAGCAATAACAAAAGATTAACATATATACCACTGGCAGTAGTAAGTAAAGAACATGCAACGACTAGAAGAACTAGCTCCACTAATTAAGATACAAACTAGGTCTAATACCGTCCCCGTATACACTCTTCCTCACGAAACTGCGAGTATTTGCCCAGAGTGTAACAGGACGATACCCGCTCTTGTATTCGAGCGAGACGAGAAAATTTTCCTAACAAAGACCTGTCCTGACCATGGTATTTGCGAAGAGCTTTATTTCGGTTCGGCGCGACTCTTTAAGAAATTTGCAAAATATTTCCACGATGGCAAGGGTATCGACAATCCCAACGTTCCACTTTCAAAGTGCAACTGTCCAAAGAACTGTGGTCTATGTTCGAGCCACATGAGTCACTCGGGACTCACCAACCTCGTGATCACTAACAGATGCGACTTGACCTGCTGGTATTGCTTCTTCTATGCGAAGAAGGGTGTCGAAGGCGCGTATGTTTACGAGCCATCCCTAGATCAAATTCGCGGAATGGTCAAGTCGCTGCGAGCTGAAAGACCTGTTCCTGGCAATGCGATTCAAATCACTGGAGGCGAGCCAACTCTCCGCGAGGACCTTCCTGAAATCGTAAGAATATGCAGAGAGGAGGGAGTAGACCACATCCAGCTGAATAGCAACGCGATCAACATGGCGATTGATCCAGCGCTCGTAAAGGAACTACGAGAGTCTGGCGTTAACACGGTCTACATGAGTTTCGACGGAATTACTCCGAGGACTAATGGAAAGAACCACTGGGAAGCTCCCTACGCAATCGAGAACTGCAGAAAAGCAGGTCTCGGCATTGTCCTAGTTCCAACGGTGATCAAGTCCGTCAATGACCACGAGCTTGGTGGGATTATCAAATTCGCCCAGTCTAACATCGATGTTATCCGCTCAGTGAACTTCCAGCCCGTTTCGCTTACTGGCAGGTTGACCAAGAGCGAGCGCGAGAAGTACAGAATTACGATTCCAGACGCAATCAAACGCATCGAGGACCAAACAAAAGGAGAAATCGTCGAAGACGACTGGTTCACGGTTCCGACATGTGTCCCGATGACTCACTTTATCGAAGCATTCACAAAGAAACCACAGTATGAGCTCTCTATCCACTTTGCTTGCGGTGCGGGAACGTACGTGTTCAAGGACGGAGACAGATTGATTCCTCTTACAAGATTCGTCGACATTGAAGGGATGCTGAACTACCTCCAGGACAAGGCGGACGAATTAAACAACGGAGCAAGCAAACTAGTCGTAGTACCAAAGATACTGGCGAACCTGAGCAAGTTCATCGACAAGGAAAAGACCCCGGACGGCGTCAATCTCTCGAAACTCTTGTTCAACGCGCTCGTAAAGCACGACTACGAGGCGCTTGGTGATTTCCACCAAAAGACAATGTTCCTTGGAATGATGCACTTCCAAGACAAATACAACCACGACGAGGAGAGACTGATGCGATGCGATATTCACTACGTGACGCCAGATCAGAGAATCATTCCATTCTGTGCGTTCAATGTCATCCCAGAGTGGTACAGAGATAGAATCCAACAAAAGTATGCAATCCCGATCGAGCAGTGGGAACAGAAAAGTGGTCATACGCTGGAGCAAGGATTGTACCGTGGAACCTTGAGGAAGGGCAAACAACACCACGCAGGTTGCGGATGCTCTGTTGTAATGCAACAGACGCAACAAGCTCGAAATATGGAAACTATAACGGGCGACGTTCTCCCAATCATCCAGAATTAGGCAATTTGCCTAGATCTGACTCTTCTCTTTATTTTTCTTCTAACCCCAATGTGAATTAGGGCATCTCATTTCCTTCTACAGTCTCTTATTGGATTGTCTTCTGCGGTCAAGCATTTTTCTAGGCGTCTATTCTACTATCACGAACGATCCCATGTAAGGTGAAGTTGGAAGCTGGGGTTAGAGCTTTCTTCTCCTCCTTATTGTAAAGTAAGCTGTGCCATTGGAATAAGATAGACGACAGGATATCCTCGAACGTTGGAGGACATTTGAAGATATTACAAATACCTTTGAAGCGCTTTATGATACCCTGAGAACTTTCAAACTAGAGAGAATCCTTTGGAGACCCTCACTTGTAAGAGAACCCTTTTTACAATACAAAGACAATCTCAAGACTGTCGTGCAAGAACAGCTCACTTTTGACAATCTCATTGTTCCAGATGCAGGAGCAAAGGCGGATGTCAAAGCAAAGTCTTCTTCTCCACAAGTGAAAAAGCTCGAGCAGAACGCCCAGGAATTGCTCAGGCGAAAATTGGACGAGCTGACAAAACCTGTCACGGAATTAGACACGTCACTCTTAATTTCTGCAACTTATGACGGCGAAAAAAGACTCGCAATCCTGAAGTTTTATGATCCTTCGAAGGATAGGATATTCTTATGGGAAGATAACACCAATCACAAGCCATACGCGTTCTCAAAGGAATCTCCTGAAGCACTCAAAGAGACTTTGAAGAACAGAAGAGATATTATCAAGATACAGCTTGTCGAAAAGTACGAGCCACTTTCAGACAAGACGATTCAGGTAAGCCAAATAGTCACCACAGACCCTTTAGCCATTGGCGGCGGTCAAAACAGCATCCGAGACATTATCTCTGCGTGGGAAGCCGACATCAAGTACTACGAGAACTACATTTACGACAACAGCCTCATGGTCGGAAACTTCTACAAGATTGTCAAGGGAAAGATTACGCCGGCACCGTTTGATACTCCAAAGGAGGTCCAAATTGCACTTCAGAAAACCCTCGCATCATCAAAGCCAGAGATGCAAAGGGCAATCGAGGAATGGGCGAAGTTACTAAACCAGCCTCTCCTCAATTTGAAGAGAGCGGCTCTAGATATCGAAGTGTTATCGCCCGAAAATCGCATCCCCAATCCCCAGGACGCAGCTTACCCCATTGTTGCTGTATCGCTTGTTTCAGACAAGTTCAAGAAAATATACTTACTAAATAGAAAAGATAGCGACCTAGGGCGTAACGAGCTCGCGTCAGACGCCCAGGTCTTATTCTACGAAACAGAAAGAGATCTGATTATCGACCTTTTCAATGACATCTTGGATTATCCGATTATTGCAACATTCAACGGGGATGATTTCGATCTCGATTATCTCTATCATAGAGCGCAACGCCCTGAAATTGGACTGACGAAAACAGAGATTCCAATCACACTTGGAAACAATTTCGCCGGTATCAAACATGGCGTCCACATCGATCTTTACAAGACATACAACAACAAGTCCTTGCAGGTGTACGCTTTTGGAAACAAATACTCAGACAAAACTCTGAATGGAATTGCGGAAGCCCTTCTTGGTAAGACAAAGATTGAATTTGAAGGCCTTATCGGAGACCTGCCGATTTACGAATTGGCAAGATACAATCTGCAAGATGCAGACTTGACTTATCAACTCGTTTCGATCTACAACGACGTTTTGCTGAAGTTGCTAATAGTAATCGCCAGGATTGGAAAGATGCCCCTCGACGATCTTTCTCGGCTCGGGGTATCAAACTGGATTCGCAGTATGCTATACTACGAGCACCGTAGACAGAATGCCCTGATTCCAAGAAAAGAGGAGCTTGAAACGAAAGGCGGAGCAACGTCCGAAGCTGTAATCAAAGGAAAGAAGTACAAGGGCGGCCTAGTCATTGACCCCGTTACCGGCGTTCATTTCAACGTCTCAGTACTTGACTTTGCTTCGCTATATCCCAGTATAATCAAGGTCTACAATATCTCCTACGAAACGATTGACTGCCCTCATCCAGAATGTAGGAGAAACAAGATTCCTGACTCTTCCACATGGTATTGCACCAAAAAAAGAGGGATAGAATCTCTTGTTGTGGGGTCAATTCGGGATCTAAGAGTGGACTACTACAAGCAGCTAACGAGGAGTCCAACGTTATCGCAAGGCGAAAAGGAGCTTTACAAGGTCGTTAGTCAAGGTTTGAAGGTTTTGATCAATGCGTGTTTTACAGAAGATACCGAGATCCTAACTTGGAACGGTATCAAGAACATACAGGATTTGGAGATTGGAGACAAGGTAGTCGGAATAAATCCCGATACAATGACCCCTGAGCTCGATCAAGTAATTGAGACTCAAGCATTTGATTATGATGACGATTTGTACTGCTTCAAAAACGGAAAGCAAGTAGATCTTAAAGTAACAAAGAACCACAGAATGCTAGTCCGAAGAGGAAAATGGCCTGTGTCATTTATGGAAGCGCGCGACATCGAGCAGTGGACTAACATTTCAGTCCCTCGAATGAACTTTCCGGAATCTGAAGAAGATAATAGTATCATTTCCTTAGTTGGATACAAGGGTCCAGATCAATTTGCGATAACTTTTCCATTGAAGGTTGCAGGCCGTCATTTAGATTCGCAGTTTGCGGATCTGTGGGAATATGCATCGAAACTAGGACAATACGACAAGCGGTCGAAATCCTTTATCTGTCAGGATTTGACTAAATATCAGATTGACACAATTAAGTCCCTAGGCGGCGAAGTTTTTCTAGCGTCCGGCCGCTCCAGATATCGATTCGAGTTCCCTCTGGCAGACTTCGCCGAATTATGCGGTTGGATAATTTCGGAGGGGTATCTCGGATGTACTCCTGAACGCGTTTATGAAAATGGCAATCACAGAGGGTTTGATTATCGAGTTTTCATTACACAAGAACACGGCAATGGCAATCCTCGCGGAAAATTATTCCGGCAGGAAATTGAGAATTTACTCAAGAAAATCGATTTGAAGTACAAAAGATACAACCATGGATTTAGAATTGATAACCCAGCTTTGCATCGTTTCTGCTTAGCGCAAATCGGTAAAGGAGTTGCTAACAAGCGGGTCCCGGAGATTTTGCTCGAATCATCAGTGGACGTAAAACGAAGGTTGATGTGGTCACTCATCAATGGCGATGGTTCGCTTCGAGATCCGAGATATACCACTGCGAGTCAGGTTTTGGCAAATCAATTCTGTTCATTGCTTGCACAATTAGGCTATCGTCCTCGAAAATATGTCGACAAAGGTAAAAAAACAATCTACAGAATTGTCTGGTGTAACGCGGCGATAGGACTGACTGAAGCTGGAAAGGTGAAAATGAAGTGGATTTCAAAGGAGCGATTCCGAGGCAAGGTCTATTGTGTCACGACCCAAAGGAATCATACAGTGTTTGCTGGACGGAACGGTATATTTGTTCCTGTTGGGCAAAGTTACGGCGTACTCGGTTTCGAAAGTTTCCCGCTTTACTGTCTCCCAGCGGCTGATGCCGTCGCGACTTTAGGGCGTTATTCCATTACAAAGACCATTGAAAAATGCAAAGAGCTCGGAATAGCTGTTCTCTACAGCGATACAGATTCACTGTTTGTTCAGGCTCCTTCCCACGAGCAGGTCGCTCAAGTTACCGCCTGGACCCAGAAAGAACTGGGCATAGACCTTGAAGTTGACAAGGTTTACAGATACGTCGCAATGAGCGAGCGAAAGAAGAACTACTTTGGCGTTCTTGCTGATGGTACGGTTGATCTCAAAGGGCTTACAGGGAAAAAATCGGTTGCCGGCGAAACCCCAATTCTCGCCAAAGTAGATGGACGGATTATGTTTTCCAACGTAGCTCACATCCATGAATGTTATCGTCTGGGAAAGAAGGTCGATCTTTTGGCCGTAACCGATGACTTGAAGGTAGAATGGTGCGGTATTAGTGAAGCGAGCCAGCACAAAGTAAACGATGTCTATCTACTGAGAACGAGCAAAGGACGAATCCTGAAGCTTTCAGGTGATCATAGTATCTATGTGATGGATGAGTACGGCTTGCTAATTTGCAAAGAGACAAGGGGATTGAAGATTGGAGATACTCTTGTTGGGGTACGTTTGATACCGGAGAACCCAGTAATTGACAAGATTGATGCTTCTGCTTATGTTCAGTCACAAGTTCGGAGAGAAAATGGAATGTTATATTCTTCAAGACCTGGATCTACAGCTGGTGTTCCGATTCCTGGACAACTAGCGGTTTCCAGCGATCTAATGTTCCTTTTGGGGATCTATACGGCAGAGGGAAGCACTTCGAAGGATCCCGTTTACCGTAACAACGTGATAACACAAAGCGAGACACTAAACTCTGAGGTCTGCACAGAAATTCGAAAAGCATGGACTAGCGTTTTCGGATTCCAAGTTAAAGAATACAGTAGAAGGAATGGATCTGTGAACTTTTACCTTCCAGTCCTGCATGCGCAGTTTTTTGAAAGATTATGTGGTCGTTTCAGCTCGGAGAAACGAGTTCCGGACCTTATTTTCAATTTGCCGCGCCCACTGATAGCGAGATACCTTCTAGGATACTTTAGTGGCGATGGATTCTCCAGTAAAAACAAAGTCAATGTGGCTTCAAGTAGTAGAATTCTTATTGAGCAAATCGCATACCTCCTCACCTTTTTTGATATAGATAGTCGCATCAGAAAATGCTCGAGTTACTCCCAGCTGAGCGTAATTGGGACGAGCAGTAGGGTCAGGTTTCACAAAGAAATCGGTTTCTTACAACCACGTTTCATATTCATCCCAGAAGATGGAAATTACAACAAGGAACTACTTCCTATCAGAACCACTGGTCTAATTGAGATAAAGAAATCCATTCTACAGCGAAAGAGAGTAAGCCGATTCCGACGTTTAAACATGCATGATAATCGACACTACAACATGAGGCTGAAAGATAGGTACTTGACAGTGATTAGTGATTTAATGCGTGATGCAAATCAAACTGAAGGTCTTCGTCTTGTGTCTCTTGCAAAAATGATTGAGACCGAAGATGTGGCTGGCGACGAAATTGTTGAAATCAAGAAGCTTCCCGGGGAAGAGATGATGTATGACTTCGGATCGCCCAAGTATGAAAGATTCGTAGCGGGCAACCTTCCAACACTTTTGCATAACAGTCAGACCCCTCAATTCATCAAAGATTCATTTTACAAGACACTTGAAATATTGACCAGGGTCAAGACAAAAGACGACTTTGAATCTGCGAGAGAGGAAATCAAGACACTGCTCAAGTCTGACTACAACAGACTGCGCGAGCGCCAGATCCCGATGGATCAGCTTGCTTTCAATGTCATGATCGGGAAAGAGATATCACGTTACAAGGACTCTATCCCCCAGCATGTAAGGGCAGCGCAGCTGCTACAAAAGGGTGGAGCGGAAATCAGAGCCGGAGACATTATTTCATTCGTGAAGACGACCTCTGGAGACGGGGCCAAACCGGCAAAGTTAGCCAAAGCAAATGAAATTGACGTGGACAAGTACCTCGAATACATGAAAAGCACGTTTGATCAGATTTTAGGCTCACTAGGCTACGATTTTGACGAGATTCTAGGCGCAACAAAGCTCGAAGACTTTTTCTGGAGCAAGTGATTCCGTTTGTGCAGTAATTTGAAGGATGAAAACAAGGGCTCAGAACTCAAGATCTTTTTCACAGCAACTATGAGCTGCTCAATGGGCTATGTTCTTCATGGCCCAGCTCTTTTACGTAAGCGTAAGGCACTTATATCATGTTCCGAATAAAATCCTAATCTGGGCCGATCAAAAGAAATTTTCGGTCTGCACTTAGAAATCAGGGGGTTCTGTATTCAATTTGGTCAACATAGATACGACATGCGAACTGGAAAATTTCCGACGCTTTCTGATCCAAAGTACCTGCATGTCATTCATTCCTGATGGGTATTTGCGAGACGAAGAGGTATTCCCCGAGAAGGAAGGCGAAACCGGATCCATTTACATTGAGGCGGCGGACAAGGTCACGTTGAAGCAGATCAGGGACATTACTTTTGTCAACGCGAGAGACATTCTTGGAATAATTTACGTTAGCAAGAGCGGAAACACCCGTCTCAAATGGCGTGAGAGCCGTGGAGATCTTGGAAAGGTCTCGGGCGAGGCTTCGACAAACAGTCTCGTCAATCTTTTCTCCGCACGAGTGCTGAGCCGTGAATATACAGACCAACTTCTCGCAAAAGCTTCGTCGCCGGAAGAGGAAGGAACAGAGACCACATCTGAACAAGAGGGCGAGAGAAAAGAAAGTGTTGTCTCTGGCCTTGAAGGTTCGCTGAACGTTGAGGGGGACGTCTAGCAAAGTTAAGATGTGCATGTTTTTTCTGAATCAATTTAGAGAGACCTACGATGAGCGCAATTATTTCTGGACCACCAAACAGCGTCAAAGTTCGCGTCTTTAGAATATCAGCCGTAACTGATCCGGATACGGGAAAGCCCGGAAAAAGTATAGAACTAGTACAGGTAAAGCAGCAGCGTCAGCAGAACTTCTTCGGAGGAGCTATGGGCGCAGGAGGCGAAAACGACCTGGTCAGGAATATACTGTCACAATTTCAGTCGATGGGTCTTCCAATCGGGCCAAATCCCGCTGGCAGTCCGAAGCTGAACCTGTTTCTCTCAGAAAGCGAGTATGACCTCCTTGGCGTGAGGTTTGAAGTAAACGAGGTCTACGACATGATCTTGAAGGACGGTACAATCCGGTTCTCAAAACCTTCGGAAGGCGTTTAGAAACAACTTCATTAAGTCTCTGGAGCCTAGAGGCCATTATGGGCTCCTTGCGAGGTTAGTCTAGCCTGGTTAGGACGGGGGCTTCCCAAGCGATTGCCCAGTAGGAACAGTCACAGCAAGAGCCTCCAGCGCGGGTCCGAATCCCGCACCTCGCATCTCGATTCGTGTTGCGCATCCTTTTGTCCAAAGGGGAAAAACTGTCAGCAGCGTTTTTCCATTATTCTGCTTCTGTTTCTTCTTAGTTCGACTTCATATATCGGACATTCCGTACATTCGAGCGCCTCTATTTCCTTTAGAACTTGGGACTCTACTCTTGCAACAACATCGTATCCCATTTCTTTAGACAAACCGGAAAGGACCGTTAGGTAAAGATCCCATACATCGTCAGGTTTGTCAACTTTCGGCATAACATGGGATTCATCCTTCTTTGCAATCGCCACCATCTGACCTTCGTCATAATCTTGGAAGACGCTCACAAATGAACTTCGAAGGCAGAGCGGGAACCCTGCATGTTTGCAAGCTCCGATTCTCTCAAGTGTCTTTGGATCCAAAGGGATCTTGAAAAGCGATGATTCTTCGTGTTCTTGGGTCATGTCTCTCATGAGTACAACCAGAATTAGATGGAGGAACTAGTTAAGGCGAAGCTCGATCCTCAATTCTGAGAATAATGCCAATCCTTAGCTGGCAAAGCCAACATAGTCAGGGGTCGAAAATGTCGTGGTTGATTGCTTGGAGCTTCGCCGATCATAAATTCTTATCAGGCAACTTTGAAAATCCGAATTTCAAGCGAAAATTTCATTGAAGAATCTTCTGAGAAGCAAACTCTATTCCGGAGAAACCTGTCTAGGTACTTTCATAACAATTGGTAGTCCCGACACCGTTGACATTTTGAAGAATCTAGATTTTGATTGGCTCTTATTTGATACCGAGCATTCGTATTTTTCCACGAGCGAAGTAAAGAACATGCTTCATGCAATGGGAGACAGCAAAGTGTCGTCTCTTGTTAGAATCGGACAAATAGATCAATATCTTGTGAAGAGAGCACTTGACATTGGTAGCGAAGGGTTGCTTGCGCCTCTTGTGAATTCGCCAGAAGAAGCGGAGAAATTGGTAAGGTTTGCAATGTATCCGCCTGACGGTGTTAGAGGAGCTGGACCGGGAAGAGCTGCAAAATACGGTCTGAACATGGCAGATTATCTCGCGACTGCGAATCAGGAACTATTGCTCGCAGTTCAAATTGAAACCAAAGAAGCTCTTGCAAACGTCAAAGAAATCCTGCAAACAAAACGCATTGACATTGGTTTCGTTGGTCCAAACGACCTCACGATCTCTTTGGGGTTGGGTACTGACCGCTCTAATCCAAAGGTGATCGAAGCAATGGAGAAGGTCATCAAAACCTGCAATGACTTAGGAAAGATCCCAGGCACACTGGCAGTTTCTCCTGAAGAGGCGAAGAAATTCATGAAGCTCGGATTCAAATTTCTGTCTTTGGCATCTGATTCTCGCTTCTTAACCGCAGGTGCGAGAAGTTTCCTCGCAGTTAAAGATGAAAAGTAATAGCCAATCATAATAACGATTCAGCATCTTCATGCATCTTCGGAAATACCGAAAAACCAAATTCTGCAATTAACCAATCCGTCTGGTGCCAAGTACTATCTGCGGTCATCTGTTCCCGAATACTCTTTTTTTATTTCCAAAAACGAAAGCCAAAGACTCCTTTTCCTGCCCTTGCGTGCGTACGTAGGTACAAGCTATCTAAAAAGGGGGTTCAAGTAAGATAGGTGAAGCAGAATCGTTTCTTTATCGGGCGATTTGATAGGTCGTTTCAAATCGGGTGAAATAGAGGTCATAGTAAGACGATATGAAAATGATCCCTATAGGTCCAGGACATAATGTTTGGCCCACTACTACTATCATTAGATCAATAATATCCGCTACCGGGGGCAGTGTTATGGACTTCGCCAGAGCCAAACACTTCACACGAGAGCGAAGTCGTCCCAGAATAGCTTCCTCCAGAACAAGCGAGGCATCGAAACGAGACTATTGGCACAAGAAGGAAGAAAAGCAAGAACAGGGCTATTGGAATAATTACGATTACTGTCTTGGTTAGAGCTTTCAATGGTCTATCTGATATGTGAATAATGCCTTCTCGTTCTATGTAGTTCTATCGTAAAGAACACGTGTTCTCTTTATCAACAAAATGAAATGCTCTCTTTTTTCACCCGATGATGAAACAGAACCGATGATGCATAGCTTTCGATTTGTTTCAATACGGTTCATCTATTCAATAATCTGTAGATAATGAAATAATTGTAATCTCTCATTTGTTATTCTGGAACTCATGGGGGGAGGATTCTCCCGAGTTGTCCTTCTTCCTTTTTCCCTCTTCACCGACGCAGATAGCATCCTGGCAAAGCCATGGTTCGTAAGGTCTTCCTTAAGGACGTGCGCGCCGATACAGACGGGCCCCAGGTAGAGGGTATATGATTAGAAATTAACTTTGAACTATTTAGTATAGGTAAAGAATGAAAATTCCCGGGCGATTTCTTTGTTAGTTACGCCCTAAAGTAAAGCCTTTGTTTGAAAGTAGTTCATTAAGGACGCTCGCGCCGGTGAATTCACTCGCCCCATTGAGAATGTAAGAAGGAATGAATGATGATATCTTCCAACGTTCTTGCCAAGGAATCGAACCATAGATAGATATTGAATCCCGCGCCGGTGAAATCCGTGCCTCCATTGGGAATATAAAAAGCAATGACTGCCAAGTCCTCCTTTATTATTAACAAGGAAACGAAGCATGGGATTTGAAATAGAGCTGTTGTTTTGTGTTATCAATTTTGACAATCGTATTCAGTCTTTTTATTCAACCTCCAGCTAAGATCTATCTACAGAGGGAGGAGTGCGGTTAGCGGAATCGCAATCTGGAATGGTTGAGAAAAGACATGCCAAGGCTGAAATCTCTCGCGACGTCTAGTAATGAGGGCGGACATAGAGAATTAAACATGGATGAGAGCGCGGAGCTTCTCGATCTCTGCAGAGGCTTTGATACGGCAGAGATATCCAAGCGATTCCGACGCGTTCTTCCTTCTTTTGATGAAGGAGAAATACAAACCTGCCTTTTGCGTTTCATGGGCCGCGGCTTGATTAATTCAGATAATGAGAGATGGTATTTGATGGGCAAGGGGGAAGCTGTCCTTTGGCACTATCATGAAATCAAAATCTCCTTGAAACTTGAACGCTCTCCTGATTCTTTGATCTCAAGATTTCGTGAAAATCTGACACCTACGAAGAGAAAGAACGAGATTCCTAGATGATTACGAAGAAGGTAAATCTCTTTGCATAAAGAAAGCGAAAGATAAGGATCTACTTTTTCTTTCTATCGTTTCACACAATCAGCAGTACTAGCGTAAATTTCCGTCACGAATTCTTTGTAGGATCTCAGAGCAAACATGACATTTACAACTGCAAAGAGCTATTTTGAAACCTGCTTTTGCTGAGTTCCCCAGCATCTTGTAAAAGAGAAGCGACCTCTGGATCACGTCCTCTGGCACTTCTGCCTCCATAAGCGACATGCCTAATCTGTTCGCTTCTTCTTTCGATATTGAAGATAAGTGAAACCTCCTTATCCATTCAACCCCTAACAGATGAGGGTTTGCGTTTCGGTATTTGAATATGTTTAGGCACTTTGCAATGAGAAAATCTGCTATTATCTGTTGTAAGGAAAAACAGTGGATTGATTCACTCAGATAAAAAAAGCTCGTTTGATTTCAGCTAGCACTGTAACTCAGGTTCTCAAAAAAGGCAAAATCATTCTCAAAATTGAGAATCTGCCCAGGCCTTAAGTAGTATCGCATCCGATACTGGATACAATATGCGATGATGAAACGACAATTTGCCGAGAGATACGAGCAGCGGTCCGTTCATACACCCTCAAGGAGCCCCTAGAGGAATACTAAGTTATTATGTACTTCACAGGATCTCAATCAAGCCAGCGCACGGGTATGAGCTTCTCCAAGAGATAGAAACTAAGACAAAAGGCGCTTGGAGTCCTGGGGCAGGATCCATTTATCCACTACTTAAGAAGCTTGCATCACAAGGATATATCAAATCGGCAACTGCAAAGAAGGGAATAGCGAGCGAGTATCATCCTTATCATATCACTCGCAAAGGGATAAAGTACGTAGAAGAGATCAAGCAGCGCTTCGCAGAAGCAGGTCTCAAGTGGGGATCTATGCGACAGATTTTCATCGAGTTCTTGGGCCCTGAGCAGAGTGAAAGATTCTTGGTTGACGGCTGTAGGGAGCAGTTCATCACCTGGGAAGAAATGCTCGAGTCCAATCTTGACAAGCTTTCCAAGGAGCAAGTCGAGTATATTTTGAGAGAGCATATCATGCTTTCAGAAAGACATCTCGAGTGGACAAAGAGGAAGATTGAGCAGCTAAAGGGGAGGACTCTCTCTTCGTTAGAGGTTTCGTAAATCGAGCACGGCGATAAAATTGAGCATGAATGTCCTAATTGATCAGAAACAGATGGAAGAGCTAAAGCAAGGAGATGCCATGATAAAAGTCGAGAACTTGACAAAGAAATTCGGAGACTTTACCGCACTCGATGGAATCTCATTTGATGTGAAGACAGGTGAAATTTTTGGTCTGCTAGGACCAAATGGTGCAGGCAAGAGCACAACCCTAAGAATTCTTTCGACTCTTGCAAGGCCAACAAGTGGCACTGCGTCTATTGGAGGATTTGATGTAGTGAAATCCGACAATCAAGTTCGCAAACTGATTGGAATCGTTTCCGAGAAGATGATAATGTATGATCGCCTGACTGCGCGAGAAAATCTGTGGTTCTTTGGAAATCTCTTTGAAATTCCACACCGAGAACTATCTGAGAGAATAGACGAACTGTTGGAGCTTGTGAAACTTACCAAGTTCAAGAATACAATGGTCGGAACATTTTCAACGGGAATGAGACAGCGGATGAATGTTGTCCGCGCGTTACTCAATATGCCCGAGGTTCTTTTCTTAGACGAGCCTACTCTGGGACTAGACCCTCAATCTTCCGTCGAGATACGGGAATTCATTAGAAAATTGAACAGGGAACGCCGTACTACGATAATCATTACGACCCACACCATGCTTGATGCCGATATGTTATGTGATCGTATTGCGATAATTGACCACGGCAAAGTCGTGGCTTTGGACACATCAGCTAATTTGAAGAGAAAGATTTCCGGTGAAAACACCGCGGTACTTAAGCTCGACATTGCGAATCTTACGCTTAACATCACGGAGTCAATCAAGTCTCTTACCTGTGTTCAGACGGTCTCACAAGATAATCTCACCCAGATTCGACTTCTTGCCCGAGGGGAAGATGCATTTGATACCGTGATCGACACGGTAAGGAGACAGAATGGGCGTATCACTTCGATAGAGAATCTTCAACCGACCCTAGAAGACGTGTTCCTGCATTTGACCGGGCATGATGTGAGAGACAGCGCTGATCAAAAGATTCCGCTAGAAAGACATCGGCGAGGATTTGGGATGGCGCGGAAAAGAGTCAGGTGATCATATTCTTGGCAAGAATC